>JBOHRN010000014.1:0-8098 GCA_050732775.1 Longimicrobiaceae bacterium | reverse complement strand
CTGTCGACCACGATCCGGCTCGCGCGCAAGGCGGAGCGGATCATCCGCACCAACATCTGGTTCTCGCTCCTGACCAAGGCCGTATTCGTCGTCCTGGCCATACTCGGAGTCGCGACACTCTGGATGGCGGTCCTTGCCGACATGGGGGCGAGCCTGCTGGTGGTGGCGAACGGGCTCCGCGCTCTCCGCGAGTAGAAATGATATGGGCGCTCTTGCGGGGAAACCACGGAAACAGTTATGGTCCGTCACAGCGATGATGGAGTTCGCCCAAACCGCGGCCCCGTGCCGCCGATGACTCCTCCCCTCCGGGACTATCTTCCGGCCTCGCGGCCCTGGCCGGCGGGCTCGTCCTCGCCGGGGTCACCATTCGCGCTGGAGGCTAGTCATGCCACGCTCCTGATGGCCTTCTCGGTGCAACGCCGGGGTTGAATGAATTGCGGAACCCTGTTACCCTTCGAGCATGATTCCGCGCCGTATCCTTGCTCTGCTGCTACTCCTGAGCGCTGGACTCGCCCAACTCGAGCCGGTCTGGGGCGAAATTCGTGATGGCGAGGTCCACCACGAGACGACCGTAGCAGCGGCCATACACGCCTCGCACGGATCGGATGCACGCGGGGAGCATGGCCATGAAGACGCCGGATTGTCCGACCACCGTCACGGCGAAGATCATCAGCACGGCACGAGCGCCGATCACTGTACGCACCAGCACGGTGCGGCGGTGGTGGCATCATTTGCATTCTCTCTGCCGTCGGACCGTCCTATTCCCACATACGTAAGCCAGCCGACGCCCGTCGACTGGACTCCCATCGGATTCTTTCGTCCTCCCAAGGCGTAGTTCGCTGTAGCCGGACACCCCGGCACCCGTTGGGCTAAACCACAATCACAATCATCTGTTTGCTCACGGGCGTGGTACGTCCGGGATGCGCCGTACGCGCGATCCCCGGCATTCGGGCCGCGCCGTCGAGCCTTGGGAGACATCATCGATGCACCGAATCGTATTGGTTTCGGGCGTTCTCGCCGCGCTGTGCACCCTGCCGCGCACCGGCGTAGCGCAGGACCCTGCTTTTCCGCCCCGGACCGAGTTGCCGTCCGGAGATACCCTGACTCTTTCCCTGGCGGATGCGCAGCGCCTGGCGCTAGAGCGGAACCCCGCCTTCCTCGCCGAGCGGCAGGAGGCGGAGATCGCCCGCGGCGGCTTGCGGCAGGCGCGGGTCTACAACTTCAACCCCGAGCTGGCCTTCGAGGCGCCCGGCGCCACGACGGGCATCGGCATGGGTGAGTACGAGGCCTCGCTCACGCAGGAAATCGCATGGGCGGGCCAGCGGGGCCTGCGCATCCGCGCGGCCCGTCTCGGACTGGACCGGGCCGAATCCGGCGTCCGGAATGCCGCCCGGCAAACGCTCGCGGAGGTAAGCGACGCCTACTATACGGCGCTCACCGCGCAGCGCCGGTTGGCCGTGACACAAGAGGTCGCCGGTCTGAACCAGCGGCTGCTGGACGCAACGCGCATCCAGCTCCGCGAAGGCGAGATCAGCGTGCTGGAAGCCAACCTGGCGGAGATCGAGGTAGGTCGCGCCCGCGCCCGCGTCTTGACCGCCGAACGGGAGGCCACCAGCGCCCGCCTCGAGCTGCAGCGCCTGACCGGGATCGGCCCGGACCAGGTGGTACGCGTCGACGAGAAGGTTCCCGACGTCCCTCCTCTCTCGACGCTCGATGCCGATTCCCTCGTCGCGCTCGCGCTGGTGCGGCGGCCGGACCTCGCCGCCCGCAGCCGCGCGGTCGAGCAGTCGCGGGCGCTGACCTCACTCGCCCGGCGCGAGGCGATCCCTAATCTGCGGATTGGCGTGTTGGTGGAGCGCGAAGCGATCGGAGCCACCCCCGGCCTCGCCGGG
This sequence comes from Longimicrobiaceae bacterium, assembly GCA_050732775.1. Taxonomy (GTDB): domain Bacteria; phylum Gemmatimonadota; class Gemmatimonadetes; order Longimicrobiales; family Longimicrobiaceae; genus JBOHRN01. Next base: position 6,206 of record JBOHRN010000014.1, on the reverse strand, counting down.
CCGCTCGAGACGACCGCGTACGAATCGCCGCGGATTGGCCTGGCCGTGAGCCTGCCCGTTCCGCTCTGGAACCGGAACCAGGGGCTGATCGCCGAACGCCAGGCGCTGGCCGAGCAGGCCACCCTGGCCCGCCAGGCAACCGAGCTCGAGGTCCGGACGCAGGTCGCCGATGCCCTCCGGGCGTATCGGACCGCCACCGAGGAGATCCGCATCTTCGCCGAGGACGTGCTCGAACCCGCGCGGCAGAACCAGGACCTACTGGGGACCGCCTACCGCGCGGGCAAGATCGACCTCGCCACGCTGCTGCTGCTGCGCAACCAACTCCTGGACGCCGAGTTCGGCTACTGGGACGCCTGGCTCGCCGAGCGACGGGCGCTCGTGGAGCTGCAGGCCGCCACGGCGACGCTGGGGAGCGACATCCTTTCATCTGATACCCTTGAGAGCTCCAATGACCGATAGATCCACCACCCCGCGCAGGTTCGTGTTCGGCATGGCGCTGCTGTTCGCGCTCGCCGGCGCGGCCGGTTGCGGTAACGGCAGCGCCGAGACGGCGGAGGACGCCGTGGAAGAACACGCCGAAGACGAAGAACACGACGAGGAAAGCAATGTCGTCGTTCTCGACACCGCGGCGGTCGCCGTCGCCGGAATCCAGGTCGGAACCGCGGAGACCATCCGGACCAGTGGCCTGCCGGTGACGGGAACCATCACCTACGACGCCAACCGCGTGAGCCACATCGGCCCGCGCACGGAAGGCCGCATCGTGCGCCTGCGTGCCGACATCGGTGAGCGAGTGCGCGGCGGCCAGGCGCTCGCGATCCTCGATAGCCCGGATGTCGGGCAGGTCCGCGCCGAGGAGCATGAGGCTGAGGCGCTGCTGGAGATCGCCCGCGAGAACTACGACCGGGAGAGGCGGCTGGAGCAGCAGGGGATCTCGAGCCGCAAGGAGCTGCTGGACGCGGAAGCCGAGCTGCGCCGGGCGGAGGCCGCGCTGCAGAGCGCCGAGCAGCGGCTTCAGGCGCTCGGTGCGGGCCACGGTACCGGCGGCCAGTTCGCGATCATCGCACCGTTTTCCGGCATCGTGGTCGCTCGCGAGGCGAGCCTGGGCGAGGTGGCGAGCTCCGCGGACCAGCTCTTCACCGTCGCCAACCTGGAGCGGCTCTGGATCGAGCTGGACGTCTACGAGCGCGACCTCCGGCGCGTGTCCGAAGGGCAGGCGGTGGACGTGACCACGGCCGCCTATCCCGGCCGCGTCTTCACCGGGGAAGTCGTTTATCTGGGCGACATACTGGACCCGGAGACCCGTACCGTCCGGGCGCGGGTGGAAATCCCGAACGAGGATCGCACGCTCAAACCGGGGATGTTCGCCAACGCCGTTATCCAGGTGGGCGGAGGCGCGACACCCATGGTGGCGGTACCCCAGAACGCGGTGCAGGAGATGGAAGGCCGCACGGTGGTCTTCGTGCCGGGCGATCAGCCGGGCGAGTTCCGCGCGGTGCCCGTGGAGGTCGGCGAACCGGTGGGCGACGGCCGGGTCGTGATCCGGTCGGGTCTCGACGCGGATGCCCCTCTGGTGGTCGCGGGCGCCTTCTCCCTCCGCTCGGAGGCCGCGAAGGGCGCGATCGCCGAAGCCGGCCACGGACACTGAGGGGTAAATCATGAAAAACATCATCGCATTCGCGCTCAAGAACCGGCTCCTGGTCCTGGCGCTCACCGCGCTCCTGATCGGGGTTGGTGTCTGGTCCATGATCCGGCTGCCCATCGACGCGATCCCGGACATCACCAATGTCCAGGTCCAGATCAACACCAACGCGCCCGCGCTCTCGCCGCTGCAGGTGGAGCAGCAGATCACCCTGCCGGTCGAGCGGGCGATGTTCGGGCTGCCGGAGCTGGAGGGGCTTCGCTCGATCTCGAAGTTCGGTCTCTCGCAGGTGACGGTGATCTTTGAGGAGGGCACCGACATCTACTTCGCCCGCCAGCAGGTGCAGGAGCGGCTCCAGGTCGCCACGGAGGAGATCCCGGAGGAACTCGGCACCCCCGAGATGGGGCCGATCAGCACGGGGCTGGGAGAGATCTTTCAGTACACCGTAGAATCTCCCTCGGGAGAGTACGATCTCACGGAGCTGCGCACGATCCAGGATTGGGTGGTGGCGCAGCAGCTCCGCAGCGTTCCCGGCGTGGCGGAGGTCAACTCCTTCGGCGGCTTCGCCAAGCAGTACCAGGTGCTGGTTCGCCCGGAGGCACTGGTCCAGTACGGCCTCACGCTCGAGCAGGTCATGGACGCGGTGGCTGCCAACAACCGGAACGCCGGCGGCGGCTACATCACCCGGGGCGCGGAGCAGTTGGTGATTCGCGGCGTGGGCCGGGTGCAGGAGCTGGACCAGATCCGCACCATCGTCGTGACCAGCCGCAACGGGACTCCGGTGCGGATCAGCGACGTAGCCGACGTGGTGATCGGCCATGCCATCCGCCAGGGTGCGGTCACCGCCAACGGCCAGGGCGAGGCGGTGACCGGGATCGTGATGATGCGGATCGGTGAGAACTCCCGGACCCTGACCGAGACGGTCAAGGAGCGCTTCGCCGCGGTTGCCGAGACCCTTCCCGAAGGCGTCGAGCTCGACGCCTTCTACGACCGCTCGGAGCTGGTGGACCGCACCCTCAAAACGGTCGAAAAGAATCTCCTCGAGGGCGCAATCCTGGTCATAGCGGTGCTCTTCCTGTTGCTCGGCAACCTGCGCGCGGCGCTCATCGTCGCGGCCTTCATCCCGCTCTCGATGCTGCTCGCGGTGAGCTGGATGGTGAAAGCGGGGATCGCGGGCAGCCTGATGAGCCTGGGCGCGATCGACTTCGGCCTGGTCGTGGACGGCGCCGTCGTCATGGTCGAGAACTCGATGCGCCACCTGGCCGAGCGCGCCCGCGCGACCAAGGGGTTCCTGCGCACCGTGCTGGATTCCTGCTCGGAGGTCGCCCGCCCGGTCCTGTTCGGCAAGGTCATCATCGTGGTCGTCTATCTGCCCATCCTCTCGCTCCAGGGGGTGGAGGGGAAGATGTTCCGGCCGATGGCGTTCACCGTGGTCTACGCGCTGGTCGGATCACTCGTCCTCACCTTCCTGCTCACCCCGGTCCTGATCGCGCTCTTCATGAAGGGGAGGGTGGAGGAGAAGGAGGTCTGGCTGATCAGGCGGGCCAAGCGGATCTACGCACCCGCGCTGGAATGGACGCTGGCCAATGGCAGGAGGGTCCTGATCGGCGCCGGCGTCGCCTTGGCGGCGGCGTTGGCGGTGTTTCCCCTGCTGGGCTCGGAGTTCATCCCGCGGCTGGACGAGGGGGCGTTCGCGCTCCAGGTCCTGCGGCTACCCAGTATCTCGCTGGAGGAGTCGCTCCAGCAGGCCACCCTCATGGAGCGGCAACTCGTGGCGGAGTTCCCGGACGAGATCCGGGACATCGTCTCCAAGACGGGGCGCCCCGAGATCGCCACCGACCCCATGGGGGTGAACATCAGCGACGTCTTCGTGATGCTCACGCCCGAGGACGAATGGACAAAAGCCGGCAGCAAGGCGGAGCTGGAGCGGCAGATGGCCGAGGTGCTGGAAGGCATTCCCGGCCTGGTCGCCAGCTTCAGCCAGCCGATCGAGCTGCGTACGAATGAGCTGATCTCGGGCGTGCGCTCGGATCTCGCCGTCAAAATCTACGGCGATGATCTGGACGTGCTGGCGCGAAAGGCCAACGAGGTCGTGGCCGCCGTCTCGGCACTGCCCGGCGCGGCGGGCTTCAAGGCGCAGCAGCTCACCGGGCTGCCAGAGCTGGAGATCACCGTGCTCCCGGACCAGCTCGCCCGCTACGGGATCAACGCCGCGGATGTGATGCGGACGGTGGAGGCGCTCGGCGGTGCCCAAGTGTCGGTGGTGCTGGAAGGGCAGCGCCGCTTCGACCTGGTAGTCAAGCTGCCGCCGGAGTCGCGGGAAAGCGCGGAAAGCATCGCAAACCTGCTGGTGAGCGCGCCGGGCGGCGCGCGGGTGCCGCTCGGGCAACTGGCTCGGGTCGCGGAGATCGAGGGGCCGGCAACCGTTAGCCATGAGAACGCGAGCCGTCTGGTGATCATCGAAGGCAACGTCCGCGGCCGCGACATCGGCTCCTTCGTGACCGACGTGCAGGCGCTCTTCGAGGATGGCACGATTGCACTCCCCGCGGGCTACCGCGTGGACTTCGGCGGGCAGTTCGAGAACTTGGAGCGGGGCACGCGGCGCCTGATGCTGGTGGTGCCACTCTCGCTCCTGCTCATCTTCGTGCTGCTGTTCGCCACCTTCAACTCGCTCAAGCAGGCGGCGCTGGTCTTCACCGGCATCCCGCTCGCCGTCGTGGGCGGCGTGTTCGCGCTGCTCCTCCGGGGCATGCCCTTCACCATCTCCGCAGGCGTGGGCTTCATCGCGCTCTTCGGCATCGCGGTCCTGAACGGGGTGGTGCTGGTCAGCTACATCAACGACCTGCGCCAGCAGGGGCGGGACCTGGACACGGCGGTCCGGGAAGGGGGCATGACGCGGCTACGGCCAGTGCTGATGACCGCGCTGGTGGCCTCCCTCGGGTTCGTCCCCATGGCGCTCTCGACCAGCGCGGGCGCGGAGGTGCAGCGCCCGCTCGCCACGGTGGTGATCGGCGGACTGGTCACCGCCACGCTGCTCACCCTGCTGGTGCTGCCGCTGCTCTATCTGATGTTCGAGCGCAGGAATGGCGGACAGTTGCCGCGGCAATCCGCGGAAGCGGAGGAGCTGGAGCTGGCAACGGTGTGATGGACAGAAGGCGCCATGATCTGATTCAACCTGGCCGCGAGGGCGCAGGTGCGCCCCCGCGGCCCCAACCATAGGAGGAACTCATGAAGATGGTACTTGCCTTCGTGCAGCCGTTCAAGCTGGACGCCGTGACCCAGAACCTGGGGGAACTCCCGCACTTCCCCGGGATGACGGTCGGCGCGGTCCGCGGCTTCGGGCACGAACACGCGGAGCTGCCGCCGCAAACCGTGGAAGAAAAGATCGAGGACTTCACGGACAAGGTGCAGGTCGAGACGATCGTACACGACGAGCAGGTGGACTCGGTGATCGGCGCCATCGCCCGCGCCGCCCACACCGGACGCTACGGAGACGGCATGATCTTCGTGCTGCCGGTGGAGCGCTCGGTGCGGATCGCGACCCTGCGCGAGGGGGAGGAAGCCGTATGACCCGGAAGCTCCGCCTCGATCTTCCCCTGCTCCTGCCGGACGTCCCGAATGCAAAGGATGCGTGCGTGGCACGGCTGGAAACGATGGTCGGAGGAACGCCGGGCATCGTGCATGCCCATATCGTGACCGCCGACATCCCCGAGGCCTCGACCCTGTGCCTGCACTACGACCCCGAGATGCTGTCGTTGTCGGAAGTGGAGCGCCACGGAGGATTCCGCGAACGGTTCCTCATGACCACTGATAGGAGCCATGTTCGGGTAGACTGATGCGGGGATCGTGAGTACCTCCGTGATCTCTTTGCGGATGCTGGCCTTCGGATAAGGAGAGTATCGATATGGGAGCCGGACACAATCACGGGCATGCACATGGCGGGTCCGCCGGAAGCAGAAACAGGGAGCGGCTGGCGATCACGCTGGGGCTGGTCACCTTCTACATGGTGGTGGAAGTCGTCGGCGGTCTGCTCACCAACTCGCTGGCGCTGCTGGCGGACGCGGGTCACATGCTCAGCGATGCGGGAGCGCTCGCCCTCTCGCTGTTTGCCATCTGGATCGCCCAGAAACCCGCCACGTCGAAGCACACCTACGGCTATTACCGCACCGAAATCCTGGCGGCGCTCGCCAACGGGGCCACGCTGGTGGCGATCTCGATCTACATCTTTGTCGAAGCGTACCAACGCTTCGATGACCCGCCCGAGGTGCAGGGCGCGTTGATGATGGGGATCGCCGTCGGGGGACTCGCGATCAACCTGATCGGTCTCTGGATCCTGAACGCTGGCAAGGGAGAAAGCCTGAACGTGCGCGGCGCGTGGCTGCACGTTCTCTCGGACGCGCTCGGCAGCGTGGGGGCTATCCTTGCGGGTGGGCTGATCTGGGCGTTCGGTTGGAACTGGGCCGACCCGGCGGCCTCCGTGACCATCGGCCTGCTCGTGCTCTACTCCTCGTGGGCGCTGCTCAAAGAGACGGTTGCGGTGCTGATGGAAGGTACGCCGGGTCACATC
>JBOHRN010000013.1:0-19197 GCA_050732775.1 Longimicrobiaceae bacterium | reverse complement strand
CCCCCAACCCCCTCCACTTTTTGCCTGCTCGCTTGAATCCGACAGGAAAAAATGACCAGAAAAATCTTGAAAAAATGGCTCTAAACTGATATCGTTGATTTATGGAAGATAAAATTCCCCAAGACGCCATTGATTCAATAGCAAAGCATATCAACGAGCGGACTAATAAGTCCTACAGTATTCCTACAGTAGGAAACGAATCAAATCCAGAAACGCCGCAAATTTTTGAAATTGTTTCTTTCGGAGAAATTGATAAAAGCACTTGGAAAGTTTATGCAATCGATGGGAGTATAAATAGTCAATCTTTCTATAATGGGGTTTCAGTTGGTCTTTATCGCGGCGGATATGTTTGCTTTCAGTCTGGTAAGCAACTGCGGATGAACGACACAACTGATCCCGTAATCTTGGGAAAAGCATACACACCAAAAAATATTTTGGTGATTGCCGATGAACACCTTGAGGCAATTTACGACGAATTACTTGAATTAGAACCAGTAAATAATTTTATAAGATTTTTAGGCGGAAAAACCGACGAAATTTTTTCTCATAAAAAGCCTGAAATCTGTCAGACCCTTTCAAATTTACTTGCTTTTTGCCAAGAGGTTTTAGAGTGGTCTCTGGTTTATGAAGTTGCTAATCGGTCGGAGGTTGAGGCTGGTGATTTTATACTTCTTGATGGCGATTTGCGGTCTGTCCAAATCAAACAAGAATTTTTGGTTAAGTTAGGAAAATTTTTGCACGAAAAAAATATTTACCTAATAGGCATTACAAAAAATTCACCTATAAAAATGGAATTGTCCTATACACTTCGCCAAATCGATAGTTATTTACAGGATAAACTAAAGCCAAAGTATCCATTCAATGAGAAAGATCCCCGGCGACAGAAACTGTGTTGTTGGTTCGAGGTGTCCGGGCCAGTTTTATCGAGTGCATACAGCGGGACAATGTTTCCTCGTAAAGCATTGACAGGTGGGCGCGGGGTTGGACTATTTTTTGTAGCGAGGTTGGATTATGTTGAAAAGCTACAAAATTATGATTGGGTTGTCGCTGATATAAACATTTTTGACGCAATTCCGGGTATTGAGCAAGGTATTCAAACGCGAGATGTAAAAAAATTGAAGTATATTTTCTATGAACTTGGCCGTCTAACACAAGAACACTACATCCTCGGTTATCCATATCCCTTGGTAGAAACCCATAATTTTGTTACACTTAAGTCGGATTTTAAAGAAGAAGTTATTAACCGAGTGAAGCAATCCATGTATGCGAATCAGCATATGGATCATGTAGATATTGAGAATATGTTTCTTGATATTCACTCAAGATTTTAATATGTCAGAACGAACAGATTTCGGTGTCCTTTATGGACAAAAAACAACTGAAGACGCATTGCTTATTTACTCCTCCTATGAGGATGCGAAGGCAAGCCCCAAACGAGGGGATTTCATTGTCCTCACCCCAAAAGATGAGGGCGGGCAGAAGTTTTTAACGAGGGTCGAGGAAGAGGTGTACGATGAAGACCCAATTTTCCGATCGCAAGATAAAACGCTTGTCGCCGTACATTATGCACGCATAGCCGAACGAGAACTATCAGAAAGAGACAAGCAAAAAATGTTCAGCTATACATATAAGGTTAAAATGCTCGGTACCTTTATCGATACTGGTCAAGCTGTAGAATTCACCACCGCTGTTAGAAAATTACCCGTGGTTTCTTATCACGCGCGTCATCTATCAAGGCGTGAGGTTGATTGGATCATCAATAAACCTAACCAAGAAGGAACTCCGATAACTGTTGGAAATATTTGCATCGGAGAAGATATTCAAAAAGAGAAGGGTGACATTTTATTCAATATCCAAAGATTGCGGGATAAAAGAACGATGGTATTTGCACAATCCGGCTTTGGCAAAACAAATCTGGTAAAAGTGCTTTTATATCATGCAGTCGGCGATAGTAAATTTGGCAAACTCATTTTTGATTTGAACGGCGAATATGCAATTAAAAGCGAGAAGACTTTAGGGCTTGGTGACATTAACGAACCAAAGATTAAAGATCATCTGGTTGTTTATACAGATAAAACCCTGCCGGAAGATTATAAAAGCCACTTTCAATACGGCGGAAAGGTGGCTCTTAATATGTATCAGAGTCTTTCCGTTGGAGACATTTTAAATTTTACAACTGGTTTTTCGGATGTAATGAAGTCGTTTTTGATTTACTTGAGCGAAGGCGCTGGTGATTTTATGAAAAAAATTGAGCAATACGCCAGCGATCCCAGAAAATTACATGCGGACTTCCCTGATTTTTGGGGACAAGCTAAAGAAAGCAAAGACGGTGAGTTTAAGGACGAAGCAAAAGCGAGGCCTACAATCATGGGAATTAGGAAAAGGATCGGATTTTTGCTCGATGAGAAAGGAGGTTTGCACTCCTCGGCATCTAAATTAGATGATGATGTTTGCAACTATCTACGACAAGGGAAAACTATAGTTATTGATTTATCCATGAAGGACAGTACGGAAGCAAGCATTATTTCGACCATTCTCGTGCGAAAGATATTTGAAGTAAACAAGGCAAGTTATACGACAGCAGAAGATAAGGGCCAACCGATTCCTTGTGTGGTTTTTGTAGAAGAAGCGCAGAACGTTCTCTCCGAGGAATTTGTTAAGACAAATGCAAACCCATTTGTTCGTGTCGCAAAAGAGGGTCGAAAGTTCGGAATCGGTTTAGTAGCAATCACTCAAAGACCATCAGCTATTTCAGAAGAAATCAGAACCCAGACCGAAAACTTTTTTGCTTTTCATATGGGCAATTCAGATGATATCAAAGCTCTCGTGCGTTCTAATGTTCACTATGACGGAGTTATCTCCACATTCCTTCAAAAAGAGACCATCAAAGGAAATTTATATATGGTTACTTCAGATAGCCCATTTGTCATTCCTGTTCGTGTTTTAGAATTTGAAAAGCTGGTTAGTAGTAAAATTTACAAATGAATGTTTTAACCATTCCAATAACACGAAGGGTTGCAATTCAAAGTCCCTTTCTTCCAGCAGTTCGTCCGGTAGTAAATACAAAAAGAACATCACTGGAAGAAAGGGTAACTTTATTATTGACGCATGATCTGGTTCGTCTTGGCTGGCGTTTGCACTCCAATACAAATAAATCATTTGAGCTATCAGCTCCTCAAATCTACAGCAAGGATGTCATCAAACAAGCTATGGCGTATTCTCGAAATACGTTTATAGATCGCAATGAAACATGGATTAAAAATCACCTAGAATTAGGACGAAAAAATTTAGCGAGCGGAGAAAGTGTGCTTTTATCAAAGATAAAGCCGCGCATTGAAGTTTGCGAAACACAAGAACAGAATGATCTTTTTAGATTATTTAGGTACTACTGGAGTTCCCCCTCGTCCGATTACGTTGGACGAAGAATGAGATTGATTATAAGGGATGATGGAATAGAGGGAAGTCCGGTTATGGGAATAGCCGCTATTGGCAGTAGCATTATTCACATTCCTGATCGTGATGAATGGATAGGTTGGGATACTAAAACCAGATCAGAGAACTTAATTTCAATGATGGACGCTTATGTGATAGGCGCATTGCCTCCATATAATGAATTGCTTGGTGGAAAACTAATTGCTTATGTTTTGGCTTCAAATGAGTTACGAGCTTTATACAAAAAGAAATATAGGGGCAAAAAAACGATTATAAGAAACAGAACTGGATCGCATTTGGTTTTGTTAGCGACTACCAGTTTATATGGAACGCACAGCGCACAATACGCAAGGTTAAAATATGGAAAAACTTTGCTTTACCAACCAATCGGCTCAACTTCTGGTTATGGTTCTCTTCATATATCACCGGAAACTTTTGAAGCTATGCGTGAACTTGCAGAAGCTAAAGGATGCAACACTTCCAATAGATTCGGCATGGGGCCAAACTGGCGTATGCGCATCATTCGATCAGCTTGCGACATTCTAAAACTGAACTCTGATGTAATTCTCAAGCATTCCTTTCAAAGGGGTCTATATGCAATTCCGCTTGCGATAAATTCAAAAAGTTTTTTGAGGGGTGAATCGAGGAAGCCGATTTATAGGAATATGTCCCTCAAAAAACTTGTTAATTTTTGGAAGAAACGATGGTTTGAGATGCGTAAGCAAAACCAAGACGTGACTGAGAGGGTTCGCGCATTTTCACCAGCAGATTTTGATGTTGTAAAAACCATTGTTTCTGACTAAAATTTTTTCCTGTCGGATTCAAGCGAGCAGGCAAAAAGTGGAGGGGGTTGGGGGGGAAACTTTTTGCCTGCGAGCCGGAGTTAGCCCCGCCACCTGCCCGAATCGTTGAGGGCAGAGACCCGCAGAAAAATGTCCCCATCCTTCTAGAAGAAAAAATCGGGCGCGCGCAAATCAGAAATGTGGAGGACATTTTTCTGCGGGGCACGCGAGCGGAGCGAGCGGTGGCGGGGCGGTTCAGTCCTCGTCTGGATGTTCGTCAAAGTAGGTTCGGATTTCAACCAAAAGGTACCGCTGCGATCCTCGCCCGGCAGACCTTGATGACTACCCAGGCGGCACCGCCGCTAGCCATGACCCGCGCCGGCCACGTAGCCCTCCTGGGGCCGTCCAACGCGGGTAAGTCGTCCCTTTTGAACCGCTTTCTCGGACGGCGGCTCAGCGCCGTCAGCGGTAAACCGCAGACCACCCGCGAGCGGGTACTCGGCGTCGACACTCAGGGCCAGGTCCAGATCGTCTTCGTGGACACGCCGGGTTTGGTCGAGCCCGCTTACCTCTTGCACCACGCCATGCTGGAGCAAGTGGGGCGCGCCGCGTCTGGCGCGGACCTGCTGGCTTTGGTGATCGACGCGGCTGCCCCCTTGCCCGCCTTGGCGCCAGAGTGGCTCTCCAGACTGCTCGCTCTGGAAGAGCGCGTGATACCGGTCCTCAACAAGATCGACGCCACCCCGCCCGGGCGGCTCGAACGGGCGCGGCGCTGGGTAACGGATAGCTTCGGCAAGGAGCCGTTCGAGCTGTCGGCGCTGACGGGGCAGGGGGTAGACGTCCTGCGCCGCGAGCTCGGCCGGCGGCTCCCTTTCTCCCCCTTTCTGTACCCCGCCGATGATATCGCCGAGCGCCCAGTCCGCTACTTCGCCGGAGAGCTGGTCCGCGAGGCCGTGTTCGATTTGTACGCAGAGGAGATCCCCTACAGCGTCGCGGTGAGGGTGGACGAGTTCCGGGAGCGGGGTGACCACGTGTATATCCGCGCCACCATCTTCGTGGAACGCTCTTCGCAGAAAGGTATCTTGCTGGGCCGGAAGGGTACCAAGCTGCGCGAACTCGGCAGCGAGGCGCGCCGGCGCGTCGAGGAGTTTACCGGCAGCCGAGTGTTCCTGGACCTGTGGGTTAAAGTCTTGCCCAAGTGGCGGAAGGACCCGGGTGCGCTGAGGCGCCTGGGCTTTGATCTCCCGAACCCGGACCGGTAAGATGCCGCTGCACCCCGACCTGCTGGAGATATTGGTATGCCCCAAGTGCCGGGGCGAGCTCCGCCACGAAGAAGACCCCGAAGCGCTGGTGTGCGAGCGTTGCCGCCTGCGCTACCAAGTCAAAGACGGCATCCCCATCATGCTCATCGACGAAGCCGCGCCGCTGGAGAGCCCACGCGCGGATTGACCACCGCGGAAGGCGTCGATACCTTGCCCGCTCACCTCAATCAAACGGGATGTTTCGACGCCTCCTTCTGCACGTCTCCCCCTCCGGCAGGTCTGCCCCCGAGGTGGTCCGCCAGCTCGCTCGCGCGCGGGGCGAAACCATCGTCCACCTCAAGAGCGCGGATGACGTCGCCGCGTGCATGAACCGCACCCACCCCATGGCTCTGATCCTGGACGGCTCGGCCGGGGAGGCGCTGGAGCTGTGCAGGACCATGAAACGGGAGCCGTTCACAGCGGTGGTACCGCTGGTCGTGTACCTCGACGGCGTGGGCGAGGGCGCGGGCGACGAGGCCATGGAGGCTGGGGCCGATGAGGTGCTCACCCCCGCATTCAGCGAACGCGAATGCGAGCTGCGGCTGCGCATGGCCCTCTCCCGCGCGGAGCGCGACGTGAGTGTGCACCCGACCACCCGGCTGCCGGGCACGGTCCAGATCGAACGCGACACCGCCGAGCGGCTGCGCGTTAACGAACCGTTCGCGGTCTGCTACGCCGACCTGGACCACTTCAAGGAGTTCAACGACCGTTACGGATACAACCACGGCGACCGTGTCATCCTGATAGTCTCCCGCATCTTGCGCGACGTAGTGCGCGCCCACTCCCCCGAAGCGTTCGTGGGCCACATCGGCGGCGACGACTTCATCTTCAACCTGCCGCTGGTCGACACGGCACGCTGCTGCGAGGGGGCAATCGAGGTCTTCAACGAACTCATTCCGCTCCAGTATACAGAGGAAGACCAGAAGCGGGGCTTCTTCCACGGCAAGGACCGCCGGGGGAGTCTGTACCAGGTACCGATCATGACGCTGTCCATCGGGGTGGTAACCAACGAGCACAGAAAGTTCATCCACACCGCCCAAATCAGCGAGCTGGCCACCGAAATGAAGAGCTTTGCCAAGACCCTGGAAGGATCGGTGTACGTGGTGGACCGCAGGAGAGGAAGATGAATCGAGCGGCCGTATGAACGTCACCTGTTCCCACTGCGAGACCGTCTTCCGGGTCGACTCGGCCAAGGTCCCTCCTGGGGGGGTGCGGGCCCGCTGCTCCATCTGCAGAAAGGTGTTCGACGTCCCGGGCACCAGCGGCGCTCCATCCCGAATCACGCCCGAGTCCGGGCCCGCAGCCGAAACCGCGCCGACCGGCCTCGCCTCACCGCCCGCGGCACCGGAGCCCAAGCCCGCCCCTGCTCCCGCGCCGGTACCGGGGCCAGAGCCGGAGCCGCGGCCGTCCCGGGCCCCCGCTTCCTCCCCCTTTGGCGCGGCCGACCCCGGCGCCAAGGCCCGGCGACTGGCGCGTGCCCTGGTCTCCGACATAGTCATGTACCACCCCGTGCGCCGCGACCAAGCCGTGGCCGACGGCCGGCTCAAGCAAGAGTTCAAGGACGAGATCAAGAAGAGCTGGCAGGAGTACGTGGAGCAGATGGGTTCCAAGACCGCGCGCGAAACCCCCCACTTCCGCAACGCCCTGAACGAGATCCTGGCCCGGGGGGCAAAGGTGTTTTGAAGGGCGCCGACCCCCGGCGTTACCACGAGAGACCCATGAACATCAACCTAACTAGCGATACCCGCACCCGGCTCGAGGAGTACCGCCAACGGCTCGACGAGCTAAGGGGGTTTCTTTGACCTACCGGCCAAGGAGGCCCGGCTGGCAGAGCTGGAAGAGGGCATGGCCGTTCCCGCCTTTTGGGACGATCCGGAGCGGGCCAGGGGGGTGATTTCCGAGGCCAACGACCTCAAGAGGTGGATCGAGCCGTGGTCCGGGCTGTCCGGCCGGGTGGGAGAGCTGCTCGAGCTGGCCACTCTGCTGGAGGCCGATCCGGACGAGAGCATGTCGGCGGATCTAGAGCAGGAAATAGAAGATACCTCGAATCAGCTCGAACAGTTCGAGCTAAGCAACATGCTCCGGGGGCCGGACGACCAGTTGGGCGCCATCGTCACTATCCACCCGGGCGCGGGCGGCACCGAGTCGCAAGACTGGGCCGAGATGCTGCTGCGCATGTACAGCCGCTGGGCCGAGAGGCACGGCTTCGAGGCGGAGCTCCTGGACCGGCAAGAGGGCGAGGAGGCGGGCATCAAGTCGGCCACCCTCGAGGTCCGGGGCGAGAGCGCCTACGGCTACCTCAAGGCCGAGAAGGGGGTTCACCGGCTGGTGCGCATCTCCCCCTTTGACTCCCAGAGCCGGCGCCACACCTCATTCGCCTCCGTCTTCGTGTACCCCTCCGTCGATGACACCATCGAGGTGGAGTTGCGCGAGGAGGACGTGGAGATGGACACCTTCCGGGCCTCGGGGGCGGGCGGCCAGCACGTCAACAAGACCAGTTCGGCGGTGCGCTTGCGCCACCTCCCCAGCGGTCTCACCGTGTCTTGCCAGCAGGAGCGCTCCCAGCACAAGAACAGGGCTACCGCCATGAAGATGCTCAAGGCGGCGCTCTACCAGCAGGCGCTAGAAGAGCAGGAGGCCGAGAAGGCGAAGCTGGAGGCGACCAAAGCAGACATCGGCTGGGGGAGTCAGATCCGCTCCTACGTGTTCCAACCGTACACCATGGTCAACGATCACCGCACCGAACTCAAGGTGGGCGACGTGGAGCGGGTGATGGACGGCAACTTGGACCCCTTTATCCACGCTTACCTACGCGAGTTCGGGAGCGCCTCCCCGTGAGCGGAGCCGCGGGCGGGGGCGGAGACGACCGGTTGGTCAGCCGCCGGCTGGAAAAGCTGGCACGGCTCCGCGCCCGGGGGGTGGAGCCGTACGCCTACAGCTTTGACCCCAGCCACTCCGCGGCGGCCGCGCTGGAGGCGTTCGGGGATGGCGACCAGACGCCCGTGCGGGTAGCCGGGCGTCTGGTGGCGCTGCGCGACATGGGAAAGACCGTCTTCGCTCACCTGGCCGACCGGAGCGGCCGCCTACAGCTATACTTCAAGCGGGAAGAGCTGGGAGAGGGTTACTCCCTGCTGGAGCTTCTCGACCTGGGCGACTGGATCGGCGCGGAGGGGCGGCTCTTCCGAACCCGCGCCGGCGAGGTTACGGTGCGGGTGGAGAGCTGCCAGCTTCTCTCCAAAGCGATCCGCCCGCTCCCTTTCGGCAAGGAGGAGACCGATACGGAGAGCGGGGAGCGGCGGGTGTACTCGGGGCTGGCCGACCGGGAGCAGCGCTACCGGCAGCGCTACCTGGATCTGGCCGTCCACCCCCAGACCCGCGAACTGTTCGAGACACGGGCCGGGGTCATCCGGGCGGTGCGCCGCTTCTTGGACCAACGCGGCTTTCTGGAGGTAGAGACCCCCATCCTCCAGTCCCTCTACGGCGGGGCCTTGGCCCGCCCCTTCGTTACCCACCACAACGCCCTGGACCTCCGGCTTTACCTACGCGTCGCGGACGAGTTGTACCTCAAGCGGTTGATAGTGGGAGGGCTGGAGCGGGTGTACGAGATCGGCAAGGACTTCCGTAACGAGGGCATGGACCGCTTCCACAACCCCGAGTTCACCATGGCCGAGTTCTACGCCGCCTACTTGGACTACCACGGGGTGATGGCTCTCACCGAGGAGATGCTGTCCGAGGTGGTGGCGGAGGTCGCGAACGGTGGGCGCAAGGTGACTTTTCAGGGAGAGGTCATCGACTTTACGCCCCCTTTTAAGCGGGTGGCGATGCTGGACGCCTTGCGGGAGGTGGGCGGAATTGAGGTAAAAGCGGCCGATGACGACGCTCTGCGCGAGCGCGCGCACCGGTGCGGCGTGGCGGACGCCGGCCAACTCAACCGGGCGGGTCTGATCGCCGAACTCTTCGGTGCCCTGGTGGAGCCGGAGCTCATCCAGCCCACCTTCGTGACCGATTACCCCCTGGAGATATCGCCACTGGCCAAGCCAAAGCGCGGTGACCCCGCCCTCGCCGAGAGGTTTGAGCTGATGGTGGCGGGCAAGGAGCTGGTCAACGCCTTCAGCGAGCTAAACGACCCCCTGGACCAGCGCAGGCGGCTGGAGGCCCAGGCCGAGCTCCGCGCCGGGGGAGACGAAGAGGCCCACGCCCTGGACGAGGACTACCTGCGCGCCTTGGAGTACGGCATGCCCCCCACCGGCGGCTTCGGCATGGGGATCGACCGGCTGGTGATGATCCTCACCGGCCAGCCGTCGATCCGCGACGTGATCCTCTTTCCGACCATGAGGCCGGAGTGAGCGGCCAGCGCCGCTCCGCGGGGGCGGGGTGGGCGAAGTCCGAGCGGGGAGCCGCCCGGGACTAGCCGTGAAGCTCGAGTGGACCATCGCCCGGCGCTACCTTTCTTCCCGGCACGGCGCCCGCTTCCTGTCGCTGATCACGCTGATCTCGATAGGCGGGGTGGCCGTGGGGGTGATGGCGCTCATACTGGTTACCTCGGTGATGAACGGGCTCACCGGCGAACTGCGGGCCAAGATCTTGGGCAGCAACCCCCATATCTGGCTCACCACTTACGGCCAGGTGATGGCTCTGGAGGAGTGGCCAGAGACGGCCGAGCGGGCCCGCGAGGTGGAAGGGGTAGTGGCGGTGGCCCCGTTCGTCCACGGCGAAGTGGCGCTCCGCAACCGGGCCGGATACGCCGAGGCGGCGGTGCTGAGGGGCATCGATCCCGGGGCTCCGGGCGAACCGGTCACCGACATGTCCCGTTGGGCGCGCGAGGGGCGGCTCGATCTGGGCACCACCGAGTCGGGCTACCCGCCGCTGCTGGTGGGGCAGGGGCTCGCCGACCGCTTCGGACTCTTCGCGGGCGACGTGGTAGACGTGATCTCGTTCCAGGGGGTCGAGGTGGGCTCCCTGGGCGGGCTTATCCCGCCCATGCGCAAGTTCGAGGTGGCCGGCCGCTTCCGGACGGGGATGTTCGAGTACGATAACAAGTTCATGTACACCACCCTGGAGGCGGCCCAAGACGTGGCCAGGATGGACGACCAGGTGACTGGGCTGGAGATCCGGGTGGCGGACGTGATGGCTTCGGACCGGGTGGCCGCCCGGCTGCAGGAGCGGCTCGGCTTCCCCTTCCGGGCCGACGACTGGAAGGCCATGAACGCCGCCCTTTTCTCGGCCCTCCAGCTCGAGAAGTTGGCGCTGGGGCTCATCCTCCTCCTGATCGTGGTGGTCGCCGCCTTCAACATTGTTTCGACGCTGGTCATGATGGTGGCCGACAAGACGCGGGAGGTGGGCATCCTCAAGTCGATGGGCTTTACCTCCCAGCGGGTGCTAAGGGTGTTCATGGTGCAGGGGCTGGTGATCGGCTCGGTGGGCGCCACCATCGGTGGCTCTCTCGGGCTCCTGACCGCTTGGCTAGTAGACCGTTACGAGTTGATTTCGCTACCGCCGGATGTGTACTTCATCGACCGGCTCCCGGTGCGGGTGAGCCCGCTTGACGTGTTGCTTATCATGGGGGCGGCGGTGCTCATCTCCTTTCTGGCCACCATCCACCCCGCCCGCCGGGCGGCGCGGCTGGAGCCGGTAGAGGCGATCCGGGATGAGTGAGGGCGCCGTCGTGCGGGCGCGGGCACTCCGGAAGACGTTCGTGGGCGGCGACGGCTCTCCCATCGAAGTCCTCAGCGGGGTGGAGCTCGAGGTGGGAAAAGGGGAGAGCGTGGCGATCACCGGCGAGAGCGGCACGGGTAAGTCGACCCTCCTGCACCTGCTCGGGGGGTTGGACCTGCCCAGCGCCGGAGAGGTGGAGCTAGCGGGACACGCCCTGGCAGGGCTCGACGGCGACGCCCTGGCCCGGCTGCGCGGCGAATGGGTGGGCTTCGTGTTCCAGTTTCACCACCTTTTGCGCGAGTTCAACGCCTTGGAAAACGTGGCCATGCCCCGGCTCATCGCGGGCGAGCCGCGGGCCGGGGCCGAGGAGCGGGCGCGCCAACTCCTGGACGCGGTTGGGCTTTCCCACCGGCTAGGGCACAGGCCGGCCCAGCTCTCCGGCGGAGAGCAGCAAAGGGTGGCGGTGGCGCGCGCGCTCGCCAACCAACCCGCCGTGCTCTTGGCCGACGAGCCGTCCGGCAACCTGGACACCGGCACTAGCGAGCGGCTCCACGACCTCCTCTTCGAGGTGAGCGCGGCCTACGCCTCGGCAACCGTGATAGTTACCCACGACCGGGGGTTGGCCGCGCGCGCCGACCGGCAGCTGGTACTGGCGGGCGGGCGCTTGGCGGAGGGCTAAGAGGAGGGGGCGGAGCGGTGGCGCGCGCGCGTCCGGTTAGGGGAACGGGGGCCGTGGGTCAGGGTTAGGGAGTAAGAGTGGGAGGGCGCGGTGAACTTTGACCGGCAACCATCGAAGGGGCATTGATTGATGAAGTGTGAGAGCTGCGAGAGCAGGAATGCGAAGGTCCACCTGACGCAGATCGTCAACAACGAGATCAGCACGCTCAACTTGTGCGAGCAGTGCGCCTCGGAGAAGGGGATTGACACCGGCGTTTCGCCAGCCAGCGCGCCCCTCAGCGACTTCCTGGCCCAAATGGGCGAGGAGCTGGGCGCGGAGGAGCTGCCCGACGAAGGCGAGTGCCCCCTCTGCGGGCTAACCGTGAGCGACTTCAAGAAGACCGGTCGGCTGGGCTGCTTTGAGTGCTACGACTACTTTAGCCGCCACCTGCGCAACCTCCTCCGGCGGCTGCACGGCGCCAGCCAGCACGTGGGTAAAGCGTACCTTCCGCCCGACCCTACCTTGGCCGACCACACGGCGCGGCTGACCAGCATGCGCCGGCGGCTGCAGAAGGCGATCGAAAACGAGGACTTCGAGCGCGCGGCCATGGTCCGCGACGACATTCACGAGCTCGAGCAGTCCCTCGGGGACCGCGAAGTGAGCGCGCCCAAGTGAGCCAGCCGCCGGACCTCTCCCAGCTGGGATTGGAGTGGCTGGACGCGAGCGGGCCACACGCCGAAATCGTACTCTCGACGCGCATCCGGCTGGCCCGTAACCTGCGCGGTCCCCGCTTTGGCCCGCACTCCAGGTCGACCGACCGTTCCGCCGTGCGGGAGATGGCCAGAGATGCGGTGATACGTACCGATCTGCTGCGCGGCGGTCCCGAGATCGATATACCGGAAGTCCACCCCTCTACCCGCCAACTCCTGCTCGAGAGGCGGCTGGTAAGCCGGGAACTGATCGGTGGCGACGAGGGCAATCCCCCCGACTACTCCGTCCTCTTCATAGCGCCGGGCGGCGTGCTCGCGGTGATGGCCAACGAAGAGGATCACCTCCGGCTGCAAGCCCTGATGAGCGGTTTCCGGCTGCAAGAGGCGTGGCGGACGGTGGACGGACTGGACGACGAGATGGGTAAACACCTCCCCTACGCCTTTCACCCCGAATTCGGCTACCTGACCTCGTGCCCGACCAACACCGGCTCGGGGCTGCGGGCGTCGGTGCTCATGCACCTGCCCGGACTGGTGCTCACCAAGGAGATAGAGAAGGTGCTGAGGGGGATCATGCAGGTGGGGCTTACCTTTCGGGGGTTACACGGAGAGGGCTCCGAAGTGGTGGGCAACTTTTTCCAGATCTCCAACCAGACCACCCTCGGGCGTACCGAGGAAGACCTCGTCGACCACCTGGAAAAGATGGTCCAGCAAGTTATCCAGCACGAACTCCACGCCCGTTCCGTGCTCCTGCGCGACGCCCCCATAGTAATCGAAGACAAAG
The DNA here is from genome assembly GCA_050732775.1 of Longimicrobiaceae bacterium. Taxonomy (GTDB): domain Bacteria; phylum Gemmatimonadota; class Gemmatimonadetes; order Longimicrobiales; family Longimicrobiaceae; genus JBOHRN01. The sequence goes on along the minus strand of JBOHRN010000013.1, from coordinate 5,878 downwards.
TGTGGCGGGCGTACGGCATCCTCCGCCACGCCAGGGCGATATCCTTTGAGGAGGTGATGAACCTTTTGAGCGGCGTGCGGCTCGGCGTGAGTTTGAAACTTCTCCCCGAGCACAGTGTATTCACGCTCAACCAGATCATGATCCACTCCCAGTCCGCCCACCTCGAAGAGCGGGCGGGCCAACCCATCGAGCGGAACGAGGTGGGTGTGCGGCGAGCCACCTTCGTGCGCGACTCGCTGGCCGGGGAGGTCGGAGGAGACGGCGGGAACGGCGCCGGGCGGCAAACCGGCTGAAGATCCATCAACGCGGCTCGAACGGGCGGCATGAACTACAACTTCACGGACCGGGTGAGAAAGGTGCTGGCGATGGCGCGGGAAGAGGCCATCCGTCTGCAGCACGACTACGTGGGCACCGAGCACATCCTGCTGGGGCTTATCCGCGAGGGGGAGGGGGTGGCCGCGGCCGTGCTCACCAACCTCGCCGTTGACCTGGAGCAGATCCAACAAAAGGTCGAGGAGTCGGTCCGCCGGGGCAAGGCAACCATCGCGCTGGGGGAGCTGCCGTACACTTCGCGCGCCAAGAAAGTGCTCGAATTCGCCATGGCCGAAGCGCGCGAACTGAGCCACTCCTACGTGGGCACCGAGCACCTGCTCTTGGGTCTCTTGCGCGAGGAGAAGGGCATCGCGGCCGAAGTCCTAGGCCAACTGGGTATTACGCTGGAAGACGCCCGCCAGGAGACCCTCAAGCTCCTGGGCACCGAGCCCTCCGGGGCGCAAACGGCTGGAGTGGGCGGCGGCTCGGGTAGCGGCACTCCCAAGGGTGACAAGAAGTCCAAGACACCCGCCCTGGATCACTTCTGCCGCGACCTCACCGAGCTGGCCCGCGAGAGCAAGCTCGACCCCATCATCGGCCGCGAGCAGGAGATCGAGCGGGTCATGGAGATCCTCTCCCGGCGCAAGAAGAACAACCCCGTCCTGATCGGCGAGCCGGGCGTGGGCAAGACCGCCATCGTGGAGGGGCTGGCGCAGCTCATCGCCGCCGGCGACTGCCCCGATACCTTGCGTGACCACCGGGTGCTGGCGCTCGACATGGCCGCGGTGATCGCGGGCACCAAGTACCGGGGCCAGTTCGAGGAGCGGCTCAAGGCGGTGATGAACGAAATCACCCAGAACCGCAACGTGGTCCTCTTCATCGACGAGCTACACACCCTGGTGGGGGCCGGCGCGGCCGAGGGAGCCATAGACGCCTCCAACATGCTCAAACCCGCGCTGTCCCGGGGCGAGCTCCAGTGCGTGGGTGCCTCGACGCTGAACGAATACCGGAAGTACATCGAAAAAGACGGTGCCCTGGAGCGGCGCTTCCAGACCGTGATGGTGGACCCCCCCACGGTAGAGCAGACTGTGGAGATCATCCAAGGGCTCAAGACCCAGTACGAGGAGCACCACCGGGTCCAGATCCCTGCCGACGTGATCGAGCAGGCGGTCAAGCAGTCGGAGCGGTATATCACCGACCGCTTCCTTCCGGACAAGGCGATCGACGTGATCGACGAGGCGGGCGCGCGCGCGCGGCTGGCCACCCAGGTGCCGCCGCCCGAGGTCGCCGACCTGCAGCAAGACCTCGACCAGATAGCCGCAGAGAAAGACCAGGCGATCCGTGACCAGGACTTCGAGCAAGCGGCCGAACTGCGCGACCGGGAGCGGGAGGTACAGGGCCGCATCTCGGAGCGCGAAGAGGCGTGGGAAGAGGAGCGGAAGACCCACCGTCCGGTGCTCACCGAGGAGGACGTGAGCTTTATAGTCTCCCGCTGGACGGGTATCCCGGTAACTCGCATGAAGCAGGCCGAAACCGAGCGGCTCATCGGCATGGAGGAGGAGCTACATAAGCGCATCGTGGGCCAGGACCCGGCCATCAAGGCGATCTCCCGCGCCATCCGCCGCTCGCGCGCGGGTCTCAAAGACCCCGCACGGCCCATCGGCTCGTTTGTCTTCGCCGGACCCACCGGGGTGGGAAAAACCGAGTTGGCCCGCGCCCTCGCCGAGTTCATGTTCGCCGACCGGAACGCTCTCATCCGGGTAGACATGTCCGAGTTCATGGAAAAGTTCTCGGTCTCACGACTCATCGGGGCGCCCCCCGGCTACGTGGGCTACGAGGAGTCGGGCACCCTCACCAAGGCGGTGCGGCGCAAGCCCTACTCGGTGGTCCTTCTGGACGAGATCGAGAAGGCTCACCCGGACGTCTTCAACATCCTCCTCCAAGTTCTGGACGAGGGGCACTTGACCGACAACTACGGCCGCCAGATCGATTTCAAGAATACGGTGGTCATCATGACCTCGAACCTTGGGGCCAGGGACATCGGCAAGGGAAGCGGGCTAGGCTTCCACGCCGTCTCCGGCTCGATGGACTACGAGCGTATCGAGCGGACCATCAACGACGAGATCCAGCGCGCCTTCAACCCCGAGTTCATCAACCGGCTGGATGACGTGATCGTCTTCCACTCGCTCTCCCGGGAGCACATCGGGGAGATCGTGCGCAACCTGCTCGGCGAAGTCGAGGAGCGCCTGGCCGGAGACGGGCTCACGCTCAAGATCACCGATCGGGCGGTAGAGTTCTTGATCGAGCACGGCTACGACGAGAAGTTCGGGGCGCGGCCTATCCGGCGGGCCATCCAAAGGCACGTGGAGGACCCGCTCTCCGAGCGTATCCTGGCGTCCGAGTTTTCTTCCGGCGACGAGATCGAGGTCTCGGCCGGGGAGGGAGCAGACTCCCTTTCGTTCCGGGTGCTGGCGCACTCCCCCTCCAAGACCTGAAGTCCGTAGACGACACTCTCGAATAGCCGCTTTTACCTTTTCATGACCGTACGCCTTCCCCGAGCAGCTTTTGGGCTGCTCTTACTCTTGAGCGCGCTACCGGCCGAGGCCCAGGAGCCCGATTCAGCCCAACTCCCCGGCCGCGCCTCCATCCGGCTGGACACGGTGTACGTGCGGGGCGGCGAGCGCGTCTCGGCGGCCGCGGTACGCACCACTGCCCGGCTCCACTCCGGACAGGAAGTGGACGGTAGCAGGATTCAAAACGCCATCCGCCGGCTCATGGCCACGGGCGACTTCGAGACGGTGGAGGTGTACGCCAGGGACGAGACCCCCACCACCATCTCGCTGGTTTTCGAGGTCGAGGAGCGCCCTTTCATCAGGGAGTACGCCTTCCGAGGACTGGAGCGCGTCTCTGCCCAGAGCGTGCGCGATACCGTGGAGGGCCTGGAGGGGGGGGCTCCCCTGGACCCCGGCGTAGTCTTGGAGACCGAACGGGTGATTGGGGAACTGCTCATCGATGAAGGCGTGCGGCTGGCGAGCGTGGATACCTCGCTGGTGCGGCTGGAAGATGGCTACCGGCTCACCTTCGAGGTCCAGGAGGGGACCCGGCTGGCCGTCGCCGAGGTGGACTTCCGGGGCAACCGGGCGTTCTCCGACGCCCAACTAGTCGAGCGTCTGCGCACCAAACCGGAGGGTTTCCTCTGGTTCAGAACCGGCAAATTTGATCCGCAAGTGCTCCGTGAAGACCTCCTAGAGCGGCTTCCCGCCTTTTACGGGGAGCGTGGCTACATCGACTTCTCGGTCCTTTCCGACACCCTGATCGTGGACCCGGAGAGCGGCAAGGCGCGGCTGGTGATCGAAGTGGAGGAGGGGCCGCGCTACCGGCTGGGCAGCTTTGAGGTCGAGGGGAACAGCCACTTTGCTACCGAGCGGCTGGCGCGCGTCTACACCAGCCGCCGCCGCTCCGTGCTCGGACTCCCCTTCGGGCCCGCCAGGGAGCGGGAGCAAGGCGAGATATTCAACCAGGCCGCGCTCCAAGACGCCACTCTGGAGATCCAGCAGCTCTACCGCAACGAGGGGTACCTGTACGCCCAGGTGGAGCCACGGATCGAGCGCACTCCGTCCGCCCGGGGCGCCTCTCCCACCGTTGACGTGACTCTGTACGTGCGCGAAGGGCAGCCGTTCTACGTCGACGAGGTGCGCATAGCGGGCAACGACTATACCCACGAATCGGTGATCCGCGACCGGCTCTTCGTGTACCCCGGAGACCTTTACAACGAGGACCGGCTCATCCAGAGCTACCAGTCGATCAGCGGACTCGGCTTTTTCGAGACCCCCGTCCCCACGCCCGCCATCGACCCCGACCCCGAGACCGGTACGGTGGACCTTACCTTCGAGGTGGAGGAGAAGCGCACCGGCAGTATCAACTTCGGCGCCTCCTTTGGGGGGTACGGCCGGGCGGGGGGACTCTCGGGATTCCTGGGCTATAGCCAGCCCAACCTGTTCGGCCAAGCCAAACAGGCCAACGTGCGGGCCGAGTTCGGCTGGCGCAACACCTTCCAGGCGAGCTACACCGATCCGTCCTTGTTCGGAACCCGCAGATCGGGGAGCGTGTCGGTCTTCCACATGAACGACCGCTACTCGCCCTTCGGAGACGGCCGCAGCGTGCGCACGGGTGGCTCTCTCCGGTACGGAATGCCGTTCTTCGACTTCCGCTGGACGCGCGCCTTCCTCGGCTACACCATCTCGCGCCGGAGCTTCGACGCCGTGGAGGAAGACTGCGAGGTAGAGGAGTCGATTTTCTGCCAGCCGTCTACCACCGGCAGCTCGCTCTCTTTCGCCGTTACCCGGGAAACCACCGACCACCCCGTCTTTCCCACCTCGGGCACGCGCCAATCGGCGAACCTGGAACAGACCGGCGGGCCGGTGGGGGGAGACGGAAACTTTCGTAAGTTTACCGGCGACGCCGAGTGGTGGGTACCGGTGGCAAGCGTCGGGGGCACGCAGCCGGGCGAGCGCCCCATCCGCTTGGTGCTCGGGCTCAAGGGGCGGACGGGCGCGGTGTTCGGAGACGCCAGCCGCTTTCCCCTCGACCGCTTTTTCCTGGGCGGCACCAACTACGGCGAGCCGCTACGAGGGTACGAAGAAGCCACCATTACCCCGCGTGGATACTTTCCCCGCGGAACTCTCAACAGCTTGGGCACGCTCGGAAACGCCTTCCTCACGGTCAGCGCCGAGGGGGCACTCCGGCTCACCGACCAGATCTCGATCTCGCTCTTCGGCGACGCCGGCAACATCTGGACCGACCCGGCTCGCATCGACCCCACCCGGCTCTTCCGCGGCGCGGGGGTGGGGGTGTCGCTGGTAACCCCGTTCGGACCGCTGGGGCTCGACTACGCCTACGGTTTCGACAAACCGGAGCCGGGGTGGCAGTTCCACTTCAAGCTCGGTCCGGGCTTTTAGACACGTCTACCCGCGCGATCCGAACCCATTCGTGGAGTAAGAGAAATGATAAAGTTAATCCGTTTGAGCGTACTGCCAGCGGCTCTCGTCCTGTGGGTGGGCGCGCTCCAGGCGCAGTCCCCGAGAATCGGCTACATTAACTCGCAGCGCATACTCTCAGAGGCACCGGGAGCCCGGCAGGCCCAGCAGCAGTTCGAGGACGACCTGGCCGGCTACCGGAGCGAGATCGAGCGCTTGGAAGGCGAGCTCCGGCAGGAGGAACAAGAGCTCCAACAACAGCGCCAGACCCTGTCCGAAGGGTCTCTCCAAGAGCGCGCGCAGAGCTTACAAGAGAAGTTCATCTCTTATCAAAGGCGGGTGAACGACCTGGAGACGACTGCCCAGCAGCGCCAGGCCGAACTGGTCGAACCGATCATGAGACGGATCTCGGAGGTCATCGAGGAGATGCGTGAGGAGGGTGGCTACGACTTGATCTTCGACGTGGCCGGGGGAGGTCTGATCAGCGCCGACCCCTCGCTGGACCTCAGCGGTCAAGTTCTCGAGCGACTCCGCGCCGAAGCCGGAGACTGAGGTGGCGCCCCCCCTGCCGGACGCCCGCGGCCCGGATG
>JBOHRN010000012.1:0-1469 GCA_050732775.1 Longimicrobiaceae bacterium | reverse complement strand
TTGTTGCGGCGCGGCTGCCGGAGTACATGGTGCCGGCGGTGATTGTGACGCTGCCGGAGTTGCCGTTGACGCGTAACGGGAAGTTGGACCGGCAGGCGCTGCCGGCACCGGCGTACGCCACCGGCGCTGGGCGGGGCCCGGTGACGGTGGTTGAGGAGTTGTTGTGTGGCGCGTTCGCGCAGGTGCTGGGTGTGGATGCGGTGGGGGTGGACGACGGTTTCTTTGACCTGGGTGGTCATTCGTTGTTGGCGGTGCGGTTGTTGTCGCGGATCCGGGCGGTGCTGGGTGTGGAGGTGCCGTTGCGGGTGTTGTTCGAGGCGTCGTCGGTGGCGGGGTTGGCGGCGCGGCTGGGTGAGGCGACGGGGCGGGCCCGGCCGGTGTTGCGGGCGGGGGTGCGTCCGGTGCGGGTGCCGTTGTCGTATGCGCAGCGGCGGTTGTGGTTTGTGGGGGAGTTGGAGGGGCCGAGCGCGACGTACAACATTCCGGCGGTGATCCGGTTGGCTGGTGAGGTTGATGCTGCTGCGTTGGGTGTGGCGTTGCGGGATGTGATTGGTCGTCACGAGTCGCTGCGTACGGTGTTTGAGGTTGTCGACGGTGAGCCGTTTCAGCGGGTCCTCGACGTGGCGGAGCTTGGCTGGGCGTTGGAGGTCCGTGACGTTGTTGCCGGTGACGTGGCGGGGGTGGTGGCGGAGGCTACGCGGTACGCGTTCGACCTGGCCAGTGAGCCGCCGATCCGGGCGTGGCTGTTGCGTGTCGGGGAGCGCGAGCAGTTGTTGGTGTTGGTGATGCACCACATTGCTGGTGACGGCTGGTCGATGGGTCCGTTGGGTCGTGACCTGTCGGTGGCGTACGCGGCGCGGGTGCGTGGTGAGGCGCCGGATTGGGAGCCGCTGCCGGTGCAGTATGCCGATTACACGCTGTGGCAGCGGGAGCTGCTCGGTGACGAGTCCGACCCGGAGAGCCTGCTGGCGACCCAGGTCGGGTACTGGCGCCGGGCCCTGGACGGTGCGCCGGAGGAGCTGGCGCTGCCGATGGACCGGTCCCGTCCGGCGGTGGCCAGTCATCGGGGGCACCGGGTGCCGCTGCGGGTGCCGGCGGAGGTGCACGCGCGGCTGACAGAGTTGGCGCGGGACGAGGGTGTGACGCCGTTCATGGTGTTGCAGGCCGCGCTGGCGGTCACCTTGTCCCGGGTCGGTGCCGGGGTCGACGTCCCGATCGGGTCGCCGGTCGCGGGGCGTACCGACGAGGCGTTGGACGACCTGGTCGGCTTCTTCGTGAACACGCTGGTGGTCCGTACCGACCTGTCCGGTGACCCGGACTTCCGGCAGGTGCTGGGCCGGGTGCGGGAGACCAGCCTGGAGGCGCTGGCGCACCAGGACGTGCCGTTCGAACGCCTGGTGGAGGAGCTGGCCCCGTCGCGGTCGCTGGCGCGGCACCCGTTGTTCCAGGTGATGCTGACCCTGCAGAAC
>JBOHRN010000011.1:0-34500 GCA_050732775.1 Longimicrobiaceae bacterium | reverse complement strand
CGCCAGAGGCGCGGCTTCTCTGTTGCTGGCAGCCACCCGTACCACGGAGTGAGCCCTCAAGCGGGGATGGCCGGTCCGGCCTTGCGTACCTTGCCGGCGGAGAGGCAGCTGGTGCACACGCGCAGGCGCTCGCGGGCCCCGTTTTCGGTAACCACGCGCACGCGCTGGAGGTTCGGGAGCCAGCGCCGCTTGGTCTTGTTGTTGGCGTGGCTAACACTGTTACCGGCCCGGGGGCCTTTGCCGCAAATGGCGCAGACGGCGGCCATATATTCTCCTTCCATAGAGGGAAGCTAAAGCCGCGTATTCTATCACCCTAGGACCAGTCGGTCAAGCCCCCGCACCCCCGCCGCGTTGACACCGATAAGGCGGCCAGATAAGCTGTGGCGCTTGAAACCGTTACCCCATTAAGCGATAAACATGAAACGGGCGCTCATCACCGGCATTACCGGCCAGGACGGGAGCTACCTCGCCGAGTTCCTCCTGGAGCGGGGGTACGAAGTGTCCGGACTGGTGCGGCGCAGCTCTTTGCTCAACTTCGAGCGCATCGCCCACATCCAGGACCGCGTCCAGTTGATTCCAGGCGACCTCACCGACCACAACTCCCTCCTCATGGCGTTGCGCGAGAGCGAGCCGCAGGAAGTGTACAACCTGGCGGCCCAGTCGTTCGTGCAGACTTCGTGGAACCAGCCGGTCCTAACCGGGGAGGTCACCGCCCTGGGGGTCATGAGAGTGCTCGCTGCGATCCGTTTCCACGACCCCTCCATCCGCTTCTACCAGGCCTCTTCCAGTGAGATGTTTGGCAAGGTCCAAGAGGTGCCGCAGAAGGAGAGCACCCCCTTCTATCCCCGCTCTCCCTACGGGGTGGCCAAAGTGTACGGACACTGGGCAACCGTGAACTACCGGGAGAGCCACGGCATGTTCGCGGTGAGTGGCATCCTCTTCAACCACGAATCGCCCCGCAGGGGGCTGGAGTTCGTGACCCGCAAGGTCACCGACGGGGTAGCTCGTATCAAGCTGGGGCTGGCCAAAGAGCTCCGGCTCGGCAACCTGGACGCCCGCCGGGATTGGGGCTTCGCCGGGGACTACGTGCGGGCCATGTGGCTCATGCTCCAGCAGGACGAGCCCGACGACTTCGTGGTGGCCACCGGCGAGACCCGCAGTGTTGGTGAGTTAGTTGAGGCGGCTTTCTCGGCAGCCGGTCTCGATTGGCAAGAGTACGTTGTCCAAGACGAAAAGTTTATGCGCCCGGCCGAGGTCGATCTGTTGGTGGGCGACGCCTCCAAGGCGGAGGAACGGCTGGGGTGGACGCCGGAGGTCCGGTTCCACGAGCTGGTGGAGACCATGCTGAAGGCAGATCTGGAGCGCTTGGGGGGATGACCACGCTGGTCACCGGCGCGGCGGGGTTCGTAGGCCAACACCTTCTCCGCGACCTGCTCCTGGCTGGCGAAGAGGTGGCCGGCGCTACCCTGGACGGACACCCGCCGGAGCCGGGACCGCTGGCAGCCGAAGACCCGCGGGCGGTGCGCTGGATCTCTCTCGACGTCACCTCTTCCGATTCGGTGAAGGCAGCGCTGGACGAGGTGCGGCCCGGGCGGGTTTACCATCTGGCCGCGCAGAGCTCGGTGGGGGAATCTTTCCGGCACCCGCTGGAGACTTGGACAGTAAACGCCACCGGCACCTTTACCCTGCTGGAGGCCCTCGTTCACTCAGAGAGGCCGGTCAGGTTTCTGCTCCCCAGTTCGGCCGAGGTGTACGGGCCGGTACCAGAACGCGAGCAACCGATCTCGGAAGATCGCCCCCTCTCGCCGGTCACTCCGTACGCGGCTTCCAAGGCGGCCGCCGAGATGGCTGCTCGCGCCGCCACCCGCTCCAGCCTGGTGGAGCCGCTGGTCGCGCGCGGCTTCAACCACACGGGACCGGGCCAGAACCGGCGCTTTGCCCTGCCCGGCTTCGCCCGCCAGTTGGTTGAGCAGCGGGGCTCTCCAGAGCCCGTCCTCAAGACCGGAAACCTGAAAGTTAGGCGGGACTTTCTGGACGTGCGCGACGTGGTGCGCGCTTACCGGCTCCTGATGGAGCGGGGAGAGCCCGGCCGCGCTTACAACGTCTGTTCGGGGCGAGCGTACTCGCTGGCCGAGCTCTGCAACCGGCTGGTGGAGGTCTCGGGGGTGAAGGCGCGCGTCCTTTCCGAACCGCGGAGGCGGCGGTCGCTCGATCTCCCCCTGCTCGTGGGCGACCCCTCGCGGCTCCGCGCGCTCGGCTGGGAGCCGGAGATCTCCCTGGACCGGACACTGGAGGAGCTGATTCGGGGGGTGGAGCGGGGGTGGACGTGAAGCGAGGTACCGTCTACCTGGTGGGCGCGGGGCCGGGAGACCCCGGTCTGCTCACCGTGAGGGCCGCCGGGCTGATTGCTGGGGCCGGCGCCATCGTCTACGACGCCTTGGCCAACCCGGTACTCTTGGAGGGAGCCCGCGCGGACGCCGAGTTACTGTACGCGGGCAAGCGCGCGGGGGAGCCCTCTCGTAGCCAAGACGAGATCAACCGACTGCTGGTCGAGCTCGCGGGCCGCCACCGGAGCGTAGTCCGGCTCAAGGGGGGCGATCCGTTCGTGTTCGGGCGGGGAGGCGAGGAGGCGCTGGCCCTGGTTGCAGCCGGGGTCCCTTTCGAGGTGGTGCCGGGGATCACGGCGGGGATCGCGGCTCCCGCCTACGCGGGCATCCCGGTCACCCATCGGAAGATCAGCGCGACCGTCACCTTCGCTACCGGCCACCAAGACCCCGGCCGGGAAGGCGAAGGGGTCGCTTGGGCGGCGCTGGTCGGGGCGGGCGGCACCCTGGTCCTTTACATGGGGGTGGACCAGCTGGAGGAGAACCTCCTCCGTTTGCGAGAGGGCGGTGCTCCGCCCGATACCCCGGCGGCGGCGATCTCCTTGGGCACCTACCCCGGCCAGCGGACCGTGACCGGAAGCGTGGCTACACTCGCCGGACTGGCCAAGGCCGGGAAGATCGGTCCACCGGCGGTGGTCGTGGTGGGCGGGGTGTGCGGCTTGCGAGACCGGACCAGTTGGTTCGAGAAGCGACCCCTCTTCGGCGCCCGCGTAGTGGTCACCCGTGCGCGCGCCCAAGCCAGCGGGATGGCCCGCTCGCTCCGGGGGTTGGGGGCCGAAGTGATCGAGTTTCCCACCATCCGCGTCGAGGAGCCGGAGGATCGGGCACCCCTGGACCGCGCCGTGGCGGCGCTCGCTGAGTACGACTGGCTTTTGCTCACCAGCGCGAACGGTGTGGAAAAGGTATGGGCCTCACTGCGCCGAGCCGGCCGTGACGCACGCGCCCTGGCCGGGGTAGAGGTTTGCGCCCTGGGCCCGGCCACCGCCGCCGCCCTGAAGCGGCGCGGAGTGGTTCCGGAGCTGGTTCCGGAGCGGTACGTGGCCGAGAGCGTGGTGGAGGCGTTAGCCGGGGTGGGCGGCCTCGAGGGAGCGAAGCTTCTTCTGGCCAGCGCCGCCGGCGCCAGGAGCGTACTACCAGACTCCCTCCGGCGGCTGGGGGCCCACGTCGTCGAGGTGGCCGCCTACCAGACCGTGCCCGACGGTTCGGGCGCTGCCGGTGTGCGGCGGCGTCTGGAGGAGGGGTCCATCGACCTGGTCACCTTTACGGCCGGCTCCACGGTGCGGAACTTCGTGGAGTTGGTGGGGGTGAAGTTGGGGGGGGCGAAGGTCGCCACCATCGGCCCGGTCACCTCGGCAACGGCGCGTGAGCTAGGGCTCCCGGTTCACCTGGAGCCGGGAGAGTACACCGTGCCGGGACTCATCCGAACCGTCCGGGAGTACTGGCGGGAGAAAACCAACTGGTGAAACAGCCGCTCGCCACCGCAACCGTTTGCACCCTCTTGGCCGCGCCTGGCTTGGCGGCCCAAGAGTGCTGGCAAGAACCCTTCCACTCTCCGCTGCTCCCGCCGGACCACTGGGCGGTGGCGACCGCCCACCGCCTGGAGGCGGCGGGAGCTGCCCCCGAGCACTTCCTCCCGGCCCAGCAAGCCGTCCCCCTGCTCGAGGTGGGGTGTCTTCTCTTGAGCGCGGACTCGGTGCTTTTTGGCCGCTACGCCGAGGAGTTTCCGGGCGCCGTCGGCCGGCTCCTGGGCGAGCAGAGAGAGGTTCTGGAGTGGTGGGGCGGAAGCGCGTCCCCGGGAGGAGGTTTCAGGCGCGGCGCCGCCGAGCCGGGCCGTAACCTTCCCCTACCCGGCGAGCAGCTGGGCGCCCAGCCCTTGGACGACCAGGGCGAGCTGGTGTTGGCGTGGGGTACGACCGGTGCCCTGGGCCCGTTGCTGTTCCGTTCCAAGGCATGGTTCGGTTCGGAAGAGCTCTTTCCCGATCAGGTAGAAGTCGCCCTCGCGGCCGGGCCGGTGACCGTATCCGCGCTGCACGGGCCGCTCGGCTTCGGCCGGGGGGGGGTTGTCTTCGGGGGCGCGGGGGTAACCCGCCTCGAGCTGCGCACCGCCCGGCCGTTCCAGTTTCCCGGCTGGCTGGCGTACCTGGGTCTGGTCTCGGCCGACTTCTTCGTCACCCGTGCGTTCGACGACCGTCACGACGGCGATCCCTGGCTCCTAGGCGGATCGGTCTCCCTGCGGCCCCATCCCCGTCTTACCCTGGCTCTTCATCGGGGCCTCATCTTCGGTGGAGACGCCCCCCGAGATCCACTCACTCCGCGGGCTCTACTCCTCACCCTGATCGGTGTCCACCACGGAGATCTGGACGACGGCAAGGTCTCGGGCGAGATCCGTTACCGCCTCCCCAGCGAGGGCCTCATCCCCCTCTTCCTTTACCTGGAGTCGGGGGCCGAGGACAGCGCCGGTGCCTTTCGCGACGTGCCGGGGTTGGTGATGGGGGCGCTCGCGCCCTCGCTGCCCTTCGCCCCCACGGCGTCGCTCGGCGTGGAGCGCGCGTACTTTGCCCGCTCGTGCTGTTTCAACCCGCCCTGGTACCGGCACGCCACCTTCCGAGGTGGCTGGGCCCTGAACGAGCTTCCGCTGGGCCACCCCCTCGGTGGCCATGGCAAGGAGTGGGCGCTGAACGGTTCGGCGCTCCTCTTCGAAGCGGCCCTTTGGCTCGAGCTGCGGCTTTTTGCGCGCGAGCGGGGGAGCGAAAACCTCTTCTCTCCGGAGCGCGAGGGAGAGAGCCGGGGGGTTGACTTGAAGGCCCGCTGGCGGGTGGGACCGCGCCTCGATGCAGGGGGGTGGTTCTTTCAGGATAGCGGAGACGGTTGGCGCGAGAGTCGCGGCTCCGTGTCGCTGGGTTACCTGTTTTGATGGCTGACTTTCCGGCTTTCCGGGGGCGCCGTCTGCGGCGTACCGAAGGGCTCAGGGGCCTCGCGCGCGAGACCGAGGTGAGGCCGGGAGACCTCATCCTCCCCCTCTTCGCGGTCCCCGGGAAGGGGGTGAGAAAGCCGGTCCCCTCGCTGCCGGGCGTGGAGCAGACCTCGGTGGACGAACTCTCACGTGACGCCACCGAGGCGGCCGGACTGGGGCTGGGCGGGGTCATCTTGTTCGGGGTTCCGGAAAAGAAAGATGAACAAGGGAGCGGGGCGTACAGCGAAGACGGGATCGTCCAGCGAGCCGTCCGGGAGCTCAAGCGGGAGGTCCCGGAACTGGTGGTGATTACCGACGTCTGCTTGTGCGAGTACACCTCCCACGGCCACTGCGGGGTGCTGCGCGGAGACGAGGTGGACAACGACGCCACCCTTCCGCTCGTCGCCGCCACCGCCCTTTCCCACGCCGGGGCGGGGGCCGACCTGGTGGCCCCCTCGGACATGATGGACGGCCGCGTGGGGGCCGTCCGCCGCGCCCTGGACGAGCACGGATACTCTCATACCCCGATCCTCTCCTACGCGGTCAAGTACGCTTCGGCCTTTTACGGCCCCTTCCGCGACGCGGCCGGAAGCGTCCCCGGCTTCGGCGACCGGAAGGGCTACCAGATGGACCCGGCCAACGTGCGGGAGGCGGTGCGGGAGGCGCGCGCCGACCTGCGCGAGGGGGCCGACATCCTGATGGTAAAACCGGCTCTCCCCTACCTGGACGTGATCTCGCGCGTGCACAGCGAGACCAGCTCCCCGGTGTGGGCGTACCACGTCTCCGGAGAGTACGCCGCGCTCCGGGCCGCGGCGGACCGGGGTTGGATCGATCTCGACCAAGCCGTGGCCGAAGTCCTGACCTCGATCCGCCGGGCCGGGGCCGAGCGGATAATCACCTACCTGGCCCGCTACTTTGCCCGGGGGGTCTCGGGGTGAAGGTTCTGGTGACCGGCGCCCGCGGGCTGCTGGGCCGGGCGGTAGTAGAGGAGGGCCAGCGGCGCGGCTACCATACGGTGGCGCTCGGCCGTGACCAGCTCGACGTGACGGACGAAGCCGCGGTCCGCGCCCGGCTGCAGCGAGAGCGGCCCGGAGTGGTGATCCAGTGCGCGGGCTACACCGGAGTGGACGGCGCCGAGACGGAACCCGAACTGGCCATGCGGGTCAACGCGACCGCCGCCTGTTTCGTGGCCGAGGCGTGCAACTCGGTGGGGGCTCTTTGTGTATACCCAAGCTCGGACTACGTTTTCGACGGAGCCGGGAGCCGTCCGTACCGTCCCAAGGACGCGGTTTGCCCCCTCAACCGGTACGGCGAATCCAAGGCAGCCGGGGAGGAGGCGGTGAGGTCAACTGGCCGCTCCCTGGTGGTGCGAACCTCCTGGCTGTACGGCCGGGGCGGGCGGCACTTCGTGGGCACTATCTTGCGGGCAGCGCAAGACGGAAGCGGGCCACTTCGGGTGGTGGACGATCAGATCGGCAGGCCCACTTGGACAACTTCTCTGGCCAGCGTCATTTACGATCTGGGGGAGCGGGGGGCGCAAGGCATGTTTCATGCGACGGGCGGCGGCGAACCGGTCTCTTGGTACCGGTTTGCGCGCGCCGTTCTGGCCGGAAAAGGGTTGCGCCTCGCGCTGCTGCCGGTACCTTCGTCGGCCCGGCCGCGACCCGCGCCCCGGCCCGCGTACTCGGTGCTGGACTGCACGGGCACGGAGCGGGTGACCGGTCGTCCCATGCCGTCGTGGCGTGAGTCGCTCACGCGGTATCTAGACGAGACCCGATACGAACGAGAGCCAGCTTGAGGCGACGTGACCCAACCTTCTGAAGAAGCCCTCGAAACGGGGTCGGCCGAGGAAGCCGCGCTCGCCGGAGAAGCCCGCTCGCGGCGTCTACCCCTGGACACGCGGCTGCGGCGTGAGGTGGCCCAACGCCGTCTGGCCGTCTCCCTGGTGCGCCGGGTGCTGCGTGTGGTGTCGCTCCACCTTTTGGATGGTGCACTGGTGGCGGGGGTGGTGGCGCTCTTGGCCGCAAGCTGGAGCTCTTTCGAGCCGGTCCAGCCCTTTGTGCTCACCATCGTGGGCGCTTTTCTGCTCAGCTTGAACGCGGTGGCGGCGTACAACCCCGGAGACGCCCGCAGGGACCGCCGCCGATTCCTTTACGGGAGCTTGGTAGCTACCCTCATCCTCGCCTGCCTGGCCATATTTCCACCGCACCTTCCCTTTTCTCCGCCGCTGCTGATCCTGCTCGGAGGATTCGGTTTCGCGGCCGTGGCCTTGGGCCGGAAGCTTGTCGACCAGGTGGTACGCTTCGCTTACGCTCACGGATTGGGGCTCCGGCGAGCGGTGATCGTCGGGAACTTGGACCAGGTGGGCGGGGCGCTGCGGGCTCTGCGGGACGACCGGAACGTAGACCAGTTTGTGGTGGGCCACGTTACCGCCTCCGAGGAGCCAGACCCGGCCGCGCTCGGGGTGCTGGACGATCTGCCCCGGCTGGTAGCCGAGGTCGACGTACAAGAGGTCATCGTGGCCACCACGCTTCCGGCGCGCACACTTCGCCAGGTGGCCGAGGTATGTTTCGAAAACGGCGTGGCCCTCTACGTGATCCCCTCGGTGATCGGCAAAATCCAGGGTTGGGCCGAGCCGGTTAAACTGGGAGCGTGCCCCGCCCTCCACCTGCATCCCGCCCGGCTCGAGATGCCGGCGCTGGTCCTCAAGCGTCTTTTCGATCTGGTGGTGGCGGTCATCGTGCTCCCACTCCTGGCTCCGCTCATGGCAGCCATCGCGCTGGGGATCAAGCTAGATTCTCCCGGCCCGGTCTTCTTCCGGCAGGAGCGGATGGGGCTGGGCGGGCGCCGCTTCACTATTTGGAAGTTTCGCAGCATGCGTCTAGACGCCGAGGAGAGACGCCGCGACCTGCACCACCTCAACGCTTACGGATGCGAGCACCTTTTTAAAGTCAAGGACGATCCCCGCATCACCCGCATGGGGCGCTTCCTGCGGCGGACCAGTTTGGACGAACTGCCCCAGCTTTTCAACGTATTCACCGGAGACATGTCGTTGGTCGGTCCGCGTCCGCCCTTGGCGTGCGAAGTGGCGCTGTACGAGCTGCACCACTTCGACCGACTGAGCGTGGTACCGGGGATAACCGGGCCGTGGCAAGTGGGGGGACGCAACCTGGTCACCGAGTTTGAGCGGGTGGTCGAGATCGAGCGCGACTACATCCGCTCCTGGTCGCTCCTTCTCGACGCCAAGATCCTCTTCCGGACTATCGGGGTGGTGGTGCGCGGCGAGGGGGCCTACTGAATGAAGGTCGCCATCACCACGGACTGGCTCAACTCGTTCGGAGGTGCCGAGCGGGTCCTGCTCGAGCTGCACCGGCTCTTTCCAGACGCCCCCATCTACACCACCGTCCACCACCCCCCAGGCCTCCCGGAGTCGATGCGGGGGTGGGACGTGCGCCCATCTTTTCTCCAGCAGGTCCCCTTCGCGCGCCACCACCACCGCCCCTTCCTCCCGCTCATGCCGCTGGCGTTCGAGCAGTTCGACCTGAGTGGATACGACCTGGTTATCACCACCAACAGCGCCTGCGCCAAGGGGGTCATCACCCGCCCCGAGACCGTCAACCTCTGCTACTGTTACACCCCTTGCCGCTACATCTGGGACCTGTACCACCAGTACAACCGGGGCACGCTGCGCCGGATGATCGCCGCGCCCATAGCCCACTGGCTGCGGGTGTGGGACCGGCTCGCGGCCGACCGGGTCGATCACTTCATGGCCATCTCCCACGAGGTAGCTGGCCGGGTCCGCCGCCACTACGGACGCGGCTCCGAGGTCATCCATCCGCCCGTGGACGTGGACCGCTTCCGCCTTTTTCCGGGGCGCATTGAAGACTACTACCTGGTGGTCTCTCGCTTGGTGGGGTATAAGCGGGTAGATCTCGCGGTAGAGGCCGCCAAGCGTCTCGGCCGGCGGCTCCTGGTGGTGGGCGACGGGCCCGAACGGAGGCGTCTCGAGTCTCTGGCCAACTCCACCGTGAGCTTCTTGGGGAGGCGAAGCGACGAAGAGATCGCCGGGCTCTACGCCCGTTGCCGGGGGGTTCTCTTTCCCGGGTTGGAGGACTTCGGCATCGTGCCCGTGGAGGCGCAGGCGGCGGGCCGGCCGGTCATAGCTTACGGCAAGGGCGGCGCCACCGAGACGGTGGTAGGCGGTGTCACCGGAGTTCTCTTCGGGGAGCAGAGCGTGGAAGCCCTGTGCGACGCCGTGCTGGAGGCCGAGCGCCGCACCTTCGACCCCGCGAGCTGCCGCAAAAACGCCGAGCGGTTCGCCGCCCCAGAGTTCCGCCGCCTGCTCCTGCGAACCGTGAAGCGGGAGGTCGAGCGCCACCGTGGCCGTCGCGGGCAGCCCTCCCGGCTCGGGCTGGCCCAATCGGCGTAGCGCCCGGCGCTCCGGTTTCCTATAATCAGTTCATGAAGGGAATAGTCCTCGCGGGCGGGCTGGGGAGTCGCCTCCAGCCCATGACCCGGGTTACCAACAAACACCTCCTGCCGGTCTACGACCGGCCGATGATCCACTACCCGATCGAACTGCTGGTGCGGGCTGGCGTCGACGACATCATGATCGTAACCGGGGGAAACCACGCCGGCGACTTTCTCCGGCTCCTCCGCAACGGAAAAGAGTTTGGCCTCAAACAGCTGAACTACGCCTACCAGGAGGGGGAGGGGGGCATCGCCGAGGCGCTCGGACTGTGCGAACACTTCGCCGACGGCGAACCGGTGTGCGTGGTGCTGGGCGACAACCTGATCGAGGGGAGCGTCGCCGATCAGGTGCGCCGCTTCCTGCGGGACGGGGCGACGGGGGGTAAAATCTTTCTAAAGGAGGTCCCCGACCCGGAACGCTTCGGGGTGGCCGAGGTGAAAGGGAGCAAGGTGGTGCGGGTGGTGGAGAAGCCCGAACAGCCCACCACCAACCTGGCAGTGGTGGGCATTTATCTGTATGACGCCCGGGTCTTCGACATCATCCAGACCCTCACCCCCAGCGGCCGCGGCGAACTCGAAATCACCGACGTCAACAACCGCTACGCCGAGTGGGGAGAGTTGGAGTACGAAATGCTGGATGGGTGGTGGACAGACGCCGGCACCGTGACCAGCTTGCACCGCGCCTCGCTCCTGGTGGCCGAGACCGGGGCCAATAACTTTTCCCTCGTCCGGGAGGAGGTCGCTTCGTGAGCAAGCAAGAGCTTACCCCCGAGACGCTGGACTCCCTGACCTTCGAGGAGTACGGTTCCGGGCCCGGGATCGAGGGGGCGTGGCGGCGACCGCTCCGCAAGCACAGGAGTGAGAACGGGTGGTTTTTGGAGTTGTACCGGCTGGACGCGGGCCGGGTGGAGGGGCCAGAGGGCGAGAGGGTCACGCTGCGCCAACTCTCCGTATCGTACGCCGACCCCGGCCGCGTCAACGCCTTCCACATCCACCCCAACCAACCACAGAACGAGGCGTGGACAGTGGTCCGGGGACAGCTCCTGGTGTGGCTGGTGGACTGCCGGGCGAGCTCTGCCAGCGCCGGGGTCCAGCAGCGGGTCGTACTCTCGGCCGAGGAGCCCGAGCTGCTTCATATCCCCGCCGGGGTTGCCCACGGTTACCGGGCCGGGAGCGAGGGTGCTCTGCTGGTATACGGGATGGACCAGCAGTTCGACCCCCGTTCGCCTAACGAGGGCCGTCTCGCCTGGGACCACTTTGGCGCCGGGCTGTGGGAAAAAGACCGGGGGTGAACAGCCCGGCCACGCGGACCCATCGTCCGATCGAGGGTACTAAAGGACCATGATCCAGCCCACGCGGACCGAACCAGGACGGTGGATCGGGTGGCTCGCGCTCAGCATTTGCACGCTCGCTACCTCCGGAGCCGTACTCCCGGCCGTTGCCCAGCGGTACGACCCCGAGACCGCGGCTCTCCCCGCCGGGATCGACGCCCGCCTCTACCCGGGCGACCAGGTGGCCGTCGAGATCTGGCGGGAGCCGGATCTGGGGGGTACCCATACCGTTTCCGAGTCCGGCACTCTGGTTCTTCCCCGGCTGGGCGAAGTAGACGTGGCCGACCTGACCGCGGGAGAGCTGCAAACATTCCTGCGCAGGGCTTATTCGGAGTACCTGCGAGACCCCTCGGTAGAGATCTCCATCCTGCGCCGCGTGGCTGTCCACGGCGAAGTCCGCAACCCTAACTTGTACATGGTCGACCTCACCATGACCCTGCGCGAAGTGATCGCCATGGCGGGCGGCCTCACCCCCGGCGGTCATCCCAACAAGATCACCCTGCTGCGCGACGGCGAACGCCTCCCGCTCGAGGGAGAGCGGGCCAGCCAGTTCGTGACCGCGGAGCTCCGCTCCGGGGACCAGATCATCGTGGGCCGGAAGAGCTGGCTAGCCGCCAACCCGTGGGCCGCCATCGGAGCCGCCCTCGGAGCGCTCGGGCTATTCTTTACCCAGGTCCTTCCTCTGTTTAGAGAGTAGTGACCATGCCTCCCCGCGACTCTGTCGATCTGCGCGAGGTCCGGGCCGCCCTCTCCCGGGGCCGGGGGTGGATCATCGGCGGCGCGCTCGGAGGCGCCCTTCTGGCCCTCTTTCTACTCCTGGTGCTGCCGCCCCGCTACGAAGCCGACACTACCGTACTGATCCAGGAGTACACGGCTCCGGAGGCGCCGGGCGGGAGCTCGAGGGGTTCGGATGGGGGAGGCATCCCTCTCGGCGGACTGCGGGACTTCTTCTCCCTGGACGGCGCCCTGGAGACCGAGTTGGAAATCTTAGCCAGCCGCTCCGTGGCGGGCGCGGTGGTCGATTCGCTCGCTTTGCAGGGGCGGATTCTCTGGCCCCGCGGGCTTCCCCTCGACTCCGTGTTTGCCAAGGTAGAGTTCACTCGCGACCCCTCGGACGCGGTTTACCGGTTTACCCGGACCGATGCCGGCTACCGGGTCCGGGGTGGCGGCGTAACCGCCGCTGTGGCTCCCGGCGAGACCGTTGTCCTCGATGGCGCTCTGGTCACCTTGGCGGCGCGAAACCTTCCCTCCCGCTTCAAGCTGGAGGTAATCGATTTCCAGAGCGCGGTGGACGGCTTGCTGGACCGGCTAGACGCCGAGCAACTCGCGGGCGACGTGGCCGAGGTCGTCTACCGGGGCTTCGACCCCGTCACCACGGCGGCGGTTGCGAACGCGCTGGTGGACCACTACCTGAGCCGCCGTAAAACCAGCGACCGGGGCATCAACCAGTACCGCTACGAGTTTCTCGCCGTCCACACCGACAGCGTCTCCCGCGAGCTGGCGCTGGCCGAGTCCGGTCTGCGCGCCCACCAGGAGCGGAGCGGAGTTTTCGACCCCGAGCTATACGGAGAGTCGCGAACCCTGGCGGCTATGGAGCTACGAGCCGAGCTCGAGCTGGTTGAGATGGAAGCCCGCGCCCTCCAGGAGGTGGTCGATCGCGGCCAGCGCGGAGGGCTATCCGCCCGCCGGTTGGCTGGCTACCCCACGCTGATGCAGAACCCGGCCATCAACAACCTTCTGTCACGGCTCTTCGAACTGGAAACGCAAAGAACCACCCTCCTCGACCGCCGGACCGAGAACGATCCCGACGTGGCGGTCCTCGGCCGCAACATCGAGCAGCTCGAGGGCCAACTGGTCTCCTTGGCCAACTCCTACCTCCAGGGGCTGCAAGAACAGGCAACCGAGGCCCGGCGCCAGCTGGCCTCGCACCAAGGCGCGCTCGCCACCCTCCCGGCCCGGGCCGAAGAGAGTTTTCGGCGCCAGCGGGAGGTCGAGCGGCTCGCCGAGACCTTGGTGGCTCTGGAGACCCAACTCGTGGGTGCCCGGCTCGCCGCTATCGCCGAGGGCGGAGACGTGCGCCAGATAGACCTGGCCGAGGTACCGGAGGAGCCAGCCTTTCCCAGCCTGCCGCTCCTGCTGGGGCTGGGACTTTTCGGCGGGCTGCTTTTTGGAGCGGCGGCTGCTCTACTGACCGGCCTTTTCGGCCGGCGCGTCCGCTACCCGTGGCAGGCCGAGCTGGCGTCCGGAGTTCCGGCCGTGGCCTTCGATCCCCGGGCGCCGCTCCTGCTCGCGGGAGTCAACGCGGTGCGTGGGGTGCTGGTGGTCCCGGTACACCCCGGATGTCCGGTCACGCCCGTGGCCAACCGGCTGGCCGCCACCGCGGCGTTGCGCCAGCCGGGAGTGGTCCTGGCCGAGTTGGACGGGAGTGAGCAGGGCGACGCCGGGCGGGCACTTTCTCCCGCCGGTGAAGGTGTGGACGACGACGAAGCCACCTCCGTGCTCCCGCGGGGCGACGGGCGGGGCGGAGAGTACCTGGTCTACCAGCCGCGTAACGGGGCCGGGGCCGCCTCGGCTGGAAACCTCCTGACCGGGCTGGAACAGCGCCACACTTTGACGATCGGCTCCCTGCCCGCGCTCGACTCTCCCGCCACCGTTTCGGCTCTGGCCGCGCACCGGTCGGTAGTTCTAGTGGGCAGAGCGGGCCGGCTTACCCGGGCAGAGATCCAGTCGGCGGTGGAGGGGCTCCAGCGTTTGGACGTAACCCTGGCCGGGGTGGTGCTTCTGCCGCCCCGTTTCGGACCTTTTCAAGACGGCGCAGACTCCGGACCAACCTAATCCGGTGATTCGCGCAGGGGTCCGTAACGGGGAGGGTGGTGTATCCCTTCTGGTTGACGCCCGCGCCATCCTTGCTGGGGGCATCGGGCGGTATCTAAGGGAAATCCTTTCCCGGCTCTTTTGCGACCCTCGATTCTCTGACTTTACCCTCCTCGGTTCGGGGCCGCGGTTGCGAGAGTTCGTCGCTCAGCACCGTCCGGGAAAGGAACCCCCCTTCATTCGGATGGTGGATTTTGAGGTCGACTTCTACTCCCCCCGGCTGCATCTGGTCTGGCCGCTACTCAGACGGAAGGTCGACTTCGAGGTTGCCTTTTTCCCCCACTACGACGCCCCGGCGTTCGGGCTTCCCCCGAACAGTGTGGTAACGATCCACGACCTCACCCACTTCAAGCTTCCCGAAACCTTTCCCCGGCTGCGCAGGATGGCCGCCGGCGTGATCTTCGACCGGGTGTGCCGCGCCGCCGGCCACCTCATCGCCGTCTCGGAGGCGACCCGTCGGGATCTCTTGGCGCGTTTCCCAGAGGTTGCAAGCAAGGTCTCGGTGATCCGGAACGGGGTGAGCGACCGGTTTCTGAAGGGGGCGCCGCCGAGCGACGGGGCGGCCCGCTCGGCCGCCTCCTTGCGCCCCTACCTCCTCTCGGTGGGCAACCGGAAGCCGCACAAGAATTTGGAGACAGCGGTGGAGGTCCTGGCGCGCGTCCGCGCCTCGCGCCCCGACCTTCGGCTGGTGGTGGCGGGCCGTAGCTACCCGGGGTGGGAGCGGGTTGTGGAGCGGGCCCGAGCCCTCGGGGTCGAGGGGGCGTTGGTCGAGTTCGAGGCGGCCGATGACGACCTGCTCCACGCCCTCTACACCGGCGCCGAGGCGCTCCTCTTCCCCTCTCTCTACGAGGGGTTCGGCCTGCCCGCCCTCGAGGCCCGGGCGTGTGGCTGTCCCGTGATCGCCTCCGACCGGGGAGCGCTGCCCGAGGTGGTGGGGGATGGGGGGGCCCTCTTCGACCCGTACGACGTGGAGGGGATGGCGGTAGCGGTAGAGAGGTTGAGCACGCCAGTGGCCAAAATGAAAAGGAAGGGGGCTCCACCTTTCAACTGTCCCGCGAAGTGGTCTTGGGATAGGACAGTAGCAGAATTAAAGACTCAACTAGTGCGCGTCGCTGCTGGAGCTAGGGGATGCTGATGGCCCCTGTTACGACTCTTTCGCTAGCATCGGTTCGGCGTTGAACCGCCCGCCCGATCGGCCTCTCGTCTGCGCCGTCGTCCTGAACTGGTGCGGCGATGCCGTCACCAGCGCGTGCCTGCGCTCGCTGATGAGGAGCGACTACGACAACCTGGAGATCGTGCTAGTGGACAACGGTTCTCCCGACGGCTCCGGTGATCGCTTGAAGTCCGCGTTTCCGGATGTTTGCTTCATACAGACTGGGAGAAACCTGGGGTACACCGGCGGCAACAACCGGGGCATCGAGGCGGCGTTGCGGATAGATCCCCGGTACGTTCTCGTGCTCAACAACGATACGGTAGTCGACCCCGGCTGTGTGTCTTGCCTCGTCGATGCGGCCGAGAGTCTTCCCTACGTAGGAGCGGTCGGAGCCAAGATTCTTGAGTACCAGCGTCCCGACCGGATCTGGTTCGCCGGTGGCTCCCTCTCAAGGGTACGGATGATCGGAAAGCACCAGCAGGCGGGCGAGCTCGACGGCAAGGCAGGGGTGGCCCAGACCCGGGAAGTTTCTTTCCTCACCGGCTGCTGTCTGCTCTTACCTGGAGGTGTGCTCCGCGAGGTCGGCTCGTTCAAGGAAGAGCTGTTCATGTACGTCGAAGACGTGGAGCTCTGCCTGCGCCTGGTGGCGGCGGGGTACCGGCTATACTACCAGCCGCGGGCGCGGCTCTGGCACAGAAGTTCTCCGCCCGGGGAGAGCCCCCCCGCTCCCTGGCAGATAGTTTTGCGTGACCGGAACAGGAGCCGCGTGGCTCGCATGTACCTCTCGAGGGTGGAGCGCCTCGCGTTTGGCTTCTTCTTTGTCTCCAGCCGGCTCGTGCGCATGGCCCGATATGCAGCCTGCTGGGATTGGGATCGCGCCGGCGCGGTCTGGAGGGGTTTGGCCTCGAACGGAGAACGCTCCTGATGGTTAGTAACCCTTTGGCGGCATTGCTGAGCGGTCCCCGGCTGGTGCGTAATACTCTCTTCAATCTAGTGGGCCAGGTAGGGCCTCTGGCAGCGGCCGTAGTAGCCATCCCCTTTCTGGCCACGGGTCTGGGTACCGCTCGCTTCGGCTTGCTCGCGCTGGCGTGGGTGGTAATCGGTTACTTCAGTATCTTTGACTTCGGCCTGGGGCGTGCCCTCACCCAGCTGGCGTCGGAGCGCTTGGGCCAGCGACGAGCTCGCGAAATCCCCGGGCTCGCCTGGACGGCTTTGTTGTTGATGGGCGGGTTGGGGGTGTTGGGATCCGTCGTCCTGCTGCTCTTGACACCTTGGCTGGTGGAGTCAGTGCTGCGCGTCCCCGCCTCGCTCGAGCGGGAGGGTGTCGAGGCGTTCCGCCTGCTCGCCGTGGCCTTGCCGTGGGTCATTACCACCACCGCTCTGCGCGGACTCCTGGAAGCGTATCAGAAGTTCGGAGTAGTCAACGCGATCCGCCTCCCATTGGGACTATTCACCTTTTTCGGTCCCCTCGCGGTGCTCTTTTTTTCGAACAGCTTGGTGGCCGTGGTAACGGTCCTGGTTATGGGACGAATCGTTGGCTGGATGCTTTACCTAATGGCGTGTTTACGCCTGGTCCCCGCCATGAAGCGTCGTGTGTTTATTCGCCCGCCAGAGGTTCGTCCCTTGCTGCGCTTTGGGGGCTGGATGACGGTGAGCAACCTGGTCAGCCCCCTCATGACCCACCTCGATCGCTTTCTGATCGGCGCGGTACTGTCGGTAAACGCGGTCACCTACTATGCGATCCCGTACGAAGTGGCTACCAAACTACTGCTAGTTCCAGTGGCCCTTACCGGAGTTACTTTCCCACTCTTTGCCGCTGGCTTTGCCGGTGACCGTTCGCGGGCGGCTGGGCTCTTCGATCAGGGAGTTCGTTTCAGCTTTCTCTTTCTATTCCCACTGTGTCTACTCGTGATACTGGGGGCCGAGGATGGGCTCCGCTTGTGGTTAGATGCCGAGTTTGCGCGCAACAGCACGAGCGTGCTGCAGTGGTTGGCGGTGGGAATCCTGCTCAACGGCGTGGCCCAAACCCCTTTCGCCGTAGTCCAAGGGGCGGGGCGCCCCGACCTTACCGGCAAGCTCCACCTGGTGGAGTTGCCGTTGTACTTGATTCTGCTCTGGTTGCTGGTGCTAGAGTTTGGAATCACGGGCGCGGCCGCGGCGTGGACAGTACGCGTGGCCGCCGACGCGGCAACCCTACTCGCGGTTGCCGAGCGGGAGACCCGGGGCTCGATTGAAGATCAAAGCCGCAGGTGGGCGATGATCGGATTCGGGCTTGCGCTCTTGGGAGTGGCAGTTTTGCCGCAAACCGCTGGCGCTAAACTGGCCGTTCTGATAATTTTCTCACTTGGATTTGGAATCGTCGCATGGAAAGCGCTGCTGGAACCGGCGGAGAGAGCGTGGATCGGTCGCGGTTTTCAAGTCATGACCGGTCGCACCCGGCTCGGTGGAATCGCTCGGGAGCCCAGATGACCCACACCTCTTCCCTTGCCAAGCTAGTCCAGCCGAACCTGGTGCAGCGGTCGCTGATACTCTTTTTTGTCGCCTTCCTCCTCATTTTCCCTAAGGGAGGTGTAAAGGTGGGCGGCATCCCCCTCACCTGGGGGTACCTGGGACTTGCCGGGCTCCTCACTCTGCTCCCATTGATGTTGCTAGCTAAAGAAGGCACACGGGTCCGGACGGTGCGCCTTCTCGTGCTATTCTTTCTGCTCCCGTTTCAACTCGTGGTATGGGGTTCGTTTCTGGTGCACGGGATCGAAGGGATCGGCTTCGCCACCTCGGTGGTAGTCACCTTTTTCGCCGTTCCCTTAGCGCTGGTATGGGTAGCGGGAGTATGGCTGGACCGCCTGGATCTGGCTTTGCTTTTCGAGGGCGTGCGGCTGGGGGTCTTCGCGGTCGCCGTATACGGCCTCTTCCTATTCGGATACAAACTGTTCACCGGCGACTTCATCGAGGTCCCCCTTTTGACGGTGAATCTGGGAGATCTGGGAGAGCTGGAGGAGAAGAACATCGACCGGGGTGGTATTTTCAAGCTCATCTCCACCTACAACAACGGCAATATTTTCGGCATCTGCCTCCTCATGCTGTTGCCGCTCTATGCTTGGCTAGAGAAAAGCACCTGGAAGCTGGGCGTGGTAAAGCTCTCCTTGCTGTTCACGCTGTCGAGAACGGTGTGGGCCGGCCTGATCGCTTACGAGCTGATCCAGCGACTGTACGTCCGCGGGGCGTCGCTGAAAAGCGTCGCCACGCTGATCACTTATCTGGCCTTGATGGTAGGGGGTGTCTGGTGGGCACTCAGCTTAATGGACCAAGACATTGGCTTCGTATTCGACGCCGCCCTGGGCGGGCGCATGCAACAGTTCGAGCAGGAGTTTACCTTTTTGCCCGCCCAGCCGTTCGAGCATATCGCCGAGATCGTCTACCTCTCCATGCTAGCCAACTTCGGGGTGGTCGGCCTGGTCTCTTTCCTGGTGGGGATGAGTGGCCCCCTGATCCTTTACTGGATCGGTGCTTTGCCCTTTCGCGGCAGCGCATACAAGCGGGGGCTGGTGGCGGGGTTGGTCGTGTACCTGATCGTGGCTTTGAGCGATGGAGCCATCCTATTTATTCCGGTGATGGCTTTTTACTGGTTTCTGGTTTCCCTCCTCTTGTCCGACAACCCCCAGTTTGCTCGGATCGATCCGCCTGCCGAGGAAGAGAGCGTGCAAACACCCGAGCCCACGCTGCTCCAGCTGATAGCGGCGAAAAGCTGACCTAGTCCAACGCGCGACTCACGGAAATGCCTAGAGTGTGGTTCGTAATGTCTACCGCTTGAAGGCCGTCGAATCCCGGCGGTTCGTTTTGAAACAGGTAGTTGAGGCGCGTCCCCCGCGTCCACCGGAAAGCGACGTTCCAACCGCCAAACTCGACCGTACTGTTCACGCCTCCAAATACCGTTACATCGTGGTTGAAGAAGAAACGGAAGCCGGGGTTCAGATAAAGCTTGTCATTCTCCCAACGTATGCGTCCCGCGAAGACCCCCGCGCGCCAAGCCCTCCCGAGTAAATCAGCGGCGAGCCACTGACTGGATCCTCCGGGACCGATCGCGGCACCGATCACCTGGCCTTGGTGGGTATACCCTTGAGGCACGGGGCGACTGGTATAGAAGGGGACCGCCCGCCGGCCGAAGATGTCGTCGTTCTGCTCCAGGTAGGTGATTTCGGCTTGAAGCCGCACCATCGAGCCACCCCGAAGCGGCCGCAGCCACTGCCCCCCGAGGGTATATCCGGAGGCGTGTCCGGGCCGGCGCAGAAAGTCACCGGGAGATTTGGGGCGCTCGTTCCTGGCATACTCCGCGTAGACCTCGGCCCCGCTCTTGGGCAAAATCCAGCGCGCGAACAAGGAGAGAATCTGGTCCGCGCGCTCTTCCCGCTTATGTTTCGTGGCGGGGACGTCGTTTGGCCGTCCCACCTTATGAAAGACTTCAAAAAGTCTTACTGGAAAGGGGAACAGGATCCCCTCGGGAGCGTACACCACCCGGGCCCCTCCCAAGGTGAGGTTCGGTACCCCGGCCGGGGTGAAAGCAAGGGCAATCCCGGCAATACCCCTGGTGTCGTTATCGGGGATGGTATCGAAGTAGGCGGATTCGCGCAGGGTGCCACCGAACCAGCTGCCCGCCAACCGTCCGAGTCCCAGGTCAACCGGCTCGCGGATGCGGATAAAGAGCCGGGGTATGCCGGGGGCGTGACTGCTGAGCACGATGGCGTTGCGGATGCCTGGTCCCCACCATTCATTCGCGCTGCTCAACCCGCCTTCCAAACCGGCGAAGCGGATTCCAACCCGGCTCTGGCCGGGACCAATGCGGATGAACGGTTCGTCTCCAAAGCGTAGGGGAAGGTCGAGTGATTCGGGGAAGGTGTGGAAGGGGCTGGCGAAGGGGCTCCGCTCGTCGTCGGGGTAGGGGATGGTCTGGAAGTTGGCGTTTTGGTGGTGGATCAACTCCGGGACCAGCTCCGCGAAGAGGCGGCCCCACTCGATCCCCACTCCGCCACGCACCCCGGTCGTCCAGCCGCGCCCAGCCCAAACCAGGCCGTCGTTAAACGAAAACGGCAGAGCCGAATTCCAGACGCTGGAGATGGTTGGTAGGTACAGCTTGAACCTAAGACCACCGATCGAATCGGCCGGTGCCAGTGTATGGGTGGAACGGATTAGGTAGCCGCCCGACTCGTACTGTCCGAGGAGTTGCCCAACCCTGAGCTGGTCGTCGAAGGGACTGCCTAGCCCCGGAAGAGACTCCACTAAGAGCCGACCATCCTGGGCGAGAGCGGCCTGCCCGGGACAAAGGATGCCGGCCAGGGGAAGGAGTAGGACCAGCTTTCGTGCTAGCCAGATTTGCAAGTATCGTGGCCGGGTCGAGAGGCGTGGAGCGCTGGACATGGAGTCCGCGCAATGATAGCGTGCTCACCTAACCGCGTCCACCCTCAATAAGGCGGCTCGATACTTACCGTGGAAGAAGAAGCCCTTCCCGCGCGAGCGGTAATCCGTGACCTGGCCAGGCGCTTCCGAGCACTAGCTTTGGTAGTGACGGCCGGAGCGGCACTCCTTCTTTCGATCCCGGCCCTTTCCCAGACAGGCGTGGCCGGAGAGGTGTTCGTCAACTCGGAGGTAGAGCGCTACTTGCGGGTGCTCCAGGTGGCGGGCGAGGTTCCTCTCTACCCCTGGTCGATCCGTTCCTTCTCTCGCTCCGAGATCGACAGACTCTCGCCGCTCACCATCGATCATCCGTGGGCGGATCGGTACCGTCTGACCCCACCTGCCGGGCGGGGGGAGCTTTCTCTACTCCGCCCCGAAGTGCGAGCCGTATTCAACTCGGCCTTCCCGCTCGGAACTAACGACGGGGCCGTTTGGGCGGGTAGGGGCCCGACCGTAGCGGTTCGGGCGGGCTTCCATGCCCGCTACGGCCCCCTCTCCCTCACCGTGGCCCCGACGGGGTTCTGGGCACAAAACGCTTCGTTCAAGACCCAGGACACCGGCTTCGACGGCCCGCTGGCTTTCGCCGATCCCCGCAACCCCACCGCCATCGACGCTCCCCAGCGATTTGGAGACGGCCCGTACGCGCGCTTCGACGCGGGCCAGAGCACGCTCCGCATCGACGCTTCGGGGGTCAGCGCGGGGGTCTCCACGGCCAATCAGTCCTGGGGACCGGCAGTGGAGTACCCCCTTCTCTTGGGTAACAACGCGCCTGGTTTCTTGCACGGCTGGCTGGGTACGGCCCGGCCACTGAAGCTATGGCTAGCCAAGCTCCACGGCCGACTGGTGTGGGGTCGCCTGGAGGAGTCCGATTTTACCCTGAACGACGGACTGGACCGCCTCCGTTTCGCCTCGGGCTTGGTGGCGGTTATTACACCGCGCGGAGTCGACGGGCTGGAGTTGGGTGTGAGCCGGTTCTTCCACCTTCCCTGGAGGGAAGGGGGGCCGAATTACCAAGACTTCCTGCGCCCCTTGGAAGGGATTTTCAAGCAAGATTTGGATCGAGATGGTGAAGATAACCAGCTCGCCTCGGCGTTCGCGCGTTGGGTCTTTCCCCGCGACGGACTCGAGGTGTGGGGCGAGTTTGCCCGGGAGGACCATAGCCTGAATCTGCGCGACTTCATACTGGAACCTGACCATAACTCCGGCTTTACGGTCGGGGTTCAGAAGGTCTGGCGGTTTCGGCCATCCCGGTATGCGGTTTGGCGTGCGGAGTTGATCAACGCGCAGACCACCCACCTTGCCAAGGTTCGCGGCCAGACTCCGTTCTACCGGCATTCAGAGCTGCGCCAAGGGCACACCCACCGGGGCCAGATACTCGGGTCACCAACTGGCTACGGGGGCACCGGCGGAACTGTGGCCCTGGATCTTTACCATACGGCCGGAAGGTGGAGCGCGTTTTGGCGCCGCTCGGTGCGCGAGGACCGCCGCGCCGTGGAGACTAGACCGGCTGGCGGGGAGAGATCCGAGGCGATCGACGTGCTCCACGAAGGGGGCGTGGAGGTCGTGCGCTTCCTAGGTCGCTTGGAAGTACAGGGAGCTTTCGGAGTCGGGTGGAACGTGCGGCATGGGTCAGAAGATGATGACCGCTGGAACGTTCACGCCGCACTTTCGTTTCGGGCGAAGTTGGGCAAGTAGCCCGAGACATGCATGCCCCAGATGTCCACCGGGTGTCTCAGAACGGGCGAGGAGCAGGAGCCGAGTAATTCGGTAAAAAACCCAACCATAATCATATTTTTACGGCGCATTTTCCCATCCAGGGCGGCTTGGCTCACTGTTTGCCTCATAACCACACTGAAGGTAACATGGCCGAAGCACCTTTCGCCGCGAGGACCGCGGAGGGAACCCGTTTAAGCTCTGGGGTATACCGCTTCGCGGCAGAACGGCGTCTCGCTACTTCACCCTTTCAAGGATGACATGACCAGTCACGCTCGCTACTTCCACACCAGGGTTGAGGAGCGCTCCGTCACCGTGGGCGTGATCGGGCTCGGCTACGTGGGGCTGCCCCTCGCGCTGGAGTTTGCCCGCAGCGGTTACCGCACCCTAGGCTTCGACCTCAACTCTAGCGTGGTAGAAGGTATCAACCGGGGCGAAAGCCATATTCGGGACGTCCACAGTGACCGGCTGGCTGCCTTCGTGGGCGAGGGTCTCCTGAGTGCCACCGACAACCTGGACCGGCTCAAGGAGTGCGACGCCGTCTCGATCTGCGTCCCCACCCCCCTCAACAAGACGAAGGACCCCGACCTCTCCTATGTCCTCGCGGCGGGGCACGCCGTCGCCCACGCTCTTAAACCCGGGATGCTGGTGATCCTCGAGAGCACCACCTACCCCGGCACCACCCGTGAGGTGCTCCTCCCCCTCCTGGAGGAAGAGGGGAGTTCAAAGGCCGGCAAAGACTTCTTTCTCTGCTTCAGCCCAGAGAGGGTCGATCCCGGCAACCTCGTGTGGCACACCCGCAACACACCCAAGGTCATCGGGGGCGTCACCGAATCGTGCCGCGCGGCGGGAGTGGCCCTTTACGAGACGGTTTTCGACACCCTGGTACCGGTAGAGAGCGCCGAGGCGGCCGAGCTCACCAAGGTGTACGAAAACACCTTCCGGCTCATCAACATAGCCCTCGCCAACGAGTTGGCCCAGGCGTGCGACAAGCTCGGCGTCGACGTCTGGGACGTGATCGACGCCGCGGCAACCAAGCCGTTCGGGTTCATGAAGTTTACCCCCGGCCCGGGGTTGGGGGGGCACTGCATCCCCCTAGACCCGCACTACCTGTCCTGGAAGATGCGCACCCTCGCCTTCAAGACCCGCATGATCGAGCTGGCCAGCGAGATCAACGGGGAGATGCCCGGCTTCGTGGTGCGCAAAGTGGCCGACGCTCTCAACGAAGAAGGGAGGTCCATCAAGGGAAGCAAGGTCCTCGTCCTCGGGATCGCCTATAAGCGCGACATCGACGACCTGCGCGAGAGCCCCGGCCTGGAGATCATCCGGCTGCTGCAAAAGAAAGGGGCAAAGGTGTCGTATCACGATCCATACTGCCCCGAGATCAGGAACGACGGCCATACCGAGATCGACGGCCTGCCCATGAAGAGCGTGGCCTTGAACGCCCGACGCTTGAGGGAGAGCGACGCGGTGCTCATCGTCACCGACCACCAGCAGATAGACTACGAGCAAGTCGCGCGGGAAGCCCCCGTGGTGATCGACAGCCGCGGCGTGATGCGGGGGTTGAGCGGTAACGGCCGCATCGAGAGTTTGTCTCCCTTGTCGCGGGTCTCCCGCCTGGTCAAGAAGATCGCCCCCGCGGCCGCTTGATGAGGTTCTTTTGGTCGCTGGGGTGCGGCCTGACTTCATGAAGGTCGCGCCCGTGCCCACGCGCGATGTTGGGTTCCGTTGATGACTCGTTATCAAGAGGTTCAACGCGAGTTACGGAAAACCCCGAGAGCTTGGCTGGTTACCGGCGCCGCTGGATTCATCGGCTCCAATCTGGTAGAAAAACTTCTGGAATTGGGCCAGGAGGTTGTCGGAATCGATAACTTCGCCACGGGCTCTAGACAGAATCTGGAAGACGTGCGGGCGGGCGTTGGAGACGAGTTATGGAAATCCTTTCACTTTATCGAGGGAAACATCTGCAACCTGGATACCTGCCACCAGGCCTGTAAGGGTATCGACTACGTTCTTCACCAAGCGGCTCTCGGATCGGTGCCTCGCTCCATTAACGATCCCATCTCCACCAATCGCACGAATGTGGATGGCTTTCTCAACATGCTGGTGGCCGCACGAGACATGAAGATCCGGCGATTCGTATATGCGGCCTCCAGTTCTACTTATGGGGACGAGCAATCGCTGCCAAAGGTGGAAGGCCGCATCGGGCAACCCCTTTCGCCGTATGCTGTTTCCAAGTATGCGAACGAGCTGTACGCCCACGTGTTTCAGCGGCACTACGGACTCGAAGCCATAGGGCTTCGCTACTTCAACGTGTTTGGACGCCGCCAGGATCCGGAGGGTGCGTACGCCGCCGTTATTCCCCGTTGGGTGGGCCGGATGCTGGCGGGAGATAGCTGCACGATTTACGGAGATGGGGAGACGAGTCGGGATTTCACGCACATCGATAACGTGTTACAGGCGAATCTCCTCGCAGTGGTGACTTCTTCGGGCAGTACCGATCAAATATACAATGTGGCGTGTGGGGAGCGCATCACGTTGGAATCGCTGTTTTCCTTGATCCGCGATGGTTTGGCGCGACGGGAGCCGGAGATCGCGAATCAGCAGCCGGCGTATGGAGACTTTCGCGCTGGGGATGTTCGTCACTCGTTGGCTTCGATTGAGAAAATTTCGGATCGACTCGGGTATCGGGTGGAGCGTTCGGTAAAAGAGGGCTTGGAGCTAAGTCTGGATTGGTACATTGAGCATGCCTGTCGAGATAGCCGCCCCGGCCGGTCCGATCTTCGCTAACTTCGCTTCTCGTTCGTGAGCTGGGAGGCGTGGGCGACAGCGGCCATCGTTGTGACGATGGTCGTATTTATGGCACGGGAAGTAATGGCTCCTTCCGTAGTGATGTTCGGAGTGGTAGTCGTGCTTCTTATAGTGGGAATCGTCAATCCTCGGGAAGCCTTCTCCGGCTTCAGTAATCCAGCTCCATTCACCGTGGCAGCTCTATATGTGGTAGCGCGCGCGGTGGAGAAGACCGGTGCCATACAGCCCAGCATACAGAAAATTCTTGGCCGAGGCAGCGGAGAACGAACGGAGCTTATGCGGCTTCTTCTACCCACCGCCGTAGCATCGGCGTTTCTGAACAACACTCCGATCATGGCCACGCTCATCCCGCAAGTTACGGATTGGGCGGAGCGCTGGGGTAAGCCCATTTCCTTGTTTCTAATGCCGCTTTCTTTCGCCACCATCCTTGCTGGTACGATAACGGTGATCGGAACGTCTACCAACATCGTTGTGTCCGGCTTGCTAGAAGCCGATGGAGCGCCGCCGATCGGAATGTTCGAACTCTCTCCCATCGGTCTTCCCCTGACGGTAGTTGGACTACTGACGCTGATCCTACTCGCTCCGCGGGTGTTGCCGGATCGCAGGCCAGCCCGTCAACGCTTCGAGGACGAGTTCCGAGAATTCGTGGTTCCCATGCGAATCGAAGGAAAGGGTCCCTTGGTTGGCAAGACAGTGGAGGAAGCCGGTCTCCGCCATCTACAAGGTGTTTTTCTGGCAGAGCTCGAACGTGATGGCCAGATTATCGCACCGGTTTCGCCCGATGAACCTCTCGCGGAAGGAGATCTTCTCACTTTCGTGGGATTGGCCGATCTGGTGGTGGATCTGCAGGGTATGCGAGGGCTTGCCTTTGCGGGCCATGAGACCGTCTCGGGGTTCGCTGGCAACAATCATACATTCTTCGAAGCGGTGCTGAGCGCGTCGTCGCCGTTGACCGGTCGAACTCTCATAGACGCCGACTTCCGAAACCGGTATCAGGCGGCCGTGTTCGCGATTCACCGAGCAGGGACGCGAGTGAAGGCCAAGCTCGGATCTGTTCGGTTGAAGACCGGTGATACGCTTCTCGTGCTCTCCGATCAGGGGTTTCGCGATCGCTGGCGAGACCGAAGCGACTTTCTTCTCGTATCCCGGCTCGGAGGAGCACTGCCCGTAAGTTCCGGAAAGGCTTGGATTGTGGGACTGATCACGCTGGGGATCGTGGTGGTGGCGGGAGTGGGATGGCTCCCGATTCTGCACTGCGCGCTGATCGGCACTGTCACGTTGATCGTATCGGGTGTGCTTTCTCCCCAAGAAGCTCGTGCGGCGGTAAACCTCGATGTAGTCGTTGTGATCGCCGCTTCTTTCGGCGTGGGAGCGGCGATCCAAGTGTCAGGTCTGGCCGAGGTAATCGGCTCCGGCATCGTGGGGGTATTCGGCGGATGGGGAGCGACCGGGCTCCTCTTGGGACTGGCGCTGGCCACCATCCTGTTCACCGAACTTATCACCAATAACGCTACCGCGGTACTGCTTTTTCCCGTTGCCACCGCCACCGCCGGCAGTTTGGGGTTGGACCCGAGGCCGTTCGCCATTGTGGTCGCAATCGCCGCTTCGGCGTCGTTCCTCACTCCGATCGGCTATCAGACCAACATGATGATATACGGGCCGGGCGGATACCGGTTCGGCGACTACGCTCGGCTCGGCCTGCCTCTCACCCTGCTGGTGATCGTTGTGCTCGTGCTGCTGGTTCCGGTTGTCTGGCCGATGTGACATGATCAAACAGATCATCGACATCGCCGTCGCGGCCGGTGAAGAGATTTTGCGTCACTACGGCTGTAGCGAAAGCGTGCAACAAAAAAATGACCTGTCTCCGTTCACCGTGGCAGATCAATGCGCGCACAATTTGATAGTCCGAGCTCTGCAAGATCTAACCCCCGGCATCCCTGCTCTCTCGGAGGAGGGAGGTGCCATAGAGCTCGATAATTGGAAGGGTGAAACGCGCTACTGGCTGGTAGACCCCTTGGATGGGACCAAGGAATTCCTTAACGCAACCGGGGAGTTTACAGTCAATATCGCGCTCATTGAAGGGGATCATCCGGTGCTGGGAGTGGTACACGTTCCCGTCAAGGGAATTACCTACACCGGGGTGACCGGATCGGAGGCACGGCGTTGGCAAGCCGGAAAGTCGATCTCGATTCGGACGCGCGACTCCAACCCAGACCAACTAACCGTCGTTGTCAGCCGGGATCATACCGGCCCTGTGGTGGAAGCGCTCCTGGCGAGGCTTCCAAAAGCGCGAACCGTGAGCATGGGTAGTTCATTCAAATTCTGTCTGGTAGCGGAGGGACTTGCCGATCTGTACCTTCGTGACCGTCCAACCATGGAGTGGGATACGGGCGCCGCCCAATGCATCGTTGAGGCGGCGGGCGGCCGGGTTCTGGACCTTGCAGGATTACCCCTACGGTATCGAAAACCGGCATGGAAGAACCCCCCGATCGTGACGGTGGGAGATGACGTAACAGACTGGCGCTCTTTGATCGAGTCAACGACGTTGGGATAATGTCATTATACCGAAAAAGTCATCTTCAACAGCTCGAAGCCGAAGCCATCTTCGTCTTACGGGAGGTCGCCGCGCAGTTCGAGCGCCCCGCCTTGCTATTTTCGGGTGGCAAGGATTCGATTGTGATGGTCCATTTGGCGAGCAAGGCGTTTCATCCGGCGACGCTTCCCTTTCCACTGGTCCATATCGACACGGGCCATAACTTTCCCGAGACCATCGAATTTCGCGACCGGTTGGTCCAGAGCATCGGGGCACGTCTAATCGTAGGGAGCGTCCAAGAGTCGATCGATCGGGGCCGGGTCGTAGAGGAGACCGGTCCCAGTGCGAGTCGCAACGCACTCCAGACCGTTACCCTACTAGACACCATCCGGCAGCACAGGATCGACGCGGCCCTCGGCGGCGGGCGCCGTGACGAGGAGAAGGCCCGGGCCAAGGAGCGCTTCTTCTCGCACCGGGACGCCTTCGGCCAGTGGAACCCCAAGGAGCAGCGACCCGAGCTGTGGAACTTGTTCAACGGACGCAAGACCCCGGGGGAGCACTTCCGAGTGTTCCCGCTCAGCAACTGGACCGAGCTGGACGTCTGGCAGTACGCGGCGCGTGAGCGCATCGAGCTGCCGACTCTTTACTTTTCTCATCGGCGGGCGGTGGTCGAGCGCGACGGCGTGCTCCTTGCCGAGTCCCACTTCCTTTCCCTCCTCGACGGCGAGGGTTATGAGGAGCGCACGGTGCGTTTCCGGACCGTCGGAGACGCCACCTGCACGGGCGCTATCGAATCTAAGGCCTCGACCGTCGAGGAGATCATCGCAGAGGTGGCGACTGTGCGGATAGGTGAGCGGGGAGCCCGGGTCGACGACAAGCGTTCCGAAGCGGCGATGGAAGACCGAAAGAAAGCGGGGTACTTCTGATGGCTGCATCGTCGCGCAACGGCGGGTTTCCGGAGATGGATCTGCTACGCTTCAGCACCGCGGGAAGCGTGGACGACGGCAAGAGCACACTGATCGGCCGCCTACTGTACGACACCAAGTCGATCTTCCAGGACCAGCTCGAGGCGGTGGAGCGGACCAGCGAACGGCGAGGAGAAGGGTACGTGAACCTGGCACTCCTCACCGACGGCCTCCGCGCCGAGCGCGAGCAGAACATCACCATCGACGTAGCGTACCGCTACTTCGCCACGCCCAAGCGGAAGTTTATCATCGCCGACACGCCGGGACACGAGCAGTACACGCGCAACATGGTGACGGGGGCCTCCAGTGCGGAGCTGGCCATCGTGCTTATCGACGCCCGCAAAGGGGTGCTCACCCAGTCGAAGCGGCACGGATTTCTCGCCTCCCTCCTCGGCATCCCTCACATCCTGGTGGCCGTGAACAAGATGGATTTGGTGGGCTGGTCCGAAGGTGTGTACGAAAGCATCGTCGAAGAGTATACCGAGTTTTCCGAGAAGCTTACGGTGCAGGACCTCGCCTTCATACCTATTTCGGCCCTCCACGGCGACAACCTGGTGGAGGAGAGCGGCAACACGCCGTGGTACGACGGCGCCACCCTACTCCACCACCTCGAGACCGTGAACCTCGGGGTGGCCCGCAACCTGGTCGACTTCCGTTTTCCGGTCCAGTACGTAATCCGGCCCGGCCAGGACTACCGCGGATACGCGGGCAGGGTTGCCTCGGGGTCGGTGAGCCCCGGAGAGGAGGTGGCGGTGTTACCCTCCGGCATGTCGACCCGTATCCGAACGGTGGATACTTTCGACGGGCCGGTGCCGGAAGCCGTGGCTGGAGACTCGGTAGTGCTCACGGTGGAGGACGAGCTCGACATCAGTCGGGGCGATATGATCGTACGACGGAAGAACCTTCCTACCTCGGCCCACCGCTTCGAGGCAATCGTCTGTTGGCTGAACGAGAGACCCCTCGATCCCGCTCGAGAGTATGCGCTCTTCCACACAACCCGGGAGATTAAAGCGTTAGTGGAGCGTGTTGTCTACCGGATCGACGTCAACACGCTTCACCGGGAAGAGGTACCTACGCTCGGGCTCAACGACATAGGCCGGCTCCGGATCATCACGGCGTCCCCGCTCTTCTTCGACCCCTATCAGCTCAACCAGCAGACGGGTAGCTTCGTCCTGGTGGACCCGGCGTCTAACGCCACCGTTGGCGCGGGCATGATCCGGAGCGAGGTGCGCGAGCCCGTAGAGGACCCTTGGAGGGCGGCGGATCTACCAGCCGAGGTCACGCCCCGCCCGCTGTCGCCCAATGTAGTATGGGAAGGAGTCAACATCCCCAAGGAGGAAAGGGAGGAGCGCAGCGGCCACAAGGCGGCGGTGCTCTGGTTCACCGGCCTCTCAGGGGCGGGAAAAACGACCATCGCTCGCGAGATGGAGCGGCGGCTCCACGAGCAGGGATCTCAGACCATGCTCCTCGACGGCGACCAGGTACGTCACGGGCTCTGCGGCGACCTCGGCTTCAGCCCGGAGGACCGTAAGGAAAACATCCGCCGGGTGGCTGAGGTAGCGAAGCTCTTTTTCGAGCAGGGAAGTATCGTGCTCTGTACCTTTGTCTCGCCGTACCGGGAGGATCGCGAGCGGGTTCGGCGGATGTTTCCGGCGGGGCGTTTCTTCGAGATCTATGTGGAGTGTGACTTAGAGGAACTGAAGCGGCGGGATCCGAAGGGGCTGTACGCGAGAGCAGAGCGGGGGGAGATTATCGACCTAAGCGGGGTTTCGGCGCCCTATGAGGCGCCGGAGAGACCCGAACTTGCTATCGTGACGACGGATACTGCTATATCGGAGGGTGTCGAAGCGGTGCTAGCTGAGTTGACACCATTGTGGCCAAGTGGTAAAAAGGGTTCTTGAATGGATTCTGTTTGCTTGTCAATACGCCAACCCTTGAAAGGGCGCCGCTCGCCGAAATTGACAGTTGAGGTCATGAACAAGACAGTTACTGTAACCCATGTTCCCTGATCGCCTCCTCCGCTACCGTCAGCCGATCATCTTCGGGATTCACCTCCTGCTGATTCCGCTCGGTTACTACCTGGCTTTCGCGCTGCGCTTCGACTTCCAGGTCCCGCAGCTCTACCGGAATGTCTTCTGGCTCACCGTCCCGTTCCTGGTGGCTCTGCGCTTCGGTTCGCTGGCGGTATTCGGGCTCCACCGGGGGTGGTGGCGGCACGTGGGGCTGGACGACCTGATCGACCTGGTCAAGGCGATCACCCTCAGTTCATTTCTATTCCTGGTCACCTTATTCCTGCTAGGCCGGCCGGGAGAGCTGCCTCGGAGCGTGCTCCTGCTCGACTGGGCGATCGCCATCTTTCTGTTTGGTGGTGCCCGATTCGCCGTGCGTGGATTGCGCGAGGGACGGTTTTCCCTGCGCCGTAGAAAGCAGGGCATACCCACACTCCTTATCGGGGCGGGAGACGCCGCCGAGCGGCTCATCCGCCAGATGAAGAGGGGCGGCTCCCGGGATATGGAACCAGTGGCTATCCTCGACGACGATCCGGCCACGCACGGCATGAAGTTGCACGGGGTCTCGGTGCTCGGCGGCACCGAACGGCTGCACGAGTTCGCGACACGGACGCACGCCGGGTTGGTGGTCATCGCCATCCCCTCGGCTAACCGTGCCGACATGCAGCGCATCGTGGACCGGTGCATGACCAGTGGGGTGGAGTTCAAGATAGTCCCGTCGCTCCGAGAGCTGATCGACGGGCGGGTCAAGGTCAGCCAGCTCCGTACCGTCCAGATCGACGACCTTCTGGGGCGCGACCCGGTGGACCTCAACCTGGACCAGATCCGGGCCGACCTGCAGGGTCGCCGGGTGCTGGTCACGGGGGCCGCCGGGTCTATCGGGGCCGAGCTCGCCCGCCAGATCGCCGAATTTTCGCCCTCCCGGCTCATTCTGCTCGAACAGGCAGAGAGTCCGCTGTACTTCTGCCAGCTCGAACTAAAACGCGCGTACCCCGGGTTGGATCTGGTTCCCGTCGTCGCCGACGTGCGCAACCGGCTGCGGCTCGAGAAGGTTTTCGAGCACGAGGATCCCGAGTACGTTTTCCACGCGGCGGCCTATAAGCATGTCCCGCTGATGGAGGAAAACGTAACCGAGGCCGTCGAGAACAACGTTATCGGCACCTTGAACGCGGCCGAGTGCGCAGTGGCCATCGGGGTGTCTAAGTTCGTGCTGGTCTCGACCGACAAGGCGGTCAAGCCATCGAGCGTGATGGGCGCCACCAAGCGGATCGCGGAGAGGATAGTCTTGGGGTGGCCGGGCTTCCGCGACTCGTCCACAGACTTTCGCGCCGTCCGTTTCGGCAACGTCTTGGGCTCCCAAGGCAGCGTGATCCCCCTGTTCCGCAAACAGCTCGCCGAGGGGGCCCCGCTCACGGTTACCCACCCAAGCGTCACCCGCTACTTCATGACCATTTCGGAATCCGTCCAGCTGGTGCTCCAGGCGGCTGCCCTCCCCGAGGCGCGGGGGTGCGTCTCCATGCTCGAGATGGGAGAGCCGGTGCGCATAGTGGATCTGGCCGAAAGCCTGGTGCGCCTCTCCGGTCTGGAGCCCTACAAGGACGTCCCGATCGTCTTTACCGGGCTCAGGCCGGGTGAAAAGCTGTACGAGGAGCTGATGTCCGAGGTCGAAGCAACAGTGCCGACGTCGGTCGAGAAGATCCGTATCGTGCGGACCGACGAGGCCGACGGAAAAAAAGTGCGGGTAGGCATGGACCGATTGGTAACCGCCCTCGAACTGAACGACTCCCCCGACGCCGTGCTCGCCATCTGCTCGCTGGTTCCGGAGTGCGTGCCGCCCTTGCGAAATTTGGCCGCCTCGTTGGCTCTGCGCGCAGCACCGTAGAGCTGCGCGATTTCTCAACGGCCGTCTAGCTGTCGTAGGCGTAGTAGCCGTACCCGTAGTACCTTCCCCTGCCCTCCAAGTCTATATCGTTGAGCACCACCCCGCCCACCGGGATGCGCAGGTGCCTGAGCTGCGCGGCCGCGTGCTCCAAGGCGCGCTTGTCGGTCTCGCCCGTGCGGGTGATGAGCACCGTGGAGTCTACCAGCTTGCCCAGGATGGTCGCGT
Organism: Longimicrobiaceae bacterium; assembly: GCA_050732775.1. Taxonomy (GTDB): domain Bacteria; phylum Gemmatimonadota; class Gemmatimonadetes; order Longimicrobiales; family Longimicrobiaceae; genus JBOHRN01. Next base: position 1,749 of record JBOHRN010000011.1, on the reverse strand, counting down.
CGGTGACCAGGTTCACGGGGGGAGCGTCGAGCACCACCATCTGGAAGCGGGCGCGCAGCACGCCTAAGAGTGACTTCATCCGCGGGGAGCCGAGCATCTCTGACGGGTTGGGTGGATAGACGCCCGTGGGTAGGAGGTGCAAGTACGGCTCTTCTTCGGCCCTGCCGATCTCGAGCTCCTGGAGGCACTCTTCCACCACGTTGCGTTCCAACAGGAGGTGGCTGAGCCCTGGTTCCTGGGGAACGTTGAACACCTTGTGCAGCAGCCCCTTGCGCAGGTCGGCATCCAGCAGCAGGGTGCGGATGCCTTGCTGGGCTAGCGTGATGGCCAGATTGGCCGCGCTGGTGCTCTTGCCATCGGCGGGCATGGAGCTAGTCACCAGTAGAAGACGCGGGGCGCGCTCCGCGCTGGAGAAGGTGATGTTGGTGCGCAGCGTGCGGTACGCTTCGGCCGGCGGGCTGCGCGGGTCAAGGTGTGTGACCAGGCGCTCCTCCAGCAGCGCTTCGGGCTTGAGTCGGCGGATGGAGCCGCTAAAACGTCCGTTTTGTCGGCCGTTGCCCGCGGCGGCCAGGGTGGGCGGGCGGATGCGGGGGACGAACCCGAGGATCGGCATCCCCCCGGTGGCGGTTTCCACGTCTTCCTTGGAGCGCACCTTGGTGTCGAGGGCTTCGCGCAGGAAGGCCGCCCCCGTGCCTAGCAGGAGACCCAGCATACCGGCTAGCAGAAGCGTACGCATAGGCCGGGGGGCAAAGGGCTCCTGCGGGATCAAGGCGGGGTCCAGAATCCGCACGTTGCCGGGGACGGCCGCCTGCTGGATCTCGGCCTCGGTGAGGCGGGTCTGGAGCAGCGTGTAAATCTCTTCCAGCAACCCCTGCTGGCGGGAGAGCCGGAAGAACTCGATCTCCCGGGCGGGGATGGCCTCCAACTGCTCGCCGAAGCGGGCCAGGTTGCCATCCAGCGAAGCGCCTCGGGTCTCCAGGTTTGCCAGGTAGTTCCGCGCGGTACTGTACAGCTGGCCCTCCAGTTCACCGATACGCCGGTCGAGCGACTGGACGTCGATGAACTCCTCCGTGCGCGTGGTCAGCTGTTCCGAACGGTCGGTCTCCAACTGGTTGATGCTGAGGAGGATATCCTGAACCGCCTGATTGGAGAAAAAAGCGGGGAAAGACGCGAGTTGCCGGTAGGGAGAGGTATCTCCCGGGCCCGAAGAGGTGGCCGTGACCCGCTGCAGGAGGCGGGAGAGGGCCTGCCTCTCGACCTCGAGCGCGTCCCTCTCGGCTTGCAACTCGGCGAGCCGCTGAACCTGGGCCGAGGCCTGATCTTCCGGGCTCACCACCTGTTGCTGCTCCCGGAAGTCGCGCAGCGCGACCTCGGCTTGGGCGAGCTGGTCCTGGTAGATGGCCGCCTGTTCCTTTATGAAGTCCACCGTGCCGCGGGCGTCGGTGCTGCTGGTGAGAGCTTTGTGGCGGATGAACAGACCGGCGTAGGCGTTCGGGACTTTGGCCGCCAGGATAGAATCCGAACTCTGGAAGGAGACCGCCACCACCTGTGCGTCCCGGTTGGGGAGGGAGACCGTTTGCGTCTCGCGCACCTGCTCCACCGCCCGGCGGAAGGGTAGCACCTCGATCACGAGGCGTGTAGGGGGGCTGAGCCGCGCCGAGGGCGTGAGCTCGAGCGTAACGTCTCCCAGACGGAAACGGTCTGACGGCCGCACCGGTCTGGCCCCTCCACCCCACGGATCACCGAAGA
>JBOHRN010000010.1:0-246641 GCA_050732775.1 Longimicrobiaceae bacterium | reverse complement strand
CGCCCAGCGCGGCCGGCGCAAGCGAATTGCCGTACGCGAGCGAGGCGCCGAGCCGCTCACCCGTGGGAGTAGAGATCCCTGGCTACTCCCCCGGGTGGGATGGTCATGGGTTGGAGGTCTCCCGAGTCGCTACCAGGTGGTTCAGGGGTCCATGCCCGCTTCCCAGATCGGGCGGGCGCTGCATCGCGCGGCGGACGAAGTCCAGCGCGTCCTCGACGGCCGTGTGTAGCGAACGGCCGTGTGCCAGCCCCGCCGCGATCCCGGCGGACAGGGTGCAGCCGGTGCCGTGCGTGTTGCGGGTGTCGATTCTGGGGCGCCGCCACTCGTGCCACTCGGCGCCGTCGAACAGGGTGTCGACGACCTCGGCGCCGACGAGGTGACCGCCTTTGACCAGGGCGGCCGCGGCGCCTCGTTCCACTAGCGCCGCGGCGGCGCGGCGCATGGTATCGGTATCATCCACCGGAAGGCCAGCGAGGATCGAGGCCTCGTCCAGGTTGGGCGTGATCACGCGCGCCAGCGGGAGCAGCGCTTCGACCATCGTTTGCTCCGCCTCCCGGTCGAGCAAGCGGTCCCCGCTGCTGGCGACCATCACCGGATCGAGCACGAAGTTGGAGAGCTCGAAAGCGCGGACCGCGTCGGCTACCGCGCGCACCAGCTCCGCGGTCGCGAGCATCCCCGTCTTGCACGCGGCGGGGTGGAGATCCTCCGCGACAGCCCGGATCTGCGACCGCACCATGCCGACCGGCACGGCGTGGATGCCGTGGACGCCGAGGGTGTTCTGCGCCGTGATCGCGGTGATCGCCGAGGTTCCGAAGACCCCGAAGGCGTGGAAGGTCTTGAGATCGGCCTGGATTCCCGCCCCGCCGCCGGAGTCGGAGCCGGCGATGGTCAGGGCGACCGGCGGTGGCCGGCTCATATGCGCGGCAGGGCCACGCTGTCCGGGGGCGGGGGCAGGGCGCGGAGCCGGAGCACGAAGCGCCGGTAAGCGAGTTCGTCGCCCGGTCGGAGGCGGGGCGCGGCCAGCTCCCCCGAGTCGAGCGCCCGGCGCAGCCGCCGGAGCCGCTCGCCGCTGGTCGGATGGCTGGAGAACCAGCTGGCCAGCGGGGTCGAGGGAGCGGCCCTCCCCTCTTGGATCAAAGTGTCCAGGAAGGTTACCAGGGCCTCGGGTCGGAACCCCGCCGCGAGCAGGTAGCCGACTGCGCTCCGGTCGGCTTCGAGCTCGTCGGTGCGGGAGTGGCTCGCCGACCAGGCGCGGCTCCCCAGCTTGAGGGCCCGCTGCTCAAAGAGCTCCGGTTCGCGCCCGAACAAGAGTCCGTAGAGAGACGAGACCACCGATCCAGTCCTCAACTCCCGCTCCAGCCGCTCGGCCCCGTGCCGGGCGGCCACGTGGCCGATCTCGTGGGCCAGCACCCCGGCCAACTCGGCCGGGCCCGAGGTGCGGGCGGCCAGCCCGCGGGTCAGGTAGACGTGCCCCCCCGGCAGGGCGAAGGCGTTGACCCCCTCGGAGTCGATCAGATAGAAGCGGTACGGCAGGTGGGGCCGCTCGCTCTCGGCGGCGAGGCGCTCGCCCAAGCGCCGCAAGTAGCCGGTGGCGGCCGTATCGCGCACCAGGGGAAGGTAGCTATTGATCCTGACGGCTAGCACGTCGCCCACGGCCAACTCGCGGTCTTCGTTGACGCAACCCGCCGCTAGAACCGCGAGCACGACCGGAATCAAGGAGCGACCGTGCCTAATATATGACCACACTTCTCTCTAAGATTGTATCCGCTCTTGCCGCCGCGGGGGGTGAGGGGACCTCCCTCCCCCCTGCGGCTTATCTGCGTTGGTACACCTTACTAGCGCGGAGGAGCCGGCTGGCCCCGGAGCCGGGCCTGGAACTCGCGGTAGCTAGTGGTGTTCCGGGTCAGTCCCTGGAGCTGGCTGGCCGGGATGCTGGCGATGTGGGCGCGCACGTTGTCGATGCGTTCCCGAGTGGTGGGGTGGCTGGCGAACCACTGCTCCACCGCGCTCGGGTTACGCTGGCGCTCCTCCAGGAGCTTTTCGAACATGGTGATGAGTCCCTCCGGGTGGATGCCCGCCCGGATCAGAAAGGGGACCGCTTGCTGGTCGGCTTCCCGCTCGGCGTCACGCGAGTAGTTGGCGAAGACGGCTGCTCCGCCTACTTGCACGCCGACGCGCTCCACCGTGCTCGGCGGCCGGCCCAGGATCACCCCGTAGAGTACCGCCAGCCCCAGGTTGGCCTGCTGTGCGCGGCCCATCTGCTCGATGGAGTGGCGCTCGGTCACGTGAGCGATCTCGTGAGCCAGCACCCCAGCGGCCTCGGTAAGGTTGTCGGTCCGCTCGATGACTCCGCGGGTAACGTAGATGTGGCCGCCCGGCACGGCCATGGCGTTGACGCCGTCCGAGTTGACGATATAAAAATGGTAGCGGATACCGCGCTGGTCTGCTACCCGGGCGATGGCCGAGCCGAGGCCGTCTAGATACTGGTTCAGAGAGGCGTCACGGATCAGGGGGATCTGCTGGTTGATCTGCCGGGCGTAGTCATCGCCCATCGCCACCTCCTGTTGGGTGGAGATGGTGCTGGCGCACGCCGCGGTCACCGCCGTCAGGGCGGCCAGGGCGGTGGCTTGGGCGCGGCGCCGGAGGTACGGAAACTTTCGTTGAGCGTTCATGGCTGCGATGATCTTTGATGATCTTTTGTTTGGGTTAGCGAAAGTGCTAGCGCGCAAGAGCCAGGCCAGTGGGAGCCGTGCTCTCGCGGCGTGAACGGAAGCTCCTGCGGGAGCTCCACAAGCGCGCTCCCCGCGCGCAGAGCGGCCGCTTTTTGGCCGAGGGCCGGCGGGTGATCGAAGAGCTATTGGCGTCTCCGTTACGGTTAGAGGCGCTCGTATATACGTCCTCTTTCGAGGACAGCGAAGGCGGGCAAGAGGTCGTCGGGGCGGCTGGCCAGCTGGGAGTAAGGTGCGAGAGGGTCGACGACCGGGAGCTGTCGAGCTACGCCGCCACCCGCCATCCGCAGGGGGTTATCGCCGTAGCCCGGGTACCCGAACTCAGCTTGGACAAGATTACCACGGAGCCAGAGCCGGCAGCGGTACTCCTGCTGGACGCCGTGAGCGACCCCGGCAACCTGGGTACTCTGGTACGCACCGCCGAGGCGTTGGGAGCCACGGGCGTGATCACACTTCCGGGCAGCGCCGATGCCTGGGGCCCGAAGGCGGTGCGGGCGTCGGCCGGCTCTACTTTCCGTCTACCGGTGGTCGAGGCCGGCTGGCCAGAGGCCGCCGGTTGGCTGCGCGCCCGCGGTTTCCGTATACTGGCCGCCGACGCCGGGGGAGAGCCCGCCGGGCCTGAACTCGCTCCGAAGACAGCGCTAGCCGTGGGCAGCGAGGGGGCCGGCTTGTCTGCGGGCGTGCTCCGGGACGCCGACGCCGTGGTGGGCGTCCGGCTTCGGGGGCGGGCCGAATCTCTCAACGTGGCCGCGGCGGCCGCCATCCTCTTGCACCATATCCTATGCCGTTCCTGAATCCGTTCGCCTACCTGCTCGCCGCCCTGGTCGGGGCCTCTGTCGGCTCCTTCCTGAACGTTTGCGTCTACCGGCTGCCGCGCGGGGAGTCCGTTGTCAACCCCGGCTCTCGCTGCCCCGGCTGCGGCTACCCGGTACGCTGGCACGATAACCTGCCTGTTTTCGGTTACCTTGCTCTCCGGGGCCGGTGCAGAGACTGCGGCGGGCGCATCTCGCCCCGCTACCCCTTGGTCGAGATCGCCACGGCCGCGCTGTGGGTGGCCGCGGTGGCTCTCCACGGGGTCGGTTGGGAGGGGCTGGCCAGCGCCGTTTTATTCACCCTACTGCTGGGAATTGCCCTAACCGACGCGGCCAGCTACACCATCCCCGACCTCTTCACCTGGGGGGGGCTCGCCCTGGGGCTCGCCCTCGCCTGGGTGCGGCCCGAGATCACCTTCTGGCAGTCGTTGGGGGGCGCGGCCCTCGGCTTCGGACTCCTCTTCATGGTGGGGGTGGTGGGCGAGTGGCTCTTCCGTAAACCCGCCATGGGGGGTGGCGACATCAAGATGATGGCCATGGTGGGGAGCTTTCTGGGCCCCGTCGGGGTGGTGCTGACTATCTTTCTAGGCGCGCTCCTCGGGACTCTCATCTTCACGCCGATTACGCTGGTGACTAAGAAGTTAGTCCCCTTCGGAATCTTTTTGGCCCTCGGCGGGTTGGGCACCGCGGTGTGGGGCGACGCCCTGATCGGCTGGTACCTGCGCACTCTGTGGCTGGGCTGATCCGTCGCCGCCCTTCCGCGGCAGCCAGAGGGTAAAAGTGCTCCCCCGGCCGGGCTCGCTCTCGAGCTCTACCTCGCCCCCGAGCAGGCGGCTGTACTCCCGCGCCGCCGCGAGCCCCAGCCCGGTGCCGCCGCTAGTGCGGGTAAGGCCGTCGCTCACCTGCCAGAAGCGCTCGAAGACGCGCTGCTGGTGCTCGGGCGCGATGCCAACTCCGGTGTCGCTCACCTCAAAGACGACGCGGTCCGCCTCCGCCCGGAGCTCGAGGCGAACCTCTCCCTGGTCGGTGTACTTGACGGCGTTGCCCAGCAGGTTGACCAAGATCTGGCGGGCCTTGCCGCGGTCGGTCTCGAGCTCGACTGGCTTGTCGGGAAGGTGCAGCGCGAAGCCGAGCCGTTTAGCCGCCGCCCCCGGCCGGCACGTCTGGGCGGCGGCGTTCGCGATCTCTCTCGCGTCGCCGCCGTCGAAGCGGACTTGCTCCCGCCCCGCGTCGAGCTTGGCGAAGCTCAGGATATCGTCGATCATGGTAGAGAGGTGCCAGACACTGTCCTTGATGCGTTCGACTTTGCGCGTGGCCTGTTCGCCGAGGTCGTGCTCGACCAGCAGTAGGTCGGCGTAACCCAGCATCCCGTTCAGCGGGGTGCGGAACTCGTGCGATAGAGTCGCCAGGAAGACGCTTTTGACCTGGTTGGCCTCCTCGGCCGCCGCCTTCGCCGCGCGCATCTCGTCTTCCATCTCCTTGCGCCCCGTGATGTCCCCGACGACTCCCAGAGAGCGAAGCGGGTTGCGATCGCTGTCGTAGTAGATCCCTCCCCTGGCCCAGATCCAGCGCATCTCTCCGTCGCTCCGGATGATCCTGCACTCGAAGTCCCAGGCTTCGCCGGTGGAGAGCGCTCGCTCGAACGTCCGGTCCACCTCCGCCCGGTCGTCCGGGTGCACGTGCTCCAGGAAGATTTCGTAGCTCCAGTCTGCCACGGGCTCATCGTAGCCGAAGATCTCGTCATGCCGGGGCGAGCGGCGGGGCGCTTCGTGGCTGCGGAGGTCCAACTCCCAGTCGCCCAGTTGCGCGGACTCGAGCGCCAGTTGCAACCGTTCCGTCGCCGTGCGCAGCGCCTCCTTCAGCCCCTTCTCTTCGCTGACGTCGTAAAAGGTGATGGCCACTCCGTCGATGCGGTCATCGAGGGAGCGGTACGGGTGGATACGGACGCTGTACCAGTCGCCGTCCTCGCTGGTCACCTCGCGCTCGACCGTCTCGAGCGAGGCGAGCACGCTCTCGGCGTCATTCACTAGCTCGGCGTAGCGCAGCCGGTGGGTGAGGTGCGAGAGCGGGCGGCCCTGGTCGGCGCCGACCAGGTTGAAGAGCTTCGTGAGTGACGGTGTGAAGCGGCGGACCCGCAGTTGGCGGTCGAGGAAGAGGATGGCGATCTGGGTCACGTCCATCAAGTTGCGCAGGTCGGCGTTGGTCTGCTTCAGCTCCTCGATGGTGCCGCGGTGCTCCTGGTTGACGGTGGTCAGCTCCTCGTTGATCGACTGCAGCTCCTCCCCGCTGGTCTCTAGCTCCTCGGCGGTCGCCTTCTGCTCCTCGTTGATGGACTGCAGCTCCTCGTTGGCGGACTGCAGCTCTTCGATGGTGACGTCCCGCGCCTGGACGCTCGACTCGAGCTGCTCGCGGAGGCGGCCCAGCTCCTCCTCGAGCAGGGCGGTGGCCGCCGGTTCGGCCGGCTCCGCTGGCGTTTCGGCGCCGTGTTCCTCCGGCTCGCCCTGTTCGTCGAAGACTACTAGCGCGAACCTTCCCCGCCCCTCGTCCTCCTCGAGCGGGCGCACGTGCAGATCCACCAGCCGGACGCGCTCGCCGACCTCGGTCCGCACCTGCCGCGTCGTCGGCTGCCCCTTCTGCAACGCCTGGTAGAGGGCGGTGCGCAGCTCCATGCCGAGATCCCCCGGCGCCAGGTCCGTCAGCTTCCGGCTCGGCTCGCCGCCCGCCAGCCGGAGGAAGCGGCCGGCCGCCGCCGAGAGGTGGGCGATGGTGCCCTCCTCATCGACGATCAGGCTGGGCGGGGCGTACGCCTCGAGCATGCGCAAGTGCAGCGCGCCGTAGGAGAAGTCGCGGGGCCGGTGCTTCTCCGGGGCTTCGTGCGGGGTGGCGCCGGTCTGGCGGCGGGGGTCGGGGGTGGAGAGCCGGGGGACGACCGGGTGCGCGGTGGCGGCGCGGCGGTAGATCCGCTGCTTCGCATCGAGGGGGCGGAAGAGTTCGCTTTCGCCCGCGGCCTCCGAGGTGCCGAGGAAGAGGAATCCGTCCGGACTCAACCCGTAGTAGAAGCTCTCGAGCACGCGCTCCTGCGCCTCGGGTTCGAGGTAGATCAGGAGGTTGCGGCAACTGACCAGATCGAGCTTCGAGAAGGGCGGGTCCTTGAGCAGGTCGTGCCCGGTGAAGAGCACGTTCTCGCGCACCGTCTTCTTCACCCGGTAGCCGCCGTTCTCGCGGTCGAAGAAGCGCTCGAGCCGCTGGGCCGATACGTCCTCGGCGATGGTTTCGGCGTAGAGCGCCTCGCGCGCCAGGTTGCACGCGTTCTCGTCGATGTCGGTGGCGAAGAGCTGGATCCGCGGCGGGCTGGCGAGCGTCGCCGCGTGCTCCGAGAGCAGGATGGCGAGCGAGTAGACCTCCTCGCCCGTCGCGCACCCCGCCACCCACCCCCGCACCGCGTCATCCGGCCCCTTCCCTTCGAAGAGAGCCGGGACCACATCGCGCTCGAGCGTCCCGAACGCCTCCGGGTCGCGGAAGAAGTTGCTGACCGAGATCAGCAGGTCGTGGAAGAGCGCCTGGACCTCGTCCGGCTCCTCGCGCAGCAGATGGACGTACTCCTCGAGCGTATCGAGGTGGTTGAAGCGCAGGCGGCGGTCCAGACGGCGCAGAACGGTCGAGCGCTTGTAGCCGCTGAAGTCGTGCCCGGTCTTGCCGCGCAGCCGACCGAAGATCTGCCGCAGCAGCGCCTCGTCATCGCCCGCCGCCGGTGACGCTTCCTCCCCGGTTGGCTCGGCGGGCGGGAGGCGCGGCGCGCTTCGCTTGACGCGCAGGAGCTCGGCGGGGATCTCGGCCGCAGGCAGCACCAGGTCCACCTGGCCCGTCGCGATCGCGCTCCGCGGCATGCTGTCGTGCTCGGCCTCCTCGGGCTGCTGCGCGATGGTGATCCCGCCGGCCTCCTTGATCTGCCGCAGTCCCGAGGTACCGTCGGAGCCGGTGCCGGAGAGGACGATGCCGACGGCGTCTGAGCCGTACGCCTCGGCCAGCGAGCGGAAGAAGAGGTCGATGGGCGCGTGCCCGCGTTCGCCGCGCTCCGAGAGCCGGATGTGCCCATCCACCATCTCGAGGTCGTGGCCCGGCGGGATGATGTAGGCCCGGCCCGGCTCGACCCGCACGGTCTCGGTCACCTGCATGACCGGAATCGAGGCCCGGTTCTGGAGCAGGTGAGACATCTGGCTCTCGCGGTCCGGGTCCAGGTGCAGGATGACCACGTAGGCTGTCTGGCTATCCGCGGGAACCGCGCCGAAGAAGCTTTGCAGCGCCTTCAGCCCGCCCGCGGACGCGCCGAGGCCCACGACCGTGAGCGTGCCCTCGGACTCCGCTTCGCCGCCGTCACCAGCGCTCTTGGGGATCGTGTCGGTCCGGCTCATGTCAGGCGCCCGCCCGGGCGCAGCGTCGACGATGGTTCACGGCGTTCCCGTGTGAAAAGACCACAGTAGTGCAAGGTAACATACATAAACGCATGATCCGTGCGAGCCGGATCGCTAACGCGTTAGCCGAACCTGTCCGCCCTAAACGGTGCCAGGTCACAATCGGGCCAAACCCCCTCCAAGAGCAAATCCCGCACCACCTCGCCCGTGATAGGGGCCAGGAGGACGCCGTTGCGGAAGTGTCCAGTGGCGTAGAGGAGCCCTTTTACCTCTGGGTCTGGCCCCAGTACGGGTAGCTTGTCCGGCGTGCCGGGGCGCAGCCCGGACCAGAGTCGCTGGATGGGGAGCCCGGCCGCGGCCGGTAACAGCTCCACGGCCCCGGCCAGGATCGCCGAGATTCCGGCTGGGGTGACGGCGGCGCGGAAGCCGGTCTCCTCCACCGTGGTGCCGGCTATGACCCGGTCCCGACGCGGGACTAGGTAGCAGCGGGGCGAATCCACCACTCTGGTGAGCAGGGATGGGCTGGCCTGCAGAGAAAGGAGCTGGCCGTGCACCGGGCGCACCGGCAGGGGCCTCGGCAGCCCCACGAGCCGCCCACTCCAGCAGCCAGCCGCCACCACCACCACCCCGGCGGCCCGTACCTCACCGGTGGCCAAACGGACGCCCCGCGCTGAACCATTCTCTACCACAACCCCCGCCACCTCCGTACCCGGCTCCAGCCGCGCGCCGCGGCCCTGGGCCGACACCAGCAGCGCGCGGAAAAGCCGCACGCTGTCTACCTGGTGGTCTTCGGGGTAAGAGAGCCCCCAGCGGACCTCCGGCGAGAGGGCGGGCTCCAGCCGCAGCAGCTCGTCCCGCCCGAGCCGTTCCACCGGCAGCCCCGCCGGCCCCTGCCAGCCGAGCCGAAGCTCCAGCTCGCGCTCGTCGCCGTCGCTGAGGGCTGCGAAGAGGGTGCCCTCCGCGCGGTAGCCGGGGTCGACGCCGGTCTCGGCGGCGAGACCGGCCACCAGGGCGGGAAAGCGGGCGCTCGCCGCGCGCAAGAGGTCCAGGAACGGGCCGGTTCCGTGCGACTCGGCCAGGGGCGAGAGCATGCCAGCGGCGGCGCGCGAGGCACCCGCGCCCGGCTCGCCCCGCTCCAGGACGGTGACCGAGAGCCCCGCCGCCGCGAGCTCGCGCGCCACCGCGCACCCCACCATCCCGCCGCCTACTACCAGGACGTCAGGAGAGGGCAAGGTAGATGTCTGGCGGTGCGTGGTGGCGCGTCACGCAACCTCCTCCCCCACGCCCTCCTCCCGGTAGCGCCTCGCCAACTCCACGTAGTGGGGGGCGCTCTCGCGGATCCAGCGGGCCGACTCGCCGTCTAGCTCCTTTTTCGCGCGCGCGGGGGCTCCCGCGGCCAGGGTGCGGGGGGGGACCTGGGTATTGTCGGTGACCACCGCGCCCGCGGCGACCAGTGCCTCCTCTCCGACTTGCGCCCCCTGGAGGATCACGGCGTTCATGCCAATCAGGGCGCCCCGCCCGATACGGCAGCTCTCGAGCACGGCGCCGTGGCCCACGGTGACCTCTGGACCCACCACGGTGGGGCCCCGCTCGCTCACGTGTAGCACGCAGTTGTCTTGCACGCTGGAGCGGGCGCCGACCCGGATCTCGTGGTCGGGGTGGTCGCCGCGCAGCACCGCCCCGAACCAGACGCTAGCCTCCTCCTCGACCACCACCTTGCCGATCAGCGTGGCGGTGGGCGCCACGAAGGCGGTACGGTGAACCTGGGGCAGCGCACCCCCGAAGGGGATCAAGCTGGAGGGGTGGGCGCTCACCTCAACTCTCGATCCTTTCTTCCGGGGGCGGGCGCACCAGGCGGGCCCGCAAAACCTGGGCGTCAGACGCCTCCACTATGCGGATGCGGACCCCTTCGCGCTCGATCTCCCTCCCCTTTTCGGGCACCTGCCCCAACTCGTCGAGCAGGTAACCGTTGAGGGAGCGGTGCTCGAGTTGGGGGAAGGAGGTGTTGAAAAAGTGGTTGATCTCGCGCAGCTCGGCGCCGCCTTCCACCAGGATCTCGTTGCGCGACACGCGCACGATGGGCTGGTGCTCCAGGTCGGTCTCGTCCACGATTTCGCCCACCAGCTCCTCCACGATGTCTTCGAGGGTGACCAGCCCGTCGGTGCCGCCGTACTCGTCTATGACGATGCCGAGGTGGATACGGCGGCTCTGAAAGTCGGCCAGGAGCTTGGTGAGCACGACGCTGCCCGGCACGAAGAACGGCTCGCGGGCCAGCTCTGCCAACTCCACGTCGCGCTGGCCGGCGATCAGGGCGTGGTAGGCGTCGCGGGTATAAAGTATGCCGCGGATGTCGTCTATCGACTCTCCGTACACGGGCACCCGGGAGTAGCGCACGGAAGTCAGCTCGGGGGCTATCTGACTGAGGGTGGCGGTGGCGGGCCAGCCCAAGAGCTCGACCCGCGGGGTCATGATCTCCCAAGCGCGGGTGGTGTCTAGGTGAAAGGCCCGTTCGATGATGCGGCGCTCGTGTTCGTCGATCTCGCCCTCGGAGTATCCGATGGCGGTCATCTCGCGGATCTCCCCCTCGGTCACGGTGGGGGCGCCGCGCTTCTCGCTCCGTTTTACCAGCCGGCGGGTGATCACCTCAAAGGGAACCACGACGAAGAAAAGGACGCGCGAGAGGGCGTACAGGATCGGTGCCACCCGCAAGCCGACGCCCTGGGCGTGGGCGGCGGCGAACGCCTTGGGGGTAATTTCTCCGAACATGAGCACCAGCAGGGTCATCACGCCGGTGGCGTAGCCCACCCCTCGGTTTTCCCACAGGTCGATGGCGAGGGCCGTGGCCAGGGAGGCGGCCGCGATGTTAGCCACGTTGTTTCCCACCAGGATGGTGGTCAGCAGCTTCTCCGGGTTGGCTTTGAGCGCCACCAGGAAGCGCGCCCCGCCGCGCCCCTCGCTCTGCAGGGCGCGAGCGCGGGAGTCGGGCAGGGAAAAGAGAGCGATCTCCGAGCCCGAGAAGAAGGCCGAGAGTGCCAGTAAAAGGATAATGAGTCCGATCTCGATCACCCCTCTCCCCCTGCTTTACCGGTGGAGGGAGAGGGGAGGGGTGGGCCGGAGCCGGGGTCGGCGTTCAGGGCAAACGGAAAGTTGAGCTCTGCTCCAGCGGGTAATCCGCGCTCAGCCGCCCCGTGACCCGGTACTCGCCGGCCGCTCCCGCCGGCGGCCGCCAGCTTGCTCGGTAACGGAGCGTCTCTCCCGCTGCCACGGTCTCCTGACGGATCGCCTGGGTAAACACCCGCTCCGCAGACCAGCGCCACACCTCGCGGCCGCCGCGCGACACCTCGAAGTCGAACGATTGGCCGGAGCGGAAGGTGAGCTCCACCGGTTGCTCCGATACGTTGGTGATCAGGAGCGTGAGGTCGACCCGGTTCTCGAGCGGGGTCACCTGCAGGGAGCCAACCAAGGGACCGCCCGCCGGCGCCGGGGTGTGGTTCACGGGGCCGCAGCCGGCGAATGCCAGGGCCGCCGCCAGGACGAGTTTGAAGGGCACGGGGATAGCCGAAGATGGTTCACGAGTTGACCGTAAGATAGAAGCAGAGGGCGAGCGAGGTCAAGGAGCGGGCGCGGGGAGCTTGCGAAAAATTTCACAAGCGGATATCTTGCCACTCTGTCGCGGACCAGTCGTCCGCTTGCTGGCCAAAGTAAACACGACCTAGATGTTGGCGCAGGGTTACGCGGGCGCGGGCTTTCAGTTCGCCGCCGCCATCCTCCTCTTCCTGTTCGCGGGCCGCTGGCTCGACAGCCGGCTCGGTACCGAACCGTGGCTCCTGATCGGCGGGGTGTTCGTGGGGGCGGTGGCGGGCTTTTACGCGCTCTACCGCCAGCTGGTGATCCAGCCTGGCAAGCGCGACGCCACCTCCAGCCGAGGATCGTGACCGCAAAGATGCTCAACTACGCCCTCGCCGCGGCTCTCGTGGCCGCGCTGGTAGCCGCCGCCGGAGCCGCCATTACGGGCGGCGAGCCAGGCGCGGGTATACTTTTCGGCGCCGGCTTCGGCTTGCTCTTGCAGCTCCCGCTCTTCTGGATGTTTTTAGCCGGTGCGCGCAAAGGCCAGCTCTGGCTCGCCTACTCCGGAGGGGTGTTCTGCCGCTTCGCCGGCTTCGCGGCTGTCGCCCTGGTGGCGGTACCCGCCGCGGGGCTAGCACCCGCGCCCACCCTCTTTACGCTGGCGGCCGTGCTCTGGCTCACCACCTTGATCGAGCCGTTCTCGGCGCGCGGCGTGGTAGCGGAGCCGGCGCCGTGAGCGGTGCGCGCCAAGGTGAGGGAGTCCAGCTCCCAGACCAGCACGCCGGCGACCACGGCGACGGGGTCGATATGATGCACCACATAATGGACTCCCGCGAATGGGAGACTCCCTTGGGCACGGTCCACTTTCCCGAGCCGGGGTCGTGGACGCTCGGGGCTCTCGACCTGACCCCCACCAAGCACGTCCTCTTTATCTGGCTCGCGGCCGCGCTGGTGCTGCTGGTCTTTCTGGGGGCGGGGCAGGCCGCCAAGCGGCGCCAAGGCAACGACCTGCCCAAAAGGCGGCACAACGCCATCGAGGCGCTGGTCCTCTTCTTCCGCGACCAGGTGGTGCTCCCCAACGTTGGAGCCCGCGGGGAGAAGTTCGTTCCCTTTGTTACCACCCTCTTCTTTTTTATCCTCTTCGCCAACCTGATGGGGCTGGTGCCGTGGGGCTCGACCGCCACCGCCAACATCTCGGTGACCGGGGCGCTGGCGGTGATCTCGATGATCGTGATCGAGGGGGCGGGGATGAGGGAACTGGGGCCCAAGGGGTACTTGGGTACCATCTTCTTCGTGCCCGCGGGCATGAACAAGGTGGGGGGGGTGGCGATGGCCATTTTCATGGCACCGATCGAGCTCATGGGGAAGTTCGCCAAGCCGTTCGCGCTCGCCATCCGTCTGATGGCCAACATGACCGCGGGGCACGTGGTCCTGCTCGCCCTGATCAGTTTGATCTTCGTGTTCGGGTCGTACTGGATCGTTCCCGGCCCCATCGTGATGGCGGTGGCGATAACCTTTTTGGAGATCTTCGTGGCCTTCTTGCAGGCTTTTGTGTTCGCCTTGCTGACCGCGGTGTTTATCGGCCTGATCAGGTCGCACCACTAGGAGGGCTGTTGAAGAACAGCGCCGGCGGAGCCGTGCTCCCGCTCCGTCGTACAGTACCCGGGGATGGGCACCCGGGGAGAGCGCGTGATCGCCGTCCGGGCCGAAAGCAGTCCGCGGCCGCGATCAGTTAGCGCGGGCGGCGCGAGCCGCGTGGAGCCGTGCCCGAGATACAAACCTTAGCCGGAACGGAGGAAACATGGAGTTCTTGAATTGGGGTCTGCACGGCGCCGGGATCGGGGCCGGACTCGCCGTGATCGGTGCCGGTATCGGCATCGGGCTCATCGGCGGCCGCATGGCCGAGGGCATCGCACGCCAGCCCGAGGCGGCGGGAACCATCCAGACCGCGTCGATCATCCTGGCCGCGCTCGTCGAGGGCGTGGCTCTCTTCGCGCTGGTGGTAACCTTCCTGATTCAGGGGGGTGTGTTGGGCCAGGTGGGTTGATGAAAAGGGGCGCTCTCCTTTTGGCTCCCGCGGTAGCCGCGCCCGCGCCCGCCTTCGCCGTGCAGGAAGGCGGGCTGCTCAGCCCCAGCGCGGGGCTGATGTTCTGGACCGTGGTGACCTTCCTGGTGGTCCTGGGGCTGCTCTGGAAGTTTGCCTACCCGCACATCCTGGGCGCCGTCGAGGCCCGGGAGAAGGCGCTGCGCGCCCTGCTGGAAGAAGCCGAGCGCGACCGGGCCGAGGCCGCCGCCCTGCTGGAAAAACAGCAGCAACAGCTGGAGGAGAACCGTGCCCGCGCCCACGAGATTCTGGCCCAGAGCAAGGCCTCCAGCGAGAAGGCCCGGGAAGAGATGTTGGCCGAGACCCGCCGCGAGCAGGAGACGCTGCTGGAGCGGGCCCGGCGCGAGATCGGGCGGGAGCGCGAGCAGGCGGTCGAACAGCTGCGGCGCGAGACTGTCGAGCTGGCCCTGGCCGCCGCGGGCAAGCTGGTTGGAGACCGGCTCGACGCCGATGGGCACCGCGAGTTGGTGCGCGACTACCTGCGCGCGGAGCAACCGGCGGGCAAGGGGGGTTAGCCGCGTGGCAAATTCGCTAGTCGCCCAGAGCTACGCCGAGACCCTGCTGGAGCTGGCCGGCCAGAACGGCGAGCCGGAGGAGTTCGCCCTAGAGCTCGACGGCTTGGCCCAACTGGTGAGGGCCGACGCCGGCGTGCGCCGCTTCATGGAGTCTCCGCGGATCGGGGCCGGCGAGAAGAAGC
This sequence comes from Longimicrobiaceae bacterium, assembly GCA_050732775.1. GTDB lineage: Bacteria > Gemmatimonadota > Gemmatimonadetes > Longimicrobiales > Longimicrobiaceae > JBOHRN01. The sequence goes on along the minus strand of JBOHRN010000010.1, from coordinate 232,320 downwards.
GTGTCTTGCGGGACGCCCTGGCGGGAGAGGTGCCGGAACTGCTGCTCCGCTTTCTGCTGGTGGTGACCGAGAAGCGGCGGGAACGACTCATCCCCCAGATCGCCGTCGCGTACCGGGAGTTGCTCGACCGGGAGCAGGGCCGCATCCGCGCCGTGGTGACCTTGGCCGTGGAAGCGGGTGATGCTCTCCAGGGCGAGATCACCGAATACCTGGAGACGAGGACCGGGCGCACCGTAATACCCGAGTTCCGTACCGACCCGTCGATCTTGGGAGGTATCCGGGTGCGTCTGGGCGACCGGGTTCTGGACGGCTCTCTCCGCCGCCGCTTGGCGGGCATGCGCGCCCGACTGCTGGGCGCCCGGCTGGATGAGAAGACGGCGTAGCTGATGGCTGACCCTGAAAGCTGAATCCTAACTCCCCAACTCTGCCATGGCATCGGTTGAAACCCCGCTCCGGGCGGGCGAGATCAAAAGTGTTCTGTTGCGCGAGATCGAGCGCTACCAGGAGGAGCTGCAGGCCGACGAGGTGGGCGAGTTGCTCGAGGTCAAGGACGGCATCGCTCGCGTCCACGGGCTCGCCGGAACCATGGCCAACGAGATGCTGGAGATCGCCTCCGAGGAGGGCGAAGAGCCGGTAACCGCCCTGGCCCTGAACCTGGAGGAGGACAACATCGGCGTGGTCATCCTGGGGGAGTGGGCAGAGCTCCACGAAGGCGACCAGGTCCGCCGCACCGGCCGGGTGCTAGACCTGCCGGTGGGGCCCGGCTTTCTGGGCCGGGTGGTCAACCCGCTGGGCCAGCCGCTCGACGGCAAGGGGGAGATCAAGAGCGACGAGCGCCGCCAGATCGACATCGTGGCCCCCGGCATCGTGCTCCGCCAGCCGGTCAAGGAGCCGCTCCAGACCGGCGTCAAGGCGATCGACGCCCTTATCCCCATCGGCCGCGGCCAGCGCGAGCTGATTATCGGCGACCGGGGCACCGGTAAGACCGCCATCGCCGTCGATACCATTCTCAACCAGGGCGAGAAGGGTGTCGTGTGCGTTTACATCGCCATCGGCCAAAAGGCGTCCACGGTGGCCAGCGTGGTGCAACGGCTAGAAGAAGCCGGGGCGATGGAGTACACCGTGGTGGTCGCGGCCAACGCCTCGGACCCGGCCCCCCTCCAGTACCTAGCCCCTTACGCGGGCACCACCCTGGCCGAGTACTTCATGTACACCAAGGGTGAGGACGGCCGCGGTAAGGACACGCTCTGCGTCTACGACGACCTTTCCAAGCAGGCGGCCGCCTACCGGCAGGTGTCGCTGGTGCTGCGCCGGCCACCGGGCCGGGAGGCGTACCCGGGAGACGTCTTTTACCTGCACTCCCGGCTGCTGGAACGGGCGGCCAAGCTGTCGGACGAGATGGGGGGCGGTTCGCTGACCGCGCTGCCCATCATCGAGACCCAGGCGGGAGACGTGTCGGCTTACATCCCCACCAACGTGATCTCGATCACCGACGGCCAGATCTTCCTGGAGTCTGACCTCTTCTACTCGGGGGTGCGGCCCGCCGTGAACGTGGGTATCTCGGTGTCGCGGGTGGGGGGCGCGGCCCAAATCAAGGCGATGAAAAAGGTGGCCGGGCGGCTCAAGCTGGAGCTGGCCCAGTACCGTGAGCTGGAGGCGTTTGCGCAGTTTGGCTCCGAACTCGACGCGGCCACCCAACGGCAGCTGGCGCGCGGGGCCCGCTCGGTGGAAGTCCTCAAGCAGCCCCAGTACTCCCCGGTCCCAGTCGAGAACCAGGTGGTCATCATCTACGCCCTGACCAACGGCCATCTGGACGACGTGGAGGTCGAACGGATCAAGGCGTGGGAGCGAGATTTTCACGTCTACCTGAAAACCCAGTGCCCCGAAATCCTGAAGGGTATCCGCGCCTCCGGCGAGCTCTCCGAAGAGACGGAAAAGGAGCTGGCCAAGGCGCTCGAGACCTACAAGGAGCTGTTCGCCGACCCCGAATCCCCGGTGGGTACGCCGGGCTACGCCGAATCTCCCATCCTGCACGAGCGCGAGGAGGACCGGCGCATGTCCGAGGAGCAGGCCCGCCTGGCCCGGCGCCCGGAGGCGGGGGCCGCCAGCGCACGCCAGAGCAGCTGATCGATGGCTAAAGCGCGCGAGATCAAGAACCGCATCCGCTCGGTCCAGAACACCCGCAAGATTACCCGGACCATGGAGATGGTGGCCACCTCCAAGCTCAAGCGGGCCCGGGAGCGGGTAAACGCGGCCAGGCCGTACGCCGAGCGCTTGCAAGAGGTGATCGGGCGGCTGACAACCCCCGAGCTGGCGGCCGGGCATCCGCTCCTGCGCCAACCGGAAGAGACGCGGCGAGCCGGGGTAATCCTGCTCACCTCCAATCGGGGACTGGCCGGCGCCTTCAACGCCAACCTGATCCGCGAGGCGCGCGGACTCTTGGAGCGGCTGCAAAGCGAGGGGGCCGAGACCGAGTTCCACGCGGTGGGCAAGAAGGGGGTCAGCTTCTTCCGCTTCCAGGGCCGGGAGCTGGCGAGCTCCCGCGTCGACGTGCCAGACCGCCCCTCGCCCGAAGACGCGGAGCAGATCGCCAACCCACTCCTGGAGGCGTTCGCCGACGGCCGCCTGGACGCGGTGTACGTGGTCTTCGCCAAATTCAACTCGGCCCTCTCTACCCCGCCCACCGTGCAGCGCGTACTGCCGGTGGAGCCACCCGCGGAAGACGGCTCCGAAGGGGAAGAAAAGGGGTGGAGCCGGAACTACCTGCTCGAGCCGTCGGCCGCCGAGATCCTGAATCTGGTGCTCCCGCTCTACGCCCGCAACAGCGTGTACCGGGCCCTGGTCGAGACCGCCGCCTCGGAGCAGGGAGCCCGCCGCACCGCCATGAAGAGCGCCACCGACAACGCGGGCGAGATGCTGGAGAGTCTTACCCGCAGATACAACCGGGCCCGCCAGTCACAGATCACGCAGGAGATCGCGGAGATCGTGGGCGGGGCCGAAGCGTTATCGTGAACCGCCGCCTGAATCCGAACTGTTAGAGCCATGGCAACCGTAGCCCCCGAGCGCGCCACCGTGGCGCCCCAGAAGCCCGAGCCCGCCACCGGCACCGTGGTGCAGGTGATCGGCCCGGTGATCGACGCCGAGTTTCCGCTAGACCGCATGCCCGATGTTTACAGCGCGCTAAAGATCCGGCAAGAGGAGGAGGACGGACGTCCCGCCCTTGACGTGACGCTGGAAGTCCAGCAGCACGTGGGCCGCCACCAGGTCCGGGCGGTGGCCATGAGCTCTACCGACGGAGTAGTCAGGGGGATGGAAGTGACCGACACCGGCCAGCCCATCACCGTGCCCGTGGGCAAGCCGATCCTGGGCCGCATCCTGGGTGTGACCGGAGAGCCGCAAGACCAGGGAGACCCCATCCCCGAAGACACCGAGAGGTGGCCGATCCACCGCCCGGCTCCCGACTTCGTGGATTTGGAGCCGAAGACCGAGATCCTGGAAACCGGGGTCAAGGTACTCGACCTGCTCACTCCCTACGTGAAGGGTGGCAAGATCGGGCTCTTCGGCGGCGCGGGGGTGGGCAAAACGGTCATCATCATGGAGATGATTCACAACATCGCCATGGGTCACGGCGGGCGGTCGGTCTTCTCGGGCGTGGGCGAGCGCACCCGTGAAGGAAACGATCTCTGGATCGAGATGAAGGAGGGGGGCGTCATCAACGAGGAAAAGCTGGAGGAGTCTTCGGTGGCGCTGGTGTACGGCCAAATGAACGAACCGCCCGGAGCCCGCTTGCGGGTGGGGCTCTCCGGACTGACCATCGCCGAGTACTTCCGCGACGTGGAGAAGCAGGACGTGCTCCTCTTTATCGACAATATCTTCCGCTTTACCCAGGCGGGCTCCGAGGTGTCGGCGCTACTGGGCCGCATGCCGTCGGCGGTGGGTTACCAACCCACGCTGGCCAGCGAGATGGGTGAGTTGCAGGAGCGCATCACTTCCACCAAGGAGGGCTCCATCACCTCGGTGCAGGCCATCTACGTACCGGCCGACGACCTCACCGACCCGGCTCCGGCCGCCGCCTTTGCTCACCTGGACGCCACCACCGTGCTGTCGCGCTCCATCGCCGAGCTGGGCATCTACCCGGCGGTGGACCCGCTCGACTCCAGCAGCCGCATCATGGACGTGCAGTTCGTGGGCGAGAGGCACTACCGGGTGGCCACCCGGGTGCAGGAGATCCTCCAGAGGTACCGCGACTTGCAAGATATTATCGCCATCTTGGGCATGGACGAGTTGAGCGAGGAGGACAAGGTGATCGTGGGCCGCGCGCGCCGCCTGCAGAGGTTCTTGTCGCAGCCCTTCCACGTGGCCGAGCAGTTTACCGGCTTCTCCGGCAAGTACGTAAAGCTGGAAGAGTCTATCGACTCGTTTGAAAAGGTAGTCGGGGGTGACTTCGATCACCTGCCCGAGCAGGCCTTTTACATGGTGGGCGGCATTGACGAAGCGGTCGAGAAGGCCAAGCGGCTGGAGAAAGGCGGCGGCTGATGGCCGGGGAGTTGAAGGTATCGGTCATCTCGCCCGGTAAGATCGTGTACGAGGGCGGGGCCGACTCCGTGGTGGCCCCGGTGTGGGACGGAGAGTTGGGCGTACTGCGTGGTCACGCTCCACTGATGGCGCTTTTGGGAGAAGGGGTTCTGAGGGTGCGCCAGGGCAATTCCAGCCAGCGGTTTCGGGTCGGCGGGGGGTTCCTCCAGGTAGCCGACGACGTAGTGACCGTGCTCTCCGAACGGGTCGAAGGCGCGTAGCAGGCCGTCGCTTGGGCTTTCGGGAACCCTACTGCCACCGCCGCGTACAAGGCGTGAACCCGTTTCCCGAGCGCTTATGACGTACCGACCCAGCACTCTGGCCGTAGCCGCCCTCGCCCTGGCGGCCGTCGCTGCTCCCGCGGCCGAGGCCCAGATCTTTACCCCGGGCTACGCCTCGCCCAGGAGCGTAGGTGATCTCGGGCTCTACCTGAGCGACGGACCCGGCGGCCCCCTGGGCGGAGATTTCGCCGTAGAAGGTATCTTCCGCCAAGACGTGGGCGGATACGACGTCGGCTTGCGGGCCGCCGTGGCAGACGCCGATACCACCGGAACCCGCGCCCTCTTGGGCGCGGACCTGCGCAGCCCCTTCACCATCGAGGGGGTGCCCGTCGAATTTGCCTTCACCTCCGGAATCCAAGCCAACCTGGGCGAGGGTGGTAGCGAGCTCGGCAGCACGGCGGGCCTCACCGCGGGGTACACCTTCGTGCCCGGCACCATCTCTTTTACCCCTTACCTGAACCCGCGCGTCGCCTTCATCGGGGGGTCGGGGCGCGATGACTTGGACATCGAGGTCTTGGCCGACCTCGGCGTGGACGTGTTCTTCAGCCAGGGGGTGGCGTTCCGGTTGGGGTTCGGCTTGGGAGAGCCGGTGGCTCACTGGGGCTTGGGAGTGTCCTGGAATTACTGACCAGACACGCTCTTAGCCGTTCCCGAGAGTTGACCCCCCGGCGGTACGACCTGCACCTCCACTCCACGGTTTCGGACGGGTGGGTCTCGCCTGCCAGGGTGGTCGGAGCCGCCCGCCGCGCCGGACTGGACACCATCTCCCTCACCGACCACGACAGCGTGAGCGGCGTGGCCGACGCCCTTGGCGCGGCGCGAGAGCAAGGCGTGCGCGTGATTCCAGGTACCGAGATTAGCTGTTCGGTGCGGGGCGCCGAGGTCCACCTGCTCGCTTACGGGATCGACCCGGACGACGAAGCTCTACGAGCTCACGAGCGGCGGGCGGTGGCCAGGCGGCGGGCGCGCATGGAAGAGATGGTGCGGCGGCTCCGGGAGTCGGGAGTGCCCGTCTCGATGGACGAGGTTGAGGGGGTGGCTGCGGGAGCCAGCGTGCTCAGCCGGGCCCACCTGGCCCGCGTCCTCCACGAACAAGGGCACGCTGGTAGCTTCCGCCAGGCGTTCGAGCGGCACATCGGCCGGGGGTGCCCCGGCTTTGTCTCCCTCCCCCTTCCCTCCGCTGAGCGGGCGATCGAGCTCGCGCACGCCGCCGGGGGCGTGGCCGCCTGGGCGCACCCCCTGTCCGATGACTTCGAGCCGCGGCTGAGCTTGCTCGCGGGGGTGGGGCTAGACGGGGTGGAGGCGTACCGCCCCGAAATGCCCCGCGCCGGTGTGAGCCGGATCGAGAGCGCCGCTCGCCGCCACCGACTCTTCGTTACCGGCGGGTCTGACTGGCACGGCCGTCCGGGCCAGGAGTTGGGCCGCTTTTCGGTACCCGCCGCCCGGCTGGCGGGCTTTCTGGAACGTGTGGACGTTCCGGCGGCCGGATGATACCTTAACACTGATACCCTTCGCTCACCCAGCGCGACTTTCCCATGCTGGTAGTCATGAGCCACCACGCCTCGAAAGAGGAGATCGGGACGGTGGTCGACACCATTACCTCGATGGGCTATGAAGCCCTCCCGATCCCCGGCCACCAGCGCACCGCCGTGGGTCTCATTGGCAATGACGGCAAGGTGGACTCTGGCCGGCTCGAGGCCCTAGCGGGGGTGCTGCGGGTAATCCACGTCTCCCAGCCGTACAAGCAGGTCTCGCGCGAATGGCGCTCCGAGCCGACCGTGGTGGAACTCGCCAACGGTACCCGCGTCGGCGGCGAAGAGGTGGTGGTCATGGCGGGGCCGTGCGCGGTGGAGTCGGAGGCCCAGATCACGGATATCGCCCGGAAGCTCAGGCACGCGGGCGCCACCGTGCTGCGCGGCGGCGCGTTCAAGCCGCGCACCTCGCCCTACTCCTTCCAGGGGTTGGGCGCGGAGGGGCTCGGGCTGCTAGCCAAAGCCAGGGAAGAGACCGGGCTGGCCATCGTAACCGAGGCCATCGACCCGGAGGGGGTCGACGCCGTGGCCGAGGTGGCCGATCTAGTCCAGATCGGCGCCCGCAACATGCAGAACTACTCCCTGCTCAGGCGCGCGGGCCGTACCGGCAAGCCGGTTCTGCTCAAGCGGGGCATGGCGGCTACGGTCAAGGAGCTGCTCCTGTCGGCCGAGTACCTGCTCGCCGAGGGGAACGGACAGGTGATCCTGTGCGAGCGCGGAGTGCGCGGCTTTGACAGCCATACCCGCAACCTTCTGGACTTGACGGCGATCCCGGTGGTCCACGCCCTCTCGCACCTTCCCATCATAGCCGACCCGAGCCACGGCACCGGCATCCGGGCCAAGGTGATCCCCATGGCCCGCGCCGCTGTGGCCGCGGGCGCCGACGGCGTCATGGTAGAGGTTCACCCCGATCCCGACCACGCCCTGTCAGACGGTGCCCAATCTCTCTACCCGGAGCAGTTCGACGAACTCATGGGGCAGATCAGGGTCATCGCCCACGCCATCGGCAGGCGGCTGGCCCCGATGGTCGAGCCCGCCAGGGCCCGGGCAGAGACGGTCCGCCTTGACACATAAGCGTTTCGGGGACCGCGGGGAAGAGGCGGCGGCCCGGCACCTGGAGCTCTGCGGGTGGACGGTGGTGGACCGGAACTTCCGCATGGGGAGAAAAGAGATAGACCTGGTGGCGCGGCGCGGCCAGGTGGTGGCTTTCGTGGAGGTCAAGGCGCGGGCCGGGCCCGGCTACGGCCACCCCCTGGAGGCGATCACCTGGAAGAAGCGGCGCGAGATACAACAGGTGGCCAGCGCCTGGATCGACCGGCACGGCGGCGAGGGAGACGTCTACCGCTTCGACGCCGTGGCCGTACACGCCGCGCCGAACCGCCCGCCCGCCATCGAACACGTGGAAGACGCCTGGAGGTTGTGAACTAATGCCACGCACCGCACTGGCCCGCACCTACCGCCCCCGCGCCTTCTCCGGGGTGACCGCCCAGGAACACGTCTCCGAGACGCTGCGTTCGGCCGTGCGGCGGGGCCGGGTGGCGCACGCCTACCTGTTCTGCGGACCCCGCGGCGTGGGCAAGACCACGCTTGCCCGGGTGCTGGCCATGGCGCTGAACTGTCCCCGGCGCACGGACGAGGGCGAGCCCTGCGGTGACTGCGAATCGTGCCAGAGCATCTGGGCGGGTCGCACCTCTCTCGACGTCATCGAGATCGACGCCGCCTCCAACCGGGGAGTCGACGACGCCCGCGACCTCCGTGAGCGGGCCATGTACGCCCCCTCGCAGGAGGAGCGCCACAAGGTCTACATCATCGACGAGGCGCACATGCTGACCCGGGAGGCGTGGAACACCCTCCTCAAGGTCTTGGAGGAGCCGCCGCCGCGGGTCATTTTCGTCTTCGCCACCACCGAGCCGCAGAAGATTCAACAGCAAGCTCCCCCCATCCTCTCCCGCTGCCAGCGCTTTGACTTCCGCCGACTGTCAAACGCCGAGATCACCGCCCGCTTGCGCGAGGTGCTGGCCGCAGAGGGGCTCGAAGCTCCGGACGACGCCCTGCTCCCCATAGCCCGCAAAGCCGACGGGGGGATGCGCGACGCCCTTTCGCTCCTGGACCAGGTCCTCTCCTTCACCGAGGGTTCTCCCGGCGGGGACGACGTGCGCCGCATACTCGGGTTGGTGGGCACGGAGGCGTACCTGGAGCTGGCGGGCGTGGTAGCAGCGCGTGACCACGCGGGCGTTTTTCGGCTGGTGGCCCGGTTGGTGGACGAAGGTTACGACCTGGCCGAGTTTTACCGGGGGTTGGCCGACTTTCTGCGCACCCTGTTAGTGGCCAAGCTCGAGGGAGCCGGGGAGATCGAGGTGCCGGAGGGGTTGCGGGGGCGGGTGGACGAGGCCGCTGGCCGCTTCGCCACCGGAGACCTCTTGAGCATGCTCTCGCGGGTGGCCGAGCTGGACGCGGACGGCCGTTTCCGCAAGAGCTCACAGCAGAGAGTCCTGATCGAACTCCTCCTGCTCCGCTTCTCCTACCTGGAGAGCGTGGCTGACTTGGAGGCCCTGATGCAGGCCGCCGGAGAAGCGCGGGAGCAGTCCGCTTCCGAGGGCACCGCCCCACCCCCGGACCCTCACTCCGGGCCGGAGCCCCCGGCCCCGGCTACCCTCGAGCGGGCTTGGGAAGAGGTTCTTGAGCAGAAGGACGCGCTACCGCCGGGGAGCAGCGCCTTTTTGCGGGCCGCCAGGGTACGGACCAGCAAAGAGGGTGAGGTAGTGGTCGAAGTACCCGCCGGATCGCCGCTGCTGGAACGGCTGGCCGCGCCGGCGCCCCGGCGCCAGCTGGCAGAGGCGCTGGGCCAGCGGCTCTGCCAGCGGCTTTCGCTCCGGGTCGAGCCAGCTGAAAGCAAGCCCGAAGTCCCCGCCAGGATCACGGCCGAGAGCGCCAAGGGCGACCGCTTGGAACGCCTCACCAGCGAGGAACCGCTCCTCAAGGAGGTGGTACAAGCTTGGGACTTGGAGTTGGTGGACGAATGATTGTCCGCTGCCGCCCGTCCGGGTTCTTGTCGAAGCCCGTGACCTCATTTTATCTTCCCGCGCCCTAGTCGGCCGACGAAACGAGATGACCAATAACTTTCAGCAGATCCTCCAGATGGGCCAGCAGGTGCAGGCCCGTCTCTCCCAGTTGCAGACCGAGCTCGGCGAGAAGACCGTCTCCTCCTCCAGCGGAGGGGGCATGGTCTCGGTCTCGGTAGACGGCCGCGGCCGGGTTCGCGGCGTCGACATCGACCCCTCGGTGCTCGAGGGCGGCGACGTCGAGATGCTCGAAGATCTGGTGCTGGCCGCCATCTCCTCGGCGCAGAGCAGGGCCGCCACCGTGTATGAAGAGGAGATGCGGAAACTCTCCGGCGGACTACCGCTTCCGTTCCAGTTGTAGCGGCCGTTGTCCGCCATCGACGACCTGGCCGGCGAGTTCGCGCGGCTTCCGGGTATCGGCCGCAAGACCGCCCTCCGGCTCACTTACCACCTGCTAAAGGCCCCCGTCGGGGAGGCGCGGCGCCTCTCCGGGGCGGTGGTCGCGGTACGGGAGCGTGTCCGGGCTTGCGGCCGGTGCGGAAATCTCAGCGACAGTGACCCGTGCGAGATCTGCCGGAGCGACCGCCGCGACGAATCCGTCATCTGCGTGGTGGAAGATGCCCCTGACTTGTGGGCTATCGAGCGGAGCGGCTCTTTCCGCGGGCTCTACCACGTGCTCGGGGGACGGCTCTCCCCGCTCGACGGCGTGGGGCCTGGCGAACTGAACCTCGACTCTCTGCTCAAGCGGATGAACGGCTCGGGTCCGGTGCAGGAGCTAGTTCTGGCCACCAACCCGAGCGTGGAAGGCGAAGCCACGGCGGTGTATATCAACGAGTTGGTCCGGCCGCTCGGGGTGCGGGTTACCCGCCTGGCCCGCGGTCTGCCAGTGGGGGGCGACCTGGAGTATGCCGACGGCGTGACCATTGCCGAGGCGTTCCAGGGCCGGAGAGATTTGTAACTGGTTTGAGAGAGCATGGAACAGAGTAAACTACTCAGGGTGGCCGGGCTTACCTTCACCGCGCTGGTGTGCTCGGTAGCGCTGGTCGTCTTTCTGGTCAAGGACCAGATGTCGCGCCACCGCCGCGACCTCTTTAGCCCGCACACCCTGCGCCGGCTGGCGGCTCTGGGGTACCTCTCGAACCGGTCCCCCTCGGTAGAGAGCGCCACCTTGCTGCGCGATTACCTGATGTGGGAGCGGCGTCCGCTCCTTCGCCGCCGCGCCTCCGCCCTGCTGGAGCGGGTCGAAAAGCACCTCGACGCTCCCCGCGCCGTGGCGGAGGGGGCGTGATGGCGGGAGCGGCGAGCTGGTCTTTCGACCAGAGCGACCTGCACAAGATCGAGAGCGTCCTCCAGAGTTTCCTGTACGAGTCGCGCGCCCGCTCGGCCCTGCTCATTGACCGGGCCGGCCAGCTCATCACCACCATCGGTGAGCAGCCAGACTTCGACTCCACCTCCTTCTCGTCCCTGGCCGCGGCCGACTTCTCGGCCAACGACCAACTCGCCACCATGATCGGCGAGGAGGAGTTCTCTTCCCTCTTCCACCAAGGCGACAAGGAGTCGATGTACCTGGCCGACGTGGCCAAGCGCGTGATCCTGGTGGTCCTTTTCGACAACCGGACCACCCTGGGCATGATCCGGGTCAAGGTGAAAGCCGTGGTGGGCGAGCTGGGGGATATTTTTCGGGGCATGTTCGAGCGCGAGCGGCCGCTCACCCAGCCGGCGATGGAGACCGGCTTCAGCGACGAGGCCGAGGACGAGATCGACCGCCTTTTTGGCGATCTGTAAGGGGAGGCGGCCATGTCGATGATCAACTACGCCTCGCGCGAGATCAACTGCAAGATCGTGTACTACGGCCCCGGTCTGGGCGGCAAAACCACCAACCTGGAGTACGTTTACTCCAAGGTAGCGCCCAACACCCGGGGCAAACTCATCTCCCTGGCCACCGAGACCGAACGGACCCTCTTCTTCGACTTCTTGCCGGTGGACCTCGGCGCCATCCGCGGGTTCAAGACCCGCTTCCACCTCTACACGGTGCCCGGGCAGGTGTACTACAACGCCTCCCGCAAGCTCATCCTCAAAGGGGTCGACGGGGTGGTGTTCGTGGCCGACAGCCAGGTGGAGCGGCTCGACGCCAACCTCGAGTCCATGCACAACCTCTACGAGAACTTACGCGAGTACGGGTTGGACCTGCGCGAGATCCCCTTCGTAATCCAGTATAACAAGCGAGACCTGCCCAACGTCTCCAGCGTAGAGGAGTTGGAGAGTCATCTGAACCCCGAGAAGGTTTCGTCTTTCGAGGCGGTGGGGACGCGGGGTATCGGGGTGTTTGATACTCTCAAGGCGGTGAGCAAGCGGGTAATAAAATCTCTGAGTTGACGTGAACCTTCCCAATTCGATCACCATCCTGCGCATCGCCCTCGCGGTCGTGCTCGCGCCCCTGATCCTGGCGGGAGGCGCCCTTCCCCGCCTGGCCGCTTTCGTGCTCTTCTTGGTAGCCGCGCTGTCCGACCTGTGGGACGGCTACTTGGCACGCTCCCGCAAGATGGTCACCGACCTGGGCAAGCTCCTCGACCCGATCGCCGACAAGCTACTCCTGGCCGCGACCCTCCTCCCCCTTTACGCGCTCTCGCTCCGGGGTGACGCCGCCGAATTCCCCTGGTTCGGCGGGGTGCTCCCCCTCTGGATCGTGCTGGTGATCTTTGCCCGGGAGATCTTCATCACCCTGTTCCGTTCGTACGCGGCTAGGCGCGGGGTAGTCATCGCGGCCGGGCGCTCGGGCAAGTACAAGGCGGTTTTCCAGAACTTGTTCGTGGGCTCCGCTATCCTCTGGTACGCTTTGCACGCGCTCGAGGCCCGCCACGGGTGGGGAGGGGGGTGGGAGTCCTGGATCCCTATCCACCGGGCTTTCAGCATTACCGCCTTGTCGGTGGCGGTACTCCTCACCCTCTACTCGATGGGTGAGTACCTGCTCCGCTACCGGCGCTTGGTTCCGGGAGCCGCTTAGCCACCGGCTACAGCTTGCCGTCTTTCGAGCCATGAAAACCGACTCCGCTAGCAAGGACAATCTTTCCGATACCGTGCCGCCTGCGCGGTCCGAGCCCGAAGGGGCCGAGCCCGTGGAAGCTGGAGCGGCCGAAGGCGACCTGGCTGGAGAGCTGGAGCGGGTGCGGGACCGGTACCTCCGGCTGGCGGCCGAGTACGACAACTTCCGCAAGCGTAGCGAGCGCGAGCGGAGCGAGAGCTGGACCCGCGCCCGGGCCGACTTGGCTAGTAGTCTACTGGACGCCCTCGACGACTTGCGCCGGGTCTCGGAGCACGACCCCGGAGACAGTTCCGCCAGCTCCTTGCACGAAGGCGTGAGGTTGGTGGAGCGTAAACTTCTGCAAGCCCTCGAGGCGGCTGGCCTGGAGGAGGTGGACGCCGAGGGCTCCCCCTTCGACCCCGAGGTCCACGAAGCCCTTATGACCGTTCCGGCCGGGGAGCCGGGCGACGACGGCCTGGTAGAAGGCGTGCTCCAGCGCGGCTACCGCTTTCGGGGCGCCTTGCTGCGCCCGGCGCGGGTACGGGTTTGGAAGTACGAGGAGTGAGCGGGAGATGGCGGTAGCCACCAAGGATTACTACCGGATTCTAGGGGTGGCCGAGAACGCCGGTAGCGGAGAGGTCAAACGAGCCTACCGCACCCTCGCCAAGAAACACCACCCCGACGCAAACCCCGGCGACACCGCCGCCGCCGAGCGCTTCAAGGAGATCTCCGAGGCGTACTCGGTTCTTTCGGATGGCGACAAACGGAAGCAGTACGACCGGATGCGCCGCTACGGCGGCTTCGGTCCCGGAGACTTCGGGGGCCGGGAGCGCCCGGGGACTGCTCCCGGCGGCGGGGTCTCGTTTGAGTTCGGCGGGTTGGGCGACCTGTTCAACTCCATCTTTGACCGCACCCGCCGCCGCGAGCCGCCGGGACCGGAGCGGGGGCAGAGCGTGGAGTACGCGGTCGAGATTCCCTTCGAGACCGCGGCCAGGGGAGGCAAGATACCCGTCACGGTGCCGGTCACCGAGGGGTGCCGTACTTGCGACGGCTCTGGCGCCAGGCCGGGGAGCACCCCCACCCAGTGCCCGGAGTGCAAAGGCCGGGGCACGGTCTCCTTCGGCCAGGGTGGCTTCATGGTCACCCGGCCCTGCCCGGCGTGTTACGGCCGCGGCACCATAGCCACCGACCCGTGCCCCACCTGCGATGGGCGGGGCGAGGTCCGCCGCCACCGCCGCCTCGAGGTGACCGTGCCGCCGGGGGTCGATACCGGTTCCAAAGTGCGGCTCGGCGGCCAGGGCGGGGCCGGGGCGCGGGGCGGCCCGGCCGGCGATCTGATCGTCTCTTTCCGGGTCCGGCCGCACCGCTTCTTCAAGCGCGAGGGGCTGGACATCCACTGCACGGTCCCTATCAACGTCGCACAGGCAACGCTCGGCTCCAAGCTCCGGGTGCGCACGCTGGAGGGTAAGAGGGTGGTTCTCAAGGTTCCGCCAGGCACCCAGTCTGGTACCCGCTTCCGCCTCCCGCGCCTGGGCATCCGCAAGGGAGGCCAAACGGGGGATCAATTCGTGCGGGTACAGGTGCGGGTACCCGATAAGCTGGACGCCAGGGAGGAGGAGATCATGCGGGAGTTTGCCCAAGAGGCCGAGATGAAGTACTAGGGGTTATCGACCACTGCCATGAGCCGCACCTTCCTGGACGGTAAACTTATGGAGTGGGAAGCGTACTCCTCGGGCGGGGAGCACAGCCTACCGCAAGGGGCGCGGATTATCTTTCACTCCCTCTCCGAGCCCTCGCGCCGCGCCCGCCAGCTTTTGCCCGGCGGAGACGACGCGGACGCGGCCGGGATGGTGAGCGAGGTCCCGGAAGAAGAGCTGCGGAAGATGTTGGCGCGCTCGAAGGAGTTGTACTAAGCCGCGATCCTCCCTCCTCCCAACACCTCGTCCCCGCGGAACACCACCGCCGACTGGCCAGGCGAAACCGCACCTTGAGCTTGCTCGAAGCCGAGTACCAACCGGTCTTGCTCCACGGTGCTTGGCCGGGCCTCCACCGCCTTGGCGCGGTGACGCAGCTGGACCCGAACCCGCTCGCCCACGGCGGGGGCTCGGGAGAGCCAGTTGAGCTCGCCGATCTCGACCCGGTCCCGGCCGAGCTCCCGAGCGTTTCCCACCACCACCTCCCGCGTTTGGGGGCGCGTGCCCAGCACGTAGAGCCGGCGGCCGTTGCCCCCGCCCAGCCCCTTGCGTTGGCCCACGGTGTAGCGGGCGTAGCCGTTGTGCGAGCCGACCGTCTCGCCGTCGGTCGTTACCAGCCGGCCGGGGGAGAGGGCGGCGTGGCCGGGCCCGAGGCGCTGCTCCAGCACCTCGGTGTAGTCGCCGCCGGGCACGAAGCAGATTTCCATGCTCTCGGGCTTTTCGGCCGTCGCCAGCCCTAGCTCACGCGCCTTGTCCCGCACCTCGGGCTTGGTCAGCTCGCCGAGCGGAAAGAGGAGCTTGGGGAGTAGCTCCCGCGGGAGCGCCCAGAGGAAGTACGACTGGTCTTTGTGCCCGTCGCGTCCGCGCAGCAGGACCGGGTTCCCGTTCTCGCCGGTCCCCACGCGGGCGTAGTGGCCGGTGGCGATGGCGTCGCAACCGAGAGTCTCGCCGCGCCTCATCAGGTCGCGGAACTTGGTGTTGCCGTTGCAGCGCACGCACGGGTTGGGAGTGCGGCCGCGGGCGTACTCGGACACGAAGTCGTCGATCACGTCGCGGGTGAACTCCGGCTCCACGTCGAAGACGTAGTGGGGGATGTCCAAGCGGTCGGCCACGCGGCGGGCGTCCATGATGCCGTCCAGCCCGCAGCAAGTCTTACCGTGGCCCGGCCTTTCCGAGTAACAGAACGTCTTCATGGTTACCCCGATTACGCGATGCCCCTGCTCCTTGAGCAGGGCCGCGGCCACCGAGGAGTCCACGCCCCCCGACATGGCTACCAGCACTGTTTTCCGGGCTTCTCTAGGCATGGATCACCGCCAGCGCCTTTGCTCTTTGTATCACTCGCGGCAGGATCTCCAACACCCGGTCGATCTCCTCTCCGTTACTTTCGGGGCCCAGGGAAAAGCGGACGGGCGAGACCGCCGCCGCGCGCGCCAGCCCCATCGCCGTGAGCACGCGGGACGGTTCCACCGTGCCGCTCGAGCACGCCGAACCAGACGACACCGCGACCCCTTCCAGGTCCAGCGCTAGCACCAGCCCCTCGCCGTCGGCGCCGGGGATGGAGACGTTCAGGATGGCGGGAGAGCGCCGGGCGCCCGCGCCGTTGACCACCAGCTCCGAGACGCTCTCTCGCAGTCCGCTTTCCAGCCGGTCTCTCAGCCGGCCGAGGCGCGTCGCTTCTCTCTCGCGACCCCTCTCGGCCAGCTCGGCCGCCAGCGAGAACCCGACCGCCCCGGCCACGTCCTGGGTGCCGGCCCGAAGTCCCCTTTCTTGCGCTCCCCCCCTGAGTATCGGATCCAGCGCCGTGCCGCGGCGCACGAACAGGGCACCCGTGCCCTTGGGGCCGCCGACTTTGTGGGCGCTGAACGAGAGTAGGTCGGCGCCCGAGCCACGGGCGTCCAACTCCACCTTGCCCAGGGCCTGGATAGCGTCCGAGTGGAACACCACCCCGGCTTCCCGGCACCCGGCCGCCAACTCGGGGACCGGCTGTACGGTGCCCACTTCGTTGTTGACCCACATCACCGACACCACCGCCGGGTGCTCTGTTAGCACTCCGTGCAGGGAGCCGAGCTCTACCAGCCCGTCCCGGTCGACGGGCAGAATGATGGTGCGGCGGCCCGCCCCGCCGAGCGCGCGGACCGTCTCGAGCACGGCGCTGTGCTCGGTGGCGGAACAGACCACGGCGCCCTCCGGCTGGGCGCGCGCTCGCCCCAATAGTGCCAGGTTGTCGGCCTCGGTGCCCCCGCGGGTAAAGATGACCTCGCCCGGCTCCGCGCCGATGGTGGCGGCCAGACGCTCGCGCGCCTCCTCCAGGGCGACCGATGCCTTGCGCCCCCAGGCGTGCACGCTGGAGGGGTTGCCGAAGCGTTCCCCCAGGAGGGGCAGCATCGCCTCCAGCGCCTCCGGCCGCAGAGGGGTGGTGGCGGCATGGTCTAGGTAGATGGTATCCATGACACCGGGTAATAAACGGCTGCGGGCGGGTTGTTTCGGAGGGGCGGTTGAAAGCTCGGGCGCGACTGGTTAACTTTGGCCCACCTCTTCCCGCGACCACGACCGCATGATCTTACCCGCCCAACTCTATCCCGAAACCTTTCGCACCACGGTCCACGGCCTGGTTTTCGGAGGGCGCTCGGACCTGCTACGCGGCCTCGGCCCGGGCGCGACGCTGGTACTGATCCCCGACCCGCCGGGCCAGCGTAACCCGGCGGTGTGGGTCCACCGCGCCGAAGGCGACCCCGTGGGCCATCTGCCGCCCGAGATCAACGCCTGGCTGGTACCGTGGATGCTGCGGGGTGGCCGGGCGTCGGCGGTGGCGCTGCGCGTCTCCGGAGACGAAACCCCCAGCTGGAAGCGGCTCTTGATCGAGGTGAGCGTGGCGGGGAGAAGCTGACCGTCAGATGCTCCGCACCGGGAGTTCGGTCACGTCTTCGACCTCCAACGTCTCCACCGTCCAGAACGGCTCGCCGTAGCGCTTGCGGATCAGCGAGCCGTAGCGAGCCGCGTGCATGCGCACCTGCTCCAGCAAGGGACGACAGCCGCCGGGGAAGACCTCTCCCGCCCACGTCTTCTCCCCGAACTGGGAGAGGTAGCACTCGAGCGCCTCGATCTTCCGCTCCAGCTGATCGCTGATGTCCACTACGAAGGTGGGCTTGGCCGCGTCTTCCCGGAAGGCGGAGGCGTAGAGGATCTTGTGGGGGCGGTGGGGTGGGTGTTCGCTCTCAACTTTAGCGAGTCCGCTCAAGAAGCAGGCGTCGTAGCCCAACTCGGACGCTATCCGGTGGTCGGGGTGACGGCCGGTGCGGTAAGGGAGGATCACCACCCGCGGCGCCAGTTCGCGGATAAACTCCACTACCCGCAGCCGGGCCTCCGGGCTGTTCTCTAGCGAGGCGTCGGGGAGGCCGGCGTTCCAGCGACCCGCGAGCCCGAGGACGCGCGCCGCCGCCTCGGCTTCGGCCTGGCGCGTCTCGGCGCTCCCGCGGGTGCCCGCTTCGCCGCGGGTGAGGTCCAGGATTCCGGCCCGCCGTCCCCGCGCCGCCGCTTTGGCCAGGGTGCCGCCAGCGAGCAGGTCGGCGTCGTCCGGGTGGGCGGCTAGGGCGAGGAGGTCGAGGTGTGCAGGGCGTGTCATGATGACTGGCTCTCTGCAAGGCAACGCGGGCTCATTCGTACCTCAGCGCCTCTACCGGGTCCAGCCGGGCCGCTTTGTTGGCGGGGTAGAGTCCGAAGCCGACGCCGGAAATAGCGGCCGCCCCCAACGCCGCGGCCAGCGACCAGAGCGGGATGCTGGCGGGGATAGGTGTAAAGGTGCCGATCAGCACGGCGGCCGCTCCCCCCGCGGCCAGTCCGAGCCCGGCTCCGACCATGGTCACGGTGGTCGACTCGACCAGAAACTGCCAGAGGATCTCTCGTCGGGTGGCCCCCAGTGCCTTGCGGACACCGATCTCCCGTGTCCGTTCGGTGACCGAGATCATCATGATGGCCACCACCCCCACCCCCCCCACCATCAGACCGATGGACGAGAGCACCAGCATGACTAGGAAGAACACTCCGGTGAGCCGGTCGAAAAGCTCCACGAACGCCTCCTGGCGGATCAGGGCGAAGTTGTTCTGCTGGCCCGCCCCGAGCCCGCGCGCCACCCGGAGGGCGGCCGCCACCTCGTCCATGGCGTGTTCCTGCGGCACCCCCTTTCGGGGCACCACCAGGAGCTGGGTCCACGACTCGTCCACGTTTAGATGCTTGATCCCGGAGGTGTACGGGATCACCAGGTAGTTTTCGACCAGGGCGGTGAAGATGTTGGGTTTGATAAGGTAGACGCCCACCACCTCGAACCGCTTTCCCTGCAGCCGCACCCTCTGGCCGATGGGATCGCGCACGCCGAAGAGCTCCCGGGCCAACGGCTGGGAGAGGACCACCAGCGGTTCCGAGCGGGTCACCTCGGCGGCCAGAAAGTTCCTGCCGGCGGTGAAGTCGCCCAACGTATACACGGGCCAGTCGGCGCCGTCGGCTTCTCCCTGCACGTTCTCCACCACCCGGTCGCCAGTCCGCACCTCGCCGGAGAGCGCCACGCTCGGGGTCACGCTCCGGATGGAGGGGAGAGAGGCCACCAGAGCGGCCTCGTCCAGAGAGATAGTCGGATTTCCGGCCCACGGCCGGGGCCCGGGGCCCACGATGCGGGCCTGGGTCAGGTCGAAGCGGGCCACGGTGAAGCTGTTGCGGCCCAGCGACTCCATCTGGTCGGTGATCGAGGTGCGCAGCCCCGCGATCAGCGTGGCCACCGTCATCACCGTGGCCACGCCGATCACGATGCCGAGTATGGTGAGAGCGGCTCGCACTTTGTGGGCGCGCAGCGAACCGAGGGCGATGCCGACCCCCTCGCGTACCGAGTGGAGGGTCATGGTTTACTCATGGCGGAGTGCCTCGATGGGGTCCAAGCGCGACGCCCGGTACGCCGGGTACACCCCCGCCGTCACCCCCACCCCGACCCCCAACCCCAGACCTAGCCCCACCGCCCACGGCGCCACCGAGGCCGGGACCGGCGAGATAGCCGCCACCAGCCATGCCAGGGCAATTCCCAGCCCTATGCCCAGGGCGCCTCCCGCCCCGGACAGGGTGGCCGCCTCGACCACGAACTGGGCCACGATGTCTCGCCTGCGCGCCCCCAGAGACTTGCGCAACCCGATCTCCTTGGTGCGTTCGGTCACCGAGACGAGCATGATGTTCATGATTACCACTCCCCCCACCACCAGCGACACCCCCACCAGCCCGGGCAGGGCCACGAAGAGGATGGTGGAAATAGTTTCCCAGAAGGCGAGGGACTGCTCGGCGGTCTCCAGTTCGAAGTCGTTCGGATCGGCGGGACGCAGCCGATGGCGCGTGCGCATGAGCCCCTCCAACTCGGCTTCCGCCGCGGAGATAAACCGGGCGTCGAACACCCGGAAAGCGATCTCGTCGACCACCCCGGGCGGGTTGACGAAGCCGTCCAGGGGTGAACGGGCCGGGGCCAGCAGGACGTTATCCATCGACATACCGAAGAGAGAACCCTGCTCCTCCAGCACGCCTATCACCCGGTAGGGGAAGCCCTGCACGCGCACCGTCCTGCCGACGGCGCCGCGGCCCTCGAACAGCTCTTCGGCCACGTCCCTGCCCAGCACCACTACCGGGGTGCCGAACTCGGCCTCCCGGCCTGAGAAGGGTCGGCCTGCTTCCAGCTCTAGCTCCCGGATCTCGAAGTATGAAGCCGAAGCCCCGGTCACGAAGACGTTTTCGACCTGGCGGCCCCGGGGCCCGCTCACCCGGCTGGTACGGGACGAGCTGATGGCCAGGGTGCCCGGCGTTTCCAACCGCTCCTCCAGCCACGCCGCGTCCTCGAACTTCATACGGGGCCGGCGCCTCCACTCCCTCCGTTGGGCGTCGGTCACGTTCATCCACACCGACGGCGTGCGCCGGAGCTGCACCGTGTTGAGCCCGTAGATACGCCCGCCGAAGTCCTCGCGCACGTAGCGGTCCATCCCCTGGATGAGCGTAATCACCGCGATCAGGAAGGTGACCCCGATCACCGTGCCCAGGACCATGAAGAAGGCGCGCATCTTGTGGGCGCGGATCATGCGCAGCGCCGACAGGGCGGCGTCCCACAAGTTCACGGCACGGCTAGGGGCTCCGACGCCAGGTCGCTCTCGACCACGCCGTCGCGCAGCGTGACCACGCGCCCGGAACGGGCGGCGATGTCGGTCTCGTGGGTGACCACGATGAGGGTCTGGCCGTCGGCGTGGAGGGCGTCAAATACGTCCATGATCTCGGCCGAGGTGGTCGAGTCCAGGTTGCCGGTGGGCTCGTCCGCCAGCAGGATGGCCGGATGGGTCACCAGGGCGCGGGCGATGGCTACCCGTTGGCGCTGGCCGCCCGAAAGTTCGTTGGGGAGGTGCCCCATCCGGTCACCCAGCTCCACCGAGCGGAGCGCCTTCTCGGCCCGTTCCGTGCGTTCGTGCCTGGTCGCCCCGGAGTAAACCAGGGGGAGGGCCACGTTCTCCAGCGCCGAGAGCCGGGGGAGGAGGTTGAAGGTCTGGAACACGAAGCCGATCTCCCGGTTCCTGACCCCGGCCAGCTCGTCGTCCGAGAGCCCTGACACCTCGCGACCGCTCAAGAAGTACTCCCCCGAGGTGGGGGTATCCAGGCAGCCGATCAGGTTCATCAGTGTGGATTTGCCCGAGCCGGAAGGCCCCATCACCGCCAGGTACTCGTTGCGGCCGATGGTGAGGTCTACTCCGTCGAGCGCGCGGACGGTCTCGCCGCCCAAGAGGTAGTGCTTGGCGAGAGCCCTGGTCTCGATAACCGGGGTGGCGTCGCTCACCCCCCGCCCCCCGGTCTGTCGGCTTGGGCGGAGACCCGGTCGCCGTCGTTCAGGTCGCGGATCGCCTGGTAAGTGCCCGACACCACGGTATCTCCCTCCTCGACCCCGGAGCGGATCTCGAAGTGGCGGTCACCGGCGATGCCCACCTCGACCGGGGTAAATTCGGCCCGGCCGGCGCGCACCACGAACACACCCTCGACCTCGGCGTTGGAGTTGGGGTTGCGCTCTTCGGCGCCTGCGGCCCGCTCGGGCTCGCGCACGGTCAGGGAGAGGATGGGCACGGCTAGGGCGTTCTCCCTGCTGGCGGTTACGATCTCGGCGGTGGCCGAGAGGTCGGGCCGGAGCCCCTCGGGAGGGTCGTCGAGGGTGACCACCACCTCGAAGTCGACCGACGCCTCGGACGACGCGCCCACCCCCTCGAGTTGGACGGCGCTGTTGGAGACGCGGCTCACCCGGCCGGTGAAGGTACGCTCACGGAAGGCGTCGATGTGGACCACCGCGCTGTCTCCGAAGGAGATGCGCGGAACGTCGGTCTCGTCCACGGTGACCCTGGCCTCCATGACTCCCAGGTCGGCGACGGTGAGGAGCAGGGAACCGGGGTTGTTCATGGTGCCCACGATGGCGGTCTCGCCCGCTTCGATGTTCAGCCGGGTCACCCGGCCGCCCATGGGTGCGGTGATGACGGTCTTGCCCAGGGCGTCCCGCGCCTCTGAGAGGGCGGCTTCGGACTGGGCCACGCCGTAGCGAGCCGATTGATACTGGGCCTCGGCCACCGCTACGCCGGTGCGCGCCTCTTCCAGGTCGGCGGCCGAGATCAGGTTGTCGTCCCCGGCCAGCCGCTCGGCCCGCGCCAGGGCGCTGCGGGCTTGGAGCAGATTGGCGTTGGCCTGGGCGGCCCCGGCGCGGGCCTGGGCCACGGCCGCCTGCTGGCGCCGGACCGCGGCGCGGTAGAGGGTGGGGTCGATACGCAGCAGCAGGTCGCCCCGTTGTACGGTCTGGCCTTCGTCCACGGCCAGCTCGATCACCCGCCCCGAGATGTCGGCCGAGATGTCTACCGAACGCTGCGGTTCGATGGTGCCGTCCCCGACCACCGTGGCCTCGAGGTCGTGGCGGCCCACCTCCTCGACCCGCACCGACACCTCGCCGCCGCCACCCGAAGCTAGCGCGATCGCGGCCAGCAGGAGCACTCCCAGTGCCCCCCCGCCGCCGATCAGCAACTTTTTCTTTTTGGTCATCGTAACGGTTCTCCCAGCAGAATTTCCAGTGCGGCCAGCGCTTTGTGAAAGTCGTAGCGGGCGGTGATCTCGTCGCGCTCGGCTTGAGACAGATTGGCCTGGGCGTCGGTGACCTCGATGGAGCTGGCCACCCCCGCCCTGAACCTCTCCCCGGCCATGCGCAGTTCGTCCTCGGCCATCTCCCGGACTTCGCGTTGGAGCCGGGCGGCGTGGTACGCCGTTTCCAGCACCAGCAGCGCGTCTTCGACCCCGGTTTGCAGCTCCAGCTCCCGGCTTCGCGCCGCGTACCCGGCGTCCTCGGCGGCCACCCTCGCTTCGGCGATCTGCCGCTCGCGGGAGAAGCCGGTAAAGATGGGGAGGGAGACGGTCAGGTCGGCCGAGAGCGGCTGGCGTTGATAGTCGAAGGGGAAGCCACTGTTACGGGCCGCTAGCTGGCGTCGCACATCCTGCTCGACCAGCGGGTCTTCCGGGTTGACACAGGGGGCGGGGGGCTCTCCCAACAGCTCGCGCAGCCGGTTCTGCTGCTGGCACTGGGCGTAGCTGCCTTGCAGGGCGGCGAGCTGTTCGGCCACCAGCGGATCGATGTCGCCCGCCTGGTACACCGAGCCCGTCCACCCCACGCTCAAAGTAAGAGAGGGGAGGTACTGGCTGCGGGCCACCTTATGCAGTGCTTCAGCCGCGGCTAAGCGAGCCCGCGCGGCGCTCAGGCCGGGGTTCCTCTCTTGGGCGCGGAGTTGGAGCTCAGCTGCACTCCAAGCCGGTTCAAAGAGCGGAAAGTCGCTGGTAAACCGGACGCCCTGCGGCAAGGGTGTGCCCAGGATCAAACCCAGGTCCAGTCGGCTCGAGGTCGCCCGGGCCTCGACTTGGAGGGCGCGCACCTCGGCCTGCCCGTGCTGCACCTCACTTCTACGGACGTCCAGGGAGGTGGCCAGCCCGGCTTCAAAGCGGGCGCTGGCCAAGCGCGCGTGTTCACTGGTCCGCTCGAGGTCGCCCACGGCTTGGGCCAAGGCCGCTTCAGCTTGCAGGGCGTCCAGGTAAGCGCTCGTCACCGAGGCGTCGAGCTCCGCGGCCGCGCTCTCGATTCCGGCTACCACCGCCCGTTCCTCGGCCCGCGCCCGCGCTGGCTCCAGGAGCACCGAGCCGTCGAGCCGGTAGGTGAGCCCGAGCCGGTAGCTGGACGAGTGGAAGGCGGGCTGGTCTCCGAAGGCGACCGAGCCGAAGCGTGGCTCACCCTCGGCCGTGTAACCGAAACCCAGGGACGCGCTCGCCGAGGGCAGGAAGAGGTTTCCGTAAGCGGCGCGCACCCCCCACCAGGCCGGAACCCGGTCGTTGGCCCGGGCCTGGAAGTCGGGGTTGTGCGCGCGGGCTAGGCGGATCGCCTCTTCCAGCGACAGCGTCTGTTGGGCCGGGAGGGGGACTGGGCCGGCCATAAGTCCAGCGAGGAGGAGCGGGAGCGCCCCAGCCGGTGTGAGATAATTCATAACCTACAATTCATAACCTAGGTTGTCATGACGCGAGTTCTTACGGACCTTACGGAGCAAGCTACCAAAGAGTTTCAGCTCTGTGCCCGATGCCACCCGTCACGACATCAGCGCGCCCACTCCCGCGAACACGGAAGTGAGAACGGCGTAGACCCCGAGCAGGATGGCGCTGGCGCTCCCCCAGCTCCGGCCCCGGTTGAGCACGCTCACCCCCAGGGCGAGCAGTACGATCATCCAGAGCGTGAATACGTTCATCCCCTGCAGAAAGCCGAACAGAAAGCCGTCGCGGTCCAGGAAGGGGGTGAGCAGCGAAAGGGAGAGTTGGGTCTGCACGTCTCCCCGCGCGATCTGGAGCGGGAGGGTGAGCAACCCCCCCAGCGAGGTGATGAGAAGCCCGTGCGTGCTCACTGCCAGGTACTGCTTGTAGCGCGCCTCGCCGCCCAGAAAAAGGTTGAAGACGAGCGCGACCAGGCCAGCCGCGGCAAAGGCCAGAATAGGCGTGAAGACGAGCGCCCCTACCACCAAGGAGGCCCTCATGAAGTTGGCCATCTCCGCTGGATCGGCGGCCCCCCCGGCTTGGGGATCGGCGTCTCCTAGCGAACGGGCGGCTTCGGGCTCCAGGAGTTCGCCCGGAATGAGCAGCGCGATCGCCAGCCCCGCCGCCATCGAGATCGAGAGGGCACCGATCCACGGCGTCTTTTCCCGGAAAGTGGCAAACAGCTCGCCCGGCGCCACCAAGGTGTCGAGCACCCGGCGGTGCAGGGGGGGAGGGTTGCTAGCGGCGGCCACGGCCGGCGCGGCAGCTTCAGTTTCCGTGTCCATGCTGGTGTACTCGACGGTGGTTACCAAGGAACTCACTTGCCGGCAAGAGATAATACCACCTTCGGGCTGCCCGGGCGAGCCGGTGCCGAGCGGCTGGCTGGGCGGGGAGTTCACTGTCTACTCCAGAGACAGTAAGTTGTCCTCTCCGGAATACAGCTAGAGGCGAGGCGACCCTTTCCCCGACGCTTCCATCTCTTGAACCCCCAAGCGGATGGATGATGGCATCGGAAACGGCCCTCCCCTTGCTCATGGCCGGGGCGGAGCCGCACCATCAGCCACCCTTAGAGCGCGGAGGAGTGTCGTGCGTGTACTCTGGCTAGCTTTCGTCCTTGCTCTCTGCGCCCCTTCCTTGCTGGCGCAGGGGGGGTTCGACTGGAGCTCCGGCGAAAGGGGCGAACCGAGCCCGTTCTTCCTAGGCGTTCACGCCGGGGTGGTGATCCCGCGAGGGGAGTTCTCGTCCCGGGTGGACCCCAGCTTCGGCCTGGCGGGGCACGTGATCTATGGCATGGACCCCGCGGGGGTGATCGGGCTCCGCTTCGACGGCGGCTACTCTACCTACGGCCGGGAGCGCTTCCTGACGCCGCTGAGCAGTGCCATCGGGGGGAGGATTCTGGTCGACGTGGTCACCTCCAACTCGGTCTCGTTCCTGGAGGTGGGACCGCACCTGATGGCGCCGGTGGGCCGCGTGCGTCCTTATCTGAATACGGCTATCGGGGTTGGCTACTTCTCCACCACTTCGTCTATCCGGGGGCTGGACGACTGGCGCGGAGACGACCGGACCTTTTCGACCCGGCAGCACAGCGATTTCGCCTTGGCGCTGGGCGGGGGAGCGGGGATGTTCATCCCGGTTAGACCCGGCCCGCTACCGGTCTTCATCGACCTGGGGGCCCGCTACCACGACTTCGGGGAGGCGGAGTATCTAAGGGAGGGGAGCATCCGGGACCACGCCGACGGCACTATCTCCTTTACCCCCATCCGGAGCGAGGTGCGGATGTGGATGGTTTACGCCGGGGCCTCGTTTCGCCTCCCGAAGTAGAGCCCCTACCCCGTCAGAGCGGCTAGCCCCGCGGCGAAACCGAGGTAAAGAGCCACCAGTACCCCCGCGGCAAAGGTTCGGCTCCGGGCCCCGCCCATCTCCCCCACTCCCACCCCCGCGACCGCGGCCGCCCACAGCCAGAAGGGGTTGACCGCCGCCAGCAGGCGGGCAAGGGGGCCGTCCGGCGTGGCAGCCAACCACGCCGGAGAGAAGGAGAAGCCGGGGTCTTCGAGCAGGAGCCCGAGCGCCAGGGTCAGGCCCGCGCCCAGGGCGGGGATGAGCAAGGCGTGCGCCGTCACGCACAGCTGTTGCCGGTAACCGGGCCGGGACTCCCGCCCGGCGGAGAAGAGTAGGTACAGCACCCCCGCCAGCCCAAAGGCGCTCAAGGGCACGGCCGCCAGCGAGCCCATTGCGTTCAGGTAGCGCCCGTAGCGAACGATGGTGGCGGGGTCGGAAGTCAACTCGACGCCCGCCGCGGCCGCCGCGGCTTCGGCCTCGCGGATCAGGGGGGCGGCCGGGCTCAGGAGCGCGAGCAGCACGCCGAGCAGGAGGACCAGGGCCAGGGCGTCGGCCCACGGCGCGCTGCTCCCGAGCTCCCGGAACATCGCTCCGGGCGAAACCACTGTGCGCCACACCCGCCGGCCCAGGGGTGGCGGGGCGGGGGGCACGGTATCGGCTCCGGCGGTCACCGCCGTCCGTAACCCGGAGATGGCACAGCGAGAGGGGGTTCTAAGGCGCGCTGGCGCGTACCGCCGAGTAGCCGCTAGCCGGGACGTCGACCCGGAGGACCCGGTTACGGCCGTCTACCCACACCTCCGCCTCGCTACCCCCTTCGGTCCGCACCACGAGCCGTCGGGCGCGCACCGGGGTACCGCCGACGCGGATGGTCTCGTCTCCCCGCGAAGAGATCGTGGCCACGACCTGGCGGTTACTGCGGGGGATGATTACCGGCACCCGGCCATCCGCCGCCCGCTGGGCCAGAAAGTAGTAGTGGTGGGCCACGCCGTCGTCGAGGACGAGCGCACCCCCGCTTACCACGTACTCCTTGAGCTGCTCGCCCGCCGGGGTGCTGATACGGGCGCTGAAGCGTCCTTCTTCCACGGCGCCCACGATCTTGCGGGGCGAGCTGCCCCCCACCTGGACCTGGTACGAGACCGGGTTTGAACGCGCCCCCGCGGCGCGCAAAGAAGTGGAGAGCTCCACGCTCCCGGTGGGCAGCCGCAGGGATACACGGCCAGTGGCCACGGTCTCGGCTTGCTCGCCACTCCCGCTCCGACGGATGGAAAACTCCTCGCTCCCGGCCGGGCGGCCGTCCACCGAAACCTCAAAGGTCCCTTGGTCGGCAAAGCTTTGCGCCCCGGCCGGCAGGGCGAGCCCCCAGCCGGCGAGGGCCACGGTGGCGGCCAGGAGGAGTGACGGGGTTCGCGTCGGTCGGGTCATGGAGATCTCTTGGTCGGTGCGTCGCTACCCCGCTTTACACTTTGGCGGGCGGGGAGTTCGCCGCTGCTCCGGCGGCTAAGCGATGTTCACTCCTCCGGCGCCAGGAACACGGTTTGCCGGATCTTGTGGTGGATGTAGTCGTAAATCGCCCGGCCGGTCTCAGGGCTGGCGCGGCTGGGCCGCCCCACCGAGCCCGGGCAGCTCGCTGGCAAGCGGGGAAGCGCGGAGCGGGCGAAGGGCCGAAAACCGGCTGGCTCTACCTCGAAGTCGACAGCCGACTCCAGCTCCACCACTTCGGGGCAGAGGTAAAGCAAGAGAGAGGTGACCACTTCGCCCCCGTGTTGCGGCCAGGAGCATCCAGGCAGAAATTCGGATACGTCCACGGCGAGGGCGTCCACGGCACGGACCCGCGCTTGCCGTACGGAAACCGTGGCTGCCTGTTCCACGTGCGGGCCGTGGCCGTGGGCTGTCAGGAGGATAAACTCGTCGAACCCCTGCCGCTCCCACCCGGCCAGCAGGTCGTTGAGGGCGCGGTGGAGTATCTTTTCCCGCAGTTCGCCCGCGCCGGGGTGCAAGCGCTGGGATGGCACGTTGACGCCGTAGGGAAAAAGCGGAGCCCGCAGCACCCCGAACTCGCCAGACAGGTCGCGGGCCAGGGCACGGGTGATGCGCGAGGTGGCCCCCAGCGGAAGGTGAGGGCCGTGCTGGTCGCATTCGCCCACCGGGACGATGAGCCGCCGGTCGGCTTCCAGGTGACGCTCGACCTCGACCCAGGAGAGATCGGTGAGCGAGCAGGAACGCAGCGATGACGCCATGAAGAGCCAAGGTGCGGTAATTGTTACCCGCCGCGCCGAAGCGGTGGGTTGGACCCTTGGCTGGCTCTCCCTGCCGGTTCTATGCCTGTGGATGCGGGAGCTGTCGCCGCTAGGACTCGGGGTGGCCGTGATACCGCTCCTGGGGGCTTCGCTGGTGGCCCTGCTGCGCCGGCGAGGCGGGCTGCCCGTAGCGGTGGCGGTGTTGTGGGCGGTGGTGGCGGTGGCGGGGGTCACCCAACTGCGACTAGCCGGGGCCTCGGGAAGGTGGGAGGAGACCAGGCAACGGATCGAGGACGAGGCGGCCGGGGAGCTGCGCGGGGAGTTGGACGCTCTGGTGGACGCCGGCGAAGAGGCGGTGGAGGCGGCACTGGTAGCGGTAAGGCGGGCGAGAGACGACCGGGGCCGGCTCTTCCGGCTCCTGGACGGGGCCGCCCGCGCCCGGGGTCTCTCGGCGGTGGCGGTGTACGCGGCGGATGGACGTCCGATCGCGTGGACCGGCGAGCACCGGGGCCGGGTTCCGGACGAGGTGCGGCTGGGCGCCGAATCGTACCTTTTCCAGCACGGCCCCCTGCTCCGTTACCTGTACTTCGTCCGTCCGGTGGGAGACGGCCGGACGGTGGTGGTGGCGGCCCTCCTCGACAGCGAGCTCCAGTTGCCCGGCCCCGCCCCCTTTAGCTCCCGTTTTGAGCGCGAACACTGGGTTCGGCCGCGCTTCACCGCTCCGGAGCGGGCCGAGGGCGAGAGTGTTTGGGACTGGACCACGGACGACCGCTCTATCCTGAGCGTCTCCTTTGTGACCCCTTCCCCGGAAGAACAGCTCGAGCGCGTGGCGGCTGGCGGCCGCCGGGCCGCGGCTGGGCTGGCGATAATCGCCGCCCTGCTGCTGTTGGCCGGGTGGTACCGGGGCGGGCATCGCCCCCGTTGGCTGCCCGTGCCCGTGCTCACCGCCTCCTTTCTGTTCGCCCCGCTAGGCGAACTATTAGGAGCCAGGGAACTGTTCTCACCCCTCAGGTTTCTCCTTCCCCTACCGGTCGACGTGACCCTCGGCGACCTACTCGTGCTGGCGGCCGGCGGCGCCGTTGGGCTACTCGCGACCGCCAGGACGCCCCACCCGGGCGGGGGGTGGCGGGGGCGGGCGTTGGGAGCGGTGGGGGTTGGTATCTCCCTGCCCGCGGTCCTCTGGCTGATCCTGGACGGTGCATCGGTGGCCGCGCTGGCGGCGTACCCGGCCGGCGGCCTCCTACTGGTGCTGGCCGGGGTGGTGCTGGCCGCCCTCCCCTTGGCCCTCTTCGCGGTTCCGCCTGAGCGGACCCTCCCCCGGCGCACACGGCTTCGTTTCGCCACCGGGGCGGCCGCGCTCGCCGCCGGGCTCGGGATCGCGGTGGCATTTTCGTGGTCACCAGGGGGGGAGCCGAAGCTCTGGACGGCGTCGCTGTGGGCAGCCCCCTTCCTCGTCTTTCTTCCCGCTCTCGGCTCCGGCCGGGGGCGCGGACTACCCCTCGCCGCCTGGCTGGCCGCGGGATGGCTGGCCGCCACCGTGGTGCCCGCTCACCTGTGGACCGCCCACCTCTCGGCCCGCGCCTCCGAGGCCGAGGCGGAGTTGGCCCGGCTGGGGCTGGAGCCCGACCCCTACCTGGACTTTCTGCTGCGCAACTTTGCCGGTGAAGCCGCTCGCCTGGACCAAGAAGGAGAAGAAGGTATCCGGCTCTTATACCGAGGGTGGGAGCAGAGCGGGTTCACGGGGGCAGGGTACGAGGCGCGGCTAACGCTCTGGGACGAGGGCCAGCCCGTGGACGAAATCCGCTTCGGCGAGGCGCAGCTGCCACGCGACCTATTCCCCTCAGTGGTCGAAGAGGCCGCCACGCGGGGCTCCTCCATCTTGCGCCGGTATACCGGGTACGAGACCGTTCACTACCTGCTCCTGATCCCGCTCGGCGGCGAACGGGTGGTGTCGGTGGTAGTGCCCCCCCAATACCGGCTCGCGGCCGGCACCTCACTGGCCGGGATGCTGTACGGGGCAGAAGACGAGAGCGGAGTGGCCCTCGGCCCGCTGCGGCTCATCCCCGCGGTTTCGGCCACCGGCCATGAGGGGGTTCGCTGGCTGCGTACGGAGGAGGGGTGGCGGGCCGAGACCGACGTGCGCTTCCCGCGCGGGCCGGTCCACGCCCACCTGGAGGTCCCCACCCCCACCCGCTTCCTGCTCCTGGCCCGGGGCTCCCTCCTAGCGACGCTGTCCCTGTCGCTACTCCTACTCCTCTACCTGGCCGGCCGGCTCCTCGCGGGCGGTTGGGCCGGGTGGGGAGGGGTGCTTACCCGCTTACGCTCCTTCCGGGGGCGGCTCACGCTGGCCCTGCTGATATTCTTTCTCCTCCCGGTGGCCGCCTTCGGGGCGGTTGCCTACCAAGCCCTCTCGCGAGAGGTAATCCGCGCCGCCTCGGCTCTTGCCTCGCGCTCCCTGGAGCAAGCCGCGGGAGAGGCGTCGGCCGGCTCGCTCCCCGAGTTGGGAGAGCGGCTCTACTCCGACCTACTCCTCTACCGGCTCGGAGTGCTGGTGGAGGCGTCGTCCCCGGAGGTGATCGATCTGGGGTTGTACCAAAGCTGGATCCCGCCTGGCGTCTACCTCCGCTTCGTGTCTGGCGACGAAGTCGAAGACAGCCAAGAGGGGAAGATCGGCGAGAGCCGCTACCTGGTCGCCTACCGGCGCATCGGTCCGGGCGAGATCCTGGCCGCGCCCACCCCACTTGACGCGGGAGAGATCTCCCGGAGACGGCGGGAGTTCGCGCACACCCTCCTCTTCTTCGGGCTCGCCGGGGCGGCCCTCTCGGTGGTCCTGTCACTGCTGGTGGGGCGCGCCCTCTCCCGCCCCATCGAGCGGCTGAGCCGGGCCGCGGCCGCGGTGGGCGAGGGCAACCTGCGGGTACGGCTCCCCGAGGGGCGGCGCGACGAGTTCGCCTCGTTGGTGGATTCTTTTAACCGGATGGTAGTGCGGCTGCGGCAGGCGAGGGCCGCCGAAGTGGAGTCGGCGCGAGTGCTGGCGTGGGGCGAGATGGCGCGGCAGGTGGCCCACGAGATCAAGAACCCGCTCACCCCCATCCAGCTCGCCGTGCAGCACGTTCGCCGGGCGTACCGGGACCGCCGCCCCGATTTCGGCGCCATCCTGGAACGGAACGTGGCCGCGGTGCTCAAGGAGATCGACCAGTTGGGCGAGATCGCGCGCGGTTTTTCCCGCTTTGGCGCGCCCTCGGCCGCCGCGGGAGAGCTGGTTCCGGTGGAGCTGCGGGCAGTGGTCAACGAGACCCTGGCCCTCTACCGGGGCGGGGGCGGGGGGGTCCGCTACCGGGCGCGCCTAGACGAGGCGGTGTCAACTGTGTACGCCCGGGCGGGGGAGCTCAAGGAGGTACTACTCAACCTGATCGAAAACGCCCGCGCCGCGGGGGACGGCCGGGGAGAGATCGAGGTGGTGGCGCGCGTCGCCGGTGGGGGGTGGGTCGAGCTGGCTGTCTCGGACCACGGGGAGGGAGTCGCCCCCGACCAGCTCTCCCGCATCTTCGAACCCCAGTTCTCTACCCGCTCCAGCGGTACCGGTCTGGGGCTGGCCATCGTGCGTCGCTTGGTGGAGTCGTGGGGGGGAAGGGTGGCGGCCGAATCCGAGCCGGGTCGAGGCACCACCGTGCGGGTGCGCATGCGTGCCGGGTAACACGGCACTTTTTTGACGGTGGGCGGGCGCTGCCGATAGCTTTACCCTATGCTTGCCAGAGTGCTCTCCAGCGCCGTCCTCGGCATCGACGCCTACCTGGTAACCGTGGAGGCCGACGTGGCCACCGGGCTGCCGTCGTTTTCGACCGTCGGCCTACCCCAGGGGGCGGTCAAGGAGGGGAAGGAGCGGGTGGTCGCCGCCATCAAGAACTCGGGCTTCCAGGTGCCCCCGAAGCGCATCACCGTGAACCTGGCTCCGGCCGACGTGCGCAAGGAGGGGAGCGGTTTCGACCTGCCCATCGCCGTGGGCATCCTCGCCAGCACCGGCCAGATCGAGCCGGATGGACGGTTGGAGAGGTTCGCCTTGCTGGGAGAGTTGGGGCTCGACGGAGCCGTCCGCCCCGTCCAGGGGGCCCTGCCCATCGCCCTGGCGGTCAAAGCCGAGGGGTTGCAGGGGGTGATACTGCCCGAGGCTAACGGAGCCGAGGCGGCTGTGGTGAAGGGTCTGGAGGTGCGTTCCGCCCGCACCCTTGCCGAGGTGCTCTCCTTTCTGCGCGGCTCGGGAGAACTGCCCCGGGTCGAGGTCGACGTGGAGAGTGTATTCTCTTCGGCTTCCGAGTACCCCGAGGACTTCTCTGACGTCAAGGGCCAGGAGCAGGCCAAGCGGGCCCTGGAGGTGGCGGCAGCGGGCGGGCACAACATCCTCATGGTGGGGCCGCCCGGCTCGGGCAAGACCATGCTGGCCCGTCGGCTACCCTCTATCCTCCCCCCGCTCTCCCTGGACGAAGCCCTCGAGACCACCAAGATCCATTCGGTGGCCGGAAAGCTAGGGCCGGGACGCCCCCTGGTGGCCACCCGGCCGTTCCGGGCGCCGCACCACACCGTGTCCGACGCCGGCTTGATCGGCGGTGGCTCGACCCCCCAGCCGGGAGAGGTATCGCTCTCGCACAACGGAGTTCTGTTCATGGACGAGTTGCCCGAGTTCCGGCGCAACGTCCTGGAGGTGCTGCGCCAGCCGCTGGAGGACGGCGAGGTCACTATCTCGCGTGCCGCGATGGCGCTCACCTACCCCGCCCGGCTGATGCTGGCGGCGGCCATGAACCCTTGTCCGTGCGGTTACCACGGCGACCCCAAGAGGAGCTGCACTTGCCCGCCCGACCGGGTGCGCCGGTACCTGGGCCGGGTGTCGGGGCCGCTCCTGGACCGCATCGATCTGCACTTGGAGGTGCCCGCGGTGGCGTACCGGGAGCTCTCGGACCGGCGCTCCGGAGAACCTTCGGGGGTTATCCGTGAACGGGTGGCGCGGGCGCGCCAGCTGCAACGGGAGAGGTTTGCCGGGCAGGACGGGCTGCACGCCAACGCCCACATGCGGGTCAAGGACATCCGGGAGTTCTGCCGCTTGGGCGAAGACGCTGGCGAACTGCTCAAACGAGCGGTGTCGCAGTTGGGGTTCTCGGCGCGGGCGTACCACCGCATCCTCAAGATAGCGCGTACCATCGCCGACTTGGAGGAGAGCACGAACATCGCCACCGCGCACGTGGCCGAGGCCGTCCAGTACCGGTCGCTGGACCGGTTGTTGGGGTAGCCCGCTCTGGCTTATCTTGCGGCATGAACAAGGAAGAACGGGCGCGAGTCACCAGTATCCTCGACTCTCTGGAGTCGGTGGTGGTCGGCTACAGCGGCGGGGTTGATTCGGTGCTCCTGGCCAAGCTGGCGGTGGACACCCTGGGTCCGGGAAGAGCACTTGCGGTTACCGGCCGGAGCGCCAGCGTGCCCTCGTGGTCGTACCGCAGCGCGCGCGAGGTGGCGGAGCGCTTCGGGGTGCCGTGGCTGGAGTTCGATACCGACGAGTTGGCCGACCCCCGCTACGCCGCCAACCCGGCCAACCGCTGCTACTTCTGCAAGAGCGAGCTGTGGGGCAAGCTGGCCGCTCTGGCTAGGAAACACGGCTACGCCGCGGTGGTCGACGGCACCAACGCGGACGACGCCGGAGACCACCGGCCGGGTGCTCTAGCCGCCCGGGAGCACGGCGTCCGCTCCCCCTTCCTGGAGGCGGGGCTCGGCAAGCAGAGTATCCGGGACTGGTCTCGCGAGCTGGGGCTTCCCACCTGGGACCAGCCCGCCTCTCCCTGCCTGGCGTCGCGCATTCCTTACGGCACCCCGGTCACTCCCGGGCGGCTGCGCCGGGTCGAACGAGCCGAGGAAGGGCTACGAGCGCTCGGCTTACGGGAGGTGCGGGTGCGCTACCACGGCGCCACGGCGAGAGTCGAGCTGGGCGCCCGCGAACTGCGTGCCCACCGGCTGCGCCCCGAGATCGAGAGTGCCGTGCGGGCCGCCGGTTTCGAACGGGTGGAGATCGACGCCCGCGGCTATCGGCGCGGCTCCCTCAACCAGGGGCTGGCGGCTCACCAGCTAGTTCACATCGGAGCATGAAGGAGATCTATCTCGACTACGCAGCCACCTCGGCGATCCGCCCACCCGAGGTAGCCGACGCCGTGGCTGGCTACCTGCAGGGGGTAGGAGCCACCCCCGGCCGCTCCGGCCACCGCCGGGCCGTGGAGGCGGGGCGGGTCGCGCTCCGGTGCCGGATGGCTCTAGCCGAACTCTTCGGGATTGGGGGCGATCCGGGCCGCGTCTGCTTCCAGCCGGGGGCCACCTCTGCCCTGAACACCGCCCTGTTCGGGCTGCTGTCGCCGGGCGACCGGGTGGTGCGGACCAGCTACGACCATAACTCGGTGCGCCGTCCCCTGGCGCGGCTGCGGGCTGGTGGGGTCAAAGAGGTGGTCCTCTCGGGTAGCTCAGACGGCGCCATCGACTTGGACGAGCTGGCGGCCGCTCTGGAGGGCGGCCGCGCGCCCGCCCGGCTGTTGGTGCTACCGCACGCCTCCAACCTGCTCGGGCACGTGCTCCCGGTGGCCGAGATGGCCGAACGGGCGCGGGCGCGCGGCACCCTGGTCCTGCTGGACGCGGCCCAGAGCGCGGGCCACCTGCCGGTGCGGGTCGACCAGTTGGGCGTAGACCTGCTGGCTTTTACCGGCCACAAGGGGCTCTTGGGCCCGCAGGGCACGGGCGGGCTGTGGGTGCGGGAAGGGGTAGAGGTAACGCCTCTCCTGCTCGGCGGCTCGGGTGGCGATTCGGCGCTGGAGACCATGCCAGCCGCGCTCCCCGACCGGCTGGAAGCCGGCACCCAGAACGGCCCCGGTGTGGCCGGACTCCTGGCCGGGGTGCGGTGGCTGCTCGAGCAGGGCGTAGAGCGCCTGCACGCGCGGGAGTTGGCTCTCAAGGAGCGGCTGCGGGAGGGGTTGGTTCGGACCCCCGGCGTGCGCGTCCTGTCGCCGCCAGCGCCCGACGGGGTCGGTATCGTGACGGTGCTCCTGGACCGGCTCCGGGCCGAGGAGGCGGCCCTCCGTCTGGAGCGCGAGCACGGGGTGTGCGTACGGGCGGGGCTTCACTGCGCGCCCGAGCAGCACCGACTGCTGGGAACGCTGCAAACCGGCGCCGTGCGCTTTTCCCTAGGGTGGGCCAGCAACGAAGACGAGGTAAACGGCGCCGTGGCAGCGGTCGCGGCCGTCGCGGGAGTCGGCTTGGAGGCCGGGACTAAATGAGAGCTAAATCTATACTGGGGTGCGTGGGGGTAGTGATCCTCCTGGTGGTGGTGGCCGCCTTGGCGGCGTGGGCCCTGCGCGACGACCTGGGCCGGGTCTTATCCTGGCGCGCGGCCGAGCCGGGCGAGGCGCCCGCCGACCCGGCCGCCGTGGCCGATTCGGCGGCGTCGGGCGAGGATAAGCTGCGAGCCCTCTTCCAGCGGGGTGATACCGCCAAGCTTTCCGGAAGAGAGGTGAACGGGCTACTGGAGCGGCGCTTCTCCGGGTGGGTGCCGCCTTACTTGACCGACCCCGAGGTCCGGTTGGCGGGAGACACCATCGCTCTCTTGGGCCGGGTGGCCACCGACCGGCTTCCCCCCAATGCCCGGCTAGACCAGATCCGCTTTCTGCTACCCGATACCGCGAGCGTGCGGGTAGAGGGAGGGTTGAGCCCGCTCGAGCCGGGCCGGGCCGCCTTCCGGGTACGGGCGTTGACGCTGGCCGGTATCCCCATCCCCCGGCGCTACCACCCGGTCTTGCTGGAGGGCTTTGGCCGGCCCGACGAGCCCGGTCTCCCGCCCGGCGCCTTTGCTCTGGAGCTGCCCATCGGTGTGGAGTCGGCGCGGGTCAGTGAGGGGCAGCTGGTGCTCATCCCTTCGCGGCGCGTCCCGGATGGCTAAGATTCTGATCGTCGACGACGAGGAGGGCATCCGCAAGCTCCTGGCCCAGCTCTTTGAGTACGAGGGGCACCAGGCGGAGAGCGCCGGGGGGGCGTCCGAGGCGCTAGAGCTGTACCCCGTCTTTCAGCCCGACCTCACCTTCCTGGACGTTAAAATGGCACGCATGGACGGGCTCGAGGTCCTGAGCCGCCTGCGCGAGAGCGATCCGGCGGCCCTGGTGGTGATGATTAGCGGCCACGGCAGCATCGACACGGCGGTCGAGGCCACCCGGCGGGGGGCGTACGACTTTCTGGAGAAACCGCTCGACACCGACCGCACACTTCTGGTCTTGCGTAATGCCCTCCAGCAGCGCGGCCTGGTGGAGGAGAATCTCCGGCTCCGCGACGAGGTCGAGAGCCGTTACGAGATGGTGGGCAAGAGCTTCGCCATCCGGCGGGTGCTGGAGCGGGTCGAGAAGGTGGCCCCCACCGACGCCCGCGTGCTCATCAGCGGAGAAAACGGCACCGGCAAGGAGCTGGTGGCGCGCGCCATCCACCGGCTCTCGCCCCGCTCCGAACGGCCGTTCGTGGAGGTCAACTGCGCCGCCATACCCACCGAACTAATCGAGTCCGAGCTCTTCGGGCACCTCAAGGGGTCGTTCACCGGAGCGCACCAGGACCGGGCGGGCAAGTTCGAGCTCGCCGACGGCGGCACCCTTTTTCTGGACGAGATCGGCGACATGAGCCACGCCACCCAAGCCAAGGTGCTGCGGGTCCTGCAAGAGGGGCTGATAACCCGGGTGGGGGGCAGAAAGCCGATCAAGGTGGACGTGCGGGTGATCTCGGCCACCAACAAAGATCTGCAGGAGGAGATCAGCCAGGGCCGCTTCCGCGAGGATCTCCTTTATCGTATCAACGTGATCCCCCTGCACGTGCCCCCGCTCAGGGAGCGCCGGGACGACGTGCCGATGCTGGCACGGCACTTCGCCGAACTGGTTTCGCGCGAGGCCGCCATCGCGCCCAAGCGGATCGGCGACGGGGCGCTGGAGCGGCTCCAGACCATGGAGTGGCCGGGCAACGTGCGCGAGCTACGCAACACCGTGGAGCGGCTGATGATCCTTACCGGCGGCGACACGGTCACCGCACCAGACGTGGACGCCCTACTGGCGGG
The DNA here is from genome assembly GCA_050732775.1 of Longimicrobiaceae bacterium. Taxonomy (GTDB): domain Bacteria; phylum Gemmatimonadota; class Gemmatimonadetes; order Longimicrobiales; family Longimicrobiaceae; genus JBOHRN01. Next base: position 195,375 of record JBOHRN010000010.1, on the reverse strand, counting down.
CGGTAGGGGAGTAGGCGGCCTCTCGGCCGACCTGCTGGGCTGCGACACCTTTTCGGAATTCAAGGAGGTGGCCGAGCGGGGCTTCGTACTCCACAAGTTGCGCGAGCACGACTGGAATGTATCCGAGACAGCGCGTAGCTTGGAGATGCCGCGCTCCAACCTGTACAAAAAAATCGAGAAGTACGGCTTGGCGCGGGAGGAGTAAGAGAAAGCAGCCGTAGCCCCTAACGGCAAACATTATGCCCGAGCGGTTCAAAAACTTTATCGCGGGAGAGTGGGTCGGGCCGGAGTCCGGCGACCACTTCGAGAACCGGAACCCGGCCGACAGCGGCGACCTGGTCGGCCTCTGGCCGCGCTCGGGCCCGGCCGACCTCGACCGCGCGGTGGAGGCGGCGTGGCGGGCCTTCCCGGCCTGGCGGGCCACCCCGGCGCCGGAGCGCGGCGCGCTCCTCAAGACCGTCGGCGACCTGCTCACCGACCGCAAGGAGGAGATCGCCCGCGCCGCCACCCGCGAGATGGGCAAGGTGCTGCTGGAGACCCGGGGCGACGTGCAGGAGGGCATCGACACCGCCTACTACGCGGCCACCGAGGGGCGCCGCCTCTTCGGCTACACCGTCCCTTCCGAACTCAAGGATAAGTGGGCGATGAGCTACCGCCGGCCGATAGGCGTGGCCGGGCTCATCACCCCGTTCAACTTCCCGCTCGCCATCCCCACCTGGAAGCTGTTCCCGGCTCTGGTGTGCGGTAACTGTGTCATCATCAAGCCGGCCGAGGACGTGCCCCACAGCGTCACCATGCTGGTAGAGGTATTGGAAGAGGCGGGCGTCCCCCCGGGAGTGGTTAACCTGGTCCACGGCGTCGGCGAGGAGGTGGGCGCGGCCATGGTGGAGCATGCCAAGATCCCGGTTATTTCTTTCACCGGCTCTACCGAGACCGGCCGCGTCATAGCCCGGACCTGCGGTGAGATGCACAAGCGGCTTTCCCTGGAGATGGGCGGCAAGAACGCCCAGATCGTGATGCCCGACGCCGATCAGGAGCTGGCTCTGGAGGGGGTTCTCTGGGGCGCATTCGGCACCACCGGGCAGCGCTGCACGGCTACTTCCCGGCTCTTGCTCCACCAGCAGATCCACGACCGTTTCGTGGAACGGCTGGCGGATAGGGCGCGGGGGCTACGGCTGGGAGACGGGCTCCAGCAAGAGACCCAGGTAGGCCCCCTCATCAACCAGGCGGCTCTGGACAAGGTGGAGAAGTACGTAGAGATCGGCCGCGAGGAGGCCGAACTGGTCCTGGGTGGTGGCCGCCCGGAGGGGGACGGGGTGAGCCATGGCTTCTTCTTTGAGCCCACGCTGTTCACCGGGGTAAGGCCGGGCTCGCGACTCGCTAGCGAGGAGATCTTCGGACCGGTCCTCTCGGTGATCAGCTTCTCGGACCTGGACGAGGCGATCGAGATCAACAACGAGGTCAAGTACGGGCTCTCCAGCTCCATCTACACCCGCGACGTGCGGGTGTCGTTCCGGGCGCTGAACGACTTGGATAACGGCATCACCTACGTCAACGCCCCCACCATCGGGGCCGAGGCCCACCTCCCCTTCGGCGGGGTCAAGCAGACCGGCAACGGCCACCGCGAGGGCGGGTGGGAGGTGTACGACTTCTACTCCGAGACCAAGGTGTGCTATCTGGACTACTCCGGGAAGTTGCAGCGGGCGCAGATCGACAACTACGGGGAGCCCGCCGGGTAGGCGACCAACGTGAGCGAACCTCGACCCCCCTCAGGGCCCCCGCCGGTATCCGCCGGCCGCTGGGCGTGGGAGTGGCTCAAAGTCCTGTCGGTGGCGCTCCTCTTCGTGTTGCTGGTGCGCGCTTTCCTGGTGGAGGCGTTCAAGATCCCCACCTCGTCCATGGAGGAGACCCTGCTGGTGGGCGACTTCCTGCTGGTCAACAAGGTGGTGTACGGAGCTGTAATCCCCACCACCGGTATCCACCTCCCCGGCTTCTCCGAGCCGGGGCGGGGCGACGTGATCGTATTTTTTCCGCCGCACGAGCCGGAGAAGAACTACGTCAAGCGGGTGGTGGCCGTGGCCGGAGACACCGTGGGTATGCGCGGCAAGGTTCTGTTGCTGGACGGCGAGCCGCGCGAGGAGCCGTACGCGCGGCACTCGGACCCCATTACCGACCCCGCGGACCCGCGTATGATGTGGCAGCTTCACTACCTGGCCAGCGACCCGCGCGAGTGGCGCGAGTACCGGCCCAGCCGGGACAATTGGGGCCCGCTGGTGGTTCCGGACGGGAAGCTGTTCGTGCTGGGCGACAACCGTGACAACTCGGACGACTCCCGCTACTGGGGTTTCGTGAGGGTCGAGGACGTCAAGGGTCGCCCGCTGTTCGTCTACTACTCCTTCCAGCAAGAGCTGAACGACCCCTTCGCGTGGCTCAGCGGGGTGCGCTGGGGGAGGATCGGAGACCGGGTGCGGTAGCTGTATGGCGCACCTGGCCCAGTCGCCGTAGGTTCCATTCTTGGTGGCAACCGGTGACCCCCGATGACGGTATCGATCCTCCGCCGCAAGTCCGTTAGCCCGGAATCCCTCGACCGGTATCTCCTGGAGATAAGCGAGTACGAGCCGGTCGCCCGGGAAGAAGAGGCGCGCCTCGCCGTGGCTATCCGGGAGGGGGACGAGGCCTCCCTGGACTGCCTGGTGCAGGCCAACCTCCGCTTCGTGGTGACCATCGCCAAGAAGTATCAGTACGGCGGTGCCTCCCTCGCCGACCTTATCAACGAAGGAAACCTGGGCTTGATCCGGGCGGCGCACCGCTTCGACGAGACCCGCGGCGCCAAGTTCATCTCTTACGCGGTGTGGTGGGTCCGCCAGGCCATCCTCCAGTACCTGGCCGAGCAGTCCCGGGTGGTACGCCTGCCCACCAGCCGCGCGGGCGAGCTGTACCGCGTCAGCCGCCTGCGCGCCGCTATGTGCCAGCGGCTGGGGCGTGACCCCAGCCCGGCTGAGATGGCCGGTGAGCTGAAAGTCTCCGAACGGGCGGTAGCCGAGCTCCTGCGGCTGGCCCGGCACCCCGTCTCCTTGGACGCCCCGATCGTCTCGCACGAAGACGAGGCGCCCCTCCTGGACTCGCTGCCGGACGAGGCGGCGCGCCCGCCCGATGAGGACGTCTACGAGGCCGCCCTCATCGGTACCATCGACAAGGCCCTTACCCACCTCTCAGAGCGCTACTCGGAGCGTTACGCCCGGGTGGTCCGGATGTACTTCGGGCTCAACGGGGACGAGCCGCTCACGATGGAGGAGATCGGCGCTCACATGGGTGTTACCCGGGAGCGAGTGCGCCAGATTCTCAAGGACTCCCTGAAGATGCTCCGCGCGCACCGCTGCAAAGACGACCTCGAGACCTTTTTGTGAGTGATTAGTTGGGGTTGACACTTTCCCTGTTTCTTTCTATCTTCCCGCTCTATTTTGCCTCCGGCCAGCACCGCCGGACCTGGCCGATGATCCTATGAAGACATATTCAGTCAAAGAGGCGGAAATCGAGCGCCGCTGGTGGTTGGTCGACGCCCAGGGCAAGGTTCTGGGGCGCCTGGCCAGCGAGATCGCGCGCCTTTTACGAGGCAAGCACAAGCCTGTCTACACGCCCCACCTCGACACCGGCGACCACGTGGTGGTGGTCAACGCCGGTAAGGTTCGCCTGACCGGCCGTAAAGCCGACCAGAAGACTTACTTTCGCCACTCCGGCTACATGGGTGGGGAGAAGCATATCCCCTTCCGCCGGATGTTGGACAAGCATCCTGAACGGGTTATCGAACTCGCGGTCAAGGGGATGCTCCCCAAGAACACTCTCGGGCGCCAAATGCGCGGGAAGTTGCGGGTCTACGCTGGCCCCGAACACCCCCATCAGGCGCAGGCCCCCGAACTCCTCTCCCTCTAAGAGGGCCGCCCGATTGTAAACCGAGTGTAAACCGAGAACGAGCAGACCTGTAAGCATGGCAGACAAGGAGCAGTTTGGTGCTACTGGCCGCCGCAAGACTTCGGTGGCACGAGTGTACCTTAGGCCGGGAAGTGGCCGTTGGGAGGTCAACGGCCGGACCCTGGAGGAGTACTTTCCGCGGCTGGTGCTCAGGCGCGCGGCCAGCGAGCCGCTGTCGGCCACCGAGACCGACGATCGCTACGACGTCAAGGTAAGCGTGCGGGGCGGCGGGCTCCGGGGCCAGGCTGAGGCGATTCAGCTCGGAGTGTCCCGCGCCCTGGTCGGCGCCGACCAGGATCACCGGCCCGTCCTGCGCGGGCAGGGGTTAATGACCCGCGACCCGCGCGAGGTGGAGCGGAAGAAGCCCGGCCGACCGAAGGCCCGCAAGCGCTTCCAGTTTTCAAAGCGTTAGCGCGGCCATATCACGCACACTTCCCGACGTACGCGCTGGGTGCCGCCAGCAACGGTTGGCGCGGCGGGGGACGGAGGTGGAAGAAGCAACCCCTTACTTCGATAACATGTCGTCACAGCACCTTCAAGAGTTTTTGGAAGCCGGAGTCCACTTCGGCCATCAAACGCGTCGCTGGAACCCGAAGATGCAGCCCTTTATCTTCGCCCGGCGCAACGGCATCCACATCATCGACCTGCGCAAGACCGTACGCCAGCTCGAGCTGGCCAGGGAGCTGGCCAAGAGCGTGGTCATACGCGGCGAACGGATCCTCTACGTCTGCACCAAGAAACAGCTCCGGGGAGTGACCCAGCAACAGGCCGAGCGCTCCGGCTCTTTCTACGTCACCGAGAGGTGGCTGGGCGGAATGCTCACCAACTTTACCACCGTCAAGAAGCAGATCCGCCGGTTGCGCGAACTGGATCGGGGCCGCGAGGAGGGGGCGTTTGATCTCTACACCAAGAAAGAGCGTCTGGTCTTCGAGCGCGAGCGCGAGCGACTCGAAAAGTACCTGGCCGGGGTCAAGGAGATGTCGCGCCTCCCCGGAGCCCTCTTCGTGGTCGACGCCCACAAGGAGCGCATCGCCGTGAGCGAAGCCAACAAGCTGGGTATCCCGGTGATCGCCATCGCCGACACCAACGCCGACCCCGACCTCATCACCGTGCCGGTGGCTGGCAACGACGACGCCATCCGTTCAGTCACCCTCATCGCCTCTGCCATCTCCGACGCGGTCATCGAGGGGCGCGAAGAGATGCCGGCCGAGGAGCGCCGCCGCGCCGACGAGGCCGAGACCACCATCTACTCGACCGAGACCGGCGAGGCCGCCCCGGCCGACGAGGAGCGCAAGCAGCGCAAGCGGCGCCCCCGCCGCAAGCGGCGGCCCAAACCGGAGGTGATAGCCACTCTGCGCGGCGGCGCCGAAGAAGGGAGCGGCGGCGAGGGTTGAACGCGGACCGGCTCCGCCGGACAAGGGCGGGTGCGGTTCGGGGCCACGGCGCACGTTTCCGTGGCCCTTTGTATGGGCGAACAGTTCAACAGAGCTAAACCGTACCGGCATGACCACCAAAACGATCAGTGCCAAGCAGGTCAAGGAGCTCCGCGACCGGACCGGAGCGGGTATGATGGATTGCAAGAGAGCTCTGCGAGAGGCCGATGGCGACATGGAGCAAGCCACCCACCTGCTCCGCGTTCGGGGGGTGGCCAAAGCCGCCCAGCGGGCGGCGCGCGAGACCTCGGAGGGGGCGGTGGGGAGCTACATCCACATGAACGGTAGGATCGGGGTGCTAATCGAGGTTGGTTGCGAGACCGACTTCGTGGCCAAGACCGATGACTTTCAGCGGCTGGTCTTCGAGTTGGCCATGCACATCGCGGCGGCCGCGCCCCTGGCGGTGCGCGAGGGGGAGATTCCCCCGGAGGTGGCCGAGCGGGAGCGGAAGGTGTACCTAGAACAGGTACGCGAGTCGGGTAAGCCGGAGAAAGTCTGGGATAAGATCGTTTCCGGTAAGATGCAGAAGTTCCACGCCGAACGGGTCCTCCTCAAGCAGCCCTTCGTAAAGGAGCCCGACATTTCGGTGGAGGACTTTGTCACCCGGGTAGCGGCCAGGACGGGCGAGAAGATCGAGGTACGGAGGTTTACCCGCTACGCGCTGGGAGAATGAGCGCGGCGCCAGACCCCGACCGGGCGGCCGTCCCCCCCAAGTACGACCGCGTACTGATCAAACTCTCCGGCGAGATGTTGGCCGGGGAGCGGGGGTTCGGCATCGATTCCACCGCCTTAGACCACCTCACCGGCGAAATCGGGGCGGTTCGCGGCTTGGGGGTAGAGGTGGGGGTGGTGATCGGGGGTGGTAACATCGTGCGCGGCACTGCGGCCTCCGAGCAAGGGATAGACCGGGTGAGCGCTGACTATATGGGCATGCTGTCCACGGTGATCAACGCCCTGGCCCTGCAGGACACCCTGGAGCGGAGTGGCGTGCAGACGCGGGTCATGACCGCCCTCAGGGTGGAACAGGTGGCCGAGCCGTACATCCGGCGGCGCGCCATCCGGCACATGGAGAAGGGGCGGGTGGTGGTCCTCGCCGGGGGCACCGGCAACCCCTACTTTTCTACCGACAGCGGCGCGGTCTTGCGGGGCATCGAGATAGGTGCCCAGATCATCATCAAAGCCACCAAGGTGGACGGTGTCTACTCGGCCGACCCGGCCCTGGACCAGAGCGCGGAGTTCATTCCCCGCGTCTCCTTCTTCGAGGTGCTGACCCGGGAGCTAAAGGTGATGGACGCGGCCGCCATCTCGCTCTGCCGGGAGAACTGCATCCCCATCATCGTGCTCAACCTGCAGATTCCCGGCTCCATTACCCGTGCTATCCGGGGCGAGGAGATCGGCACCTTCGTTCACCCGTGAAGGCGTCTCTTCCGGACATGATTAGCCAATCCAGCCACTCATCCCTACTTTCGGTAAGATCATGACTACGCGAGAGGCACGCGACCGGATGGAGGAGGCGTTAGACGCGCTCCGACGCGACTTCGCCACCGTGCGCACCGGCAAGGCGTCTCCGGCCCTGTTGGACGGGGTAAAGGTGGAGGCGTACGGCTCCCAGCTACCCCTCAACCAGGTGGCCACCATCGGCACGCCCGAGCCGCGGCTGCTTACCATCCAGCCCTGGGACAAGAGCCAGCTCGCGGTCATCGAGAAGGCCATCCAGGCGGCTGACTTGGGGCTCAACCCCGCCAACGACGGGAGTATCATCCGGATTCCGGTGCCATCCCTCAACGAGGAGCGGCGCAAGGAGTACGCCCGCCTGCTGCACAAGATGGCCGAGGACGCCCGCGTCTCGGTGCGGCACAATCGCAAAGAGGCGAACGACGCCATCAAGTCCGGGCAGAAAGAGGGCGAGCTTTCCGAGGACGAGGCACGCCGCTCGCAGGATGAGATCCAGAAGCTCACCGATGACCAGATCGGACGCATCGACGAGATGTTGAAGCGCAAGGAAGCCGAAGTCATGGAAGTGTGACCAAGATGTCTGACCTCCTCGATCAGATCAGGTTGCAGGGGATCGTGCCGCGCCACGTGGCTGTCATCATGGACGGCAACGGGCGCTGGGCGCGAGAGCGCGGCCGCCCCCGCGAATACGGGCACCGGGCCGGTATGAAGGCGGTCCGGGAGGTGATCGAAGGGGCGGGCGAGGCGGGGGTCGGGGTGCTCACCCTATTCGCCTTCTCGCACGAGAACTGGCAACGGCCCGCGAGCGAGATCGCCGCCCTCATGTCGCTCTTGGAGACGTACGTGCGCAAGGAGCGGCGCGAGCTCAAGCAGAAGGGTGTGGAGGTCCACGCCATCGGAGAGTTGGACCGGCTCGGAACGGTTACCCGGGCCGCCCTCAACGACATCGTGAGCTACACCTCGGGGGGCACGGGGCTGCAGCTCAACCTGGCGATCAGCTACGGGGCCCGGGCCGAGATCGCCCGTGCGGCCCGGCGCCTCGCCGAGCGGGTACGCCGGGGTACCCTGGTCCCGGAAGAGATCGACGAGCAGCAGCTCGAGTCGGAGCTTTACACGGCCGGTATCCCCGACCCGGACCTCCTGCTACGCACCTCGGGGGAGAGCCGGGTATCCAACTTCCTCCTCTGGCAGCTAGCTTACACCGAGATCTACATCTCGCCGGTCTTCTGGCCCGACTTTACCCGCGAGCACCTGTACCGGGCGATCCTCGACTACGGCAACAGAGAGCGCCGCTTCGGCCGCGTCGCCACGCCGTAAACGGTGTCATCGGAGCTGACGAAGCGGGTGGCGGTCGCGGCAATCGGCGTGCCGCTGGCGGCGGTTGCGGCAACGGCTGGCGGTTGGGTGCTGGGTGGATTTCTGGCGGCGCTGGCGGCGCTGGCGGGGTGGGAGTTCTCGCGCCTCGCCGCCCGCACCGGGGCGAGGCCGTTTCCGGTGCTGGGGGCGGGTGGGGCGGCCGCGCTGGTGCTGCTGGCCGCCGGCGCGCCCGGCGCCGGTCCGGACGGGGCCGCGTTTGGCGGCTTCATCACGCTGCTTACGTTGGCGGCGGCTGCTGTTGCGATCTGGCGGCGGGGGGCTGGGGGAGGGCCCCTTGTAGCGCTTTCGGCCACGGTGGTGGCGGCCGTCTATACAGGTGCCACCCTGGCCCACGCCCTCTTTATCCGCCACTTCCCCGGAGTGGCGGACGAGTGGCACGGCCTGGCTCTCCTCTTCCTCCCCGTTCTCCTCACCTGGAGCAACGACACCGCCAGCTTCTTCGCCGGGCGCAGGTGGGGAAGCCACAAGCTGATGCCAGCCGTGAGCCCTGGCAAAACCGTGGAAGGGGCGGCTGGAGGAGTGGCAGCCGCCGTGGTGGTAGCGCTTCTGTACGGGTTGCTGCTGGAGCGGTTTCCCGCTCCTAGCTTGGCTCCGCCCGCGCTGGCGGGGCTCGGCGTGCTGGTCGCGCTCGCGGCCCAGCTGGGAGATCTGGTGGAGTCGCTACTCAAGCGCGACGCCGGGGTCAAGGATTCGGGAACCCTTTTGCCCGGTCACGGCGGGGTACTCGACCGGCTCGATTCACTCGTCTTCACCCTGCCGCTCTCGTACCTGTTCCTGGTCTTATTCGCCGTATGAGCGAGAAAACCGGAGTCGCCATCCTGGGTGCCACCGGCTCGATAGGGAAAAGCACGCTAGCCGTTATCGACCGGCACGCCGACCGCTTCGAGGTGGTGGCGGTCACCGCCAACCGCAGCGGGGACGAGCTCGCCGGGCTGGCCCGCAGGTACCGGCCCGAGTTGGCCGTGCTGGCCGATCCGTCCGCCTCCCTGCCCGAGGGAGGCGCGGCCCGCTGGGCTTCGGGCAGGGAGGCGGTCTTGGAGGCGGCCGTCCACCCGCGCGCCGGGGTGGTGGTGAACGCTCTGGTGGGGGCGGCGGGGCTGGAGCCAACCGTGGCCGCGCTCAGGGCCGGAAAGCGAGTGGCCCTGGCCAACAAGGAGTCGCTGGTGTGCGGGGGAGGGGTGGTGCTCGAGGCGGCCGAGCAAGGGGGAGGAGAGCTGCTGCCGGTGGACAGCGAACACTCGGCCGCGCTGCAGGTGCTCTCCGGAGAGAGCAGGGGCAACGTCTCGCGGCTCATCCTGACGGCCTCGGGAGGCCCTTTCCGGGGTTACCCGAGGGAGCGGTTAGAGAAGGTGTCTCCGGCGGAGGCGCTGCGACACCCCACCTGGGAGATGGGCGCCAAGATCACCATCGACTCGGCCACCCTGGCCAACAAGGCGCTCGAGGTGATCGAGGCCCACCACCTGTTCGGACTGCCGTACGACCGCGTCGAGGCCGTGATCCACCCGCAGTCGATCATCCACGCCATGGTCGAGTTCGTGGACGGTTCGGTGCTGGCGCAGATGGGGCTCCCCAGCATGGAGCTCCCCATCCTCTACGCCCTCTCGTACCCGGACCGGCTCGGCTACCAGCCCCCCCGCTTTGACCCGGTGGAGGCGGGCCGGCTCACCTTCGAGCCCCTCCGCCGGGAGTGTTTCCCGTGTTTTTCGCTGGGGCTGGAGGCGGGGCGGGCGGGAGGAACGACCCCGGCGGCCTTCAACGCGGCTAACGAGGTGGCGGTGGCCGCGTTCCTGGAGGGGCGCATCCCCTTTCCGGGGATCCCGACGGTGATCGAAGCAGTATTAGACGGCTTCAACGCCGCCCCACTGTCGTCTCTCGAGGCCGCTCTGGCCGCCGACGGCTCGGCCCGGCGCGGCGCCGAAGAAGCGCTCAGGAACCTTCAACCCGGCTGATCCACGCGTGCTCACCATCCTTGCCTTCGTCTTCGTTCTCTCGGTCCTGATCCTAGTCCACGAGTTGGGCCACTACTTCGCCGCCAAATCGGTAGACATCAAGGTCGAGCGCTTCTCGCTAGGGCTGGGACCCAAGGTGGCCGGATTCCGCCGCGGTGAGACCGAGTACGTGGTCTCGGCCCTGCCATTAGGCGGCTACGTAAAGATGGCGGGGATGGAGGATATGGAAGCCCTGGAGGGAGGAGCCGCGACGGCGAATCCCGCGGCTGCCGGCCGCAACTTCGACGACAAATCCCGCTGGGCGCGGGTGTGGGTGGTCTCGGCCGGGGTCTTGATGAACGCGGTCTTCGCCTTTCTGGTCTACACCGCGGTTGCCCTGGCGTACGGAGAACGGGTCAACCCCTCCACCCGGGTTGCCGTGCCCGAAGACGCCGAACTGGCCGGGGCCGCGGCCCGCCTGCGTGACATCCCTTTCGGCGCTGAACTCCGCTCGGTGGGCGGGCGCACGGTCTCGGATTGGCCAGAGGTGCAACGTACCCTGGCGGTGGCCCCGGCCGGAGATGTCACCCTCCGCTTCAGCGACGCCGAACCGGTCATCATCCCTTTACCCCGGAGCGACGCGGACCGACTAGCCTTGCTCGAGCAACTCCGGCCCCTGCGCGTCCCCGTCATCGGTTCGGTAGCAGCTGGCTCCCCTGCAGCCAGGGCGGGCATCCGCTCAGGGGACCTGGTACTGTCGGTGGGGGGAGCCCCGGTGAGGGTATGGGAGGAGCTGGTCGAAGAGGTGAGCGCCCGCCCGGACCAGACCGTGACGGTGGTGGTAGAGCGGGCGGGCGGCCGGGTACAGACGCTGATCACGCCCGAGCCGGAGGTCTCCGTCGAGGGTGGTGAGCGGGTGGGGCGGATCGGGGTGGGGGAGGGGTACAGCGTGCACCGGACGTACGGTGTGGCGGGGGCGGTGGTGCGCGGTTCGGAGCTCACTTGGGTTAACAGCGTGATGATCGTGGGCTTCGTGGTCGATCTCTTTACCGGCAAGAGGTCTCCGCGCGAGTTGGGTGGCCCCATCGTGATCGCCGAGTTCTCGGGAGAGAGCGCCCGGATGGGGTTGGAGCCGTTCCTCCTCTTCATGGCCATCCTCTCCATCAACTTGGCCATTCTCAACCTTCTGCCCATCCCCGTGCTGGACGGCGGCCAGCTCGTCTTCCTGCTGGCGGAGGCGCTGCGCGGCCGTCCCATGTCGTTGCAGCAACGCATCCGGCTGTCAAACGTGGGTTTGGTGATCGTGGTGGGGATCATGGTGTGGGTGGTGGCGAACGATCTGCTCCGTTACGTGTTCGGGGTTTGAGAGGGGGTTGACCCGCGCTATTTATCAATGCCTGCCAAGCTTTTCCGGGCAGCTGTCTGCAAACGTTTGCTGACTCAGGGCTGGCTTTCAGGGGTAAAGTAGGTTATAATTCCGCTCTTTCTTCAGGTAGTGCGGAAAGCCCGTCTCGGGCGGCGGCTTTCCTTCTTTTAGCGGCTGATATGAACAAGAAACGGAGGGAACAGATCGAGCAGCGGCTCCTCAAGGAGCGGGAAAAGATCCTCCGCTCGCTGGGGCGCTTCGACGAGGTGTCCAAGCTGTCCCGGGACAGCTCCGACGCGGATCTGTCGAGTTACTCGCTCCACATGGCCGATCAGGGGACCGACGCCATGGAGCGCGAAAAGTCTTTCCTTTTCGCCAGCAAGGAGGGCCGCTACTTGTATCGGCTAGAGGAGGCGCTGCGCCGGCTCTACCAGGACGCCAAAAACTTCGGCAAGTGCCATAAGTGCGGCAAGGAGATCCCCTTCGAGCGGCTCGACGCCCTGCCCCACGCCCGCTACTGCTTGGAGTGCAAGACCAAGGAAGAGCAGGAAGCCGCCTAAGGGCCGTGAATACGTCCCGGCCGGGGGCGTAGCCCGAGGGCTCCGGGTATCCCGGTTAGAGAAACGTGAGCTGTTCGTCCGCGCGCCGTGACAGCTGGATCGGCTCTAACAGCGTTTCCTGCCCCGCCACCCGGAGTTCTCCCCTGTAGCCCCCCTTTTCCAGCGCCTCTGCCACGGTGTCGTGCGCCAGTCCGGCGTGGTTGGCGTTTTCGCTCAGGTGGCCGAGGACCACCGAAGCCAGCCGCGGGTGCAGGAGTTGGCGGGCGAGATCTGCCGCCGCCCGGTTGGAGAGGTGCCCGTGGCTGCTGGCGATGCGCTGCTTGACCGGCCACGGGTAGCGGCTCTCGCGCAGCATGATCTCGTCGTGGTTGGCCTCTAACAGCAGCAGTAGCACGCCACCTTCTCGCCTCCCTTGAAGAGGGCCCGGCACGCCCGCAAGGTGCGTCTGGTCAGCAGCACCTGGAGCCCCCACCTGCGCGCCAGTACGCCCGCCCCCAGGGTATGGTCGCGGTGGTCGTGGGTTACCACTAGGGCGGTAATCGATTCGGGAGCCACCTCCACCTCGGCCAACCGCCGCTCTAGGTCCCGGCCGCTGAAACCCGCGTCGACAAGGACACGGGCCGCTCCCGACTCCACTAAAGTCGCGTTGCCACCGCTCCCGCTGCCGAGAACGGTTACCTTCATCCTCCGGGCTCCGCTCGTCCCCGGCGCCACGCCCGTGAAAGTTGCCCTTTCATACCCTCGCTCAGGGCTACTCCCCGCCTCTCCATCACCCGCCCGGCCACCTGCAGGAACTTGTCTAGCCGGTACTCGCCGAGATCGCTTCCAGACCCCCAGGAGAAAGGTGGTACGTACTTAGGGGGCATGGCGGCGCCGAAGAGGTTGCTCCCCGCCCCGATGACGGTGCCGGTATTGAGCAGCAGCCCGATGCCGGTCTTGGCGTGGTCTCCGAGCAGGGAGCCGAGTTTGATCTGCCCGCTGTCGACCTCTCCAGCGGGGGTCCAGATGCGGATGGTCCCGTAGCTGTTCTTGAGGTCGCTGTTGGTGGTCTCGGCTCCGAGGTTCACCCACCGGCCCAGGTAGGCGTGGCCTATCTGGCCGTCGTGGGCTTTGTTCACGTAGCCCAGGCATACGCTCTCGGCCAGCTCGCCGCGAACCTTGCAGAGCGGGCCGATGGAGACGGCTTCCAATGAGCCGCCGAGTATCACGGAGCCGGCCCCCACGTAGCCGGGCCCCGCCAGCCGGGTGAACGCCCTGACGGTGACGCCGCTGCCGAGCCGTACCGGCCCGTGCGAGCAGTCGAACACCACCCCCGGCTCGATGGTGACGCCGTCGCCCATGGTAAGGGGGTGCTCTCCCAGCCGGTCGGCGCCCCGGGGGAGAGGGGGATGGGTAGTGTCGGGGTACAGCACAGCCAGGTCGCGGGCCAACTGTTCGGGATTCTCTACGATTAGCTCCCACACCCGCTCGAGCAGTACCCCCGCCACCTCGACGCTCTTCGCCGGGGGGTCCGCGAAGGCGTCGGGGTCTGCCAAGAAGTCCGCCGGGGGGGCCGGGCTCCCGGCCGGGGCCAGCCACCCCACCACCCGCCCCGAACAGCGCAGGGCCACCGGGGTGTCGCCCCCGGCGAATCGGGATACACCGGCTTCCCAGGCGGGCACGAAGCGGGAAGAGAGGAAGAGCCGGTGGCCGTCCCCGGGGGCGTCCCCGAGGCCGTGCACGGGCGGAGCGCCCTCTTCCTCGAATCCGGCCAAGTGCCCAGCGGCCAAGTGGGCTACGGCCCTGATTCCAAAGATTTGCTCGGCCCGGGCCCGCGTGGTCAAGGCGCCGAAGAGTAGCTCGCCAGCCGGCCTGGTCAGGGCGAACGGCTCCCAGAGGTCAGCGGTCCGGTCGTCAAATAGGATCAGCTTCATGGTTGTCCTGGCGGGTTGGGAGCCCGCAGCCGCTCTGGCAGGCGGGCCAGGAGTTCCTTGAGACCCGGGGCCCGCTCAGGGCGCGTCACCAGCGTGATGCCGGCGGCTCGGACCACTATTAGGTCATCGACTCCGAAGGTAACCACCGGCCCGTCCTCGGCGAAGAGTACGCTCCCGGTGGTGTCCACCGCGTGGGCGGCACCCACAACCACGTTACCATCCTCGTCCGGCGTGCTGGTGCGGAAGAGCGAGTCCCACGCCCCCGCGTCGTCCCAGCGGAAGTTTGCCCGTACCACCCCCACCCGGCCCGAGCGTTCCAGCACTCCCTCATCGATGGAGACCGGCGTGACCCGCTCGAAAAAGGCATCGTCGCGGCCCTTCTCCAGGAGTTCTAGCTGCGGAGCTATCTCGGGGGTATGCACGCGCACCTCCTCCAGCAGGTCCGCGACCCGCCACACGAAGATGCCCGTATTCCACCAGTACCCGCCCGCCGCCAGGTACCTCTCCGCCCTTTTCCGGTCGGGCTTCTCTACGAACTCGGCTACTCGGAACCCCTCGCCCCCCTCGAGAGTGTCGCCGGTGCGGATGTAGCCGTAGCCGGTCTCGGGGCGGTTGGGGGGCACGCCGATAGTGAACAGCCGCCGGTACTCGTTGGCGAGCCGTACCGCGGCTCGTACGTCTTCGGCAAACCGTTCGGGCGGAGAAATCACGTGGTCGGCGTGGAGCGAGACCATGACCGCGCCGGGGTCGCGCTGGTGGGCCCGGAAGGCGGCCCAGACCAGGACCGGCCCTGTGCCGCGGGCGGCGGGCTCGGCCCACAGATTCGACCCGTCCAGCCCGGGCACGGCCGGCAGCAGGGCGGCCCCGAGCGACTCTCCCGCCAGCAGCCGGATGCGCTCCTTGGGGGCGAGCAGGGCAGCCCGCTCTACGGTGTCGCAAATCAAGGGGCGCTCCGAGCCCAGCGAGAGGAGTTGCTTGGGGCGCTCGGGTGTGCTCAGCGGCCAGAAACGCGAACCGACCCCTCCGGCCAGCACCATCACCCATAACCCCTGCCGCGACATTTCGGACATTCAGAATAACTCGTCCAGCCGCGCCAAGAGCCGTTTGGGGCTAAACGGCTTGGTCATGAAGTCGGTGGCGCCGAGTTCAAACGCCCGTTCCCGGTCCGCGTCTTGACCCTTCGCCGTAAGAATGATAATGGGGGTATCTTTCCGGTGGGGGAGCTGGCGGGCCTCTTCCAGAACCTCCATCCCCCCCAGCTGCGGCATCATGAGGTCGAGCAGAACCACGTCGATCTGCTCCTTGCCGCGCAGTTGCTCCAGAGCCGCGCGCCCATCCGGCACCAGGGAAACCCGGTACGGGCCGCGCTCCAACTTGAGCTGCACCACGCGGCCGATATACGGCTCGTCGTCGGCTACCAGGACGTGGCGGGGCTCGGCCGGGGGTGTCATGAGGTGCAAGGTAACCGGTGCTCCCGGCGGCGTCCATCGCTCCGCTTGCCCGGTTTGTTCCCCCCGCATACGTTTCTCCTCCGAGCCCCGTAAGACCCTCTTTTTCTCCCATGCTCACTCCCGGCCGGATCAGCGACCTTCTCGCCGAGGCCCGAGCCCGCACGCTGCTGCTGGTGGCGCCGGTCTCGGAGCAGGATCTACGGCTACAGCACAGCCCGCTCATGAGCCCCATCGTGTGGGACCTGGGCCACATCGCCGAGTTCGAGCAGCTCTGGTTGGTAGAGAACCTGCATGGTGCGGGACGGATGGGGGAGATCGAAGGGGTGTACGACCCGTTCCAAAACCCGCGCGCCACCCGCGCTTCGCTCCCGCTACCCACCCAGGCCGGGGCCCTGGCCCGCCTGGCCGGGGTCAGGGAGGAGGTGCTCCGGCTCCTGGACGGTCTCGATCCGTCGGATGGGAACCCCTTGTTGCGCCAGGGATTTGTTTTCCGGATGGTTCTCCAGCACGAATACCAGCACAACGAGACTATTCTCCAGACTCTCCAACTCAAGCTGGGAGAGCCGTACCGCGCGCCGCTGGGCCGTACCTTCGGCCGGGGCTCGGGGAACCCTTCCCGGGAGATGGTTCGTTTTCCCGGCGGCAAGGTGACCCTCGGCAGCGACGACCGGGGCGTATCGTACGACAACGAGCGCCCAGCCCACCAGCTGGAGGTGCGGCCGTTTCTCATCGCTCGGGCCGCCGTGACCAACGCCGATTACCTTGGCTTCATGCAGGGCGGCGGATACGGCGACCAGGGGTTGTGGAGCGAAGCCGGATGGCGCTGGCGCCAAGAGTCCGATTCGGAGCACCCCATGCACTGGTTCCGCGAAGACGGCGAGTGGCGGGAGCGGTTCATGGACCGGAGCGGGCCGCCGGACCCTGACCGGCCGGTGTGCCACGTGTGCTTTTACGAGGCCGAGGCGTTCGCCCGCTGGGCCGGAAAGCGGCTCCCCACCGAAGCGGAGTGGGAAGTGGCGTGCTCCTGGGACCCGGAAAGGAAGGTCAAGCGCCTCTTTCCGTGGGGCGACGATCACCCGACTTGGCGCCACGCTAACTTGGACCAGCTCGGCTTCGGAACCGCGCCGGTGGGTTGTTTCGGGCAGAACGTTTCGCCGCTCGGCTGCTACGGCATGATCGGCGATGTGTGGGAGTGGACCTCGTCGGACTTTGGCCCCTACCCCGGCTACGAAACTTTTCCTTACCGGGAGTACTCCGAGACCTTCTTCGGGGGCGGCTACAAGGTGCTGCGCGGCGGATCGTGGGCTACCCGGCCGGGTTCGGTCCGTGCCACCTTCCGGAATTGGGACTACCCCATCCGCCGCCAACTCTTTGCCGGCTTCAGGTGCGCCCAGGATGGTTGAAAACAGTATGCTGGCGGAAGTCCGCGCGGGTCTCTCGCTCCCGTGCAAGCACCTCTCGTCCAAGTTCTTTTACGACGAACGGGGTTCCCGGCTCTTCGAAGAGATCACCCGTCTCCCTGAGTACTACCTGACCCGCGCCGAGCGGGAACTGCTCGAGCAGCACGTTCCCGGTTGGGTCCGGCGGCTGCGCCCGCGTTCTCTGGTAGAGCTAGGGGCGGGGAGCGCCGAGAAAACCCGCGTGGTCCTGGATGCAATGCAGGAGCTGGGCCCGGGGGCGGTGTACGTGCCCGTGGACGTGAGCGAGGGCTTTCTACGGGAAGCAGCCGGCCGGATACGCGCCGAGTACGACGGCGACCTCCGGGTGGTGCCCGCGGTATCCGACATCTCCCGGGAGCTGGACTTCCCCTCCTGGCTTCCCCGTCCGGTCCTCTTCTGCTTCCTGGGGAGCACCATCGGCAACTTTGACCCTGAGCCGGCGGCCCGGCTGCTGGGTCGGGTGAGCGCTGGCATGTCGCCGCAAGACGTCCTCCTCATGGGCGTGGACCTGCAAAAGGAGCCGGCCGTGATCGAGCAAGCGTACAACGACGCCGGGGGCGTGACCGCGGATTTTAACCTCAACATCCTCCTGGTTATCAACCGCCGGCTGGGCGCCGACTTCGATCCGGCCGGCTTCCGCCACCTTGCCAGGTACGTTCCGGAGCAAAGCCGCATCGAAATGCACCTGGTCTCGCTGCGGCCGCAGAGGGTTTCCATCCCGGGCATGGGAGAGGTGGTATTCGGGGAGGGAGAGGCGATCCGCACCGAGATCAGCCGCAAATTCGACCCGGCGTCCGTGGAGGAGATGTTTCGCGCGGCCGGGTTGGCCGTGGCGGAGTGGGCTCCGCATCCAGACGGCTCGTACGCTTTGGTCCTGGCTGTCCCGGAAGCGGGATGAACCGCGAGGTTGTTCCAGTCCGTACCGGGCTGATAGCTGATCTCCGGGGGCGGGTCTTTCGGCCGCTGGGTGGTCCTGGTCCGGGCGCCCGGCGCGTGGGCGTGGAGGTGGAGTTTCTTCCCGTGGTGCGGGAAAGCGGCGCCGTCGCCCCGCTAGCTCCAGGCCACCCGCACTCCTCGCTAGACCTCCTGAGGGGGCACGGCCGCTCGCGTGGTTGGCGGGAAGGTACGACCGCCTCCGGCGGGCCCCGCTTCTTCGTGTCCGAGGGCGGGGTGGTCTCGTTCGAGCCCGGCGGTCAGATCGAGTACAGCTCCCCGGCGCTCGAGTCCGCGAGCGAGCTGCTGCGCCTAGTGGAGCGGGTGACCGGTCAGCTCCGGCAGACGGCGGCCGAACGGGGCGTCGATCTGCTGAGCGTGGGCATGGATCCGTGGCATCCGGTGGAGTGCGCGCCGCTCCGGCTGCACACGCCCCGCTACCGGCGGATGGCCGCCTACCTGGCCGGTATCGGGCCGTGGGGGGCGCGCATGATGCGGCAGTCGGTGGCGTTGCACGTGAATCTGGACTTCGGTGACGAGCCAGAGCTGGCGTGGCGGGTCCTGAACGCCGCTGCCCCCCTTTTTACCGCCGGCTTCGCCAACTCCCCCGTGTACGCAGGCGAGCCGGTGCTCGACCGGAGCGTGCGCGCGCGCTGCTGGCGAGAGCTGGACCCGCTCCGCACCGGACTTTTCCCGGCCGAGCGGCCGGTGGAGGAGTATCTGGACTTTGCCCTCGCTGCCCCCTTTATAGTGGCCGAACAGGACGGTGCGCACTTTCGCCCTTACCGCGATCTGCTAGCCGGGGGTGAAGCCGGCTCCGCTCGGTGGCGGGACCACCTCACCACCTTGTTTCCCGAAGTGCGGCCTAAAGGGTACTTGGAGGTTCGCTGCTTCGACGCGGTGGCGCCGGAGTGGCTGGCCGCGCCCGTGGTGCTGGCAGCCGGCCTGGTCTACGACCGGCGAGCGCGGCGGGAAGCCGCCGAGCTCCTGGGACGGCCCGACCCAGTGCTCTTGCAGAAGGCGGGAGAGACCGGGCTCCGCGACCCCGTGCTAGGCCCGCTAGCGATCACGACCTTTGAGATCGCCCTGGCGGGTGCGACCCGGCTCGGCCCACGCTTTGCCGCGCCGGGTGACCTGGAGCGAGCGGGTGACTTTCTGGAGACCTTCACCCGGCGCGGCGCGTGCCCGGCGGACGAGTGGGAGGAGTTGTTTCACCGCAACTCCACCACGCCACCGGGCTCCACCTCTAGCCACCCCGCGTCTTCGTCTAGCGGTTCGGAAGCGAGCGCCGCGCCACCAGCGTAGTCGCGGTTCACGAACAGGGAGTTAGCGCGCTGCCGGTTTCCCAAGCGGAGCGCCGATACCCCGCCACCGTCGGTCAGCGCGGCGGTGAGCATCGCCTCCACCCCGGCCCGCCCGGCCTCGGCCAGAGTCCGTTCGCACGCCTCCCGGAGCGCCTCGCTCCGGGAGGCGCCCCGCTCCAGCGCGTCGAGAGCCAGCAAAAAGACCGCCTCGGTGTCGCTGGTCCCCTCCAGCTCGGCGTAGCGCCGGTCAGACAGCGCGGCGTGCATCCTGCGCATGACCGAGCGCCGGAAGTCTTCCACGAAACCGTTCAACACGAAGCCATGGCCCCCCCGTACGACCGGCTGAAGTCCGCTCTCACCGGCCACTATGCCGGGGCTGGTGTTACGGACCGCTGCCAGCACGCAGCTGGAGCGGACGCTCCTGAGCAGGGCCGGAAGATCGCGTTCTCGCCAGAGGGGCCGGTTACCTGCCACCCGGACGGGCCCGCCGTCCGCGTACCACGCTACCCCGTAACCGTCGGCGTTGACCGAGCCCGCCAGCATGCGCCGGGGCGCGTGGCTCTGGATCAGGAGTGAATGGGTGGGGTCAAAGACCAGGGACGAGAGGGGTACGGGGGGGCCGAGGTAGGCAAGAAATCTGCACACCGGTCACACCATCCCGGCGATGCGCTCCCGGTTGGCGCGCAGGTCGTGTAGCAGGGGGGCAAAGCCCACCCCCGCGCGCAGTAGCACGGCCATGAGCAGGTCGTCCGAGAGCCGCACCACCACGCCCACCCCCTCTCCCAGCTCCATCACCGCCGAGGAGAATCCGTTCCACCCGGCCGAGCGCGCTAGCTCTGCGGCTCCGTTCGCCACGCCGGGGACCATCGCGGCCACGGTTTCTGCGTCTACCTCTCCATCGCCGGCGTAGCGCACCAGGAGTCCGTCCGCGCCCAGGAGGAAAACGTGCTCGACCCCTTGATGCTCGCGCGTCTGGTCGAGAAACCGGTCCAGCTCGGACATCTGCGCCTCCAGCGGAACTCTGTTGAGGGTTAAGGTTCAAAGGAACTCAGTTTGAGCGCCGCGTCAAGACGCGCGCCGCGGGGTTGATCGTGACCCTCGCGGAGGGTAGCTTGAGGTAGCCGGAAGCTAGTCCGGCTCGCAAACCGTCCGGCCGAAATCATGCGGAACTCCTTTTCCAAAACTTTGGCGCGCGGGGCTTCCTTGCTCGCCGCGCTCTTCTTTTTGCAGGCGTGCGAGAATCCCAACCAGGGGCTCTTTGACCCCCGGCTGGTGACCGACACGGTGGAGGTCGCGCCTCCCCTGGGAGAAGAATCGCCGCTACCCACCGCCCTCAACATCACCGCCACGCCCGCGGGCGTGGTGGGCGGAGTTTTTCCCGAGATTCCGGATACTCAGTGGGACCTCTTGATCCGGCAAGAGACCGAGACCGGACTCGTGTTCGTGCCCCCCGGGGCAGTGGGCTTCGACTCCCGCGCGGGGATCAGCGAACCGGTGACGACCCAGGCCTTCGACCAGATCGACGAGGTCCCCTCGGGCACCGAGTTCATCACCGACCGGTCGGTAGCCGTGCAGACCGTCCACCCCTACCTGGTCCGCTCCCGAGGGGCGGCCCAGGGGGGCACGAGCGGGTGCAGCCAGTTCGCCAAGATGCTGGTGCTAAGCGTGGCGGCCGACTCCACGCCACCCGTGCTCACCCTCGAGATCACCACCAATGGGCAGTGTGGCGATCAGCGCCTGGCCGAGGAGTAAACGGCCGTCGATAAATGCTCGACCTGAAGGAGCTCCGCCGCGACCCGGAGACGGCTCGTGCCCGGCTTGCCGCGCGCGGAGACGGCGCACGCACCGGCCGGGCGGTGGACCGTATCCTCGCGCTCGACGAGGAGAGGCGCGCTCTGGTTCAGGAGGGAGACGACCTCAAGCGGCGTCGCAACGAAGTTTCGCGCGAGGTGGCTGGGCGCGGGCAACGGGGTGAAGAGGCCGGCGAGCTGATCGCCCGGATGAAGGGGGTGGCTGGGCGCATCAAGGAGCTCGACGACCGGTTGCGAGAGCGGGAAAAGGAGCTGGACGACCTCCTCCTGCGCCTTCCCAACCTCCCCCTACCCGGCGTTCCAGCGGGTGGCGAAGATTGCAACCGGGTAGTGCGCGAGTGGGGAGAAAAGGCTCCGGCCGGGGAGGATCGTCCTACCCACTGGGAAATCGGCGAACGGTTGGGGATCATCGACCTGCCCGCCGGAGCGAGGGTGGCGGGGCGTGGCTTTCCCGTCTTTCGGGGCGCAGGAGCGCGGCTCCAACGCGCGCTGGTGCAGTGGATGCTCGACCTCCACACCTCCAGCCACGGCTACACCGAGGTTTCGCCGCCCTATCTGGTCAACCGGAAGGCCATGACTGGCACCGGGCAGTACCCCAAGTTCGTGGAGGATGGCGACGCTTACGCCGTGGAGCCGGATGGATTGTACCTGGTACCCACCTCCGAGGTGCCGCTAGTGAACCTCCACCGGGAAGAAATCCTGGACGCCGGGCAGCTCCCCATAAGGTACACCGCGTACTCGCCTTGTTTCCGGCGCGAGGCCGGGGCGGCGGGTAAAGACACGCGCGGCCTGCTCCGGGTCCACCAGTTCGACAAAGTGGAGTTGGTCCGCTTCGAACGGCCGGAGCAGTCGCCGGACGCCCTGGAAGAGATCACTTCCCACGCCGAGGAGGTTCTGAAACAGTTACGGTTGGCCTACCGGGTAGTGCTGCTGGCGGCGGGAGATACCGGCTTCGCGGCCGCCCAAACGTACGACCTGGAGGTGTGGGCGCCCGGGGTGGGGCGCTGGCTGGAGGTGTCGAGCGCCTCAAACTGCGCGGACTTTCAGGCCCGGCGGGCGTCGGTCCGCTTGCGCCCCCAAGGAGGGGGTAAGCCGGAGTACGTCCACACCCTCAACGCCTCCGGCGTGGCCCTCCCGCGTACGGTCGTCGCCCTACTGGAGAATGGGTTGCAAGCAGACGGTTCGGTTACCCTGCCCGATGTCCTCCATCCGTATCTGGGCAGCGACCGCATCAGCCCGGTTTCATGAGCGAACTCCTGGCCACCCTGAACCCGGAGCAGCGCCGGGCCGCCGTCCACTTCGAAGGGCCTATGCTGGTCTTGGCCGGGGCGGGTTCGGGCAAGACCAGGGTGCTAACCGCGCGGGTCGCCCACCTGATCGAGGAGTACGGAGTGGCGCCCGAGGCCATCCTCTCGCTCACCTTCACCAATAAAGCGGCGGGCGAGATGCGCGAGCGGGTGCGGCGCCTACTGGGAGGCCGCGAACCCGCCGGCATGTGGACTGGCACCTTTCACTCGGCCGGAGCGCGTATCTTGCGCCGCTACGCCATCCGGCTCGGTTGGCCTCCGGGCTTCTCGATCTACGACGCCGACGACTCCGAGACGCTGGTTAGGCGCGTGGTCGTAGACGTGCTCAACCTGGACCCCAAGCGGTGGAGCCCCAAGGCGATCAGGGGCGCCATCTCCTCGGCCAAGAACGAGCTGGTCGGGCCGGAAGAGTACGCGGCGAGCGCCCTGGACCCGTTCAGCCGCCGGGTGGCCGAAGTGTACGCTCTGTACCAGGAGCGGCTCAGGGACGCCAGCGCCTTCGATTTCGATGACTTGTTGGTGAAGCCGGTGGAGCTCTTGCGCCAGCACCGGGGCGTGCTCGAGGCGTTTCGAGACAGGTTCCGGTTCGTGCTGGTAGATGAGTACCAGGATACCAACCGGGCCCAGTACCTGCTCCTCCGGCTCTTGGCCGACGAGCACCGCAACCTCTTCGTGGTGGGCGACGACGACCAGTCGATATACGGCTGGAGGGGTGCCGACATCCGCAACATCCTCGATTTCGAAAACGATTTTCCGGGAGCGACCGTGGTGCGGCTAGAGCAAAATTACCGCTCCAGCCGCACCATCCTGGAAGCGGCCAACGAAGTGATTTCCCACAACCAGAGGCGCAAGGGGAAGCGGCTCTTTACCGCAGCAGACCGGGGCGAGCGCGTAACCCTGGCCGAGGCGGCGGACGAGGGCGACGAGGCCGGATGGATCTCCACAGAGGTCGAACTCCGCTGCGACCGCGACGGCAAGAGCCCCCGCGATTTCGCCGTTCTCTACCGGACCAACGCCCAGTCGCGCGCCCTGGAAGAGGCGATGCGCCGGCGCGGGCTCCCGTACCGGGTGGTGGGGGGGGTGCGTTTCTACGAGCGGCGCGAGGTCAAGGATGTACTCGCATACCTGCGGCTGGCTGCCAACCCGGCCTCGGACGACGCCTTCTTGCGAGCCGCCAGGAGTCCGCGCCGGGGTCTAGGCGACGCCTCGCTGGCCCGGCTGGCCGGGTATGCGAGCGAGCGAGGTCTTTCCTTGCTGGCGGCGGCGGGAGAGGAGGGGGTGGCAGGAGTGCGCGGCCCGGCCGCTTCGGCGCTCCCCACACTCGCTGCCCTGATCGCCAAACACGCCGGGTTGGCGGCCAGGGAAGCACGACTGGACGAGCAGATCCGGGCTCTGGTGGAAGAGGCCGGCCTGGTCGAGTCTCTCCGCCGGGAGGGTCCGGAGGGCGAAGAGCGGGTCCGGAACGTGGACGAGCTAATCGCCGGGGCCGCTGAGATCCAGGAGCGCTTGGACGCGGACGACCCCGAGCTCCTGGTCGAGGCGGGGGAAGCGGGCGGGCGGCTTCGGGCCCTGGATCTTTTCCTGGCCCAGGTTGCCTTGGTGACCGATATCGACCAGCACGACGCGGGCGCCGACGCGGTCACGCTCATGACGCTGCACAACGCCAAGGGGTTGGAGTTTCCGCTGGTATTCGTAGCCGGATTGGAGGACGGACTCTTCCCGCTCTCGCGAACTTTTGACGACCCCGACGCCCTGGAAGAGGAGCGCCGGCTCTTCTACGTGGGCATCACCCGCGCCCGCGAGAAACTCTACCTGACCTACGCCCGCCGCAGGCGACGGGCCGGGCAGTGGCAGGAGGCGGCGCCGTCGTGCTTTCTGGACGCGGTCCCGGGTGCCCTGGTGGACACACGCCAGACCCCGGCCGCGCGCGGAGGTGGTTTCGCGGGCCACGGCCGTTGGCGGGGGAACGGCTTTACCCCCCGCCGGGCCCGACTCGGCTTGCGGGCTCCGCCGCCCACGGAAGCGGGCTACACGGTTGATTACGCCGACTCTCAGGAGGTTCCTTGCTTGAGCAAGGGAGCGCGGGTGCGCCACCCCCGCTTCGGACCCGGTACGGTGGCCGAGCTGGCGGGCGCAGGCGCCGACGTCAAGGCGGCCATCGACTTCGACGAAGTAGGCCGAAAAAAGGTGGTGGTGCGCTACGCCAATCTACAGAGTGAATGATCCTCTCATCACCATATACGCTATGACCGACTCGCTCGCCCTTAGCACCATCACCCCCGCGAGTTACCAGCCGCCACTCCCGCATGAGCGGCTGATTCTCACCGGCACGCCTAGCGCCGAGGCCATCCCCATGGACGTTCTCTTCGTGGGGGCGGGTCCGGCCGGCCTGGCCGGCGCCATTGAGCTGGCCCGGCTGGTAGCCGGTGACGACGCTCTGGCCGGCGTCGAGATCGGGGTGCTCGAGAAGGCGGGCGCCCTCGGCGAGCACAACCTCTCCGGCGCGGTGGTTAACCCGCGGGCGTTTCGCGACCTCTTCCCCGACCTCGACGACAGCGACTTCCCCTTCCGTGATCCGGTGCGCAAGGAAGACGTTCGCTTCCTCACCGAGAGCCGGGCTATCAAGATGCCGACGCCGCCCACCATGCGGAATCACGGAAACTACACGGGCTCCATCTGCGAAATCGTGCGCTGGCTGGGAGAGAAGGCCGAGGCCGCGGGTGTCAACGTCTTGCCCGGTTTTCCGGTGGACGGACTACTCACCGAGGACGACCGGGTGGTCGGGGTGCGCACCGTCCCCTCGGGGCTCGGGCGTGACGGCGAACCCGGCCCCCGGCACGAGCCCGCCGCCGACCTCACCGCGCGGGTGGTGGTGCTGGCCGACGGTACCCGCAGCCCGCTGGCTAGGGCGTGGCGCGATTGGCGCGGCGTTGGCTCCCTGAACCCAGACATCTACGCCCTCGGCGTCAAGGAGCTCTGGGAGACCAAGAAGCCGCTCGACCGCGTTGTCCACACCCTCGGCTGGCCGCTCCCGCCGGACGCCTTCGGGGGGAGCTGGATGTACCCGCTGGAGCCGAACCTCGTGTCCCTCGGCCTGGTGGTGGGGCTCGACTACCGCGACGCCTCCCTCGACGTGCACCAACTGCTGCAAAGTATGAAACACCATCCGTACTTTCGGAGCTATCTGAACGGCGGCGAGCTGGTCGAATGGGGCGCCAAGACGATCCCCGAAGGCGGCTACCTCGCCTGGCCGGAGCGCTTCTCTGGGGCGGGGTTGCTGGTCACCGGCGACGCGGCTGGCTTCGTTGACGTACCCTCCCTCAAGGGCATCCACTACGCCGTGCAGTCAGGTATCTTCGCGGCGCGGGCGATCTTCGCGGCGCTCAAGCGGGACGACCTCTCCGCCGAGTCGCTGGGGCGCTACGACGAGCTGGTGCGGGAGAGTTACCTACGCGACGACATGTACCGTACCCGCAACATGCGGCTCGCCTTCAAGGGCGGCTTCGTGACGGGCGGAGTAAAGGCTGCGCTGATGACGGTCACCGGAGGCCGCTTTCCCGGCGGCGAGATCGGGATGGAGCCCGACGCCGTCGTTCCCAAGCGGGTTGACGGTAAGTACCGCGCACCGGCCGGCGAGCTGGCGGTGAGTAAAGTGGACGCGGTTTTCAAGTCCGGGAACCAGACCCGCGATGATATTCCGTCGCACCTAGTGGTGGGGGGTGACGTGCCCGAGGAGGTCGCCGAGATGTACGCGCACCTCTGCCCGGCCGGCGTCTACGAAAGCGACGGCGACCGGCTGGTGGTCAACGCCCCCAACTGCATCGACTGCAAGGCCACCGACGTGCTGGGCCCGCGCTGGACCCCGCGCGAGGGGGGGAGCGGACCGGCTTACAAACTGATGTAACTCCACCATCGATGGCTAGCTCCGAACACGACCCTCTCTGGTACAAAGACGCCGTCTTCTACGAGCTGCACGTAAAGGCCTTCCAGGACTCGAATGGCGACGGCGTGGGGGACTTCCGCGGGCTGGTCGAGCGGCTCGACTACGTGCGCGAGCTCGGGGTGGACGCCATCTGGCTGCTTCCCTGCTACCCCTCTCCCCTGCGCGACGACGGTTACGACATAGCCGACTACCTGGGAGTCCACCCCAACTACGGTACCCTGGGTGACTTCCAAGACTTTCTGGACGCGGCGCACCAGCGGGGACTCAGGGTGATAGCCGATCTGGTGCTCAACCACACCTCGGACCAACACCCCTGGTTCCAGCGCGCGAGAAAGGCGCCCCCGGGCTCGCCCGAACGCGACTTTTACGTCTGGAGCGACACCGACGAGCCATACCGGGACGCCCGCGTCATCTTCATCGACTCGGAACCGTCGAACTGGACCTGGGACGCCGAAGCGGGGCAGTACTACTGGCACCGCTTCTTTCACCACCAGCCCGACCTGAATTGGGATAACCCGGCGGTGAAAGAGGCGATCTTCGGAGCGATGGAGTTCTGGCTGGAGCGGGGGCTGGACGGCTTCCGCGCCGACGCCGTCCCCTACCTGATCGAGCGCGAGGGTACCAACTGTGAGAACTTGCCCGAGACCCACGCCGTTCTCAAGGAGTTGCGCGCCCGCGTCGACGCCAAGTACCCCGGCCGCGTTCTCCTGGCCGAGGCCAACCAGTGGCCCGACGACGTGCGCCCCTACTTCGGCGACGGGGATGAGTTCCAGCTGGCCTTCCACTTCCCCCTCATGCCCCGCATCTTCATGGCCATCCGCCAGGGTATCCGTAAGCCGGTGGTGGAGATTATCGAACGCACCCCCGAGATCCCACCCGAGTGCCAGTGGTGCATGTTCCTGCGCAATCACGACGAGCTCACCCTCGAGATGGTGACCGACGAGGAGCGCGACTACATGTACAACGAGTACGCGGCCGATCCCCGCATGCGTCTCAACCTGGGCATCCGGCGGCGGCTGGCCCCCCTGATGGAGAACGATCGGCGCAAGGTCGAGCTGCTCAACTCCCTTCTCTTCACCCTGCCGGGCTCGCCCGTTCTCTACTACGGGGACGAACTGGGGATGGGGGACAATATCTGGCTGGGCGACCGGGACGGCGTGCGCACCCCCATGCAGTGGTCGCCCGACCGTAACGCCGGCTTCAGCCATGCCGAAGCGGCGCGGCTCTACCTGCCGGTGATCGTGGATTCGGTTTACGGCTACCAGGCGATCAACGTGGAGGCGCAGGAACGCTCTCCATTCTCGCTCCTCAATTGGACCAAGCGGCTCATCCAGGTTCGCAAGCGGCACCCCGCCCTGGGCCGCGGTTCGATCGAGTTTCCGCGTCCAGAGAACCCCCACGTGCTCGCCCACCTGCGGGAGCACGACGGGAACACCATCCTGGTGGTCCATAACCTCTCGGCGTCGGCTCAGCCGGTGCAGCTCGACTTGGCTCGTTTTGCCGGGGTAAAACCGGTGGAGCTACTGGGAGATACCGAATTCCCGCCGGTCGGAGAGAGTCCCTACACGCTCACCCTGGGACCGTACGGCTTCTTCTGGTTTGGACTACCGGTGCCCGAGCCCGCACGAACCGAAGTAGCGGCCCGGCCGGGAGAGCCCGGGGATGGAGAGATGGAGCGGCTGGCGGCGCTGGTGGGAGAGGTGTCCTCGGAGTGGCTGCGGGAGCAGCGCTGGTTCCGGGGCAAGGGGAAGAGCTCCGTGCGGCTGCGCTTGGCCGACGCTCTCCGGCTCCCCGGGGAGGGGGGCGAAGG
This sequence comes from Longimicrobiaceae bacterium, assembly GCA_050732775.1. Taxonomy (GTDB): domain Bacteria; phylum Gemmatimonadota; class Gemmatimonadetes; order Longimicrobiales; family Longimicrobiaceae; genus JBOHRN01. The sequence goes on along the minus strand of JBOHRN010000010.1, from coordinate 167,376 downwards.
GTCGGTTTACCTGGTCCTGGCCGACGCCGAACACCGGGAGGGGGAACCGGAGCGTTACCTGCTAGTGGCTGCCGTGTCGGCCGGTCCGGAGACCGAGCCGTCCGTCAGCTCGGTCCTGCTGGGCGAGAGCGAGCTCCACCTGTGGGAGGTGGCCGAAGAGAGCGACCCGGCCGCCGCTATCTTGACGCTACTGCGTAGCGGTTCGGAGCTGGCCGGACGGGAGGGGCGCTTCACCTTCGCTCTTCCCTCGCCCGCAGCCGTGCCCGCACCAGCGGCTGAGGTCCGGCCGCTGGGGCGCGAGCAGAGCAACACCTCCCTATTCGTCGGTCCGGACCGGGTCCTCAAGCTGTACCGCCACATCGAGCCCGGGGTCAACCCCGATCTGGAGCTGGCCCGCTACCTGAGCGTGGACGCTGATTTCCCCAACGTGCCCGCACTCTTCGGCTGGGTGGAGTACGAAGACGCCGGCGGAGAGCGGTGGTCGCTGGCCGCCCTCTCGGAGTTCGTTCCCAACCAGGGCGACGGGTGGACGCTGGCGCTGGAGCGGCTGCGCGGTACCCTGACGGAGCCGGCGGGCGAGAGCGGCTTCGGGGAAGACCTTATCCGCTTGGGAGAGGTTACCGGCCGGTTGCACCTGGCCCTGGCCGGATTGGGGTCGGCCGGGGTCACGGAGGAGGATGTGCGCGAGTGGGCCGGGGTCATGATTCGCGAGCAGGAATGGGTGCTGGACGAGCTGGCCGTACGCCTCAAGTCGATGCCGGGGGCTTTTTCTCCCGAGCTCCAGGCGGGGATTGCGACACTGCTCCGCGGCCGGGGCGAATTACACGCCGTCACCAACGGACTGGCCCGGCTGGCCACTGTTTCGCAAAAGATCCGGGGTCACGGAGATTACCATCTGGGTCAGGTGCTGCGGACCGCGCCCGAGCCAGAGGTGCCGGGGGGGTGGATGGTGCTAGACTTCGAGGGCGAGGTGGCGCGCCCCCTGGCCGAGCGACGGGAGCCTCACTCCCCGCTGCGCGATGTGGCCGGCATGCTCCGCTCCCTCGACTACGCCGTGCGTACCGTGGCGCGAGAACGGGTCGATACCCCGTCGTGGGATCCCGCCGCCGCCGCAGCTTGGCTCCGGCAGGCGCGGGAGGAGTTTCTGGACGGCTACTTCGGGACGGTGAAGGGGAGTGGTCTGGTGCCGGACCCCCCCGAGGCGTGGCGCCCGGCGCTGGTCGCTCTCGAACTGGAAAAGGCGGTCTACGAGATGCGTTACGAGATGGACAACCGGCCGGAGTGGCTGGGCATTCCGGTGGCTGGAGTGGTGGGACTCATCGGCTCGGAAGCGTGAGCCGGAGTTGGTTCGCCTCCCGGCCCAGGGCGGCCGGGGTCCTCCTCCATCCCACCTCCCTACCCGGCGGCCCGGTGGGTACTCTGGGGAGAGAGGCGTTTTTGTTCGTGGAGCGGCTCGCCCGGGCCGGGGCAACCGTCTGGCAGCTGCTCCCCCTGCTGCCGGGAGGGGACGACGGCTCGCCCTACAACGGGCTCTCCGGCTTCGCCGGTAACCCCCTCCTCGTCAGTGGCGAGGTGTTGGCGGAAGAGGGGTTGACCGACCCGGCCCCCGCGCCGCCCCACACCCCCCGGGCCGACTTCGCTGCGGCCCGCCGCCTCTCGATCGAACTGGTAACCAAAGCGTACCGGGCGTTCCGCGACGGCGCCGTCCCCCAGCTGAGAGGGCCGTTCGCCGATTTCCAGAGTAGACACGCCCACTGGCTGGACGACTACTCACTCTTTGTGGCCTTGAAGGGCGAAGAAGCCGGCCGGCCGTGGACGGAGTGGGAGCCCCGCTTCCGGGACCGGAACCAGCAAGCCCTGGCCGGGGCCCGCCGGGAGCTCGCCGAAGCCGTGGGGCGGGAAAAGTTCGCTCAACTCCTCTTTGACCGCCAGTGGAGGTCGATTAGGAGCTACGCCCGCGCGCGCGGGGTCGAACTCTTCGGAGACCTGCCCATCTTCGTGGCACACGACAGCGCCGACGTGTGGGCACACCGCGACCTTTTCAAGTTGGACCGGGAAGGCCGGGCCGAGGTGGTCACTGGGGTGCCGCCCGACTACTTCAGCGAAGACGGCCAGAAGTGGGGCAACCCTCACTACCGTTGGGATAGCCACCGGGCCACCGGGTACGGCTGGTGGAGCGCCCGTATGCGTCGCTCTCTCGAGCTCTTCGACCTGGTGCGAGTCGACCACTTCCGCGGCTTCGAGGCGGCTTGGGAGGTCCCGGCCGAAGCCGAGAGCGCGCGGGAGGGAAGGTGGGCGCCCGGACCAGGTGCCGAGCTTTTTCGCGCCGCCCGGCAAACTCTCGGCACGCTCCCTCTGGTGGCCGAGGACCTAGGCGTCATCACCCCCGGGGTTAACCGACTCCGGGATGCGCTCGGGCTGCCCGGTATGCGGGTACTCCAATTCGGCTTTGACGGAAATCCCGCCAACCCCCATCTCCCCGGGAACCACCCCCGTAACTCGGTGGCGTACACCGGGACCCACGACAACGACACCGCCCTCGGTTGGTACCGGAGCGCCGCTCAAGCCGAGCGGGAGCTCTTTCACCGCTACTGTGGAGGTGCTCCGGACGAACCGCACCTCACCCTAGCCGGGCTGGCTCTCGGGTCGCGGGCGCGCTTGGCGGTACTCCCGGCTGGGGACCTACTGGGGCTGGGGAGCGAGGCCCGCATGAACACCCCGGGAACCGTGCGTGGGAACTGGCGCTGGCGTCTCGGACCGGATCAGTTCGGACCCCAGGCGGTCTCCTTGCTAGGGGAGATGATCCACCTCGGCCGCCGGGTGCCGGAGGGGTAAGAGGTGCCGTGAGGCGTCGGCCCGGCCTTTGCGGTAAGCTGGTCCGGAGCGCCTTCCGCCCGGGAGGCAGAACACCTGAACCGGAATAGTTATGAACGCACGACGCTGGCTGGCCTTGGCTACCCTCCCCCTCTTCCTGGCCGCTTGCGAGCCGGGCGACGGGGATGACACCGCCATGGACGACGACACCATGGAAGCGTGGGAAGACACCGCGGCGATGGACGAGATGGAGATGGGTGAGGAGGAGAGTGTCTCCCTCGGTGACCTCAACGACTCGGGCATCGGTGGAGACGTTCGCTTCACCGCGCTGGGCGAGGAGACCGACGTCATGCTCGAGATCAACGACGCCCCCGGCAACACCGAGGTGGCCGCGCACCTCCACACGGGCGAGAGCTGCGACGACTACGAAGAGGCGCCGGAGCACCCGCTGGAGAGCGTGACCACCGACGCCGAAGGGTCGGGCGCCAGCACCACCACCCTCAGCGTCGCCCTCGCCGACGTCATGGACGGAGGGCACGTGGTGATCGCCCACGGGGCTGACGGGCAGCCGGTAAGCTGCGGCGAGATCCCCGAGCACGGGGAGTTGATGGATCTGGATATGTAAAGAGCCGTCGGTAACTAGGGTCTTACCAAGCAAAGGCCCGGGGCGCTGCCCCGGGCCTTTGCTTAGAACGCCACCACTTCCTCGATCGCCCTCAGTACGTCGTCCGGCTCGGGGAGGATGGCGCGCTCGAGCTGGGGCGCGTACGCCACCCAAGTATCTAGGGAGGCCACCCGTTTGACCGGCGCGTCGAGCCAGGCGAAGAGCTGGTCCGCGATCCGGGCCGCGAACTCGGCCCCGATCCCCCACGAGAGTGAATCTTCGTAAGCCACGATCACCCGGTTGGTCTTCTTGACCGACTCGGCGATCGCCTCCATGTCGAAAGGGCTCACCGTGCGCAGATCCAGCACTTCGGTGGAGACACCGTGCTTCTCCTCGGCCACTTTGGCGGCGTTCAGGGACCTCTGCACCAGGGCGCCGCACGCCACCACGGTCAGGTCGGTCCCCTCCCTCACCCTTCTGGCTTTGCCGAAGGGGATCATGAAGTTCGGCCCAGGATATACCCCCTTGTTGTAGACTTGGCGGTATAGGTGCTTGTGCTCCAGAAAGAGGACCGGGTCCTCGCAACGGATGGCGGTTCGCAGCAGTCCGGCCGCGTCTACCGCGGTGGCGGGGAGCACCACACGCAGCCCGGGGCAGTGGGCAAAGATCGACTCCCCGGTCTGGGAGTGGAAGATGGCCCCCCCCCTCAGGTAACCGCCGTAGGTGACCCGTACCACCACGGGCGCGTGCCAGCTTCCTCCCGAACGGTAGCGCATGGTGGCCAGCTCGCTCCTGAGCTGCATCATCGCCGGCCAGATGTAGTCGAAAAACTGGATCTCCACCACCGGTTTGAGCCCGCGCACGGCCATCCCCACCGCCCGTCCCACGATGTTGGCTTCAGCCAGGGGCGAGTTAAAAACCCGCACCGATCCGAACTCCCGCTGGAGCCCGGCCGTGACCTTGAATACCCCCCCCTTGCCCTTGACCTCCTCCAAGACCTCCTCGCGAGAAGCGTCGGCCACGTCCTGTCCGAACACCAGCATGCGCGGATCGCGCCGCATCTCGTCCTTGAGAGTGCGGTTGATGAGGTCCACCATGGTGGTCTCGCCGCCGTCGGGTTGGGGGTCGTCCTCGGTGTCGAAGCTCTCCCCGCTGGGGTCGACGTCCGGGGAGTAGAGGTGGAGCATGGCGTCTTCGGGCGCCGGTTGGGGCGACTCCAAAGCTTGGTCGGCGGCTTGGTCTATCTCCCGCTTGACCTCTTCAGCTACCGCCTCCAAGCGCCCGTCGTCCGCGTAGCCCCACTCCTTGAGCAGTGCGGCGGTGCGGGTGATGGGGTCTCTCTTCGCCTCCTCCTCGCGCATCGCCCCGGTCTTGTACGCCCGCTCGTCGTCCGAAAGGGAGTGGGAGTAGGGGCGGGTCACGTGGGAGTGAACCAGCGCCGGACCACTCCCCCCGCGCACGTGCGAGATCGCTTCCTTGAGGGTATCCCAGCTCTCCACCAGGTCGGTCCCGTCGCACTCGGAGAGGTGCAGTCCGGGGAAACCCGCGACCAGCCGGGAGATGCTTCCCCCCGCGGTGTTGACTTCCACCGGCACCGAAATGGCGTATTCGTTATCCTCTACCAGGTAAAGGAGGGGGAGCTGGAGGTTGCAGGCGCTATTCAGAGACTCCCAAAACTCTCCCTCCGAGGTGGTGCCGTCGCCCGTGGTCACGAACACCACCTCGTCCTTCCGGGCCTCGGTGGCTTGCCTGACGGCGTCGCCGAGTTGGAGGGCCCGCCAACCGGCCTCGGCCGTGCCGACCGCGTGTAGAAACTGGGTGCCGGTTGGCGACGAGGTGGAGACGATGTTCAGGTCACGGTGGCCCCAGTGGGCTGGCATCTGGCGGCCCGCGGAAGCGGGGTCGGCCTCGGCGCCCACCGCCTGCAGCAGGTGGTCCAGGGGGGTCATGCCGAGTTGGAGCGAGAAAGCCCGGTCACGGTAGTAAAAGTAGAACCAGTCGTAGCCCGGCCGGGCTTGAGCGGCAGCGGCCACCTGCACGGCTTCGTGTCCGGCCCCCGAGATCTGGAAGAAGATCTTGTTCTGCTGTTTGAGCTGGATCTCCTTGTCGTCGAGGCGCCGGGCCTTGAGCATGGTCCGGTAGAGCCCGAGCAGTGTGTCACGGTCCAACTCCGGGTGCTTGGTGGCGGTCTCCCTGGGCGCTGTCTTGGTGGCCATGGTAAAGCAAAACGGTAGCTGGTCGCGTGAACCCCCCGAAGTTATCGCCTGCGCGCTCCCGGGTCCAGCCCGGCGGGTTGGCTGGGAGGCGGGTTCGGTATACCTTTACCGCATGGGCAAGCTGCTCATCCTCTTGCTGGTCGCCGCCGTTTTTGCCATCGCCAACCCTTCGGTGCGGGATTGGCTGCGGCCTCACGTGCAGCCGCTCATCGACCCGATCAACCAATGGTCGGTGGAGAAGAAGGTAAGCGAGTTCGCGCGCTTCCTGAATGCCGAGGCGATGGGCGGGCGGGTGATCCGCGACGACGCCACCTTCCACCGCGTCCTCCAATCCGAGTATCCAGGCGTGGACGAGGAGATGGACCCTTGGGGCAACCCGTACTTTCTGGCTCGGAGTGGGGCGGCGATGCGGGTGGCTTCGCCCGGCCGGGACGGCGAACCGGGCACCGCCGATGACATCTTTTCCGAGCCCCTCGACTACCCCGCCAGGGATCGCCGCTAGATGCCCGGCCCGGCGGTTACGGCACTCCTCGCGCGACTTTCGTAGATCGCCGCCGTGTACGCGGTCGGACTCACCGGAAACATCGCCTCGGGAAAGTCTAGCGTGGCCCGCGCCTGGACCGAGCTGGGTGGCTTCGTGGTAGACGCCGACCAGCTTGCCCGTAACGCCGTGGAGCCGGGTACCCCCGGCCAGCGAGCCGTGCTGGCGGAGTGGGGAGGGCGGGTGGCCGCGCCCGGCGGCGGTATAGACCGGGCGGCGCTCCGAGACATCGTGTTTCACGACGCGGAAGCCCGCCGACGGCTCGAGCAGATCGTCCACCCCGAGGTGAGGCGGCTGCGCGAGCAAGCTTTCCGATCCGCCGCCGGGCGCGGCGAAAACGTCGCCGTGGCCGACATCCCCCTCCTCTTCGAAGCCGGTATGGAGCCGGAGTTCGACTTGGTGGTGCTGGTCGACGCCCCCGCGCCGGAGCGTAAACGGCGACTGGTGGAGTTGCGCGGCCTGGACCCGGACGAGGCCAGCCGGATGATCGCTTCCCAGGCGCCCGCGGCAGAGAAGCGGGCCAGGGCGGATCTAGTTATCGACAACCACGGCACCCTAACGGAGCTGGAGAGGCGCGCCGTCGGGGTGTGGCGCGAGATCGAGAGGCGCGCCGGGGAGAGTGCGCCGTGACCCGGCTCCTGCGCGTGGACCTGCACCTTCACACCCGCGCGTCGCACGACTGCCTGAGTGATCCGGAGCGGGTGCTGGAGCGGGCGCGCAGGGTCGGTCTCGACCGCATCGCCGTCACCGACCACAACCGGATTTCCGGCGCCCTCGGTATGCGCGAACTGGATGCGGAGCGGGTGATTGTCGGCGAAGAGATCAAGACCGCCGAAGGTGCCGACGTGATCGGGCTCTTCTTGACCGAGTGCGTCCCCAAGGGAGTTCCCGCCAGGGAGGCGTGCGAGCGCATCCGGGGCCAGGGAGGGGTGGTGTACGCGCCCCACCCCTTTGACCACAAAGGGCTGGGGGAGCGGCTCCTCGACGAGTTGGCCGGGCTCATCGACGTGGTCGAAGTCCATAACGCCCGTCTCTGGCGGCGGGGGCTGAACCAGCGCGCGTCCGAGTGGGCTAGAGCGCGCGCCAAACCGGTTGGGGCGGGTTCGGACGCCCACACCCTGCGGGAGATCGGCAGGGGGGTGATCGCCATCCCCCCTTTCAAACCGGAGCGGGAGTCGTTCCTCGCCGCGATACACCGGGCCCAGGTCGAGACCCGGGCCCGCACCACGCCGTTTTGCCACCTATGGTCGCGCTGGGCACAAGTGCGCAAGAAGCTGCTTCCTCACCCCCGGTCGTAGCGCGGCGGCTTGGTGAATCCCCGGCTGGTCCCGGTCTACGGGGCTCTGATAGTGGTGCAGATCCTCTTCGCCACCCTGCCCGTGGCCATTAAATTGGCGCTACGAGACCTCTCCAGCCCGTCTCTGGCGCTCCTCAGGGTGTCGGGAGCCGCGCTTTGTTTTCTGATCCTCCACCTGGTCACGCGGCCCGAACGGGTGGCTTCGGCCGCCGATTACGGACGACTGTTCCTGTACGCACTTTTCGGCGTGATACTCAACCAACTCCTCTACATAACGGCGCTCACCTTGACCACGGCCACCGCGGCCCAGACGCTCATCACCGCGGGACCGGCACTGACCCTACTGGCGGCCATCTCACTCCGGCGCGAACGCGGCTCGGGGGGGAAGTGGGCGGGGATAGCTCTCGCCTGTTTGGGCGCGCTCCTGTTGGTGGGAGCGGAGGTAGGCGGGGGGGCGGGTCTGGGAAACCTGCTGGTGCTGCTCAACGTGGCGTCGTTTTCGGTCTACCTAGTAATTTCGCGGGATCTGCTCGAGCGTTACGACCCGCTCACCGTCATTACCTGGACCTTCCTCTTCGGCGCGGTGGGGGTGGCACCGGTCGCCGCGCTGACCGGAATGGAAGGGCTGGGCGGGACGAGTTCGCTCACCTGGGCGGCGCTAGCCTGGATAATCTTGGTGCCCACCGTGGGCGGCTACTACCTCAACGTGTGGGCGCTCAAGCGGGTTGAGTCGAGCGTGGTGGCGGTCTTCGTGTACCTCCAGCCGATGGTGACGGCCCTGCTGGCGGCGCCCGTCCTGGGAGAGACCGTCCCGGTCCGGCTGATCCCCGCCGCCCTGCTTATCTTCGCCGGGGTAGCCGTGACCGCCGCCGAGGGGTGGCGGGTGCGGCGGGCCCCGACCGGGTGAGAAACGCTGGCCATAACCCCGGAATGGCTAACGCGATTATCTCAGCGATTTCGCCTCTTTCGGCCCCTCCTCACCCCCGGCCGCCCGGGGCCACTCCCGCTCACCGCCCGCTTCGCCTCGGAGAGGGTATTTGCTCGCAGCGACGGTTTCTTTCCTCGCGTAACCGTCCACTTGAGGGGGCGGTCGGTCTCGGGCACCGAACGCGGGTCGATGGCCAGTACCACCCCGGCCGGGACGCGCGCTCGCACCACCGGTTCTCCCTTTTCGAGGCCGTAGTCGAGCGGGTACTCCCTCCCCGCCAACTCGATGGTGCCGGGGAGCCGTTCCCACCCCTCGCGCTCCCTGGCCGGGAGCACCTGGTCGAGCTCCAGCCGGAGGTCGGCCTCCCGGAACCCAGAAAGGGAGTTAACCCCGGCTAGCTTTTGCAGGAATAGGTCCCGAACGGCGCGCCGGCTCGTCCCGGACGAGACGCCGCCGGAACGGCGGTGCAGCTCCCGCAGCCGTTTGAGAACGCGGCGGTTGTGCTTGCTCTGGGGGTGGTACGCCACACCCTCGGCCAAGGCCTCGGCCAGTGCGCCGCGCGCCTCCTCTTCGAGCCCAGCGGGGAAGCCGTCGATCGGCTCCTCGCGGCTGTCCAACTCGAAGCCGTGGAAGTCGCGAGTGGTGCGCAGCCGGAGCGGCTCCCGGCGGCTCCCGGAGTGGTAGGATATCCGCCGCACACCGGCGCGGGCGTGCTTCCACACCAGTTCGCGGGGGAGTTGGGTGCCCTCGATGAAAGCACGGGTGCGACCGGTCCGGTCGGCCACGTAGCTGATCGGCCCTGCCACCGCCCCCCAGCTTCCGCACACGCTGGTGCGCGAGACCCTCACCGGCTCGCCCCAGTGGCTCTCGCCGTCGATCATCAGGTCGAAGGGCATGACTTCGGCAACCAGCTCCCGCCAGCAGCGTCCGGTTTCATGGTTGAGCGCGGGCAGGGCGTCGGGGAGGGGCAGGTCGAGTGCCCGGTAAATGGAGGCGAGGGCCAGGGCTCCATCCTCGACGGCCCGCACCAGCACCCCTCGCCGTTCGGTCCAGCCCTGCAGCTGCTCCGGGTCGAAGACGTGGCGGGGGAGCTCCCACACCCTCCCCATCCCCCCGCACTCTTCCAGGGCACCGGCGTACAAGTTGTAAGCGGTGAGGTGGTCGCTCCCCTTGACGGTGTGCGCCGCGATGGAACGCTCCGGCTTGGTCATGCGGTGAAGCGACTCGAGGGAGGCGCAGGTGGCGACCACGGGCAGCAGCTGGCCGCCGGCCTGGACCAGCATCTCGCCCCACGGCCGGTCTACGGGCAGGACCTCCACCCGGCGCCCGTAGCCGGTAAGCCGGCCGTTCTCGACCAGCCCCCGCTCCTCGAGCGTGCGCACGGCTCTGCGGTAGGCGATGCGGTCGAGCGGCACGGGCAGCTCCAGCTCGTCGGCTCGCACCCCTACCGCCGCGCAGGTGAGGGCCACCCGTTCGGGGTCGCCGGCGAGTTGAAAGTTCGGCGCCTCGGGCCGCAGCGAGTCGAAGTCGAGGTCTCGTTCGGAGAGGAGCCACACCTCTCCCCCCTCCACCCGGCCGTGCACCCGGCCCGCCATCTGGAGGATTTCATTGGGGCCCAGGGGCAGCCGGGTGAGCACGCTGCGGCCGCGCTTTACCACGGTGGTGAAGCGAGCGTCTTCGATCACCACGGTGTCCAGCCCGCGGATGTTGAGGGCCGACTGCCCGGCCGAGGTCATGGCCAACAGGTACGGGTGCGGCGCTTCTCCGCTCAGAAAGGGGGTGAGCTTGGAGATCGGCTCGCCGCCGTGGTAGAAGACGGTGTGGACGCCGGGCCAGCGATCGGCCACGGCTTCGGCCGCCGCCTCGGTTTCGGCGCGGGTGGGAACGAACAGCGCCACGCCGCGCCTTTGGCGCGCCACGTGCCGCAGGAAGCGGTCTCCCAGAAAGCGGAGCGGGTTGGTCTCGGACGACACTCTCACCGTGGCCGCCCGCGCCGGATCGAAGGCCGAGCTCTCGATCACCTCCGCCGACTCCAGGTACTCGGTGTAGTGACGGGGGTCCACGGTGGCCGAGAGCCAGATAAACCGGCACCCGGCGCGTTTGCCCAGGGCCAGACAGAGTTCCAACTCGGCCGAGGTCTGGTGGATCTCGTCCACGATGATCGTGTCGTCGCCGGAGATCAGTTCGTCCTGGAGCCAGCGGCGCGCGATGCCCGTGGTCACGATGACCACGTTCCAGGTAGGGGTTTCGGGGGTCGCCTCGCGCTCTCGGTTGACTACTCCCACCCTTAGCGTGGTGCCCAAGACCTCTTCGGAGATGGGGCGTATGGCCAAGGTTTTGCCGGTCCCGGTCCCGGCCAGGACGCCGAAGCCGCGGCTGGAGCCGGCCAGTCGGCGGACGTCCTGGCCGTGCTCGCGCTCCAGCAGGGTGGACACGCCGGTGAGTCCCACCCCCAGCTCAATAGTCTCGCACGAGGCGCGGGTGGGGGCTATCACGATGACGCGCCCGCCCGGCGGGCGTCCGGGGTAGCGCTCCGAGGGGGGGACGGGGGGGACGTGTGTCATCAGGCAGGTTGCCACTCGCTTCGGTTTTCGGCAACCTGGTAAGGGTTAGACTAGGTTTCTTGCGCGCCTCCTCCATGACCGGAACCGTAATCTTCATCAACGCCTCCGAGGTCGCGGCGTGTAGCGGGCCTCCCAGCGCCCGTGACGGCGCCGATCCGGCAAGCCGCATTCCGCACGGTGCCGTGGCCACGCAAGGAGGCGTCATCGCGGAGGTGGGGCCGGAGAGAGAGCTCGCGCTGCGCTACCCCGACTCCGCCAGGGTCGACTGTGGCGGTGGCGTGCTCACTCCCGGGCTGGTGGACTCGCACACCCACGCCGTTTTCGGCCGTTGGCGGCCCGACGAATACGAGCTCCGCTGCCGGGGAGTGCCGTACCTGGAGATCGCCGCCCGGGGAGGCGGTATCTTGGCGTCGGTGCGAGACCTGCGCCTGCGCTCCGAAGACGAGCTGGTGGAGTTGGCCCTCGCCCGGCTGGGCACCATGTTGGCGCACGGCACCACCAGCGCGGAAGTAAAGAGCGGGTACGGGCTCTCCACCGAACACGAACTCAAGACGCTGCGTGCCATCCGGCGGCTCAACCGGCTCCAGCCGGTCCACTTGGTGGCAACTTTCCTGGGCGCCCACGACTTTCCTGCGGAGTACCGTGAGCAGAGGGACCGGTACGTGGACCTCTTGGTCGGGGAGTCGATTCCGGCCGTGGCCGAACAAAAACTGGCCCGCTTCTGCGACGTGTTCATGGAGCCGGGCGTGTTCGACCGGGCACAGTCCGAACGGGTGCTCAGGGCCGGGCTGGATCACGGGCTGATCCCCAAACTCCACGCCGACGAATTGGAGGGGAGCGGGGGAGCCGAACTCGCCGTGGAGTTGGGCGCGGCTTCGGCCGACCACCTGGGCGCCGTGTCGCGGCGGGGCGTGGCGGCGCTGGCCGGCTCGACCACCGTAGCCACGCTTCTTCCGGCCACGCTTTTTTTTCTGGGGCGCACCCGCTACGCCCCGGCCCGGGCCCTGCTCGACGCCGGGGCCACGGTGGCGCTGGCCAGCGACTTCAACCCCGGTTCGTCTCCCACGCCGGGGGTACCGTTTGCCATGAGCGCGGCGTGCTCTCAAATGAAGATGACCCCGGCCGAGGCCCTGCGGGCCGCCACCGCGGGGGGGGCGTCGGCTCTTCGGGAAGACTCAAAGGTAGGGGTAATCCGGCCGGGGGCCGCGGCGGACCTGGTCCTATGGCGGGTAGAGAGCGTCAACGAGATCCCCTATCACCTGGCCGCCCCGCGGGTGGCCGGGGTGTGGATCGGGGGTAGAAAGGTGGTGTAGCCAGCGTGATTCGCTTGTTTCCGGCAAGCTAGGCGGCTATGTTGCTGGATTTCACCGCCGGACCCTCCGACGCCACCGTATGGCCAACACCGCCAAACTGACCGAGGAAGCCCGCCGCCTGGAGCGCGGGGGCCAGTGGCTGGAAGCCCTGCGTGCCTACGAGCGTGTCTTGGAACGGGACCCCGACGAGGTGGACGTCACCATCCTCAACCGGGTCGGAGACCTGCGTATGCGGGTGGGGCAAGCGCAGCGCGCGGTAGACGCTTACGAGCGGGCGATCGACGCTTACGCCGAGGCGGGCTTTCACAACAACGCCATCGCGCTGTGCCGGAAGGTCCTGCGCATCGCCCCCGGCCGCGTCGAAGTGTACCGCCGCTTGGGGCAGCTCTCCGCCTTGAGCGGCTTCTTGGCCGACGCCCGCGAGAACTTCCTGGCTTACGCCGAGAAGGCCCAGCGGGGCGGAAACCTCGACGCCTCGTTCGAGGCCTTGGCCGAGTTCGCCGACCTCTTCCCGGACGACACGGAAGTGCGGGAGATGCTGGCGGGCCAGCTCCACTCTCACGACCGTCCCCACGAGGCGGTGGAGCAGTACCGGACCCTCCTGGCCGCCTACCGGAGCCAGGGTATGGAGACCAAGGCGGCGGAGGTTGAGCGGACTATCGTGGAGATCGATCCGGACGCCGATCTCGCCCCCCCTGAAGATGCCCGGCCCGGGCTCTCCCCGCCCGACCAAGCCGGCCACGCGGTGGAGACCTTCGAAAGCGCGGCCGAGAGGGCCGACTCCCTCCCCCTGCTCGAGCTGGAGCCGACCTTCCTCGGGGGCGAGCAAGCCGGCGCCCCCGAGCCAGAGCTGCGCGAAGAAGCCGCCGACCCCTTCGATGAGCTAGCCGCCCGGCTAGCCGCCGACCCGGCCGACCAGGAAGCCGCCCTCTCTCTGGCCGGGCTGGCTGGCAAGGGGGAGAGGCGAGAAGAAGCGGACGGCTTGCTCCGGTCCGCGTTGCGTTCCCTGGCCGACCAGTCCCGCTACGCCGAGGCCCTCAAGGTGGCGCGCGTGCTCCTCGGGCTCGAGCCGGACGATACTTCCCTGTACCAGAAACAGGCAGAGTACGCCTTCCGTACCGATGACCGGGAGTCTCTGGCCCGCGCCTATCTGGACCTGGGTCGGCACCTCCGCTCCTCGGGCCGGGACGACAAGGCCGAGGCCGTCTTTCGCCGGGTCTTGGAGATCGATCCGGAGAACGAGGAGGCGAGAGACATGATCGCGCCGCCCCCGTCCGGCGAGGACGGCTACGTGGATCTCGCTTCCCTGGTCCTGGACGAGCAGCGGCCCGAGCAGACCACCCGCTTCACGGTCGCGGAAGAGGAGCCGTCCGGAGACGAGGACCGGGACTTCGCCGACATGCTCTCGCGCTTCAAGCAGAAAGTATCCGAACATATCGACACTTCGGATTCGACCAGCCACTACGACTTGGGGCTGGCCTTCAAGAACATGGGCCTCCTCGACGAGGCCATCTCGCAGTTCCAAGTGGCGCTGCGGGGAGGGGCCAACCCCCTGGCCACCCTCGAGGTGCTGGGCCAATGTTTCGCCGAAAAGGGGCAGTTCGCCGTGGCGGGGCGGGTGCTGGAGCGGGCGCTCCGGCTACCCGGCGTCTCGGACGCGGAGCTGGTGGGGGTTTTCTACCAACTCGCCCGTTGCGAGGAGAGAACGGGAGGGGCCGGGCGGGCGCGCGAATACTACGAGCGGGTCATGGCGGTAGACGTCGGCTTCCGGGACGCGGCCCGTCGGCTGGAGCGTCTCCCGGCACTGTGACCCAGAGCGGTCTTTGACAGAAGTAACGGGGCGTGGTACCTTGGGGCCGTTTTCCACCCTCCCGGCACCGTGAGAAGTTGGTTGCAAACGTCTTCTTTACCTACAGCGCCGCCTAAGCTCTCCGACGTGCAGCGCCCGGTCCGCGACCGGCTGGACGCGGTGGTGGAGGAGATCCACCGCATCGTGCGGGCTGACTTCGGGCCGCTCGAGGAGGTGGGAGACTACCTCCTCCAGGTGCGTGGCAAGCTCTTCCGCCCCACCCTTCTCCTTCTCTGCAACGAAGTGGGCGAAAGTCCGCGTCGCGACGCCGAGACCCTCGCCGCGGTGGTGGAGATGGTCCACCTGGCCACCCTGGTTCACGACGACGCGGTGGACCACTCAGTGTTGCGCCGGGGCATGCCTACCGTGAACGCCCTTTGGAGCCACCAGGTGGCCATCATCATGGGCGACTACCTCTACTCCCGCTCGGTCACCGAAGTGGCCCGGCTGGGCCGGCTGGAGGCGATCGAGGTGCTCGCCCGTGCCGCCACCTCGATGACCGTGGGGGAGATGCGGCAGCTCACCTCGCACGACGCCCTCGACTTCGGCGAGGACGACTACGTGCGGCTCATCGACTGCAAGACCGCCTCGCTGATTTCGGCCGCGTGCGAGCTGGGAGCTCTGGTGGGGCGGCCCGGACTACGCGAGCCCCTGCGCCGATTCGGGCGCGACCTGGGGATGGCCTTCCAGATTGCCGACGACCTCCTCGACTACACCGCGGACGAGTCGATGACGGGCAAGCCCTCCGGGCTAGACCTGCGAGAGCACAAGGTGACCCTACCCCTGATCGCCGTCCTTCCCTCTCTTTCGGCGCTCGAGCGCCGCCGGGTGGAGGAGTTTTTCCGGCACCCGGAGCCCTCCGACGAAGCCATCACTCCTATCGTCGAGCTGGTACGCGAGCGCGGCGGCTTGGAATATGCGAAGCGGCGGGCCGCCGGATACGCGGAGCGGGCTTCCGAGGTCTTGGACGGGCTTCCCGCCGGCAGTGCCGTCGAGGCCTTGAGGAAGAGCATCGCCTACGCGATAGAGCGGCGGCGCTAGCGCAAAGACCGGGTGATGAGAATATGAATGGAAGCAGACGCCAACGGGGAGGCAGGATCGCGCTGGTGGTGATCGCGGGGTTGGTGGTGGGTGCCTTGCTGACCGAGTTGGCTGTCCGCTTCATGCCCGAAAGCGCGGCCCGCGACTTCTTTACCACCTCGGTGTCCGCGGCGTTCGGGCCGTTGGTGGTCGACTTGGTGGCGATCGGGGTTACCCTGGGCCCTCTGGTCTTCCACCTCAACGCCTTGAGTTTGATCGGCGTGGCCGTGGCCCTGATCGCCGTGCGCGCCTGGTTATAGCGCTACGCCGCTGGTTCGAGCACTTGGTCGCGCCGGTCTACCACCTCGGCGCTCTCGCGCAGCGCTTCCAGCCAACGAGCCAGGGCCTCCTGCTGTAGCTCGGTGGTTACCCCGGCGCGCTGCTGCTCCTTCTGGACTGCCCACTCTTCCCGGTCGGCTGCGACGCGCTCCAGTGGACGTACCAGGAAGAGGCCGGCGCTGGTCTCGGCCACTCCGCTGACCTCTCCGAGGGGAGTTCCGAAGGCCGCGCCCACCGCGGCGTTCGACTGCCCGAAGACCCGGTTGGGGGCGGTCCGGGTGAGCCCCTCTACCCGCTCCACTTCGAGTCCGCGCCGGGCGGCGACCTCTTCCAGGGTGGAGCCGGCGCGGACCTCGGCCACCATCTCCCGGCCGATCTCCCGGGTGCGCTCCCGCTTCTTCTCCAGGGCCAGCAGGCGGCGGATGATCGGGGCCGCCTCGCGCCAGGGGAGCACTCCCGCGGGCGAGAATCCCTCCAACTCGGCCAGGTAGAACGCTTGGTCGGTCTCGAAGACCGGGCTAACCCGTTCCCCGGTCTCCTCTTCGCTCACCTCCTCCGCCCAGTACACCGCCTCGATGGCGGAGCCCACGCCGTCTACCAGCGGGAGCCCTTCGCTCACTTCGATCTCCCGGCGGAGCGCGGCGTCCACCGCCCCGGCCGCGGCCCGGGCCCCCACGTCCAGGGCCAGGAGTTCCAGGGAGTCTACCCTGGCGTAGAGGGCGTCCAACTCCTCGTCTCCCTTCTCGATGGGGATCAGGATATGGCTCGCCGTCACCAGGTCGTCCTCCCGCTCCGAAACCTGGATAAGGTGGTATCCGAAGTCGCTGAGAACCGGCTGGGAAACCTCGCCCAGCGGCAGGGAGAACGCCGCCTCCTCGAACTCGGGCGCGGTGGTGCCGCGCCCGAAGGGAGCCAGGGTGCCCCCCTGCTCCCGGCTGCCGGGGTCGGCCGATTCGAGCCGGGCCGTCTCGGCGAAGTCGCCCCCTTCTTCCAGGATCCCGGCCCGCACCCGGCGCGCCCGTTCCAGGGCGGCGGCGCTGTCGGCGGCGGTGAGTCCCTCTTTTTCGATTACCGCCAGCGTGAGCCGGGCGGTGGCGGAGCGCTCAAAGTCGTCTCTGTGTTCCCGGTAGTAGCGGCGCGCCTCGGCGTCCGATACCTCTACTTCGCCGGGCACTAGGCGTGAGGGGTCCAGGAAGAGGTAGTCGACAGTGGCGGTCTCGTTTTGGTCGCGCCAAAGCTGCCAGAGCCGTTGGTCGGTGGGAAAGATCCCCGAGGTCACCTGCCTGACCAACTTGTTGCGGGGGATGATGTCGCGGTAGTACTGCTCTAGCTCCAGGAGGAGCCGGTCGTCGGTGGTAGGACTGGAGAGGAACTCCTGGTAGCGGCGCAGGTCAAAGCGACCGTCGGTCATGAAAATCTCGTTCCGCATCAACTCTGGATGCGGAACCAGGTAAGCCGCCTGCCGGACCTCCTGGTTACTCGTCTGGATGCCGCGTCCGCGCATCTCCTGCTCCAGGAGGATGTCGTTGACCACCTGCCGCCACGCCAGCCCCTCCAGCTCTCGCTGTTGCCCACTCGAAAGCCCGCCCTCTTGCTGGGCTTGTTGGGCCAGCCGCTGATACGTCTCTTGGTACTTCAGGAAGGTGACCGGCTGCCCGTTCACGCTCCCGATCTCGCCCGCCGCGCCGCCCAGCGGTGACCCGTCCAAAGAAAAGTCCATCAGGAACCACCCCACCATGCCCAGCCCGAAAACCAGGGCCACGAACACGGTGCTGTTGCGAATCTTCGACATCAACATCGGTTAGTCAGCTTCCGCCGCGTAGGTTGAGAGTATGCCCCGCCTTGCCGGAACGGCTCGCTGGGCTGGGCAAGAAAAGAACCGTAACTTACCCTTTTTTGGCGCTGCTAGCAACCTATTACTGGCTAAAGCGTGGGGCTGGACTGCGGCTCGCGGCCGCCTTTCCGGAGCCGTTGACACGACGACCAGCGGGGTAGTAGCTTTTCTCCCCTTGGCTCCGCCCTCTGGCGGCAACCGCATACCGTTCGTTCTCCGCCTAGACCATGTCCGACACCTCTCCCGAGCTCTCCGCCGAAATCGAGACTTACGAGCGCAAGCACGCCGAGCAGCCCGAGGGCCGTTACTTCGTGCCGCTAGCCAACGCTTACCGCAAGTCCGGACAGCTCGAACAGGCCGAAGACGTGCTGCGGGAAGGTCTCAAGCACCAACCGGACTACCTGAGCGCCCATATCGTGCTCGGCCGCGTGCTGCGCGAACGGGGGGTGGCGACGGACGCCGAATCCGAGTTCCGGCACGTCCTGGACGCGGATCCTCAGAATCTGGTGGCGCTCCGCTCGCTAGGCGAGATCGCTGCCGCCGGCGGGCGCGACCAAGAGTCGGCTGGCTGGTATGAACGGCTCCTGGCCGTAGACCCGCTGAACGAAGACGCCCGCGCGGCGCTGGATACTCTGCGCGCCCCCCGAGGAGCCGGGGAGGAAGCGCCCGTAGGCGAGCCGGGGTTCGGCACCGAGAACGAACTCGCCTCCCAGCCGGAGTTCACCAACGAAGCTGAAGTCGCGCCCGATTTCCAGACCAGCCCAGAGGCAAGCAGAGAAGAGTCGGAAGAGCCCGGCCTCTACACCGGTTGGGGTCAGGAGTCAGCTCCCGCTAGCGACGACCAGCCCGACGTGGTGGTGGAGGGGCTAACCACCCCGGCCGGAGAGCCCCTCGGGGCCGGGAAAGTCCCCGACAGCGTGGAGCCCGAGGAGCTCGGCGTGGTCACCTTCGATCAACCGCTGGAGTTGGACGACAACGCCCTGCTCGGCGAGCCAGCTGGCCGGGGCGAAGAAAGCGCCGCAGAAGCTGGCGAGGAAGACGACGGCGTGGTCACCGAGACCATCGCCGAGTTGTACGCCCGCCAGGGGCTGTACCTGCGCGCCGCCGCGGTCTACCGGAAGCTACTGGCCGATCGCAGCGAGGACGCCGAGCTCTCGAGCCGGCTCGAGGAGTTGGAGCTTCTCGCCGCCGCGAACCCGGAAGAACCCCCTGCCATCGAGCCCGGCGAGGATGCGCTAGAGGTGGACGAACTGACCTTCGCTGGCGAAGGACCGGCCGAGGAAGGGCCGCAGAACGGGGGTGACGACCCCTTCGCCCTCTCCTTCGAGCACGGTTTCGAGGGCTCCGCGGAGGGCCAAGAGCCCCCTGCTCCCGAAGCAGAAAGCGCCGAACCGGCTGCGGCCGTGGCGAGGGGGGAGACCGAGACCATCGGCGGCTACCTCGGGCGCCTGCTAGACTGGTCGCCCGGGGACGCCGGGGAGCCGGCACCGGCCGGCCCGGAACCAGCCGCCGGACAAGAGCTCGAAGAAGCCGGTTTCACACCCCTGGAGGGGGAGTTCGAGCTGTCCAGCGCGGAACCAGTCGGCGACACGGACGACGAACCGTGGGCCGAGTTTTCCGCTCCGGAGGCGGATGTGGCTCCGCCCGACGAGGCGCGAGCGGAGGTGGAGCGCGAAGCGGAGCCAGAGGAGTCGGAGGGCGGGTGGTCGTTCGACGACTTTTTCTCGGCGGGCGATACCTCCGACTCCGAGGGCGGAGCCACGTCCGCGCCGGAGGATGAGGATAACCAGGGGGGTGACGACGATCTGGAGTCTTTTCAGGCTTGGCTGCAAAGTCTAAAGAAGTAACCGCCGTCGTCCTCCACGGCCCCAACCTGAACCTGCTAGGCCAGCGAGAGGTGGGGCTCTACGGGGCGTCTACCCTGGAGGAGATCGACCGGGGGCTGACCGCGCTCGGAGCGGAGTTGGGCGTACGGGTACGGACGGTCCAGTCGAACTCCGAGGGCGCCCTGATCGACGCCGTCCACGCCGCTGCCGGAGAGGCAGCGGGGTTGCTGGTGAACGCGGGCGGGTACACCCACACCAGCGTGGCTCTGCGCGACGCCCTCCTGGCCGTGGATTTGCCCTTTGTAGAGGTGCACCTTTCCAATCTCCACGCCCGGGAGCCGTTCCGGCGCCGCTCGCTGCTGTCCGACCGGGCGGCCGGCGTGGTCCAGGGCTTCGGCGCGGCGGGGTACCGGCTGGCTTTGCGCGGACTGGTAGAGGTACTGCGAAACAAACTCTAGCGGATAGAACAGTGGCGACGACTGCCGATTTCAGGAACGGACTAACGCTGCGCATGGGAGGTGTCCTGTACACCATCACCTACTTCCAGCACGTCAAACCGGGGAAGGGGGGCGCCTTCGTGCGCACCAAACTCAAGAACGTTCTCACCGGCGCGGTCACCGACAAGACCTTCCGGGCGGGCGAGAAGGTCGAAGACGTGCGGCTGGAGCGCCACCCGGTCCAGTACAGCTACAGCGACGGGCAGCTGTACCACTTCATGGATCTGGAGACGTACGAGATGATCCCCCTCTCGAAGGAGGTCATCGGGAACGACCAGCTCGCCTACCTCAAGGAGAACATGGAGTGCGAGGGGCTGGTCTTAAACAGCCGGGTGATCTCGGTCGAGTTGCCGTACTTCGTGGAACTGGAAATCTCCCGAACCGACCCGGGTGTGCGCGGTGACACCGCCCAGGGGGGCACCAAGCCGGCCCAGTTGGAGACCGGCGCGACGGTCCAGGTGCCTCTCTTCGTGGAGGAGGGAGAGGTGATCCGGGTAGACCGGCGGGAAGGCAAGTACCTCGAACGGGCCTCCAAATGATCGACCTGGAATATCTGAGGGAGCTGATCCGCACGGTTGAGGAGAGCGGCATCGATTCGCTCGAGCTCAACCGGGGGGGCACCCGCATCCGCATCGCCAAGACCCCCGCCGGAGCCGGCCCGGCCCCTCCCTCCGCGTCGGCGGCCCCGCCCGCTCCGGCGGCGACCACGTCCACTCATACGCCCGCAAAAGAGCCGGCGCCCGAGCCCGAGGAGCCCCCGGCCCCCGGGAGGGGCGAAAAGCTGGTGGAGGTAAAATCCCCCATGGTGGGAACCTTCTACCGCTCTTCCTCTCCCGAGGCGCCGCCTTACGTCGAAGTGGGCGGCAGCGTGAGCAAGGGGCAGACGCTCTGCATCCTCGAGGCCATGAAACTCATGAACGAACTCGAGGCCGAGATCGACGGTACGGTGCGCGAGATCTGCATAGAGAACGCCGAACCAGTCGAGTACGGCGAGGTCCTCTTCCGCCTCGAGCCGGCGGCGTGAGCCCGCCCGAGAACCCGCTCCCGCCGCCCGCTGCCGGAGGCGAGGGCGAGAGCTTCCGCCTCTCCCGGGCGCTCAGGGAGATGATCCAGCTCGGCGCTTCGGACTTGCACCTCAAGGCCGGGCGCCCGCCCGTGGTGCGGGTTGGTGGAGAGCTCAAAGAGACCGAGCTACCGGTCCTGCGCCCCAACGACCTGGCCAAGGTGGCCGAGGAGCTGATGAGCCCGGAGCACCGGGAGCGGTTCCGGGCTGGACGCGAGATGGATTTCGCCATCGGCGTGCCAGGGGTGGGGCGCTTCCGGACCACGGTGTTCCAGCAGCGCGGCACCTTGGGCTTCGCCTTTCGGGCCATCCCCTTCGAGATTCCCACCCTGGAGGAGCTCAACCTCCCGCCGGTGATGGCAGAGATGGTGGACGCCCCGCGCGGGCTCATTTTGGTCACCGGGGTTACGGGCAGCGGAAAATCCACCACCCTGGCCTCCCTGATCCGTTCCCTCAACGACCGGCGCGCCCTCAACGTAGTGACCGTGGAGGACCCCATCGAGTTCCTGCACCGCGACAGTAAGTCTTTCATCAGCCAGCGCGAGGTGGGAACCGACACCTCTTCATTTCACGACGCCCTCCGCCACGTCCTGCGGCAGGACCCTGACGTCATCATGCTGGGGGAGATCCGCGACCGGGAGTCGATGGAGACGGTACTCAAAGCGGCCGACACCGGCCATCTGGTCCTCTCCACCCTCCACACCACCGACGCGGCCCAAACCATCGGCCGGGTGGTTTCCTTCTTTCCGCCCCACCAGCACGCCGAGGTGCGAGACCTTCTGGCCGCGGCGCTCAGGGCCATCGTCTCGCTCCGGCTCATCCCCCGCGCCGACAACCCGGGGCGGGTGCCCGCGGCCGAGGTGCTGGTCAACACCGCGGCCATCTCCGAGCGCATCCGCGACGCGGGCCAGCTCCACACCGTCCACGAGCTGCTAGCCGAGGGCAAGGAACAGTACGGCATGCAGACCTTTGACCAGAGCTTGCTAGACCTCCACCAGCGGGGGCTGATCTCGTACGACTGGGCCCTGCGCTACGCCTCCAACCCGTCGGAGTTTGCCTTGCGGGTGTCGGGGGTGGAGTCGGGCGCCGAGGCGGGTTGGGATCCGGAAGCCGCGGGCCGCGAGCAGGGGTAGGTGTTCGAGAAAGTCCTCATCGCCAACCGGGGTGAGATAGCCCTGCGGGTGAATCGCGCCTGCCATGAACTCGGCATCCGCACGGTAGCCGTGTTCTCCGAGGCCGACAGGGAGTCTCTGCACGTACGCTTCGCGGACGAGGAGGTGTGCATCGGCCCGGCCCCGGCGCGCGAAAGCTACCTCAACATCCCCCGTATCCTGGCCGCGGCCGAGATTACCGGTAGCGACGCCATCCACCCCGGCTACGGCTTCTTGGCCGAAAACGCCGAGTTTGCGGAGATCTGCGAACGTAGCGGGGTCACCTTCATAGGCCCCACCCCGGAGCAGATCCGGGGGATGGGCGACAAGGCCGAGGCCCGCCGCACCATGGCTGCGGTGGGGGTGCCGGTGGTGCCCGGCTCCGACCCGGTCTCGGAGCCAGACCAGGGGCTCGGGACGGCGCGCGAGCTCGGCTTTCCCGTGCTCATCAAGGCGGCGGCCGGAGGCGGGGGTAAGGGTATGCGTGTCGCCACCGGGGCCGATGACTTTTCCCGCCAGTTCTCCATGGCGAGGAATGAGGCGGGGGCCGCGTTCGGTGACGAGCGCGTCTACCTGGAGAAGTATCTGGAGCGGCCGAGGCACGTGGAGTTTCAGCTGTTGGGAGACCGGCAGGGGAGGGTGATCCATCTGGGCGAGCGCGACTGTTCCATCCAGAGGCGCCACCAGAAGCTGGTCGAAGAGGCGCCCTCTCCCGCCCTAGACGAAAAGCTGCGCAAGAAGATGGGTGAGGCTGCGGTGAAGGGGGCGGAGGCCATCGGCTACGTGGGCGCCGGCACCGTCGAGTTTCTCCTGGACGAGGACCGGAGCTTCTACTTCATGGAGATGAACACCCGCATCCAGGTGGAACACCCGGTCACCGAGATGTGCACCGGCTTTGACCTCATCAAGGAGCAGATCCGGGCCGCCGCCGGGCTCCCCCTCTCGATTCCGGATGAAGAGATCGAACTGCGGGGCCACGCCATCGAGTGCCGCGTCAACGCCGAGGACCCCCAGCGCGGCTTCGCGCCGTCTCCCGGCACTATCTCCACTTTTCATCCCCCCGGCGGTCCGGGGGTGCGGGTAGATACCCACGTCTACACCGGTTACCGGGTGCCGCCGTACTACGACTCCCTGCTGGCCAAGCTGATCGTCCACGGCAACAGCCGGGAAGAAGCGCTGGCGCGCATGAAGAACGCTCTGGGTGGCTTCATCGTGGAAGGGGTTCACACCACCATCGCGTTTCTGTTGGAGGTCATGCGTCACCCCTGCTTCGCGGCCGGTGAAGTAGACACCAAATTCTTGGAAAGGATGGTTTCGGAGAAGTGAAGTACGATGTTTTCATGGTACCAGGGGAGCTCTCCTCGGCCGAGCTGGCGGGACGGACAGCGGTGGTAATCGACGTGCTGCGGGCTGCCAGCACCATCGTACAAGCCCTCGGCTCGGGGGCCAGCGGTATCTACCCGGTAGCGTCGGTCGAGGAAGCCATCAAGCTAGCCAACTCCCTGGGCCGCGACGACGTCTTACTGTGCGGAGAGAAGCGCTGCTTGCCCATAGAGGGCTTTGACCTGGGCAACTCGCCCCGGGAGTTCACCCCGGAGGTGGTGGCTGGCAAAGCGTTGGTGATGAATACCACCAACGGCACCCACGCCCTTTCCCTCGCCGGCGGAGCCGAACGGGTGCTGGTGGCGTCGTTCCTGAACCTTCAGGCGGTGGCTCGGGAGTTGGCCCGGGAGGGCGCCGACGTGGTGGTGGTGTGCGCGGGCCGCGAAGGCCGCTTTACGCTGGAGGACGCGGTGTGTGCCGGGGTACTGGTCGACCGGGTGGAGGGGTGCGCCGACAGCTGTGAATTCAACGACGCGGCCCTTGCGGCCCGCGCCCTGGCCGAGAAGTTCGAGCCGGGACCCGGGATGTTTGCCGGTACCGCGGCCGGACGCATGATCGTGGAGGCCGGGTTGGGCGACGACCTGGCCGTGTGCGCCGAGATCGATCGCTTCGACCTGGTGCCGGTGCTCGAGGACCGCCAGATCCGCCTGCTGGAATTAACCAGTTCGGAAGTGTAACTTGCTTCCGTGACCCGAAAAAAAAGCTCCGCGTCCTGGCTGGCGGGGGGCCAGCGGCGGGACCTTTGGGGCATCTCCCTGCTGGCCTTGGCCGTGCTCCTCCTGCTCAGCTTGATCCCGCTCTCGCTGTTCGGAGCGGGCGCGGCGGGGGTTTTCCCTGCGGGCAATATCGTTGGCGTTCTGGGCCGGGCGGTCAGCTCGGCGGGGTGGGGGCTGCTGGGCGCGGCGGCGGTCTTTTTGCCCGTCCTGCCGGCGGTGTGGGGACTCTTCTGCTTTCACCGGCTCGACCGCGAGGCGGTGCTCCGGCTCACCGTGCTGGTGGCGGGGCTGGTACTCTTGCTCCCTGCCGCGATCTTCGCCGCGGCGAGACCTCTCGAGCTGGTTCCGGCGTCGGCGGGGTGGTTGGGATCGGTGCTGGGCGGGGGCATGGTGGATTTGGCCGGGTGGTTCGGCGCCCTGCTGCTCGGCGGCTTCCTGTTCGCGGCTCTGTGCGTGGCTACCACCGGGTGGAACCCGCTGCGCCCCGGTGCCCGTTGGGCGGTCGCTGGCTTCCGGCACACGGCCGGCGCCCTCGGTCGGCTCGTGCCCCGGCGCGAGTCCGAGCCGGCGGGGGCCGCTGGTAGCCAGCCGGAGGAGACGGAGCCGGAGCGGGATGTGGAGCCGGCCGAAGCCCCCATCCCTTATGCCCACCCCTCCGAGTCCACGGCTGTAGCTCCGGAGATACCCGCCGAGGGTTCGGACCAGCTACCCGACCCCTCTTTGCTGGAGCCGGCGCCTCCGCGCGACGAGGAAAAAAGCCGCCAGAAGCTGGACGAACTGGGACGGGTTTTGATCGAGAAGCTGGCCACTTTCCGGCTCCAGGGCGAACTGGTCGGTCGTACCACCGGACCGGTGGTCACTCAGTTCGAGGTGAGCCCGGCGCCCGGCGTCAAAGTATCCAAGATAGCCAACCTGGAGCCGGACCTGGCCCTGGCGCTCAGGGCGCCTTCGGTGCGCATCGTGGCCCCCATTCCGGGCAAAGGCGCTGTCGGGGTCGAGGTCCCCAACCCCGAACCCGACACCGTGTACTTCCGCGAGGTGCTAGAGTCTTACGGCTACACCCACAGCCGGGCGCTACTGCCGCTGGCCTTGGGCAAGGACCTCTCCGGCCGCCCCTACGTGGCCGACCTGGCCAAGATGCCTCACCTCTTGATCGCGGGCGCCACCGGTTCGGGCAAGTCGGTGTGCATCAACACCCTGGTCACCTCACTGATTTACCGCTACCCGCCCCGGCGGCTGCGCTTTCTGATGGTGGACCCAAAGATGGTGGAGCTATCCATGTACAACCAGCTCCCGCACCTGCGCCACCCCGTGGTCACCGACAACCAGGAGGCCGCCAGTGTACTGCGTTGGGCCATCCTGGAGATGGAGAGGCGCTACCGGCTCCTGTCGGCCAACGGGGTGCGCAACCTGTCCGACTTCAACCGGCGTCTGGAGAGCGGCCACGAGATGGTCGAGGTAGTGGGCGGTGACGGCGGAGCGCCTCCCTACCAGGGTGGGCCCCTCCCCTACGTGGTGGTGGTGATCGACGAGTTGGCCGACCTAATGATGACCGTACAGTCCGAGGTGGAGCGCCCCCTCGCTCTCCTGGCCCAGAAGGCGCGCGCCATCGGCATACACCTGATCCTGGCCACCCAGCGGCCTTCGGTAAACGTGATCACCGGACTCATCAAGGCCAACTTTCCCAGCCGTATCGCCTTCCGGGTGTCGTCCAAGATCGATGCGCGTACCATCATGGACCAGAGCGGCGCCGACAACCTGCTCGGTAACGGCGACATGCTCTTTCTGCCCCCGGGCAGGAGCGATCCGGTCCGCATTCAGGGGGCCTTTCTCTCCACCGAGGAGACCGAACGGCTCATGGCGTGGTACCAGCAGGAGGTGCCCGGCCGGGAGGCGGGTTTGGTGGAGGAGGGGGAGGAAGACATCTTGGAGCAGGTGCGCGAGCACGACTCCGAGTTAGAGACCGCTTCGGCGGAGGAGTCTCTGGAAGACCGCGACCCCCTCTTCCGGGAAGCGGCCGAGGTGTGCGCGCAGAACCGGGGCGGCTCCACCTCTCTCCTCCAGCGCCGCATGCGCATCGGTTACGGCCGCGCCGCCCGCATCATCGACCAGCTCGAGTACGCGGGAGTGCTTGGTCCCCAAGACGGCTCCAAACCCCGCGAGGTGCTGGTGGCGAGGGACGCTCTCGACGGTATCCTCGGTGGCTGAGCTAGGAACGAGCTGGCCACCTCCCGGGTACCACTCCGCGCCACCAAAACCGAGCCAGCGCATGAAATTCTACCGCCTCACCAGCTACACCTTCCTACTCGCTTTCGCTTTCTCCGGTTGCGGCGGCTCGGACCGCTCGGACACCCCCGAGCGGAGCGGCGAACGGGTTCAGCCCGGCTCGGCCGAGGCCGAGCCCGCGGACGAGAAGCAGGGTTCCTATCCGCGGCAGGGAGCTGGAGCGGGCGCCGAAGACGAAGCGGCCCCGCCTTCCGAGAAAGGTGTTGAAGAGGCGCCATCGGAAGCAGATCAGGCGCGTCAGTCCGAGCCCTCGGACCCAGGCGCCGGGGAGATCCTGCGCCGGGTCGAGCGGGTGTACTCGAGTATGCGCTCCCTACAAGCGAGTTTCGAGCAGGAGTTGGAGGTCCCGCTCCTGGACGAGACCAGGCGCAGCTCCGGGGTCATTTACCAGCGCCGGCCCAACCGCTTTCTGATGCGCTTTACCGATCCCGCGGGCGACGTGGTGGTGGCCGACGGACGCCACCTCTGGCTCTACTACCCCAGCTCGGACCCGAAACAGGTGATCCGTGCCCGGGTTTCGGGCGACGCGGGCGGGGTTGACTTTCACGCCGAGTTCCTGCGTGGGGCTGCCGAACGTTACCTGGCAACGCGGGTCGGCACGGAGCGGGTGGGTGGCCGCGCCGCGGACGTGCTGAAACTGGTACCCAAGTACGACTCTCCCTTCCGGCTCCTGAAGATTTGGGTTACCCGCGAAGACGGGCTGGTTCGCCGTTTCGAGATCACCGAACAGAACCACTCGGTGCGGCGTCTCCAGCTCTCGGAGCTGCGCATGAATCCCGACCTTCCCGACTCCCTCTTCCACTTCGAGGTACCAGAGGGGGCACAAGTCTTCAACCAGTAGACAGATGGCCAAAACGGCTTCTTTCGACGTGACCTCCGGCGTGGACCTCCAGGAGGTTGATAACGCGGTGAACCAGGCCGTGCGCGAGGTCTCCCAGCGGTACGACTTCAAGGGGGTGGCCGCCGAGGTCGACTTCTACCGGGACGAAGGGTGGATCGGGCTCCTGGCCGAAGACGAGTATCGGCTCCAGGCCCTCGCGGACGTGCTCAACTCCAAGCTGGCCAAGCGCAAGGTGCCCCTGAAGAACCTCCACTTCCAAAAGCCCGAGCCGGCGTCGGGGGGGAAGCTTGGCCAGAGGGTCGACCTCCAGCAGGGCATCCCCCAAGATAAAGCCAAGGAGATCGTCAAGTCGGTCAAGTCCGGCGGTTTCAAGAAAGTGCAGATCCAGATCCAGGACGACCAACTGCGCGTCCAATCTCCCTCCAGAGACGAGCTCCAGCAGGTGATCGTCTACCTCAAGGAGCACGACTTCGGCGTCGAACTCGACTTCGGTAACTTCCGCTAGTGGGAGCCCGCCCCCGCTCCTCGGAGCTCTTCCGCCGGGCCCGGGGGTTGATGCCGGGTGGGGTCAGTTCGCCGGTACGGGCGTTCCGCGCGGTGGGGGGCGAACCGTTCTTCGTGGAACGGGGCGAGGGATGCCGGATCTGGGACGTGGACGGCAATGAGTACCTGGATTACGTCCTCTCCTACGGCCCGCTGATCCTCGGCCACGCCCACCCCGAGGTGGTAGACGCGGTGCACCAGGCGGCTCTCGCCGGCACCTCCTTCGGGGCGCCTTCCCCGCTGGAGATAGAGTTGGCGGAGTTGATCCGGGAGGCGATGCCCGCCCTCGAACGGCTCCGCTTCGTGAACAGCGGCACCGAGGCCACCCTGTCGGCGCTGCGGCTGGCGCGCGGCTTCACCGGCCGCGACCTGCTGCTCAAGTTTGAGGGGTGCTACCATGGCCACGGCGACTCCTTCCTGGCGCGGGCGGGGTCGGGCGTCGCTACGCTGGGGCTGCCCGACTCTCCAGGGGTGCCGTCCGCCTTCTCGAACCTCACCGCCACGGTCGCGTTCAACGACCTGGACGCGGTGGAGAGTATTTTCCGCGAAAAGCCCGGCCAGATCGCCGCGGTCATCGTCGAGCCGGTGGTGGGTAACGCCGGTTTCATCCCCCCCCTCCCGGGCTTTCTGGAGGGGCTCCGGCGCGTCACGGAGGAGGGCGGCTCCCTGCTCGTCTTCGACGAGGTGATGACCGGCTTCCGGGTGGCGGCGGGAGGGGCGCAAGGGTACTTCGGCGTGATACCCGACCTGACCACGCTCGGAAAGGTGATCGGGGGCGGGCTCCCCGTGGGGGCTTACGGAGGGCGCAAAGAGGTTATGGAGCTGGTGGCGCCGGAGGGGCCGGTGTACCAGGCGGGCACCCTTTCTGGAAACCCGCTGGCCATGTCAGCGGGCATCGCCCAACTCCGCCACCTGAGGAAAAACGATCCGTACGCCGCGCTGGAGCGCAGCACCGCCCGGTTGGTGGAGGGGTTGCTCGAGAACGGCCACTCGCTGGGGGTTCCGATGGCGGGCGGACACCTCGGTTCGATGTGGGGAGTCTCTTTCCGGGACGGTCCGGCCCGAAACTTCCAGGAGGCGCGAGAGTCCGGCGCCGGACTGTTCCCGGCGTGGCACAGGGGGCTGCTGGAGCGGGGAGTTTTCCTGGCTCCCTCTCCCTTTGAGGCAGGGTTTTTATCCACCGCGCACCAAGACCGAGATGTCGCAGAGACCGTTGTACGCGCCCGCGAGGCGCTCGCGTATGCGCTGGACTGAAGGGCGGGGGCGTGTTGCCCTGGGCCGGATGGCGGTTTCCGTATGCCTCGCCGCTGCCGCGTGCGCCCCGCCCCGGGTCGATCCCGGCCCCCCACCACCCTTGCTCTCTCCCGGCTTGCCCACTAGCGAGCCGGAGGTGAAGATCGGCCTCGCCGTGGACGCCGACACCTTGGAGATCGGCGTCACCGGGGGTTACCGGATCGTGGAGGCGAGCTCGGGGCGCACCCTGAGCCGGGGGGCGGGCGCGAACGAGTGGCTAGCTCGGGTTAGCTCCGACGCCGCGGTGACCCTCGGGGGCGAAGCCGCGAGCCGGGGGGGGCTGGTGGTCGAGCCGGCCGGCGACGCCTTGGTGACGGTGGCGGAGAATTCATACCGCGGCTCGGTTCTCTTGCAGAGCCGGAGCGCCGGCCGGCTCACCGCGGTAAATCTGGTTGCTCTCGAGACCTACCTGCTTGGCGTGGTCCCGCGCGAGATTGGCCAGGTGGGCGAGGAGCTCTTCGAGACAGCCAAGGCCCAGGCGGTGGCCGCGCGTACCTACGCCATCGCCCACCTTGGCCGGCGCTCGGCTCTCGGCTTCGACCTGTACGCGACCGTGGCCGACCAGGCGTACGGAGGCGCCTCGGTGGAGCACGGGACCGTATCTCGCGCGGTCTTCGCTACCGGAGGGGAGATTCTGGTCTACGACGGCGAGCCGATCGAGGCGTACTACCACTCCACCTGCGCGGGCCGCACCGCGGCCATCGAAGAGGTGTGGGACGCCGACCCCGAGCCGTACCTCAAGTCGGTGATCGACGTGAACCCGCGTACCGGCGAGTCGTACGACCGTTCTTCCCGGCTCTTCGAATGGACGGTCCGGTGGACGGCCAGCGAGTTGGAGCAGATCCTCTCCCGCACCCTGGCCGACTCCCTACCTCCGGGTACGGGCTCGGTGGGGGAGATCCACGACCTGAGGGTCGCCGGCCTCACCCCCTCCGGGCGCGTGGCCCGCCTGGTGATCGAGACCGAGAATGGTACTTTCGTGAGCGGCAGGGACCGGGTCCGTTGGATCTTGGAGCGGCCGGAGGGGGGACTCCTCTACAGCTCCAAGTTCGAAGTGGAGGTTTCGCGCGGCCCGGACGGCCGGGTTACCGAGGTGGTGGCCGACGGAGGCGGCTGGGGACACGGCATCGGTATGTGCCAGGTCGGTGCGATGGGTCGCGACCGGGCCGGGCAGGGGTACCGGGAGATACTGGCCGCCTACTACCGGGACGCCCGCGTCCGGGAGCTGTACTGAAGAGCGTCGATAAATGGCACTCTTTGCGGCGCCTGCTACTCCGCGCGCGGGCTGGTGGCGCTGGTTTCGGCTTTTTTCCCTGGTCCTGCCGCTCATCACCTTTGTACCACTTGGCGCCCAGGTACTCGGAGAGTCGGAGGAGTACGACTACGAGAACCTGGAGCTACGCGGTTTCGGGCTGGAGGTGGGGTCCATCTGGCTCGCCCGCATCGAGCCCACCCTGGAAGCGGCCGTGCGAGCGGACCTCGGCTTTCTGGGACCCCGTATCCGGATAGTTCCACGGCTCTCCTTCTGGTCGTCGTTCGTGGAGCGCTCGGAGGTAGAGCGGCTCTCCGACCAGTTCCGGGAGCTGTGCGAGCGCCAGCACCCGGCGGACGAGTGCCCCCGCATCGACTTCGGCGAGGTCCGGCGGAGCGACTTGATTCTCGCCTTGGACGCTCATTACGTCCGCGAGGTCGGGGGTATCCCTTTTACTCCCTACGCGGGCGCGGGGCTGGGCCTCCACTTTCTGAACGGCCGCGGAGAGGCCATCGACGACACCTTCGTGGAAGACTTGCTCAGCTCGGTCTCGCCCGGGCTCAACCTGCTGGTGGGGGTCGAGCTCGGCCTCTGGGAGTCGCTTCGCTTCCTGGCCGAGGGGCGGCTAACCGCCACCACGGACGTTCGTTACGCGGGGATGACGTTTGGGGGAGTGTGGTTCTTCCCCACGCCGGTTTCGCCTTAGGTATCCCTCTTGCATTAAACCGAACTCATGCCCGACGCCAAAGCTCTGATCGACGCCCTGAATGAGGATCTCGCCGCCGAGTACCAAGCGGTGATCATGTACCGGACCTACGCCAGCTTGGTGAGCGGGCCGTACCGCCAGGAGCTGCGGGCATTCTTCGAGGGCGAGATTCCGGACGAACTGTCCCACGCCGCCTTTCTGGCCGACAAAATAGTGGCCCTGGGAGGACACCCCACCACCAGTGTTCCGCCCGTGCCCGAGCCGCGTGACAACCGGGCCATGCTGGAGAACGCCCTGCAGGCCGAGATCGACACCATCGAGAGGTACACCCGCCGTATCGATCAGGCGGACGAGCTCGGGGAGATCTCCATCAAAGTGCACCTGGAGGACCTGGTGGTCGACGAGAGCCAGCACCGGGATGATCTACGCCGCATGTTGAAGGATTGGAGGTAGCGCTAGCCCGAGACCTCTCCGGCGGGCAGTCGCCGGCTTGCCAAACGCTCCCGCCTAAGTTATAATCAATTGTTATGATTACCTGCTTTCAGCGCCCTTGAGGGGCGCGGCAGATCGCGGTTAAGGGACTACCATGAAGCCAGGAATCCATCCTAAGTACGAGACGGTATCGGTGCAGTGCGCGTGCGGAAATTCGTTCGAAACCCGCTCCACCATCTCGCACATCCACGTGGAGATCTGCTCCGCGTGCCACCCCTTCTACACCGGCAAGCAGAAGCTGGTAGACACCGCGGGACGGGTTGAACGGTTCCGCCAGCGCTACGGCGGCGCCAAGCCGAAGCAGTAACCCCCGGGCCGGGCGGCGCCCGGCCCTGCTCCCATGAACCCCTTCGAGGAACGCCTCCGGGAGGTCGAACGGCGCCACCAAGAGACCTCGCGCGAGCTGGCCGATCCCGGCGTGACCAGCGATCCCGCGCGGCTCCGCGAGCTCTCGCGCGAACACGCCCGGCTCTCCGAGGTGGTGGAAGCGACCTCCGAGCTCGGGACGGCGCGCGAGGAGTTGGAGGGAGCCCGCGAGCTCCTGCGTGAGTCGCCCGGAGACGCGGAGATGGCCGCCCTGGCCAGGGAGGAGGTGGACCGGCTCACGGCCGAGGTGGAGCAGCGAGAGGTCCGGCTGCGCGACCTGGTGGTGCCCCATGACCCTCTCGACGACCGGGACGCGGTGGTGGAGGTCCGCGCCGGTACCGGGGGCGACGAGGCCGCCCTCTTCGCCCACGACCTTCTACGCATGTACACCCGCTACGCCGAGTCGAAAGGTTGGAAGGTGGAGCCGGTCAGCGTATCCGAGGGGTCGGCGGGGGGCATCAAAGAGACCGTGGTAGTGCTGCGGGGGGCGAACGCCTTCGGGACCCTCCGCTACGAATCCGGTACCCACCGGGTGCAGCGCGTCCCCGCCACCGAGAGCCAGGGCCGCATCCATACCTCGGCCGCCACCGTGGCGGTCCTGCCCGAAGCCGGCGAGGTCGACGTGGAGCTGCATGAACAGGACCTTCGGGTAGACGTATTCCGCTCTTCCGGGCCGGGTGGCCAGTCGGTCAATACCACCGATTCCGCCGTCCGGGTCACCCACCTTCCTAGCGGCTTGGTGGTCTCCTGCCAGGACGAGAAGTCTCAGCACAAAAACAAGGATAAGGCGCTGCGGGTGCTCCGCTCCCGGCTACTGGACCTCAAGATCTCGGAGCGGGAGGCGGAGCGGGCCAGGGCCCGCAAGCTGCAGGTGGGCACCGGCGACCGCTCGGCCAAGATCCGCACCTACAACTTTCCCCAGAGCCGGGTCACCGACCACCGCATCGGCTACACCACCCACAGCCTCGGGGAGGTTCTCGACGGCGCCCTCGACGAACTGATCGAGCGGCTGCAAGACGCCGTCCGGGGCGAGCTGGCCGCCTAACCGTTGGCCGCTCGAAAGTGGACCGTGTTGGAGGCTGTCCCCCCCGCGGCCGCCTATCTGAGCCGGCGGGGGGTCGAGAACCCCCGGCTCGACGCCGAGCTCCTCCTGGCTGGCGTGCTCCGGCTCAAGCGGTTGGACCTCTATCTCCAGTTTGACCGTCCGCTAGCCCCCGCCGAGCAGGCCAACTTTCGCGCCCGGTTGGAGCGCCGCGGCCGGCGTGAACCCCTCCAGTACGTGGAGGGCCGGGCCAGCTTCAGGAACCTCGACCTGCGAGTCGACCGGCGGGTACTGATCCCGCGGCCCGAGACCGAGCGGCTGGTGGAAGAGGTCTTGCGGTACGCCGCTGGACGCCAGGGACTGGCCGTCCTGGACGTGTGCACGGGTTCCGGCGCCATCGCCCTTTCGCTGGCCTCGGAGGGACGCTTTCACCGCGTGGTGGCCACGGACTGCTCGCGGGACGCGCTCCGGGTAGCCGGCGCAAACGCGCGAGAGGCCGGGCTCAACGACAAGGTGGAGCTCGGCCACGGAGACTTGTTCGACCCCTTGGGCGCTGGAGAGAGGTTCGACGTGATAGTCTCGAATCCTCCCTACGTGGCCGAAGCGGACCGAGCCACGCTCCCCCCCGAGGTGGTCGGCTGGGAGCCGGCCGAGGCCCTCTTCGCCGGAGACGACGGGCTGGCCGTAATCCGGCGGCTGGTCTCGGAAGCGCCCCGCCACCTGCTACCCGGCGGGCTCTTGGCGCTGGAGGCGGGATTGGGGCAGCACGAGCAGGTGGCGGCGCTGGCCCGAGGCGTGCCCGGCTATAAAGAGCCCGTTATCCTGCCGGACCTGACGGGACGGCAAAGGTTTGTACTGATCGAATACCGAGAGGGGAGAAAGTAATGGACGCGATCCAGGAGAAGGCGCGCGAGGTGGGTCGGCTAGTCGCCCAGACCGACGAGCTCAAGGCACTAAAACAGGCCAACCAACGGCTCAACGACGATCGCGAGGTGGTGACCAAGCTCAACCGGCTGGAGGACCTCCAGGCGTCGTTGGCCCGCGCCCTCCAGAGCGGGAGTGAGCCCTCCCAGGAGGAGCAGAAGGAGTACCAGGAGATCGTCGAGGATCTGCAGGGCCGCTCCGTTTACCAGGGAGTGATCGCGGCCCAGGCCAACTTCGAGAAGCTCATGGGCCGGGTCAACCAGGAGATCGCCAGCGGTATCGAGGCGGGGGAGAAGAGCCGGATAATCCTCGCCCAGTAGCGGCGGGGCTTGCGCGGGGAGCGCCCGTTGCAAAGATTGGGGACGTGACCAATACCGTGGCAGGGACCGTGTAGTGAGCGCACCCGTGACCACCGTTCCCCTGGAGGGGTCGGTCATCGACCGGCTCCGCCAGCGCTATCCGGCGTATCACGAGACCGCTTACCTCTTTATCCTCTCGGGGCTCCAGCACACCCTCGAGGGGATTGGCAAGCCCCGCCACGTGACCGGGAAGGAGCTCGCCGAGGGGTGCCGGGAGTTGGCCCTGGACCGGTTCGGACCTCTGGCCCGCTCCGTCCTCGGCTTCTGGGGGGTCGAATCTACCCGCGACCTCGGCGAGGTGGTTTTCGCCCTGGTCGAATGCGGTGTGCTGGTGGCCCAGGAGGGGGATACGATCTCCGACTTCGAGGCCCTGTATGACTTCGAGACTGCCTTCGAGGCCGACTACCCCTGGATCGCCCCGGCCAGCGTCTCCGGCCCTTGAGCCGGCGCAAACCTCGGCCTCTCCGCGCCAGACAGCCGGCCGAGGCCGGTTTCTCGAGCGACGGGAGGTGATCGACTGTGTCTGCCGAACGGGAGTATCCGCCGTGTGAGAAGTGCGGCTCCGGACTCCTCGTCCCCCTTTCTGACTACGGGCGCGACGGGGCGCCCATCACCTACAAGGCGTGGGTCTGCTCCAATCCGGAGTGCGGCTTCAACATCCGCATCGACAACGGGGAGATCAGCTTTGGCCGGACTATCGGCCAGAGTTACAAGTAGAGCGGTGCCGTCGCTACACGGCGGTTTCCGCGCGCGCTGCGCCCGTTAACGTGAGCGCCAGCCGCCACTCCCCAGTCGGCGTGCTCACGCCCGCTGAGGCGCGTGAGCGCGATAGCGCCGCCGAGAGGGAGTGGAACACCCCCCCAGCCGTTCTCATGGAAGCCGCGGGTCGCGCCGCCGCGGCCGTGGTCCACGCCCTGTACCCGTCTGGTCGGGTGGTGGCGGCGGTGGGCACGGGGAGTAACGGGGGCGACGCCTTGGTCTTGCTGCGCACCCTAGGGGCGTGGGGTAGGGAGGTGGCGGCACTCCCGCTGGCAGATTCACCGCTGCCGGGTGAGCTGGCGCGCGGCTGGGAGCTGCCGGTGGCTGAGGACTCTGAACGGGCACTCCTCTCGGCCGGGGTGGTGGTGGATGGACTCTTGGGCACCGGCGCCCGCGGCGCTCCGAGAGAACCCGCCAGCTCGATCATCCTCGAGATAAACCGCTCGGGCCGGCCGGTGGTGGCGCTCGACGGCCCCTCGGGGGTGGACTTACTGACCGGCCAGACGCCGGGCGCGGCGGTCCGCGCGGATGTGACGGTGACTTTCGACGTCCTCAAGCGGGGGCTGCTGCGCTTTCCCGGCCGCGCCCTGGCCGGCCGGATCGTGGTGGCCGAGATCGGGCTGGGCCCCCTAACCGAGCCGTCAGCTCTCTTGTTGGACAGGGGGTGGGCGCGGGCTGCGCTGCCGCCGGTGGCTCCGGACGCCCACAAGGGCACCCTGGGCACGGTGGCGGTGGTGGCGGGGAGGGAGGGGATGGCGGGGGCGGCGATCTTGGCCGGGACGGCAGCGGGGCGGGCGGGAGCGGGTCTGGTGCGGCTGGTCTCCGTGGCCGAGAACCGGACCATCCTGCAGACAGCCCTCCCGGAAGCGGTGTTCATCGAACGGGGGGAAAAGGGGTTGGGCGCCGCTCTCGAGGACGCCGACGCCGTGCTGGTCGGTCCTGGTATCGGCGTCGACCGGGCGGCGGCCGCGCTGCTGGAACGGGTCCTAGCAAGGGGCGACGCGCCGGTGCTGGTGGACGCGGACGCAATCACGCTCCTGGCCGCCGCCCCCGAACTGGCGCGCGGCAAGGAGCGACCCCTCCTCCTCACCCCCCATCCGGGCGAGCTGGGGCGTGTCTTGGAGTGCTCTGCCTCGGAGGTCACGGACGACCCGTTCGCGGCCGCCAGAGAGGCGGCCAGCTGGTTTGCATGCGCCGTGCTCCTCAAGGGCTCGCCCTCCTTGGTAGCCGCGCCGGGGCAGCCGGTGGCGGTTAACCTGACCGGCCACTCGGGGCTGGCCACCGGCGGTAGCGGCGACACCCTGGCCGGGGTGGCCGCCGCCTTCCTGGCTCTCGGTTGCGACCCCTGGAGCGCGGCCGGACTGGCTCTCTTCGTCTCGGGGCGCGCCGCCGAACTGGCGGGCCGCGGGCGTTCGCTCCTCGCCCGCGACGTGTCCGCGTCCCTCCCCGCCGCCTTGGCGTGGCTGGGCGAACCCGGTGATCCGCCCGTGGCAGCGGGCGTCATTGCCGATCTGCCGCCCCCGAGCTAAGAGCCGGGACGGCTTGCCATCCCCCTAGGTACCGTCCGATTCATGAGCAGAATTAAGCGGGTGCTGGCCCGCCAGATCCTCGACTCCAGGGGCAACCCCACCGTAGAGAGTGACGTGATCCTGTCCAGCGGGGTCATGGGCCGCGCCGCCGTACCGAGTGGTGCCTCCACCGGCGAGCACGAAGCCGTGGAGCTACGCGACGGCGACGCCAGCCGCTACGGGGGCCTTGGGACCCTGCGCGCGGTGGAGAACGTCCGTACCGTGCTCGGGCCCGCGCTCCAGGGCGCCGACCCGTGCGACCAAGCCGGGATCGATCGGCGCATGATCGAACTGGACGGTACCCCGGACAAGAGCCGGTTGGGTGCCAACGCCATCCTTGCCGTCTCCCTGGCTAACGCGCGCGCGGCCGCGGCCGACTCCGGAGTTCCCCTTTTTCGTCACCTGGGCGGGTCTTCCGCGCGCGTTCTGCCCGTGCCCATGATGAACATCCTGAACGGAGGCGCCCACGCCGGTAACAACGTGGACTTTCAGGAGTTCATGGTCATGCCGGTGGGCGCGGAGACTTTCTCCCGGGGGCTGCGCGCGGGGGTCGAGATCTTCCACGCCCTCAAGAGGGTCCTGGCGGGGAGGGGGATGAATACGGCGGTGGGCGACGAGGGCGGTTTCGCCCCCGACCTGGCGAGCAACCAGGAGCCGCTGGAGGTTATCCTCGACGCCATCGGGGAGGCGGGGTACGGAGACGAAGAGGTGGTGCTGGCGCTCGACGTGGCGGGCTCGGAGATGTACCGGGAGGGGAGCTACGTATTCCATAAATCCAGCGGCGAGAAGCTGACCTCGGCTGAGATGTTGGACTTTTACCGGGATTTGACCGAGCGCTACCCTATTGGTTCGCTAGAGGACCCTCTGGACGAGAACGACTGGGACGGCTGGCGGCTGCTCACCGGCGCGCTGGGGGAGCGGGTGCAACTGGTGGGAGACGACCTCTTTGTGACCAACACGGCCCGCCTGGAGCGGGGGATCTCGGAGGGAGTAGCCAACGCCATCCTGGTCAAGGTCAACCAAATCGGAACTCTCAGCGAAACCCTGGAGGCGGTCGCGACCGCCCGCGACGCCGGTTACGGGGTGGTAATCTCGCACCGCTCGGGTGAGACCGAAGATACTTTCATCGCGGACCTGGCGGTGGCCACCGGGGTAGGCCAGATTAAGACCGGCAGCGCGAGCCGCACCGACCGCGTGGCCAAGTACAACCGTCTCTTGAGGATCGAAGAGCAGCTAGGGAGCGCGGCCGAATACCCGGGGCTAGCCATATGGGAGTAAACTCCAAGCAGGTACGAGACGTCCTTCGGGGCGCTCTCGTGCTGGTGATCCTTTACTACGCGGTGTGGGCGGGCGAACACACCAGCTTGGACTTGGTGCGGATGGATGGAGAGCGCGCCGCTCTTGCCGCCCGGCTCGATTCGCTCCGAGCCGTGACCGGCACGCTGGGCGAGCAGGCGGAAGCTCTGGAGAGCGAGGCAGCCGCCCTGGAGCGGGTGGCCCGCGAACGTTACGGCATGATCCGCCCTGGCGAGGTCCTCTACCGCTTCGTGGAGGTAGAACCGGAGTCGGCCCCCGCCCTTGCGTCGGTTCCCTGAAAACGGGCGCGCCTCCCAGGAACTGCTTGACTTAGACCCTCCGAGGGGGTACTTTTTTGCTCCTTGGCGGAGTAGCTCAGCCGGTTAGAGCAGCGGAATCATAATCCGCGTGTCGGGGGTTCGAGTCCCTCCTCCGCTACCTTTGGCGCGGCTCGTTGGGGGGTTGCGGCGCCCGCCCCGTGCCCAGTAGGTTGGGCCGGAGAAGCGCCCCAAGCCCTACTGCTTTTCCATGCCCGAGCACTCCGCGGACGCCGAGACCGCCCAATCAGTCGTAGAGAGCCGCCGCGTGCGCATCGAGCAGCTCCTCGGGGAGCTGCCCCCCTGCGTGGCCGAGGGGGGCGAATCCGCCTCCGGTGGCAATCTCGCCCACCTGCGGGAGGACGCCGAAGAGCTGTACTGGAACGAGCTGAGCTGGGAGGAGCTGACCGACGAAGAAGCGGTTCCGGGCGGCCACCTGACCGAAATGGTCTTTCCTGGCTTCCTCGCCTTCGTAGACGGTCTCCTGGTGCGCGAGGTGCCCGCGGACTCGATCGCCCCCGCCAACCCCCGCCCCGACGCCGTGGAGGAGATCCTCCGCTTCTTGGGCGAGCGGTACGCGTCTACCACCTCGGACATGGAGTCGGGAGCCGACTCCGAAAAGCTGGTGTGGGCTCGGGCCATGACCAGCCGGCTGATCGACCTGGTCCTCTACCGGTTGTACCGGTTGGGTCCGGGGGAGAGGGCACGCCTGGACGAGGAGGAGTGACCCGCGGGCTTCGCGGGTACCGTCCGGGCCATCCCTACCTCGCCGGTGCTCCCCTTCTGATCGCCCACCGGGGGAGCACGCTACTGGCGCCCGAGAATACCTTGGAGGCGTTCCAGCGGGCGGTGGAGTGGTGGGGGACCGACGTTCTGGAGCTCGACGTTCACCCCAGCCGTGACGGCGAAGCCGTGGTCATCCACGACGCCACCGTGGACCGTACCACCGGGGGCTCGGGTCGGGTGGCGGAAATGGCCTTGGAGCAGCTCCAATCCCTGGACGCCGGATTCCGCTTCCGGAGCGCTGGCGGCGACCGGCCGTTCCGGGGCACGGGGGTGCGGATACCCACTCTGCGGGAGGTGTTCGACCGCTGCCCCGGCGTACGGCTCAACGTGGAGATCAAGGACGGCCGGGTGCGGGAGCGGGTGGCCGAGGTGGTGGCTAGCGCCGGGGCCGAAGGCCGTACCCTGATCGCCGCGAGTCGGCCTCAGGATGCGCTGCGGCGGCGCGGCTCTCGGCTCGCGACCAGCGCTTCCTTGCGGGAGCTGCGTACCTTTTACCTCAGCTACCGGCTGCGACTGGCGAGCTGGTACCACCCCCGGGTCGACGCCTTCCAGCTGCCCGAGGAACACAAGCGTCGGCAAGTGCTCTCCCCGGGGCTGATCCGCGCCGCCCACGCCCTCAACGTGGCCGTTCACGTCTGGACCGTCAACGATCCGGTAGCCATGCGGCGGCTCCTGCGCTGGGGCGTGGACGGAGTGGTGACCGACCGGCCGGACCTGCTCGCGACCGTGCTCCATGAAGAGATCGGACGACCCCTACCCCCCGGCGCGCCGCACGGCGCCTGCTGACGAAGCCGCGTGGCGGCGGTCGTTCGAGCAGAGGTTCAGGGAACGCTGGACGGAGCTCGCGGCCGGGAGACTACCCTCGGTGGTCGCCGCCCTTTCGGGCGGCTGCGACTCCACCCTTCTGCTGTACCTTCTCGGCTTCACGGTGCGGGACAGCTTGGGAGAGCTGGCGGTAGCCCACTTCGATCACGCCATGCGCCCCTCCAGCGCGGAGGATGCCCACTGGGTAGAAGGACTTTGCCGGGCCTGGGGGGTGCCGCTGGTCTCTGAGCGGGCAACTACCGCGGCACGTTCGGAGACCGGGGCGCGGAAGGCGAGGCGGAGCTTCCTGCTCCGCGTCCTGCGCGAGCGGGGAGCAGACTGGGTGGCCACCGCACACCACGCCGACGACCAGGCCGAGACCGTGCTCTTCCGAGCTGCTCGCGGCACCGGGGTGCGGGGACTCGCGGGCATCCGGCCGGTTACTTCCGACGGTTTCGTGCGACCCCTACTCTTCGCCCGTCGCCGGGAGATCGAAAGGTACGCCCGGGCGGCCGGGCTCTCGTGGCGAAA
Source organism: Longimicrobiaceae bacterium (assembly GCA_050732775.1). GTDB lineage: Bacteria > Gemmatimonadota > Gemmatimonadetes > Longimicrobiales > Longimicrobiaceae > JBOHRN01. Next base: position 127,256 of record JBOHRN010000010.1, on the reverse strand, counting down.
CGACCCCACCAACCTAGCTCCGGGTCCGGTCCGCAACCGCATCCGCCACGTCGTCCTCCCCCTCCTGGAGAGCGAGATCCACCCCTCGGCCGCGGCGCGGCTGGCCGCCCTGGCCGAGTTGGCGGCCGAGACCGAAGAGGCGCTCGAGGTACTGCTCGGGCCGGTACTTGGCCGGTTGGTCCGGCGCCGGGGGGAGGCACTGCTGATAGACCGGGCCGAGCTCTTGCGCTACCCCCATCCGGTTGCCGTGCGCGTAATCCGCAGGGCCGTCCAGCGGCTCGGCCAGGAGCTTTCGCGCCGGGGAACCGCCCGCGCGGTACAGTTTATTAGGGACGCCCCGAGCGGAAGGACTCTCGTGCTTCCTGGTGGACTTGAGCTCTCGGCCGAGTTCGGCCAACTCCGCTTGGAGCGGACTACTCCTCCGCTTGCCGAGTTGAGCGCCCGCATCGAGGGGCCCGGTGGGGGAGAAGCCCGGGTGCGGCTGGGGGGGCGGCCCCTCAAGCTCTGGTGGCCGGCGGACGGGTCGGAGCTGTCCGGAGTCCGGCTCCGTTACCGGGCCGATTTCGACCCGGACGCCCTGCGCTTTCCGCTCGAGGCGCGGGGTTGGCGCCCCGGCGACCGGCTGCGCACTCCAGCGGGCACCAAGAAGCTCAAGAAGCTGTTCGTGGAGCGGCGAGTCCGCCGCTCGGAGCGGGACCTCGTTCCGGTGCTGGCCGACGGGCAGGGAAGGGTGGTGTGGGCGGGGGGGCTGGGTACCGACCCCGCCGTGATAGCCAAAGAGGGGCAGGCTTCGTTCACCGTGGGCTTTGAAGCACTTTGATCGACTCCGAAGAGGCGCTCGCCCGTACCGGAGGCCGGGAGCTCGGTCGCGTGGTCTACACCGCCGGGGAGATCGCCGCGCGGGTAAAGGAGATAGGGCACGAAATCACCCGGGCGTACCCCCCGGGCGAGCCGCTCCTGGTGGTGGGGCTGCTCAAGGGCTCGTTCATCTTTGTGGGCGACCTGGTGCGAGAGATCTCCCGTCCCCTGCAGGTCGACTTCCTGGTGGCCGCGAGCTACGGATCGGGAACCACTTCTTCGGGCGAGGTACAGCTCCTCTACGACGCGGGGACGGGAGTGAAGGACCGGCATGTGATCCTGGTGGAAGACATCGTGGACAGCGGCACCACCATCAACCGGCTGGTCTCGCTGGTGCGGGCGCGAGGCCCCCTCTCGCTCGAGATCTGCGCGCTGTTACACAAACACATCGCGCCGGAGCTGGCCCTGGAGCCGCGCTGGGTGGGGTTCAACGCACCCCGGGAGTTCCTCATCGGCTACGGGCTCGACCACTCCGAGGACTTTAGGAATCTACCCTTTATCGCCAGTCTCTAGGCCGGCGATCACGAGCGAGTTTGTTGGGTAAGAAAAGGTAATGGCCGACAAAAACGATACCAAGCAGAAACGGAGCGAGGGGTTCCGCTGGGGACGGCTCCCCCGGGGTGCTTTCCTGTGGATGCTGGTGTTTCTGGTCCCCTTTATCCTCCTACAGCTGATGGAGGCGGGCGGCGAGTCGTTCGAGGAGCTTAGCTACACCGAGCTGGTGGGCCAGCTCGGCAAGGGCAACGTGCTGAGCGTTGCGATGGTGGAAGGAGAGCTAGTAGAGGGCGAGCTCAAGTCGCCCATCCCGGGCGAGGACGGCCAGGTGGAGAACTTCCGCACCCGGCTCCCAGAGGGTGGGGCCGAGATACTGCTCCCCCGTATGGAAGAGGCGGGGGTACTCATCTCGGCGCGGGAAGCGGGCCGCGACTGGATGGCGATCTTGTGGGGACTGCTTCCGTGGGTGGTCATCATCGGTTTTTGGATCTTCTTCATCCGGCAGATGCAGGCGGGTGGCAACAAGGCGTTTCAGTTCGGAAAGTCGCGTGCCAAGCTGATTACCGCCGACACCCCCAAGGTAACCTTCGCCGACGTGGCCGGGGCCGAGGAGGCCAAGTACGAGTTGCAGGAGATCGTCGAGTTCCTCAAAGACCCCAAGCGCTTTTCCCGCCTGGGCGGGCGCATCCCCAAGGGGGCCCTCTTGGTGGGTCCGCCCGGTACCGGCAAGACACTCTTGGCGCGGGCGGTGGCCGGCGAAGCCGCGCGCCCGTTCTTTTCCATGTCGGGCTCGGACTTCGTGGAGATGTTCGTAGGCGTCGGCGCCTCGCGGGTGCGCGACCTGTTCGAGCAGGGTAAGTCCCACGCGCCGTGTATCATCTTCATCGACGAGATCGACGCGGTGGGCCGCCACCGGGGCGCGGGGTTGGGCGGAGGGCACGACGAGCGGGAGCAGACTCTCAACCAGCTCCTGGTCGAGATGGACGGCTTCGAGGCCAACGAGGGGGTAATCCTCCTGGCCGCCACCAACCGGCCCGATGTGCTAGACCCCGCGCTGCTCCGGCCGGGCCGCTTCGACCGGCAGATAGTGGTCGACACCCCGGACATCAAGGGGCGGGAGGGCATCCTCCGCGTTCACATGGAAAAGGTGCCGGTGGCCGACGACGTGGACCCCTCGGTACTCGCCCGCGGAACCCCCGGCATGAGCGGCGCCGACTTGGCCAACGTGGTCAACGAAGCTGCCTTGTTGGCCGCCCGCCGGGGCCGCGACAAGGTCCTGATGGAAGATTTGGAGAACGCCAAGGACAAGGTCATGCTCGGTACCGAGCGGCGCAGCATGGTTCTCTCCGAGTCGGAGCGCAAACTGACCGCGTATCACGAAGCCGGACACGCCGTGGTGGCGCTCCGTCTGCCCGGTCTCGACCCGGTGCACAAAGTCACCATCATACCCCGCGGCCGGGCCTTGGGAGTCACCGCCTCGCTCCCCGAGGAGGATCGCCACTCCTACTCTCGCGACTACCTCTTCGCCCGGCTGGTGATGCTCTTTGGCGGCCGGGTGGCCGAGGAGATGACTTTCGGGCCGGAGAAGGTCACCACCGGGGCCGGCAACGACATCGAGCGGGCCACGGGCATGGCCCGGCGCATGATAACTCAGTTCGGGATGAGCGAGGTGGTGGGGCCGGTGGCGGTGGAGGAAAGCGAGCAAGAGGTATTTCTGGGGCGTGACCTCCAACACCGGCGCCAGGTGAGCGAGGACACCGCCCGCTTGGTCGATGAAGAAGTCAAGCGCATGCTGGAGGAAGCGTACGACAAGGCTCGCGAGATACTGATCAAGCACCAGGACCTGCTGGAGTCGATCGCCGAATCGTTGCTGGCGCGCGAGACCCTAGATCGCGCGGAGGTCGAGGTCCTGGCCGAGGGCGGGGCGCTGCCGCCCTTGGAGGTGACCGAACCGGCCCGCGGACCGGAGGAGAAGGAGCAGGAGCCAGCCGCGGACGAGCCAGAAGAAACCCTGGTCCACGCAGCCAAGGGTCGCGCCGCCCGCGCCAGCATGGCCGGTCCCGAACCGCTACCCAACCCGGACGCCTCCCGGTGAACCGGGAGGCGATCAGCGAGCGTATCTCCGGCGCTGAAGCGTCGCCAACCACTCTCCGCTGGACCTTTCGCGACGGGTCGCTCTCCCTGGAGCGACCCGTTCTGGTGGGGGTCCTTAACGTAACCCCGGACTCGTTCAGCGACGGGGGCCGCTTCCTGGACCCCGCGCTCGCGCTGGCGCAAGCCGAACGGCTCATATCCCAAGGGGCGGATATGATCGAGGTGGGCGGCGAGTCCACCCGGCCCGGCGCCGACCCCGTTCTGGCCGGAGAGGAGTTGCGCCGGGTTATTCCGGTGATTCGGGCAGTCCGCGAGCGCAGCGGTGTTCCGCTAGCCATCGACACCTCCAAGCCCGAAGTCGCGGAGGCGGCTCTGCAAGCGGGCGCCGGCGTCGTCAACGACGTGACCGCCCTCGCCGACCCGGAGATGCTTCCGCTGCTAGTCCGCTCCGGCGCCGGAGTGGTGCTCATGCACATGCAGGGAGAGCCGCGTACTATGCAAAACGCCCCCCGCTACCGCGACGTGGTGTCTGAGGTCACCCTCTACCTGGAGCGGGCGGCCGGGGGGGCCGTGGCGGCCGGGGTGCCGCGCTCCTCGGTGGTGGTAGACCCCGGCATGGGCTTCGGCAAGACCACGGAACACAACCTCCTGCTCATCCGCGAGCTCCCCCGGCTCCTGGCCACGGGCTACCCAGTGCTGCTGGGTGTCTCGCGCAAATCGTTTCTCGGCGCTATCCTTGGGGGAAGGCCGCCCGGGGAACGGGTGAGCGCCACCGTGGGAGCGTGCGTGGTCGCGTATCTGCGTGGGTGCCGTATCTTCCGGGTCCACGACGTGAGGGCCGTGCGCGACGCCCTGACCGTGGCCGAGGCCGTTACCACTGACGCCTGAATAGTGCTCGAGCAGATCGGACTTATCGCCCCCGACTTCAAGGACCTGCTCGAGATCGGAGTGGTGGCGCTGATCCTCTACCGGGTGCTCGCGCTCCTCTCCGGCACCCGCGCTATCCAGATGCTGGTAGGGCTGGTGCTCCTGGTGGGAGTGTACTTCGTGGCCCGCATGCTCAACCTGGACTTGCTCGAATACCTCCTCAACAACTTTTTTCAGTTCGGTGTGATCGCGGCCTTGGTGGTTTTCCAACCGGAGCTGCGCAGCGCCCTGGCCCACTTGGGGCAGAACCGGGTCCTGCGGCTCTTCAACCGGCTGGAGGAGAGCCAGGTGACCGAGGAGATCGTGGTGGCCGCGCGTGACCTCTCCCGCAGCCGGGTGGGGGCCATTATCGCCCTAGAGCGCGAGGTGGGGTTGGAGGAGTTCATCGAGCGCAGCGGTACCCGGCTTCGCTCTCGGGTCTCGGCCCCTCTGTTGGGCTCCATTTTCTCCCCCTACTCGCCCCTGCACGACGGCGCGGTCATTATCCGGGGAGATTCGATCGTGGCCGCGGGAGTGGTCCTCCCCCTCACCCAGTTCCCGGTCTCGGACAAGTCGCTCGGGACTCGTCACCGGGCCGCCATCGGGCTCTCCGAGGAAAGCGACGCCTTGGTGGTAGTGGTGTCCGAGGAGACCAGCCAGATCTCCCTGGCTCGCCGGGGCGACCTCTTGCGCGACCTCAACAGCGAGCGTTTGGCCGCCATCCTGTCCGGAAAGGCGTCGCCCCTGCCGTTGGAACGGACGTCCGGTTGACAGCGCAAGCCAGCGCTCGTAAATTCGAGCCCGTCCATCGTCCGGTCTGGATACTTACTCTGCGGAGACACCGACAGTGCAAGACGCATCGTATTCGCTGATCCAGCTTTTCGCCGACGGCGGGTGGATGATGTACCCGCTTCTTCTCTGCTCGCTGCTCGCCCTCGGGGTCATCATCGCCAAGGGGTACGTGCTTTGGGTAGCTCAACGCGAAACCCGCGAGGTCCTGGAGCAAACCGGAGAACTCGCCCGCCAAGGCAAGCTCGGGGAGGCCATCGACGTAGCCGAAGAGACCCCCGGCCCGGTCTCGGCGATCCTGCTATCCGGGCTCCGCAACGTCGCCGAGAAGCGCCGCGGCCGCGACATCGAGCAGGCCATGACCTCGACCGGCACCATCGAACTCGGCTTCCTGGAGCGGGGGTTGGTGGTGCTGGCCACCGTGGCCACGGCCGCGCCCCTGCTCGGGTTCCTGGGCACTGTGTGGGGGATGATCGCGGCGTTCGCCGCCATCGAGGTGGCCGGCCAGGTGGAGGCCAGCCTGGTGGCCTCGGGCATCAAGATCGCCCTCATCACCACCGCGACCGGCCTGATCATCGCCATTCCGGTCAACGTGGCTTATAACTTCTTCGTCACCCGGGTCGACCGGCTCATCGTCGACATGGAGGAGGGCACCAACCAGGTGCTGGGGCTCTTCTGGGACATGAACCCCCGGGAGGTGGCGTCGCTCGCCGGTGTCGCCGTAGACGAGAGGGTGGTGCAGCCGGAACCTCGCCCCACCGACTAGGTAGAACAAACTAGGTAGAACAGATCATGCCGATCCTGCGACGAACCCGGAAGGTAAGCGACGAGATCCCAACCGCCTCCATGGCGGACATCGCCTTCTTGCTGCTCATCTTTTTCCTGGTCACCACGGTGTTCGACGAAGAGCAGGGGCTCCAGGTGTTGCTGCCGGAAAAGGGGGAGGATGAAGAGGTGGAGGTATCGCCCGACAACCTGCTTTTCTTCATGGTCCAGCCCGACGGCTCGATCGTGGTCAAGCGGGGGGAGAGCACCCAAACCCAACGCATCGCCTCCCGCCAGGTGGAGGGGCTGATGAGGCAGGCGATCACGCAGAACGCCGACATCATCGCCGCCATCCAGACTCATCCCGACGCCAGCTACAGCGACATGACCGATGTGCTCGACGGCATCCAGAACGCGGGCGCCACCCGCTTCAACTTACAGCTTCTGGAGGAGTGAACGATGGCCATCCGAGACGGCGGTTTGAAGCGCAAGTCCAAGGTCGAGGGCGAGATTCCGAGCAGCTCGCTGGCCGACATCGCCTTCTTACTGCTCATCTTCTTCATGGTCACCACCGTTTTCCGCACTGAGCAGAAGCGGGAGATCGAACGCCCCGAGGCCGAGGCCACCGAGAAGGTGGACGAGCGGCGCAAAAACATCATGCACGTCTGGATCGAACCCGACGGGTCGATTTTCATCAACGACCGGCGCACCGAACCGGTGGACATTGTTCCGCTCGTGCGGCAAGCGTACATCGACACCGACCGCCGGTTGATCGTGGCCATCCGGGCCGACCGCGACGTACCTTACCGGGTCATCAACGAGGTGACCGAAGCGCTCCGCGACGCGGGCGCCCTGCGGGTCAACTTCGCCACCGACCTGGAGCAGCGCATGGGCCAAGCCCGCCGTTGAGAAATACCTCATCTCCTTGGCAACTTTTTTTTGGGGCGGGGGTAACTTTTTAAGGAGCTAGCATCATGAACGAGAACAGTCCGGAACAGACTACGCACGCCCACGAAGCCACCGCCAACGACCGGCTCAAGGAGTCGTTCAACTCGTGGTTCTGGGGGTCGGTGGCGGCCGCGGCCGTGGTACACTTCCTCTTCCTTTTCTTGTGGCCCGCCCTAGAGGCCGAAGACTACGGCAGCCTGGCCAGCGAGATGGAGGCGATCGAGCTCCCGCCCGAGGTGGAGATCCCACCTCCTCCCGAGGATATCCCCCGGCCCGCCATCCCGGTGATCGGCGACGTGGAGCTCGAGGATATCACCATCGCCGAGACCACCATCGACGCGCTGGACATCGATGACTTGCCCCCGCCGCCGTCCGGCCAGACCGACATCAGCGCCCAACCGGTGTTCACCCCGTACGACGTGAAGCCGGAGTTCGACCGTGCCCGCATGCAACGGCTGCTGGAGCGGGAGTGGCCGCAGACACTCAAGGACGCCGGCATCGGGGGGCAAGCGGTCCTGCACGTGTTCGTCACCGCCAACGGAAACGTTGGCAACACCAAGATCATGGATAGCTCGGGCTACCCCGAGCTGGACCGGGCGGCCGAGAAGGTGCTGCGCCAGACCAAGTTTACCCCCGCTCTGAGCCGCGACACCAAGGTGCCGGTGTGGATCCAGCTCCCCGTGACCTTCCGGCTGGAAGGGTAGCGCTAACCCACAGGGGATGTTTTCATCGGGGTCCCGCCAGGCGGGACCCCGGCTTTTGTATCCTCGGAGGTTTGCCACTTTGGGGCCGGGCGTGTAGCTTCGGGCCATGGCAGAGGACGTGGTGGCGGCGCTGGCCCGCGTGCGAGACCGCATCGAAGGCGCGCTGGACAGGCGTGGCGGGGGCGAGGTTGCGCTGGTGGCGGTGACAAAGACCTTTCCGGCCCAGCTGGTGGAGCGGGCCAAGAGTGCGGGGATCGAGGATATCGGCGAAAGCCGGGCCGACGAGCTCGAGGAGAAGGCCGGGCTGTTGGGTAATGACTTCGTGCGCTGGCACTTCCTAGGCCGGCTCCAGCGGAACAAGGCCAGACGGGTGGCGGCGGTGGCGCACCTGATCCACTCGCTAGACTCGCTCCAGCTGGCCCGCAAGCTCTCGGACCAGGGTGACCGGCTCGGCGCCCCGGTCCGCTGCCTGCTCCAGGTCAGCCCCGCGGAGGGGGACGGGAAAGCCAGTTTCAGCGCCGGAGAGCCGCTGGACTTGCTGGCGGAGGTGTGCGAGTTTCCGGGTTTGTCCGTGCAGGGAGTGATGACCATGGCGCCCTTGACCGATGACGAAGCCGTTCTCAGGCGCGCCTTCCAGGCGGCGCGGAGGGTCTACGAGGAAGCCGGGCGTATACCTGGCTTCACCCCCCGCCACCTGTCCATGGGAATGAGCAACGACTTCGAGATCGCTGTCGAGGAAGGGAGCAATATGGTGCGCCTGGGAACCGTGCTCTTTGGAACTAGAGAGAGATGATTGACCTCACGCCTCTGGACGTTCGCAAGAAGAAGGGAGACTTCCGCCGCGCCATGCGGGGTTATGACCCCGCCGTGGTGGACGACTTTCTGGACCTGGTGGCCGAGCGGCTGGAAGAGCTGGTGCGCGAGAACGCTACCCTCCAGGGTCGGGCCGAGCACCTCTCCGAGGCCACCAAGGGGTACCGGGAACGGGAGCGGGCCATGAACGAAGCGCTGGTCTCGGCTCAACAGCTGCGCGAGGAGGTGCGCTCTCAGGCCAGCCGGGAAGCGGAGCTGTCGCTCCGGGAAGCAGAATCCGAGCGGGAGCGGATCATCTCCGAAGCCCGCCGCGAGGTAGAGCTGATCCGTGAGCAGCTCCGCCGGCTCCAGTCCCAGCGGCGTCGCTTTCTGCACGCCTTCCGCGGCTTCTTGGAGCGGCAGATCGAGGAGGTGGGTCTGGAAGAAGAGCGGCTGCGCGGCGCCGAGCAGGCCGCCACCTTGCCGGCCGCGGGCGAAGACGAGGGCGAAGAAGCCCCGGACTGGCTGCGGAAGATCTCGAACCAGGGCGGCGACGAGCCCGCGTGAGTCGGCCGGACCGCTTTCCCGAGCTGCCCCCCGACACCGCCGCCCTGGAAGAAGAGGTACTCTCGCGGTGGTCTGGCGAGGGGACCTTTGCCCGCTCCCTGGAGAAAACCGCGGGCGGCGAACCTTTCGTCTTCTACGAAGGGCCTCCCACGGCTAACGGCCGGCCGGGCCTGCACCACGTCTTCTCCCGCACCATCAAAGACACGGTGGCCCGTTTCCACACCATGCGCGGCCGCCACGTAACCCGCATCGCGGGCTGGGACACTCACGGGCTACCGGTGGAGATCGAGACCGAGAAGCGGCTCGGTATCTCGGGCAAGCCGGAGATCGAGGAGCTGGGCGTCGCCCGCTTTAACCAGGAGTGCCGCGAGAGCGTACTCGCCTACACCGACGAGTGGGAGCGCTTCTCCGCGCGCCTCGGGTACTGGCTCGACTACTCGCGGCCCTACGTCACTTACCACCCCGACTACATCGAGTCGGTGTGGTGGATACTGTCGCGTATCCACCAGCGCGGACTCCTGTACCGGGGCTACAAAGTGCTCCCCTACTGCCCCCGTTGCGGGACCGGGCTCTCCAGTCACGAGCTGGCCCTGGGCTACCGGGAGGTGGCCGATCCCTCGTTATACGTCAAGTTCCACCTGCTCGACGATCCGGACGCCGCGCGAATCTTGAGCTGGACCACCACCCCGTGGACCCTGCCCGGCAACCTGGCCCTAGCCGTGGGCGAGGAGATCGGCTACCTAAAGGTACGGGTCACCGGGGGTGGAGAAGGGAACGCCCTGGCCAAGCCGGGCGAAGTATTGATCCTAGCCCGGGAGCGCGCCGGTGAAGTGCTGCGCCATGGGTACCAAGTACTGGAAGAGTTTCCGGGCAGGGCGCTGGTCGGACTGCGCTACCGGCCGCTCTTTCCCGGCGCCGTGGAGGCGGGGGGGAGTGACCGGGCGTGGACGGTGCTTCCGGCTAGCTTCGTGACCGTGGACGAAGGCACGGGCGTGGTCCATACCGCAGTCATGTACGGTGAAGACGACTTCGAGCTGGGCGCCCGCTTCGGGCTCCCCACAGAGCACACGGTGAACTCCGAGGGCCGCTTCGTGGAGCGGGTTCCGGGAGGGCTGGCCGGGCGCCGGGTGCTCGACCCGGAAAGTGAGCCGGTGGTAACTGATTGGCTGCGCGGTCATGACTTCCTGTACCGGCGCGAGGTACACCAACACAGCTATCCCCACTGCTGGCGGTGCGGGAGCCCGCTCCTATATATGGCACGCGACTCCTGGTTCATCCGCACCACCGGCGTGCGGGACCAGCTGCTAAACAATAACCAGCGGGTTTCCTGGTACCCGCCCGAGGTGGGGAGCGGGAGGTTTGGGGAGTGGCTCGAGAACAACGTGGATTGGGCCATCTCCCGAGACCGTTACTGGGGCACGCCGCTACCTGTCTGGGTCTGTGATAGGGAAGTAGACCATCTGGAGGTGATCGGCTCGTTCGCGGAGTTGGCGGAGCGGGCCGGGCCGCTGCCGGATAACTTTGACCCCCACCGGCCGCTCATCGACGAGTACAGCTGGCCTTGCCCGCGGCCGGGGTGTGGGGGCAGGGCCCGGCGGACTCCCGAGGTCATCGACGTCTGGTTTGATTCGGGCGCCATGCCTTACGCGCAGTGGCACCACCCCTTCGAGAACCAGGCAGAGTTCGAGCGCCACTTTCCTGCCGACTTCATCTGCGAAGGGGTCGATCAGACCCGTGGTTGGTTCTACTCATTGATGGCGATCTCTACCCTGCTGGGTCTCGGGCCGGCGTACCGGAACGTGATAGTGAACGACCTGATCCTCGACGCCCAGGGCCAGAAGATGTCCAAATCCCGGGGCAATGTGGTGGATCCGTGGCGGGCGTTTGCGGATCACGGCGCGGACGCCATCCGCTGGTACCTGCTGGCCGGGTCCAACCCTTGGCTCCCCAAGCGGTTCGATCCCGAGGGGGTGCGCGAGGTGGAACGCAAGCTCTTCGCCACCCTGCGCAACAGCTACAACTTCTTCGCCCTCTACGCCAACCTGGAGGGGTGGGTACCTCGGGAAGATCACCCGCCACCCGCCGAGCGGCCGGTGCTGGACCGCTGGCTCCTCTCCCGGCTGGCGTCGGTCTCCCGGTTGGCGGCCGAACGGGTGCGGAGCTATGACCTCACGCACGCGGTCCGCGCCATCGGTGACTTCGTGGTAGACGACCTCTCCAACTGGTACGTGCGCCGCTCGAGGGACCGCTTCTGGGGAAGCGCGGACCAGGCGGGTACGCGGGCGGCGTTTGCCACGCTGCACGAAGCCTTGGTGACGGTGGCCAGGCTGATGGCTCCCTTTGCCCCCTTCTTTCCCGACTGGCTACACCGCGCCCTCACCGGCGAGAGCGTTCACCTGGCCGGCTTTCCGGCCCCCGCCGGACTTCCGGACCGGGAGCTGGAGGAAGGGATGGAGGCGGCCCGCGCCTTGGCCGGGCTGGGCCGCGCCGCGCGCGAGAAGGCGGGGTTACGAGTGCGCCAGCCGCTCGCTACGCTCCACGCCGTACTGCCCGGCGGGCGCGGGCTGGACGGCGCCCTGGTGAACCTGCTCAAGGCCGAGTTGAACGTGAAGCGGGTCGAGTTGGCGGATCGGGCCGAGGAGTTGGTCACGCTTTCGGCCCGCCCCGACTTCCGCGCCCTGGGCGCCAGGTTCGGAGCTCGCACCCCCGAGGTGGCGAAAGCCATCCGCGAGCTCTCCAGCGACGCCCTCGCTGCCCACCGGGAGGGGCAACTACTCAGCGTCGAGGTCGAGGGCGAGAAAGTTGCGCTGGAAGACGGAGACTTTGAACTCGAACAGACTGTTTCCGCCGGCCGGGTGGCCGAGCACGGCGGCGGATACACAGCGGTCCTAGACCCCACCGTCACCCCCGAGCTGCGGGCCGAGGGGTTGGCCCGCGAACTGGTCAACCGGGTCCAACGGCTGCGGCGCGAGGCGGGGCTCGAGGTATCCGAGCGCATCGAGCTGGTGGTGGGTGGAGATGGAGGAATCCGCTCGGCGGTGGAACGGTATCGGGATTTTGTCGCCGGAGAAACCCTGGCCACGCGGGTGAGCGTCTCCGAAACTCCGCTTGAGTCTGGTCGATATCAGATCGGCAAAGAGGTGGATTTGGACGGAATCACCGCCACCATCTCCCTCAGGAGGAGCCGTGCAGAGTAACCTTCAGGAAGAGACCGTTGAGCCGGTGGAGCGAGATACCCGGAAAGGGAGCAAATGGTCTCTGTACAAATGGATAGTGGCCGCGGTCGTCCTTTTGGACCAGGTCACCAAGGTGATCGCCCAACGGACGCTGCCGCTTTACGAACCCGTGCCGGTCCTGGGAGATTTCTTCCGTCTTACCTATATCTTCAATCCGGGCGCGGCGTTCGGACTCAACGTGGGCGCGTACTCCCGCGCCGTTTTCCTCTCCCTCTCGGTGGTGGCGGTCATCTTTCTCTGGCTCCTGTACCGGGCCACCCCGCCCTCGGATCGCTTCCGGCTCGCGGCCGTGGCCACGGTCACGGCTGGGGCCGTGGGCAACCTCATCGACCGAGTCCGCTCGCCGCGCGGGGTGATCGATTTTCTCGACTTCGGGTTGGAGAGCGTCCGCTGGCCGGTGTTCAACGTGGCCGACATGGCGGTCACGATCGGAGCCGTGGTGCTGGCCGTTTCCTTGTGGCGGGAGGAAGATCCCGCCGCTTACCGTCAGGAGCATGGAGCCGGGTGAGGTCAGGGAGTTGGTGGTAGAGGAGAGCTACGCGGCGGAGCGCCTCGACGCCTGGCTGGCGCGCCGGCTCCGGCTCTCCCGCTCCCGCGTGGCCAGACTGATCGAGCGAGGGGAGGTGCGGCTGAATGGTGCCGTCCCCAAGAAACGAGACGTGCCAGCGCCCGGAGACCGGGTACAGGTAATCCTACCCCCTCCCGAGACCTCCCCCCTGCTCCCGGAAGCGATCCCCCTCGAAGTCTACTACCAGGACGAATACCTGCTGGTAGTAAACAAGCCCGCCGGGATGGTGGTACACCCCTCCCCGGGGCACAGGTCGGGGACCCTGGTTAACGCCCTGCTGGCCGCGGTGGACGACCTGTCCAGGATCGGCGGAGTCCTCAGGCCTGGCATCGTGCACCGGCTGGACCGGGATACCTCCGGGCTCCTGGTAGTGGCCAAGCGAGACGACGCCCATCGGCGGCTCTCGGAGGAGCTCAAGCAGAGGCGGATACGACGGGAGTACCTGGCCGCGTCGTGGGGCCATCTGCGTGACGACCGGATCAGCGTGGACGCACCCGTGGGCCGCCACCCCCGCCACCGCGAACGGATGGCGGTGGTCGAGGGTGGGCGCCGGGCCCGCACCCGGTTCCGGGTGGTGGAGCGGTGGGTGGCGGCGGAGCTGTTGCGGGTGCGCCTGGGCACCGGCCGCACCCACCAGATCCGCGTGCACCTTCAGTACTTGGGGCATCCGGTGGTGGGCGATCAGTTATACGGGGAGCACAGGGAGAGGGGTTTTTCCGGGTCAGGGCGGGCGTGGGCGCGCGAACTGGCCCGGCGGGTGCCGCGGCTCTTTCTGCACGCGGCGGAGCTCGGCTTTCGCCACCCCGCCAGCGGAGAATCGCTCCGTTTCAGCGCACCGCTACCCGCAGATCTGAGAGAGGCAGCCGAGTGGGCACGAAAGCAGGCGGCTTGACCGCCCGCCGCGGTTTCGGCTATACTGTCGTCTCACCCTTATCGAGCGGCGTGGTGAATGGGGGCGGAAAGAGCCAGCCAGGAGCGGATGGTGCTCCTCTCGGTCGCCGGCCACCGTTTTACGGTTGGCATAGAAGAGGTACGCGAGGTGATCCCCGCGCGACCGGTTACTCCGCTGCCCGGGAGCGAACCGTTCGTGCGCGGGCTTATCAATCTGCGTGGCCGTTTAGTGACCGTACTCGACCTGGGTGCCCGGCTCAACTTGCCGCCCGCTGGCTCCCGGCCCGGCTACCGGGTGGTGGTGCTCTCGCGCGGGGAGCAGCTGGTGGGGTTGGCCGCGGATCAGGTACTGGGAATAGTGAACGTGGACCCTGCCGAGCTCGACTCGCCGGCGGCCGCGCTACGAGACCTGGGAGTAGACCCCGGCTACGTCCGTGGCCTGGGCAGGGAGGAGGGCGGTATCTTCGTGGCCCTGGACACAGATCGGATATTCGCGCCCGTCTTGCTATGATCCGAGCCGCTTTACGATTGGCGTTTCACGCTCCACACCCGCACACACCGGAGGTTAGATGAGCCAGACCGTCTTGATTTGCGATGACGCGATCTTCATGCGCACCATGATCGGTGACATCCTGAAGCAGGCGGGATTCGACATCGCCGGAGAGGCCGAGACCGGCGTACAGGCGGTGGACAAGTATAAAGAGTTAAAGCCGGATCTGGTGACCATGGACATCGTGATGCCGGACATGGGTGGCATAGACGCGGTCCGGGAAATCGTCCAGGAAGACGCTGAGGCGCGCATCCTCATGTGCAGCGCCATGGGGCAGCAGGCCCTGGTAATCGAGGCGATCCAGGCGGGCGCACGCGACTTCGTGGTCAAGCCGTTCCAACCGTCGCGGGTACTGGAGGCGGTGCAAAGAGTCTTGAGTTAACGGCGCTCATCTTGAGGGAGTTTATTAGCTCCCACCCCTGATTTGAGAGAGGTCATGGACGTATCGCGGTACGGTGAGCTCTTCCTCTCTGAGTCGAGGGAGCATGCCTCTTCCATCAACCAACAGCTCCTCCTACTCGAGGAAAGCCCGGACGACCCCGGCCCGGTACGGAGCGTTTACCGCTCGGTCCACACCATCAAGGGGATGTCGGCGACCATGGGGTACGCTCAGGTCACCGAACTGGCCCACGAGTTGGAGAGCTTGCTCGACCGCCTCCAGAAGGCGGGCCGGGCTCCGGACCAAGAGCTGATCGATCTTCTCTTCTCGGGCGTCGACGTCTTGGAGCGGGCCGTGGAGGCGGCGGCGGAGGGAAAAGACGCCGAGACCGCTGTTCTAGTCGCCTCACTGCGCGCGGCGGCCCACGAGCAGGTCAAGAGGGCGCCGGGAAAGCTCTCTGAACAGCGGGCGCCCGGCCTCGGAGCTCGCCCCGGGCGGCGTAGCGTGCGGGTAGACCTGGCCCGGCTCGACGCTCTCATGAATCAGGTGGGCGAGCTGGTGATACTGCGCGACCGACTGGCCCGGCTACTATCCTCGGAGCAAAGCCACAACTCTGAATTGGCCGAGACCGTAGACCTCACCTCCCGCCTGGTGGGAGAGCTCCAGCGGGAGGTGATGGGGGCACGCATGGTCCCGGTGTGGCAGGTGTTCGACCGGTTTCCGCGCATGATCCGTGACGCGGCGCGCTCTCTCGGCAAGCGTGTCAACCTGGTGGTGGAGGGCAAGGAGATCGAATTTGACCGGGCCATGCTCGACGAGATCGGAGATCCGCTAGTCCACCTGCTGCGCAACTCGGTGGACCACGGCATAGAGACACCCGGAGATAGAAGCGCGGCCGGAAAGCCCGAGCACGGGACTCTCCGCTTGGCCGCCTCACGCGAACAGTCCCGCATAGTTATCCGGGTTAGCGACGACGGCCGGGGCATCCAGCGCGAGCGGGTCTTGGCCAACGCGGCGGCCGGAGGTCTGATCGCTCCGGAAGAGGGGGCGACGCTCCCGGACGAAGAGGTGTTCCGGCTCATTCTAAGGCCCGGTTTTTCCACCGCCGAACGGGTCACCGACGTGTCGGGAAGGGGGGTGGGGCTCGACGTGGTGACCAGCCGGGTGCGCTCGCTGGGAGGCACTCTCGAGGTCGCTAGCCAGCCGGGGTTGGGGACGTCGTTCACCATCCGCCTCCCCCTCACGCTGGCGATCGTGCAGGCCCTTCTCATCCGCCAGGAGGGCCAGACCTACGCGCTCCCCTTGGCCCACGTGTCCGGCACGGTGGAGCTGCCCCGCTCTGAGTTGAAGCGGGCGGGCGGGCGTCCCGTCCTGCTGCTGGGAGAAGAGGTGGTCCCGGCGGTCTCGCTCCGGTCGTTTCTCCACGGGGGTAACGGAGCTGCCGCGGGCGCAATCCTCACCGCCGTGATCCTCGAGCTGGGCGAGCAGCGGCGTGCCCTGCTGGTGGACGAGCTGGTAGGGCAGCGGGACGTGGTGGTGAAGTCGTTCGACGGCACCGAGCAGACGCCGAAGGTCTTCTCGGGGGCCACCATCTTGTCCGACGGCCGGCCCGCGCTCATCCTGGACGCGGGGAGTTTGGTCGCCGACGGCGCCGGGCATTGACAAACCTCAGCTAATCCCGGAATGACTTCCGACCTCAACATCCGTGACCTGGAAGCGCGCCAACTCGACGCCCTGCGCGAAGTGGCCAATATCGGCGCCGGACACGCGGCCACCGCCCTCTCCCAACTCACCAAAGGGAAAATCCTGGTCGACGTTCCCCGGCTGCGGGTAATCTCCCTGGAAGAGGTGCCCGAGATTCTGGGGGAGCCGGACCAGGTGATCGCCGCCGTCATGGTCCACATGCTAGGCGATCTCACGGGGCGCTCGATGCTCGTCTTGCCCCGCGCCGCGGCGCTGCGCATCACCGAGATCCTCCTGCACCGCCCGCCGGGGAGCAGCCAGCTATTTAGCGAAATGGAGCAGTCCGCGCTCAAGGAGGCGGGCAACATCCTTTCGGCCGCGTACATGAACGCTCTATCGGACTTTATGGGGCTGATGCTCCTGCCCTCGGTCCCCGGGTTGGTGGTAGACCAGGCCGCCGCCGTACTGACCACCGCGTACACGGACTTCGGACACGAGCGGGAGACCGTTTTCTGCATCGATACCCACTTCGGCATGGACGACGAGGAGGCGATCCAGGGCCACTTTCTGTTGCTCCCCGACGTGGAGTCTCTGCAAGTCATCCTCAAGGCGATCCGCATTGGCTGAGCTGCTCGAACAGCCGCCCCCCGGCCCCGGCCCATCCGCCTCTTCGAAGTCTGAACGAGATCTCAAGATTCTGCGCGGCTTCGCCAAGAGGATCGACCCCTCTGACGCGGGGGCGCACAACAACTTGGGCGTCCTTTACTTCAACAAAGAGATGTACCAGGAGGCGATCGCCGAGTTTGAGCGCGCCCTGGAGATCGACCCCAGGATGCAGGTGGCCCGCCGTAATTTGGAGGTCGCCTACTTCAATACCGGCTACTACGACCGGCTGATCGAAGAGCTGCGGGAGGGGTTGCGCTCCGACCCGGACGACGCCAGCGCCCGCCGACGGCTGGCCCAAGCGTACCTGAACGTAGGCGACGGTGCCCTGGCCGCGGCCGAACTGAAGCGCCTGCTAGCCGCAGCCCCGGGCGACCTGGAGTCGTTGATCCAGCTCGGCCAGGCCGAAAAGCTCCAGGGCAACATGGAAGCGGCGCTGGAGTGGTTCGAGCGCGCCCTGGCCGCTGACGCCGACAGCGCCGTCCTCCGCTTTTACCGGGGCGAGCTCTTTTACAACCGGGGGCTCTCCGAAGAAGCTCTGGCCGAACTGGAACGGGCGGTGAAACTCCAACCCAACTACGCCGACGCCCACTACCTGCTCGCCTTCGTGTATGGAGATTTAGGCGCCACCGAGAGGGCGGCGGGGGCCGCGCGGCGGGCCACCGCGCTAAACCCCCAGTACGCCAAGGCCCAGACCAACCTCTCTCTGGACCGCTACAGCCCGGCCAGGTACGAAGAGCTGGTGGGCGGCCGGGGCAGGAGGCCCGAGGTGGCGGCGGGGCGCTTCCTGGCCCATTACAACCTGGGAGTGGCTTTTCGCCAGAAGGGGCTCTACGACGAAGCCTTGCGCGAGTTTCGCCGGGCGTTGGAAGACGGCGAGGACGAACCGCTGGTGCGCCAGGCCACCGCCGAGGTTCATCTACTCCAAGGTAAGGCGGCCACCGCCCTGGAGCTGTACGACCGGCTCCTGGGGCAAGACTCGGAGAGCCCCAAGCTCTTGAACGAGCGCGGCGTCTGCCTGCACCAGAGCGGTGAGTTGGAAGCCGCCGAGGAGAGCTACCACCGCGCCACCGAGTCGGACCCCGCCTACGCCCTGGCGTGGAACAATCTGGGGGTGGTGCGGCTCCACCGGGGTGACTTCAGGGGGGCCGAAAAGGCCCTTTCCCAAGCGGTTGAGCTCGGTTCCGGGTTCGGAAACGCCCGCTATAACCAAGGCCTCATGCTGCACCGGAGGGACCGTCACCGGGAGGCACTGGAGGCGTTCCGGGCCGCGCTGGAGGCCGATCCGGCGTCGGCGTCGGCTTGGTGCGGAGTGGGTATGGTGCTGATGGAGATCCGTCGCTACGACGAGGCCAAGAGCGCCTTCGGGCGGGCGGTGGAGCAAGACCCGGCCAGCGCGGAGGCACGCTACAACCTTTCCTTCGTCCTCTCCAACTTGGGCGACTACGAAGGCGCCCTGCAGGAGACCAAGCGAGCCCTGGAACTCTCGCCTTATTACACCCACCCCCGGTACAAGCTGGCCATCGAACTCCACTTCGAGTACGCCGAGGTGCTGGCTCCCGAGCTGGACGCTGCTTCCGAAGTGGGCGAGGAGGGGCCGCGTCACTTCGACTTCGACGAGTCCGAGCTGGACGCCATCTTCGCCCAGATCGAGCCTCGCCCGGAGCTGGCGGAGCCACCCGCGGTTCGCACCGGAGAGCCGTTCGCCCTGGCCAGGGACTACCTGTCCAAGGGTTTGGTGGAGCGGGCGTTGGGAGAGATCCGGCGAGCCGCGCTGGCGGGTGCCGACCCGGTGGAGGCGGCGCTTCTAACGGCTGAGACTTACCTCAAGCAGGCGTTGGACGGCGAGGCACTAGAGCGCTTCGATTCGGCCCTGGCCCGGCTGGAGGGTATGGAGTGGGGCCACGAACACGCCCGTGCGCTGGAGGGGCGGGCCCGATCCCTCCTCCGGCTCGGCCGCCTGGAAGCAGCGTGGAAGCCTGTCGAGGCAGTACTCGAGCGCGAACCGGAGCGGACCAACTCCCTTCGGCTAGCTGGCGAGATCATGCTCCGGTGGGGACGGGGAGAAGAGGCACTCGGGGTTCTCTCGCGGGCGTACCAGGCCGCTCCCGGGGACGCCGGATTGGTGCGGCTCATCGGCAAGGCCGCCACCGCGGCGGGCCACCACCAGAGGGCCGAGGAAGCGCTACGCCGCGCGGTCGAGCTCGACCCTTACCTGGTGGCCGCCAGGGTAGAGCTGGCCCGGCTCCTGGCGGGAGCCCGGCGGTACGGCGAAGCCGTAGAGGAGTGCCGGGCCGCGCTCGAAACCATTCCCACCCACGAAGACGCCGTGCTCTTGCTCGCGGACTCTTTATGGCAAGACGGCCGAGCCAGGGCCGGGGTGGAAGTTCTGGTGGACCTCCTCTCCGCCGATCCCTACCAGCTCGACGCCCTGGTCCTGTTGGGGCGCGTTCTCCTGCACGGAGGGCGACTCGAAGACGCGGCCCACTCGTTTGAAAGAGCCCTCCGCTTTGACCCCGCCCGCGCCGACGCCCGCTATCACGCCGGGGTAGTGGCGGGGGAGAGGCGCCGCTTCAGGGAGGCGGTCGAGCAGTGGCGAACGTTGATCCAGCACGACCCGGAGCACGAACTGGCGGCACGCGCCCGTGAGAATATCGAGACGGCATTCGGTTTGGCCAGGATATTCCAAGAACCCGCGGCCCGCGCCGTGGCGAAGGCGTAGAGCCGTGGCGATCGAAGGCCCCCTCAGCGAGCTCGGACTCTCCGACGTCTTCCAGCTCCTCGACCTCTCCCGCAAAACGGGTGTGCTCAAAGTCAGCTCCGGCCGCGGCGGCAACCCGGCGGTAATCCGCTTTGACCAGGGAGCGGTGGTGGGAGCCGAGATCCCGGGAAACCAGGGCCGGCTGGGGCACCTCCTCTTGCGCGCGGGTAAAGTAACCGAGCACGAGATCGAGCTCGCCTTTCGGGAGCAGCGCAAGCAGCCGGGGACACCCCTCGGCCGCATCTTGGTTAAGCACGGCTTCGCCTCGGAAGAAGACGTCAAAAGGCAGCTGCGCTTTCAGATCGAGCAGTCGATCTTCGAGCTGATCCGCTGGCAGGACGGCTACTTCCGCTTCGAGGAGATCCCCCCCTCCAACGGAGACTCCCTGTCGGTGCGCATTCCCACCGAGTCGCTCTTGATGGAGGCGGCCCGGCGCATCGACGAGTGGACCACCCTCGAGGCCAGGATTGCGAGTGTAGAGGTAGTACCGGCTCTCACGGGGGGTGATGGAGAAGACGGAACCTCTCTGGACCTGCGGCCAGACGAGTGGGAGGTGCTAGCCGAGATCGACGGCGCTCTCTCTATCCGCCGGATCGCGGCCGAGGTGGGGCGGAGCGAGTTCGAGGTGGCCAAAGTGGTTTATGGGCTGCTCTCTACCGGGGTGGTAGAAGTCAGCGACTCGGCCCCCGGCTCTCACCTTGCGGGGGCGGGAGCGTCGCTCCGGGAAGGGCTCGGCAGCGCCGAAGCCGCCTTGGAAAAGGGAGACGCCCCGCAGGCGCAACGGGTGCTGGAATCCCTCGCCGCAGACTTCCCGGACGCGGCTGAGCTCCACCTACTCTCGGGCCGGGTGCTCGGCCGGCTGGGGCGCTGGCGGGAGGCGGTGGAGCAGCTCTCCCGTGCGGTGGAGCTAGATCCCCTTGCGGCCGGCTCCCACTACCACTTGGGCTTCGCCGCGGCCCGAACTGGCGAGCTACTCCGAGCCGAAGACGCCTGGGCCACCTACCTCCGGCTCCCCGACCCCGAGCCCGGCCGCCGCGAGAGAGCGCTCCGGGCCGCCAAGGGATCGGCCGCGCTCAGGGCCGCGTTGGACCAGGACGGAGACATATGACCCGCGCCGACCCCGCCCAGATCCGCCGTTGGAGCGAAGAGGTGGGCCGCGATCCGGCCAGTTTGGCCTTCCTTCCCCTAGCCGGTGCTTACCGGGGCCAGGGGCGCAGTGAGCAAGCCCTCCGGCTCTGCCTGCGCGGGCTGGAGCGGCACCCCGAGCACGTGGGCGCCCACTACCTCCTGGGCCTACTCTACCGAGACCGTGGTGAGCAGACCAAGGCGATGGACGAGTGGGACATCGCTCTGCGCCTCGACCCGGACCACGCCGGGGCCCGGGAGGAGCTGGAGCGGCTCCAGAGCCGCCAGACACCGCCCCTGCAAGAGGCCGCCGCCCCCGCCCGCCATCTACCCACGGCGCGTCCAACGGACGGCGTAACCGAGCTGGCTGGCGAAAGTGGGGTGATCGGAGTTGTGCTCCTGGACGCGAGCGGCTACGTGGTGAGCGGACAAGTTCCCGTGGCTGGCCGGGACCGCTCTGCCGAGGTGGCGGCGGCCCTCAGGGGCGCCTCGGAAGACGCCTCGCGGGCCACCGGGCACTTGGAGTTGGGCCGGTGGGAAGGCATTCTGTTCGAGACCGAGCGGGCCTCGGTCCGGTTGATGCCGGTAGCAGAGGCGGTGGTGGCCGTGGCCGCCGGCAAGGAGGTGCCGCTGGGGTGGATACTGCGGTTAGCGGAGCGGGCCCGGCGCGCGGCTGAAGCTCTGTTGGTGCGAGAGGAGGGCCGGTGAACGGTTACGGTACCCTGCTGGAAGCGGTCAACCGGGTTCCGGGCGTGCGCGGCGCCATGGTGGCCGCGGCGGGCGACGGGTTGGTGGTGGAGGAAGACCTCATGGTGGGGGTACCAGGCCCGCCCGTAGCGGCGCTAGCGGCTTCCCTCTTCCAGCGCGCCCGGCGATCCCTTGCGGCCGCCGAGTTGGGGTCTATCTCCTTTCTCCAGGTGGAGGCGGAGCACGGCTACCTCTTCGTGGCCGCGCCCGGCCGGGGTAGCGATCTCCTGCTGATCACGGTGGCCGAGAGATGGACCAACGTGGGCATGGTTCGGCTGGAGATGCTCCGGGGAGCTGGCGCACTGGCGTGAGACGGGGAGACCTTGACCGCTACGTGGCGGATCTGGCTGGTCCGGTGGATTCGTTCGTGGCCGATACCCGTGTGCGGCTGGTACTGCTCATCAACCGGAGCGGACAAGTTCTGGCCCAGCGCGGCTTTGCCCGCGCCCTCGACGTCATCGAGGTGGCTTCGTTGGGGGCGGCTATCCACGCCTCCTCTGGGGCCCTGGCCGAGATTCTGGGGCAGCCGGGGTTCGAGCACCTGCATCAGCAAGGCGGCCGGGGGCAGACTTTCATCGGCTCCTTTCGTACCCCGTCAGAGGACCTGGTGCTGATTGCTGTATTCAGAGAGGACTCCTCGCT
Source organism: Longimicrobiaceae bacterium (assembly GCA_050732775.1). Classification (GTDB taxonomy): domain Bacteria; phylum Gemmatimonadota; class Gemmatimonadetes; order Longimicrobiales; family Longimicrobiaceae; genus JBOHRN01. Next base: position 105,093 of record JBOHRN010000010.1, on the reverse strand, counting down.
GGGGCTGGTGCGCACCTTCTTCGACACCCTGGTCCGGCGGGTGGCCGAGCTGCCCGGTTGGCGCGACCAACGGCCGGGCTCGGACCCCGAGTCGTTCGAGCGGGATCTGCAAGCGGGGCTGGAAAAAACTTTCGGCTCCGGGGAGCGTGAAGAGAGCTCCAACTAAACTGACAACTAGGTACATCCCATGTCACTGGTCAACTACTCGACCCGCGAGATTACCTGCAAGATCGTCTACTACGGACCCGGTCGGTCGGGAAAGACCACCAATCTGCAGTACATCCACGGACAGGTCCCGGACAGTCGCAAGGGAAAGATGGTCTCGCTGGCCACCGAGATGGACCGCACCCTCTTCTTCGACTTTCTCCCCCTGGAGCTGGGGGCGGTCTCGGGTTTTCAGACCCGTTTCCAGCTCTACACGGTGCCCGGACAGGTTTACTACGACGCCACCCGCAAGCTGGTACTCCAGGGCGCCGACGGGGTGGTGTTCGTGGCCGATAGCCAGCGCGCCCAACGAGAAGAAAACCTGGAGAGCTTCCGCAACCTCCAAGAGAACCTGCTGGAGCAGGGCGTGGACCCGCGCGCCTTGCCCACCTGTCTCCAGTACAATAAGCGCGACCTCCCCGACGTGCTTCCGGCGGAGGAGTTGGACGACGACCTCAACTTCCGGGAGCTGCCCCGCTTCGAGGCGCGGGCCCTGACCGGAGAAGGAGTTTTTGACAGCTTGCGCGGCATCAGCGCCTTGGTCCTCAAGCGGCTGTCACAGAGGTTCAACCGTCCGCTAACGGCGGTCCGGTAAAGCCATGCCTTCCGAGTTGGACCCTGCTCTCACGTTCGAGCGTTTCGCCGAGGGGTCGAGCAACCGGGTGGCCGCCACGGCTGCCCGCCGGGCCGCCGAGTCACCACACGCCAGCTACAATCCGCTCATCCTCCACGCCCCGGCCGGGCTGGGCAAGAGCCACCTTCTCCAGGCGGTTGGTCACCGGGGGCTGGAGCTGCACCCAGAGAGCGGGCTGGTCTACCTCGAGCTGGCGGAGAAAGGTGATTGGGGGGATGAGACCGTCCCGGTCGGCGAGGGGGCTCCGCTATACCTGCTATTCGATGACTTACAAGCCCTGGCCCGAGACCTGGAGGGGCAGCTCCGCCTCCTCCGGCTCTGGGACCAGGCCGGCCAAGCTCCCCGGCTTCAGGTGATCGCCGCGGCCGACCGCCCGCCCGCGGAGATCGAGGGGTTGGACGAGCGGCTCCTCTCCCGCCTGGGCGAGGGGCTCACGCTCGATATCCAGGCACCCAACCCCGACCTTAGGCTCGACATCGTCCACCGCCGTTCGCTCGAGGACGGGATCGACCTCGCCCCCGGGGTGGCCGAAGCCCTAGCGGCGGTGCCGTTCGAGAGCGTGCGGGAGCTGCTCGACGCCCTCGCCCGGGTAGCCGCCCGCCAGCAGGAGAGCGGCGAGCGGGTCGGCACTGGCGAGCTTTCGGGGTTGCTCGGCCCTTTTCCCCGCGCCGCCTCCGAGGGAGAGTTCGACGCCTTTCTCTCGGACGTGGCCAGCACCCTGGCCAATCTGGTCGAGGCCGGGTCGTGGCGGGAGCCAATCGCCGAGGCGATCCTGAAGTGGGAGGGGGAGGGGATCCGTACCCGCGCCCTGGAAGAGACCTTGGTCGGAGACGCACCTCCCCCCTCCGGATTCCTGCCGGGGTTCGAGCAACGGGCCCGGGAGTTGGAAGCGGTGCGCGCAGAGATGGACAAAGTCGACCCGAACGCCCTCAAACTGGCCGCCCTGCGGGACCCCGACCGGCTAGAAGAAGCCAGGGAACTACTCGAAGGGGCCAGGGCGGAACGGACTCCTCCCCCCCCTCCCCCCGCCCGCACCCTCGCCGATTTCGCGGCCCTGCAACACGGCGACTCCCCGGCGGCCCGCACCGCGCGCGAAGTGCTGGCCGCCCCCGGCTCGGCGTATAACCCTCTCTTTGTGCACGGGCCGCCCGGGAGCGGGAGGACCACCTTCTTGGGAGCCCTGGGGAGCGCGTTTCTGGAGCGCCGGCCCGATTCCCGGGTCGGCTACCTGCCGCTCGCAGAGCGGGGTGCTCTCGCGGGGGGGGTGGGGTGGTACCGGAGCTACCTCGAACAAGAGCTGATCCTGGTCGACGACGTCGAGCTGGCCGGAGAGCAGAGCGACCTTTCCGAGGGGCTCTCCCGGCTGCTGGAAGCGGTGGCCGGGAAGGGAACACAAGTGGTGGCGGCGTCGCGACTTCCGCCGGACGAGCTGGAGGGACTCCCGGCACGCCTGCGGGGGCGTCTGTCCGCCGGACTGGTGGTTGAGCTCGCTCCGGTGGCGCCCGCAGCCACGAAGAGTGAGCCCCTGGCCAGCGCCACCGTCCTCATGGACCCCGACCGGATGGCCGCCGACTGGCTGGCGCTCGACGACCGCATCGCCGAGGAGTACGTCTAGTGGCGATCAAGGGAAACCTGAGCGAGGCGAGCTTGCCCGACGTGCTCCAACTCTTGGCCATGGGGCAGAAGACCGGCTGCTTGTCGGTCACCGACCGGGCCAACTTCGGCTACCTGTTCTTTGAGCGGGGCCGCATCACCTTCGCCTCGCTGGTCAACCGCAAGGACCGGCTCGGAGACCTCCTGGTCAAGAACGGTCTACTTGGGCGTGAGGAGCTCGAGGCAGCCGTGGCCGAACAGGGTAAAAGGCCCCAGGAGCGGCTCGGAGAGCTCCTGATCGAGCGTGGCGCCATTACCCGGGACCAACTCGAGGAGTACGTGCGGCTCCAGATCGAGGAGGCCGTTTACCTCCTTTTCACCTGGCACCAGGGCTCCTTTTACTTCGAGCCCGACCAGCGCCCCGAGCAAGGTGCGCTGCTGGTCTCCATCAACCCGGAAAACCTCCTTCTGGAGGGGGCCCGCCGGGTGGACGAATGGGGGCTGATCGAGAAGAAGATCCCGGAGCTGGACCTGGTCTTCGAACTGGACCACGCCCGGCTGGAAGAGGAAGATCTGGAGCTGGGCGCCGAGCAGCGGAAGATCATCCCCCTCTTGGATGGGGTACGCAGCGTGCGCGAGGTAGTGGAGGAGTCGGGGCTGGTGGAGTTCGACGTGGCCAAGGCCCTCTTCGGGCTCATCCAGGCCGGCTTTGCACACCCGGTGGGGCGCAAGCGGCAAGAGAGCCGCGCCGTACCGGCGGGCAGGGTCGACGACCACCTCAACTTGGGGGTGGCCTTCTACCGCACCGGGATGTATGAGGAGGCGGTGCGGGAGTTTCGCCGGGTGAGGGAGCTCGCGCCGAAGAATGTGAACGCCCGCTTTTACCGGGGATTGATTGGGCTCCGCGCCGGAGACCAGCGGCGCGCGGTGCGGGAGTTCAAGGAGGTGCTGGAGTTGGGAGGACCCAAACCGGCCGCCCTCCACGATCTGGCTCTGGCGCTGGAGGGGCTGGGCCGGTGCGAAGAAGCGCGGGCGTCCCTCGACGAGGCGTTACTGCTGGCGCCCGGCGATCCTCTCTTCCTCCTCTCCTCGGCCGTGCTCGCCCTCAAGGAGGGTTTGCTTGCCGACGCGCTGTCGGCTTTCGAAAGCTACCGGGAAGCGGTGGGGAAGAAAGAGGCGGCCGAGAGCTACTACGTATTCGCCGGCGCGGCCCTGGCTCTGGCCGGAGAGCTGGACCGGGCGGCCTCTTTGCTGGCCGAGGGGGCTGGTCGTTACCCCCACTCCGCGCCGCTCCACTTACACCTGGGCGTGGTCGAGGAGCGGCGCGGGCACTGGGAGGAGGCCGAAGCCGGCTTTCGCCGGGCGGCCGAGGAAGACTCGCTCCTGGCCCAGGCCCATAGGGGGTTGGGAGAGGTCCTGTACCGGCGGGGCGACTACGAAAGCGCGGCCGAGAGCTTGAAGCGGGCGGCGGAGTTGCGCCCGCCCAGCGGAGACGAAGTGTACGTCAAGCTCGGTAACATCCATTACAAGCGGATGGAGCGCGAGGAAGCGATGCGCTTCTGGCGCAAGGCGTTGGAGATCAACCCGGCCAACAGGATCGTGCGCACTAATCTGGAGTTGGTTGCCTCTATGGAGTCATGAACGGGGACGCCACCCTGCCCGCGCCCAACCTCGCCCTGGAAGGGGACGACGAAGGGTTTGAGGCGCTCAAGGAGAAGATCTTCCGGGAGCGTGGCTTCAACTGCCGGTTCTACAAGAACAAGTGCCTGCGCCGCCGCGTAGCCGTGCGCATGCGGGCCAAGGGCCAGTCTGGCTTCGGGCAGTACGCCGGGCTCCTGGACCGGGACCCGGTCGAGTACGACCTGCTCCTCGACGCCCTCACCATCAACGTCTCCAAGTTCTTCCGTAACCGGGAAAGCTGGGAGGTGGTGCGGGAGCGGGTGGTGCCCGCGCTGTTCGACCGGCCCGAAGCGAGGGTGCGCGTCTGGAGCGCGGGCGCCGCCAGCGGAGAGGAGGCGTATACCCTCTCGATCATCCTACGCGAGTGGGCGGAGGTCAACTCCCGCCAGGAAGAGCTAGCTCGCTTTCGCATCCTGGGTACCGACATCGACCTGCGCTCCCTGGACGCGGCCCGCCGCGCCGAATACACCGACTTGGCCATGATGGAAACCCCCGCCGGGCAGCAGGAGCGCTGGTTCTCGCCCGGCCCTCCCTTCCGGTTGCGCGAGGAGGCGCGCCGGAACGTGGCGTTCGTGCGCAAGGACCTCATCTCCGGAGAGCCGGAACGGGACCAGGCCATGATCCTTTGCCGGAACGTGATCATCTACTTTAGCCGGGAGATCCAGGAGCGGCTCTTCCGCCGCTTTTACGACTGCCTGCTTCCGGGCGGCTTTCTGGTGCTGGGCAAGGTGGAGACTCTCTTCGGGGAAGTCCGCTCCAGGTTCTCGCCGGTGGACAACCGGGAACGTGTCTTCCAGAAGCCGGAAGCCACGTGAACAAGATCATGGTAAGGGTCGCGGACCACGCCGTCGGCCGTGGCGGAGACGTGCTGGTCACCCTGGGGCTGGGTTCGTGCGTGGCCATTCTCCTGCACGACCCCGAGGTGACGGTGGGGGGGATGGCCCACGTCCTCCTGCCCGACCCCTCCTCGTCGCGCAACCCGACCAACCGGGCCAAGTTTGCCACCACCGCCGTATCGCTGCTACTCGAGGAGATGGCCGGGCTGGGGGGCGATCCCGGCCGCGCCGAAGCCCGTCTGGTGGGAGGGGCCTCCATGTTCGCCAGCCTCAAGACGGCCACCACCATGAACACCGGCGAGAGGAACCTGGAGGCGGCCCGCGGAGCGTTGCAGCTGGCCGGGGTTCCGCTGGTGGGCGAGGCGGTGGGAGAGGATTACGGGCGCTCGGTCCGCTTCCGGATCAAAGACGGCAAGACCACCGTCACCTCGGTGATGCGGGATGACATCGTCCTCTGAGCGGCCCGCCGGGGTACTGGTGGTGGACGACAGCGCCTTCATGCGCCGCCTGGTGGTCGACGTGATCTCGGGGGCTCACGGCTTCCGGGTAGTGGGGACCGCGCGCAACGGCGAAGAGGCGCTGCGCAAGCTCCACCGGCTCAATCCGGACGTGGTCACGCTGGACGTGGAGATGCCCGGGCTGGACGGACTCCAGGTCCTGGGCTACATCATGAGCGAGAACCCGCGGCCCGTGGTCATGCTCTCGACCCACACCGTGGAGGGGGGCGAGCTCACGCTGCGAGCTCTGGACTACGGGGCGGTAGACTTCGTTACCAAGCCGTCGGCAGGAGCGGCTACGGCCGAGCTCCCGGAACGACTGCTGCGCGCTCTCAAAGCGGCGGTGGCCGCCGACCTTTCTAATCTCCCGGTTCGCCTACGGCCTCCGCCCCCGGCCGCACCGTTCCGTGAGTGGGTACCGGCCGCCGCGGACGCGGCGGTGGCGGTGGCGGCCTCCACCGGCGGGCCACGCGCCGTCCTGGAACTGTTGGTCCGGCTGCCTGCTCCCCTGGGGGCGGCGGTGCTGGTGGTCCAACACATGCCGTCGGAGTTCACCGGTTCGCTCGCCCGGCGGCTCGACTCCCTCTGCCCGCTCCCGGTACGGGAGGCGGTCGACGGCGAGCCAATTAACTCCGACGGTGTGTACCTTGCGCCGGGCGACTTTCATCTGCGGGTTGAGAGCGGTCCCCACGACCACCACCTCCGGCTCGACCGGGGGGCCACGGTGTGGGGTGTGAGGCCCGCCGCCGACCCGCTCTTCCGGAGCGTGGCCGGGGCGTTCGGGGCTCGCTCGGTGGGAGTGGTGCTTACCGGTATGGGCCGCGACGGCGCCGACGGGGTGCAGGCGGTAATCGAGGCCGGTGGAGTGGCGCTGGCCCAAGACCGCGCCAGCTCGGTAATCCACAGTATGCCCGCCGCGGCGGTGCGGCGGGGAGCATCCCCCATACCGCTCCCGGAGTTGGCGGCGGCGGTCGGCGCGGCGGTCCGCGAACTGGAGCGCCCCCGCGGCAGCTCCCGGCTGCGGTGAGGGGCCCGGAGCGGATGACTGTCTTCCGGCTCGGCGCCGACTGGCAGGCGTTTCCGGTGGAGTCGGTGGACGAGGTTCTCGCCGGAGCCACTCCTCACCCCGTGCCCGACGCCGGGCCTGAGCTGTTGGGGGTATTGCCCTGGCGGGGAGCGTTGATCCCGGTGGTGGACCTGGCACTCCGATTGGGAGGGGGGGAGCCGGTCACAGCCGGCTTCGAGGTAATAGTGCTGCGGCGCGCTGGTCGCAAGGTCGGCGTCGCGGTGGACGGGGTGGCCGGGGTGCGTAGCTTCCCGGTCGGAGCCGGGGAGGTGGTACGGATGGGGGACGAGGTGGTAACCCTTCTCGACCCCGCCGAGATATTTCCATTCGACCAGACGGAGGAGCAGGTGAACGAGAGCTTAGAGAGCGAGCAGACGGTCCAGATCGTGACCTTCCGGGTGGGTGGGCAGGACTTCGGGCTGGACGTATTCTCCGTACACGAGATCCTCCGCCACCAACCGGTCACGCCCGTACCCAAGGCGCCTGGCTTCGTGGAAGGGGTGATCGACGTGCGCGGAACGCTGGTGCCGGTGATCGACGTGCGACGCCGTTTCGAGGCACCCGAAGCCAAGGTCGACGCCGAGACTCGCATCGTGGTGGTCCCCTTCGACGGCGAACGTCTGGGGCTAATGGTGGACGCGGTTTCCGAGGTGCTCCGCCTGCCGGACTCCCAACTGTCCGACCCGCCCAGCTACGTCCGCGGTATCGCCGCCGAGTTCATCAAGGGGATCGTGCGGGGGCGCGGCCAACTTATCATCGTCCTGGAGCTGGACCGCGTCTTATCGTCGCAGGAGCGCATAGCCCTCCAGGAGGCCGACCTCACGCCCCCCGAGCCAACCGAGCAGCCCGGACCGCCTAAGTCTAAATCCAAAGCGAAATCCAAAGCGAAGCCCAAAACGAAACCGAAGTCGTCGTCGAAGCCAAGATCGAAGCCAAAATCACGCTCCGGGTCCAAGAAAAGCTCTCGACCGTGACCAGCTCGGAAAACCCCGTCGGCTCCGCGGGCAACGGCTCGCCTTTTCCCGATCCGATTCCTGACCTGGAGGAGCGCTTCGCCGGGGTGGAGCGTCTCCTCGGCCAAGCCGAGGACGGCGGCGGGGACCGGGCCCGGGCGCGAGACCAGATTCTCTCGCTGTTTCGGGACACCGAGCGGGCCATCGACCGGTTGGCCGGCTTCAAGGAGCGCATCCGCGCGCTGGTCGAGCGCTACAAAGCCCTTTCCCCGGCGGCCCGCCCGGAGGGGCTCTCTCCGGGACCGGCCCGCTCCGACCACCTGGGTAGCTCCACCTACGTGGAGCGGGGGTGGAGCGCTATCGCGGCCGGGGATCACGCCCGGGCGGTGAGCGAATTGAAACGGGCGCTCGAATTGGCCCCCGGCGACTCCAAGGCGGAGAGCTTGCTCGGTTGGGCGCAGATGCTCCTTGACGAGTACGACGAAGCCCTCTTTACCTATCAACGGGTTCTGGCCCGGGAGCCGCGGAACGATATTGCCCGGGTGAACCTCGGCTACATCTGCCTCAAGAAGGGGATTTTCGGCGAGGCCATCGAGCACCTTTCCCGCGCCATCCGGCGGGGGAATGACCGGAAGGCCGTGCTATACGCGACCTTATACCTGGGGCTGGTGTACCGGGAGCGGGAGATGTACGCCGACGCCAGGGGTTTTTTTGAGCGAGCCATCGAGCTAGGCCCCAAGCTGATCGAGGCGTACTGGGAGCTAGGCGCCGCCCACTACGCCGAGGGAGATCCCGGGCAAGCCCGCGAGGCGTGGCGAGGGGGCGTCGAGGCGAACCGTTTTAATCCTTGGGGCGAGCGGTGTGGGGAGGCGTTGGCTCTGCTCGACGCGGGAGAAGCCGTGAACCTGTCCGGGCCGTCCCTTGAGGCGGGAGTATCCCCAGACCATATTTCCTGATGGTTGGAAAAGACCGAACCGGAAAGCCGGGGAAGCGGCGCGAAACCGTCCGCTTGGGCGCGGCCAACTGGACCCTTCTGGCCGCGGCCGCCGGGGTGATCGTGGCGGGGTATGCGCTCCTCTCCTCCGGCTCCACCGTGCTCGCGCCACTGCTCCTGGTGACGGGTTACGCCGTGCTCATCCCCCTCGGGATCATCCGCTAGGGGCGCTTAGCTCAGCTGGTTCAGAGCGCCTGGTTTACACCCAGGAGGTCGGGGGTTCGAATCCCTCAGCGCCCATCCTACCCGGAACTGCTCAGCGCGGCCGGTGAAGGGCCAGCCCCTTCCAGCCGCACAGCGTACAGCGGCGGTAGCTGCACCTTCCGAACAGGAGCGAGCGGAGTGGCCGGAGCCAACTGGGTGTGCGGATGTGCTGGCTGCGAACTTTGCAGCGCGGGCACCGCTTCCCGAAGATCACGGCACGGCCGGTGCCGCGCGCGGGAGGTTTGGCCTGCGGCATGACTACCAAGCTACGCGCCCGCGGCTTCCCCGGCCAGGGTATTGACCGAACCGGGACAGGGGGCGATCTTGCAGCGCCGCTGGCCCGGCTCATGCTACCGATTAGCGGCGGTCGGCGGCGGTCTGAACCGGCGAACCTTTGCCGGCCGCGCGGGTAGCTCAGCACGATACGAAAGAGTACCTTACGGGTCCGCCCGGCCGACCCCTCCACTTTCAACCAGAGAGACCAGTCTGATGACAAGGTATCAATCCCGAACCGTGTTGGCGGCGCTGTCTTTTTTCGCGCTCAGTGCGTGCGCCCCGGGCGCTTACACTCCGCCCCAAGACGGCACCACGCCCGGGGGCAGGTACCGCGTCCTCATCCCCTCCTTCGAGACCGCGACGGGGGTTTCGGCGGGAGCGGGCGAACAAGTGGCGGCCGGCCTGCGCGAGGGGGTCGTGAACATGGCCACCCACACCGCCATCCCCGCAGCCGAGCAGAGGGCGGCCATGTCGTACTTTCAGGTCAGCGAGCTGACCGAGGTCACGGCCCGCCAGCTCGCCGACGAAATGCAGGCTCAGGTCTTGGTCTGGGGGACGGTCTCATCGGGCGGCGCGGGGCTGGAGGCCAACGCGACCGTGATCGACGTCGGTTCGGGCACCGAGGTCGAGTTGGAGCCGGTGAGCGCGGCCGACGCCGGGTCTCTCGGGCAACAGGTATTCGGGGCCTTCGACCGGGTCATCCAGAGCGTGCGGCTGGCCGCTTTCTGCAACGACTTCCTAGCCAGCAGCCAGTACCAGCGTGCGCTAGAGAACTGCGAGGAGGCGTTGGCGATCTCGCCCGAGAACACGGCGGCCATGTACGGCAAGGCCACCGTCCTGGTCAACCTGGACCAGCACCAAGAGGCGCTGGAGCTCTACCGGGACATCCTGGAAATCACACCGGATAACGAAAACGCCTTGCTCGGCGCCGGATTGGCCGCCAGCCACCTAGAGCGGAGCGATGAAGCCAGCGGCTACTACCGCCGCTACCTGGAACTCAACCCTGGCAACGTGCAGGTACGCCTCCGCATCGCCGGAGACGTGGCCGAGACCGGTGACTACATCTCGGCTTACCGGGTGCTCGAACCGGCCATCTCCGGCAACCAGGACGACGTAGAGTTTCAGGAATACCTGGGCCAGATCGCCTCGGCCGCCGGCCAGCAAGCCACCGATCAGGGCGATGACGCGGCGGCCCGCCAGTACTTCGCCGTCTCCCTGCAAGCCTTCGAGATCGTCTTCGCAGAGAAGGGGGACGATCTGGACCCCTCGGTCATCCGCCGGGTGGTGGCCGTGTACAGCGAAACGGGCAGGGAGGGGGAGGCGATAGAATTCGCCCGCACCGCCACCCAGCGCCACCCGGACGAACCGATGGTGTGGTTTACCTACGGACAGGCCCTCCGTCGGGCCGACCGTTACAACGAGGCGATCGACGCCTACACCCGCGTGCTCTCGATCGATCCCGACTACGAGGGAGTGTACCTCGAGCGGGGCATCACCCGGCTGGACTCGGGTGATCGCTCGGGTGCCATCCAGGACTTCCGCCGCTCGGGGGACTACCGCACCGCGGCCCAGGCGCTCCTCAACGAAGCCAGCCCGGCGCTCAACGCCAACCAGTGGTCCACAGCGGAGAGCTTGCTCTCGGCTGCGCACGACTTCGCAGCGGGCGACGCGGCCTTGCGCAGCCAGATCGGCTTCTTTCTCGGCTACACTTCGTACAAGCGGGGTGAGGCGATCGCCCGGGCCAACACCCAGGGGAGCGCGAGCCAGGCCCGCCGCGCCATTGACCTCTTCAACCAGGCGATCGGCCGGCTGCAGAGCTCCGGCGACGCCCGGGCGGGGGAGATCGTCTCGGCGGCGCGCCAGTTTATCGCCAATCAGCAAGCGATCATCGAAGCCGGATAGATCAGGAGTATCTTTATGGCGTCATGATTTCGAGGCGGCGGTCGACGACCGCGTAGGCGAACTGGCGGCCGCGCATCGGCTCGCCATCGGCGTTGACCGCCAACTCGTTTTCCGCCTCGACCGTCAGCCTTTTGACCTGCCCGTAAATCACCGCCGGGTGGTCGAGATGCTCTCCGGCACGGAGCGCGGGGAGCAGCCCGGCCAGCTCTACCCGCGACACTTCCTTGACGATACACACGTCGAGAAGCCCGTCCGAGAGGTCGGCACGGGGGGTGAGCCGGTTGCCACCGCCGGTACGCTCCGAGTTTCCCACCGCGAAGAGAGTGAAACTGCCCTCGTAGAGGGTGCCGGAGGTCGCGAACCGGCCGCGTGATGGCCGCAGGGAGACGAACTTGCGTACCCCCGTGACCAGGTAGGCGAGCGCCCCGAAGGTCCGCTTGGCCTCCGCCGACGCCTCGTCGGTGGCCTCGGCGCCGATCCCCCCGCTGGAGGCGTTCAGGAAGTACAGATCGTTTACCCTCGCCACGTCCACGCCCCGCCCCCGCCCCTCCACCGCCACCGCCAGCGACTCCCCTACTCCTGCCGGTATCTCCAGGGAGCACGCCAAGTCGTTCCCGGTCCCCAGGGGCACTATGCCCAACCCCGGCGCGCGTGCGGCGCCTTCGTCCAGGGCGGCTTGGATTCCGTTCACCACCTGGTTCACGGTACCGTCTCCCCCGGCTGCCACCAAGAGGTCATACCCGTCTAACGTCATCGCCCGCGCCCAGCGTCGTGCGTCGCCCTGCTCGAAGGTGAGCCGGGGTGCAACAAAGTGGCCCCGGTTCCGGATAGAGCCAATCCCCTCTCGTAGTTCGTCGTGGCTTTCGGCGGGGGCGTTTAGGATGAGTCCGATCTTCATAACTGGCAACGGGTTCGGTGGTTTCGGGAGCAATAACCCGGCCACCCGGCCGGACCTCGCCCTTGACACGGAGCCGGGGAAGAGTACTATTGGGGGGCGTAGTGGGGAAAAGTGGGGATTAGTGGGTAGATACTTCGACCTTGTGTGGAGGCGCATGAGCGGGTTCCTCGGCAGCTACCTACACCAGATCGACGAAAAGGGGCGCCTCAGCTTGCCGGCCCCCTTTCGCCGGGGGGCGGACGAGCGCTCGTTGGTTTTGGTGCAGGCGTATGAGGACGCCCTCACCCTCTACCCCGAGACGGCCTGGGCCGAGGTCGAGCAGCGGCTGCGCGAGCTCCTGCGCCGCCAGCCCGAGGCGCGCGGCTACGTTCTCGGGGTCACCGCCAACGCGGCCGAGGTGACCCCCGACCGCCAGGGCCGCATCCTCATCCCCCAGCGTCTGCAGGAGTCAGCCAAGTTGGACGGCTCGATCCTGGTGGTGGGCGCCATCGACCGCATCGAGCTATGGAACCCGGAGCGCTTCGAATCTGCGGTACCGGGACTCGACGGAGAGAGCGGCCAGTACACGCATCAGATCTTTTCATGAGCGGCTACCACGAACCGGTTTTGGTGGATGAGGCCATGGCCCACCTGGAGCCAGAGCGGGGCGGCCTCTTTCTGGACGGAACCGTGGGTGGGGGCGGCCACGCCGAAGAACTTCTGGCGAGAGGAGAGAAGGCCCGGTTGATCGCCGTGGACCGGGACCCTGAGGCTCTGGTTGAGGCCGGCCGGCGGCTCTCCCGCTTCGGCGCGCGGGTGCGCTTTATCCACGCCGACTTCGCTGGCCGGGCCGCGGGCGTGGAGCCGGGCTCCCTGGCCGGGGTCCTGCTAGATCTGGGGGTATCGTCGCACCAGATCGACTGCCGGGCGCGCGGCTTCACCTTCCGGCCCGGGGCGCCCCTGGATATGCGCATGGAGGCCGGTTCCGGCGAGACCGCGGCCGATCTCTTGAACGCCCTTCCCGAAGACGCCCTGGCCGGTCTCCTGCGCCGCTGGGGAGAGGAACCGCGCGCCCGGCGGCTGGCCCGCGCCATCGTGCGGCGGCGGGCCGAGGAGCCGTTCGTAGAGAGCGGCCAGCTAAACGAAGCGGTGGAAGAGGTGTTGGGAGCGCGGGTAACCCCGCAAGACAAAGCCAGGATCTTTCAAGCCCTGCGGATCGCGGTGAACTTGGAACTCGAGTCGCTGGAAAAAGCCCTTCCCCAACTGCGGGACTCGCTGCGTTCGGGCGGGGTGTTGGTGGTAATCGCGTACCACTCCCTGGAAGACCGGGTGGTCAAGAACTCCTTCAGGGAGTGGAGCCGGGCGTGCGTTTGCCCCCCCGGACTCCCGGTCTGCCGGTGCCGGGGAGGGCCACTCGGAGAGGTACTCACCCGTCGGCCGCTGCGGCCAACTCCGGACGAAGTGTCTCGCAACCCGCGGGCCCGGAGCGCCCGCCTCAGGGCGTGGCGGCGGGTGTGAGCGAGCTCTCCAGCTTTTCCCACCCAGCCGTGAGGAAAAGGCGGCGCCGGAGCCGCTGGAGCGCGCTCCGGGCGTGCGCGTGGTTGGCCCTCCTCTTCGGCGCCCTGTGGCTGGCAGTCTGGCGGCAAACCGCCGGGTTACAGCTGGCCGAGCAGCTGGCCAAGCTGGAGGAAGCGACGGAGATCGCGGAACTGGAGCGACTGGAGGCGACCCGCCGTTTGGGAGAGCTGGAGAGCCGCGAGCGGATCACGCAGGCGGCGGCTGCTTTGGGGATGCGGCTCCCGGCCGGAGACGAGATCGTCTTCCTTCCCGTTCCGACCGGTCAGCGGGCCGGCGAGGCGGCTCCGTGACCGGCTCCGGCGAGGGTTTTCCGCTCCGGCGCCGGTTGATCGCCGGTTTTCTCCTTGCCGGATCGGTCCTGCTCGCCGGCCGTATCGTCCAGCTGCAAGCCGTGGAGGGCGAGCGCTGGACGGCGGCCGCCGAGGGCCAGCACCGCGCCCTGAGCACGGTGCCGGCCCGCAGGGGTGCCATCCTGGACCGGACGGGGGTGCCGCTGGCCGTGGACCAAGAGGCGTACCGGGTGTCGGTGGCTGCGTCCGAAGTGCGCGAACCGTCCGCGCTCGCTGCCCGCCTGGAGAGCGCGCTCGGGGTCTCGCCGAGAGCGGCCCGCCGGGCGGTGGCTCCGGGCCAGCGCTGGGTGGTACTCCCCGGGAGCTACTCAGCCCGCGAGCGGCGCGCCCTCGAGGGTCTCCCTGGAGTGTACTTCGAGCGGGTGCTGGAGAGGTACCGGACCGGGGGCGAGTCCGGTCGGGGGGTCGTCGGTACGGTAACTAGCTCCGGCGACGCCCTGGGGGGCGTCGAGGAGCAGTTCGACCGCTTCCTCCGGGGCAGCCCCGGTAGCTCCCTACTCTGGCGGCGGGGGGCCGAATCACCCCCGGTCTCCATCGAGGTGGCGCCCCCCAGGGACGGCTCCAGCGTGGTCATCACGCTGGACGCGGGCCTACAGGAGATAGCCGAGGGCGCGCTCGTCGACGCAATCCGCGAGACCGGCGCGTCGGGCGGAGACCTGCTGATAGTCCACCCCGCTAGCGGGGACGTGCTGGCGGTGGCGTCGCGGCGGCACGGGGCGAGCGGGAGCGTATGGGCGTTCACCGAGCCGTACGAACCCGGTTCGACGCTCAAACCGTTCGTGGTGGCGGCCCTTTTGGAGGGGGGATTGGTGTCACTGTCGGACAGCGTGTTCGCCGAGAATGGCGACTGGCAGAGCGAGACTGGGCGGTTGATCCGGGACGTTACTCCGCACGGCTGGCTCACTCTCTCCGACGCGCTGCGTGAATCGAGCAATGTGGCCATGGTCAAGTTCGCCGCTCGCCTCGACGAAGGTGAGTACTTCCGCCAGCTGCGCGGCTTCGGCTTCGGCACCCCCACCGGCATCGCCTACCCCTCCGAGTCGGCCGGACGGCTGTTCCCGCCGGAGCGGTGGTCGGCGCTCACCCAGGCCAGCTTGGCCATGGGGTACGAGGTCTCGGTCACTCCGCTCCAACTGGTCATGGCGTACGCGGCCCTGGCCAACGACGGTGTCCTGATGGAGCCTCGCTTGGTGCGCGAGGTGCGCGCCCCCGACGGCGAAGTCCTTTTCCGCTCAGAGCCGCGGCGGGTGCGGCAGGTAGTCACCGCTGAGACCGCCCGGCGGGTTGGCGAACTCCTCGCTTCGGTGGTAGAAGACGGCACCGCCGCCCGGGCCTCCCTCTCCCTCTTCCGGGTGGCGGGCAAGACCGGCACCGCCCGCCGGACCGGGAAGGGCGGGTGGTACGAGCCGGGTAGCTACACCTCTACCTTCGTCGGCTACTTTCCGGCCGAAAGCCCCCAGATCGCCATCCTGGTCAAGCTCGACGAGCCGCGGGGGGAGTACTACGGTGGGCTAATCGCGGCCCCGGTTGCCCGTACGGCGCTCAGAACCATCCTGGCGGCCCGCGACCCTTTACTGGATAGGGGTGGCCTGGCCCGTCTCGCTTCTCTGGGGTCGCTCCTTCCCTGGGGTGCCGGATTGCCGGTTTCTGACCCCGCGCCCCGCTCGCGCGCGGAGGCCGGACGATTTGTGTTCGAGCTAGCTTCGGAGCCGCCCCGTCACCTCAGCGACGCCCCGCCCCGGCCGGTTACCCTCCCCGGGGTGGCTGGGCTGTCCATGCGAGAGGCGGTGCGGCGGCTGCACCAGCTGGGCCTGCGGGTGCGGCTGGAGGGGAGTGGCCCGGCCCGGCGCGTGTGGTGGAGCGGCGAGAGCACTCCCCTTCCCGGCGACACCGTCGTGCTACTCGGGAGGAGGGGGTGACCCGCTCCGTGCCCCTCTCCCGCGTAGTGGGGCGGCTCCGCGCCGAAGGCCTGCTGGCCACCGGCGACGGCTACCAGGGGGGAGAAGTCGTGGGGGTGACCGCGGACTCCCGCCGGGTAGAACCGGGGTGGCTCTTTTGCGCCCTGGCCGGGACCGGCGCCGACGGCCACGACTTCGTGACCGGAGCGGCCCGGCGGAGGGCCGCCGCGGTACTGGTGGAGAGGCGGGTAAAGGGGGTGGGCGTGCAGCAGATCCGGGTCACCGACGGCCGGCTCGCCGCGGCGTTCGCGGCCGCCGAGTTCTTTGCCGACCCGTGGCAGAAAATGACCGTGATCGGCGTGACCGGAACCAACGGAAAGACCACCACCGTATCCATCCTCCGCCACCTTCTGGCCGGGGAAGGAGCGGCGGTCTCGCTGGGTACCCTCGGGGTGGTAGCCGCGGACGGGGAGGTGCTCCCGGGTACCGAAGGTCTCACCACGCCCGGGCCGGTCGAGGTGGCCTGGTGGCTGGCCCGCTTCGCCGCCGACGGGGTCAAGAGCGTGGCCATGGAGGTCTCGTCGCACGGGCTCGACCAGAAGAGGGCGGCGGCCATCCGCTTTGACGCCGCGGTGTTTACCAACCTGGGGCGTGATCACCTGGACTACCACCGTACCGTGGAGCACTACCGCAACTCCAAACTCGGGCTCTTGGGGCTACTCAAGCAGGGGGGTGTTGCGGTGCTCAACTGCGACGACCCGGTGTGGGGCCAAGTAAACCCCCCCCCGCCTCTTCGCGCTGTCCGCTTCGGAATCTCGAGCGGCGCGGAAGTTCGCGCCCAGGAAGTCCACCTCGACGCGCGGGGGAGCCGCTGGACCCTCCGCACCCCCGACGGCCAACGTGAGGTACGCGCGCCGTTCCTGGGCATGCACAACGTCTCCAACGCCTTGGCCGCCGTGGCCACGGCGCGGGCACTGGGCGGTAAGGTTGGGCCGGTCGCCAACCGTCTGCGGAGCGCCCCCCAGATTCCGGGCCGGCTGGAAAGAGTCGAGAGCGGGCCGGAGCGGGCGGCGGTCGTAATCGACTTTGCCCACACCGCCGAAGCTCTGCGACAAGCCCTGGAAACGTTGCGCCCGCTCACCAGGGGGCGGTTGCTCGTGGTTTTCGGGGCCGGCGGTGACCGCGATCCGGGCAAGCGGCCCGAGCTGGGGCGGGTGGCTGCCGGGCTGGCCGACTTCACCGTGGTTACCTCGGACAACCCTCGCAGTGAATCGCCCGAGCACATCGCCGGCCAGATAGAAAAGGGGATGGGTGACGCCCCCCGGGTTCGCGTCCTGGATCGATCCGAGGCGATCCGCTACGCCCTAGCCGTGACCGGGCCGGGAGACACGGTACTCCTCGCGGGCAAGGGGCACGAGAGGTATCAGCTCTGGAATGGCGAGCGCCGCCCCTTGGACGAGCGCGAAGTAGTGCGGAGGGTCTTGGAGGAGTCTGGGTGAGCGGTTTCCGCTGGAGCGACCGGGAAGTTCGCCGGGGTCTGGGTCTGGAGCCAGCCCCTGACAGCGAAGACGTAGTGTACGCGGGGGTGAGCACGGACAGCCGCAAGATCGGACCGGGAGATCTGTTCGTGGCGTTGGTGGGCGAGAGGTTCGATGCCCACGACTTTCTGGCCGCCGCCGCCGGGATGGGCGCGACCGGGGCCGTGGTAGCCGGGGAGCCCGAGCCGTGGCCCGAGGGGCTCCGGCGCTACCTGGTAGAGGACACTCTGCTGGCCCTCGGGCGGCTGGCCCAGCACAGGCGGCGGGCTCTCGGCGCGGCCGTGGTGGGGGTGGCCGGGAGTAACGGCAAGACCACCACCAAGGACCTGCTCCGGGCCGCCCTGGGGGAGGGCATGAGAGCACACGCCACCGAGGATAACTTGAATAACCGCGTGGGCGTGCCGCTCACCCTGCTCGCCGCCCCGCAAGAGGCCAGGGTGGTGGTGGTCGAGGTGGGCACCAACCAGCCGGGAGAGGTAGCTATGTTGGCCGACATCGTGGAACCTGATCTAGGCGTGGTCACCTCGATAGGAGAGGAACACCTGGAGAAGTTGGGAAACCTCGAGGGGGTTCTCGAGGAAGAACTCTGCCTGCTCCCGGCGGTGCGGGGAAAGGGACGGGTTTTTCTGGCCGACGAACCACCCGAGTTGGCCGTCCGGGCTACCCGTCTGGTCGGTCCGGAGAGAGTCCGCACCGCCGGGGTGTCCGAGGGCGCCGACCTCAGGCCCGAGGGCGAGGTCCGAATCGAGCCGGACGGCTCCACTCGTTGGCACTGGCGCGGGGCCGAGGTCCGACTCCCCCTCCCCGGCCGCCACAACGTTCGCAACGCCCTGCTGGCCCTGGGCGTGGCCGAAGAGCTCGGCGTGCCCGCCTTGGAGGCGGCCGGGGGCATCGCAACCACCCCCCGGCTAAAGCTGCGCGGCGAGTGGCTGCGGGTAGGAGGCATTCGAGTGCTGGCCGACTGCTACAACGCCAACCCGCCGAGTGTTATCGCTGCCCTCGACCTCTTGGCCTCCCTCCCGGTCGAAGGAGATAAAGTGGCGGTGCTGGGGACCATGCTGGAGCTAGGAGAGAACGCCGAGCCCCTGCACCGCTCCGTGGCCGAGAGGGCAACGGCTTGGCTGGGCAAGGGCATCGACCGGCTGGTGGCCACCGGGCTCTTCGCCGACGCCTTCCAGGGGCTGGGCGACGAACGGGTGGTGCGCGAGCGCGATCCGGTGGCGGCGTACCGGGCCGCGGCGTCCGGCTTTCAAGGCGACGAGACGGTACTCCTCAAGGCCTCCCGCGGGGAGCGCTTGGAGAGGTGGATCGACTTGCTGAAAGGAGACGGTTGAGCCAATGCTTTACCACCTGTTGGTGCCGCTCTCGGACTATCACATAGTCTTTAACCTCTTCCGCTTCCAGACCTTCCGGGCGGTGGGGGCGATCGTCACCGCCTTCCTGGTGGCGTTCTACTTCGGCCCGGCCATCATCCGCCGGCTCCGGCTCCTCAAGGTGGGGCAGGTGGTTCGCAATATTGGGCCGCAGACCCACCTGGGTAAGTCTGGCACCCCCACCATGGGCGGCGTCCTCATCGTCCTCTCCACCGTTATCCCCACCCTGCTGTGGGCGCGGCTGGACAACGGCTACACCGTCGCGGCCGTGCTGGTCGTTCTCTGGATGGGGGGGATCGGCTTTCTGGACGACTACCTCAAGGTGGTCCGCAACAAGACCGAGGGGCTAGTCGGACGCTACAAGCTGGCCGGCCAGCTTTCGGCCGGGCTCATTCTGGGGACGGTGCTGCTGTTGATCCCCCTGGGCGAGCTCCCCGCCACCTGGACCCAGATACCTTTTCTCAAGACGTGGCACGTGGATTTTTTCCGCTGGGCGTACATCCCGTTCGTGGCCCTGGTAATCACCGGTGCCTCTAACGCCGTAAACCTTACCGACGGGCTCGACGGCTTGGCCGCCGGGCTCTCGGCCATAGCCGCCACCACCTTTGGGGTTTTCGCTTATCTGCTGGGCCGGGTGGACTCCTCCTCCTATCTGAACATGTTCTACCTGCCCGGGGCCGGGGAGTTGACCATCTTTTGCCTGGCCCTGGCGGGCGGATGCCTCGGCTTTCTCTGGTTCAACGCCCACCCGGCCGAGGTATTCATGGGCGACACCGGTTCGCTCGCCATCGGCGGGGTGCTGGGGGCTGTCGCGGTGCTCCTCAAGACCGAGTTCCTGCTCGTAATCGTGGGGGCGGTCTTCGTCATGGAGGCCATCTCGGTGATGGTTCAGGCCCTCTACTTCAAGTGGACCAAGCGGCAGTTCGGGGCCGGCCGGCGGGTGTTCCGCATGGCTCCGCTGCACCACCACTTCGAGCAGATCGGGTGGCACGAGAACAAGGTCATCATTCGCTTCTGGATCATGGGTTTGATCTGCGCCTTGATCGGTTTCGCCACCTTGAAGATCAGATGAGCGAGCTGGGCGGAAAGCAGATCGGAGTCCTCGGGCTGGCCCGTAGCGGCCGGGCCGCGGCCCGGCTCGCTCTGGTCCGGGGCGCGCGGGTTTACGCCAGCGATCTCTGCGGCGACGACGACCGGCGCCGGGCCGCCGAGGAGGTGCGGGGGTGGGGGGGCGAGGCCGAGGCGGGACGGCACGATACCGAGCGGTTGGCCGGGTGTGACCTCCTGGTGGTGAGTCCCGGGATTCCGCTCGATGCGCCAGTTCTCGCCGACCAGCGGCTCGCCAACATCCCCCGCGTCTCCGAGCTCGAGCTGGCCTTGGGCGAACTCACCTCTCCGGTGGTGGCGGTGACCGGCACCAACGGCAAGAGCACGGTCACCGCGTTGATCTCCCACCTGCTGACCTCGGCCGGGCGCGAGGTACCAGCGGCCGGTAACATAGGCACTCCGCTTTCGGAGATCCCCTTGCGGGCTAAGCCGCCCGACGCGGTGGCCATTGAGGTGAGCTCGTTTCAACTCGCCCTGACCGGCTCTCTCAAAGCTGCCGTGGGAGTCTTTACGAACCTCTCCCCCGACCACCTGGACCGCTACCAGTCGGTCGAGGAGTACTACGCCGACAAGGAGCGGTTCTTCCTGAACGCCGACTCCGAGAGCCGCTGGGTGGTCAACGGGGATGACCATGAAAGCTTACTCCTCTCCCTGGATAAGCCGGGCAAACACTATACCTTCCGGGCGGCAAAGCCGCTGCTTCCGTTCGAGAGGGGTGCCCACTTGGACCTGGAAGAACGGCTCGTGTTCTGGCAGCCGAAGGGCTCGCAAGAGGTGATCCTACCGGTGTCGGAGCTGAACCTCCTCGGCCGCCACAACGCGGCCAACGCCCTGGCCGCGGCGTTGGCGGTCCGCCTCATGGGTGTGGCAACCCCCCGGATTGCCGAAGGGTTACGGAGCTTCTCGCCACTGCCACACCGGTTGGAGCCGGTGGCAGAGCGGGGCGGCGTGCTCTGGATCAACGACTCCAAGGCCACCAACGTGGCGTCGGCCCGGGTCGCGGTCCTCAGCATGACCCGGCCCACCGTCCTGCTGCTAGGGGGCCGCCACAAGGGGGAGCCGTACGGCCCGGTCTTGGCCGGGTTGCCGAGCCCGGTAAGGTCGGTGGTGGCGTACGGAGAGGCGGCGGAGCAGATCGAAAACGACCTCAAGGAGCGGGTGCCCGTACGCCGCGTGGAAGACGGCTTCGACGCAGCCGTGGCGGTCGCCGGCCGGGAGGCGGGTCCCGGCGACGCGGTGCTGCTCTCCCCGGCTTGCTCGAGCTACGACCTGTTCCGCGACTTTGAAGAGCGGGGCGAACGCTTTGCCCAGTTGGCCGGAGGGGGAAGATGAGCCGGGCGCTGGCGATGCCCCTGGCCCACGCGGGCGGGGAAGACCGTTGGGAGGGGGGCGCCCTGGTGGCGGGGGTGGCCCTGCTCTCCGGCTTCGGACTGGTGGCTCTGTACAGTGCCAGCGCCTTCCTGGCTCACTCGGACGGGCTTCCCGGCCACTACTACGCCCTGCGCCAGCTTTTGGGCATGGCGGCCGGAACGGTACTCGCCTTTGCCCTCTCGCGCGTGGACTACCGGCGGCTGCGGCGTCTGGCGTGGCCCCTGTTGGCCCTTTCCGTGATCTTACTGGTAGTGCTGGTGCTGCCGTGGACGGAGCAGCTAGCCCCGCGGGTCAACGGGGCCCGGCGCTGGCTCCACCTGGGGGTGGCGTTTCAACCCTCCGAGTTTGCCGAGTGGGCGGCGTTGGTGTGGACCGCGGCCCTGACGGTAAAGAAGCGCGACCGGCTCCACTCCTTGAGCAAGGGGCTGCTCCCCTTCCTGCTGGTATGGGGGGGGTTGGCCGGGCTCATCGTGCTCCAGCCCAACCTATCCTCCGCTCTCCTTCTGCTACTTCTGTGCGCCACCGTGCTGTTCGCCGGGGGCGCGCGGGTGGGGCATTTCATAGTGCTGGGAATGGCGGCGGTGCCGGTGATCTGGGGCCAGATCGAGGCGGCCGCGTACCGCTCCCAGCGTATCGCCGCCTTCCTGGACCCGGCCGCCGACCCGGTCGGGAGCGGGTACCAGATCCGGCAGTCGTTGATCTCCGTCGGCTCGGGGGGATACTTCGGCGTAGGGTTCGGAGAGAGCCGCCAAAAGTTCGGCTTCCTGCCCGAGCCGCACAACGACTTCATCTTCGCCATGATCGCCGAGGAGTGGGGGATGGCTGGCTCGGGGCTGGTGCTGCTCCTTTTCGGCGCTATCGGGTGGGTCGGTTTCCGCATCGCCGGCCGGGCCCCCGACCTGTTCGGGCATCTGCTGGCGGTAGGGATGACACTCCTGCTGGTGGTACCCGCCCTCCTGCACGTGGGTGTCAACCTGGCACTGCTGCCGGCCACGGGTGTCACCCTTCCGTTCGTCTCCTTCGGGCGGAGTGCACTGCTAGCCTCTTTCGCCGCGGTGGGAGTGCTCTTGAGCATCCACCGGAACCGGGCCGAAGAGGGGGTGGCGGCGTGAGCGCCCGGATAATCTTCGCGGGTGGCGGCACCGGCGGCCACCTATACCCGGCGCTGGCTCTGGGCGAGGCGGTGAAAAGGCTAGACCCGGACGCGCGGGTGATGTACGTGGGCGCTCTAAGGGGAGTGGAGCGGCGCGTCCTACCGGAGCGGGGGGTAGCGCACGTGCTGCTTCCCCTGGAGCCGATCCGCCGCTCCCGGGTGTGGCGAAACTGGCGCCTCCCGCCGTCGCTAGTCCGTTCGGGAGCGGGGCTCTTCCGGGTCTTTCGCCGTTTCCGGCCCGGCTTGGTGGTGGGCACGGGCGGATACGCGAGCGGTCCGGCCGTGGGGTGGGCGCTCCTGAACCGGGTACCGACCGCCCTCCAGGAGCAGAACTCGTACCCCGGACTGGTCACCCGCTGGCTCTCTTCCCGGGTAGGCCAGCTCCACCTCGCCTTCCCCGAGGCGCGCGACTACCTGCGGCCCGGCCGCCGCACCAAGGTGTTCGAGTTCGGGAACCCGGTCCAACCCCCCGACTTTTCGCTGGGGAAAGACGAGGCGCGTGGCCGTTTCGGCTTGGGGAGCGGTCCACTCTGCCTGGTGGTGGGGGGCAGCCAGGGAGCCCGCGCGGTGAACGAGGCCCTCCTCTCCGACCTGCGCGGGGCGGTGGACGGACGGCTTCCGCCGCGGCCCGCAGGGTTGGAGCTCTTGTGGGCCACGGGTCCGGCACACTTCGAAGCGGTCTCGGCCCGGCTCTCTGAACTGGAGTTGGGGGGCTGGGTGCATCCGCTGGCGTACATCACCGACATGCCCGCCGCGCTCCGGGTAGCCGACCTCGCGGTCTCGCGCGCCGGGGCCATGGCACTGGCCGAGCTGTGCGCGTGGGGCGTGCCGGGCGTGCTGGTCCCCCTGCCCACGGCCGCGGCCAACCACCAACACCACAACGCGGCGGCCTTGGCCGCGGCGGGAGCGGCCATGCTGCTACCCGAGTCCGAGCTCGATCCCGGGGCTCTCTGGGAGAAGATAAGCGCTCTCGCCGCCGCGCCCGAAAAGCGAGCTCAAATGTCCGTGAGTGCGCGGGAACGGGGGACTCCCGCCGCCGCCGACAGGATCGCGGCCGAGTTACTGGAGCTGGCCAAGGGGGAAGGGTGAGCGACCTCGACCTCCTCGGCGCCTCGCGTTCCGGCACAGTCCACTTCATGGGCGTCGGCGGGGCCGGCATGTGCGCCCTAGCCCAACTGCTACTGCGGGCGGGGGGCAGTGTATCCGGGTGCGACCTGGTTCCGGGCGCCGCCCTCCGCTCCCTGGAGCAAGAGGGGGTGCGCGTCCAAACTGGGCATGACACCTCTCACCTGGAGGGGTGCGCGGCCCTGGTGGTGACCGCCGCGATTGGACCCAACCACCCGGAGATCGAGCACGCCCGCGAGTTAGGGATCCCGGTGATCAAGCGCTCCCGTGCCCTGGGCGCGATCGTGAATCGGGGCCGGGTAGTGGGCGTCGCCGGCACCCACGGCAAGACCACCACCACGGCGCTCACCACCTCGGTCCTGTCGGCGGCTGGCTTCGATCCCACCGGTCTGGTTGGCGGTAGGGTCACGGGGTGGCGGGGCAACCTCCGCTCGGGGAAGAGCGACCTATTCGTAGTCGAGGCCGACGAGTACGACCGTTCCTTCCACCAACTCAGCCCCTCGGCCGCCGTAATAACCTCGCTGGAGGCCGACCACCTGGATGTATACGGCGACCTCGCCTCGGTGGAAAGCGCCTTCCTCGACTTCACCGAGTCGGTACCCGCGGACGGGCTGGTCGCCGGGTGCGGGGACGACCCCGGAGTAGGCCGGCTCATGGCCCGGCTCGGCCCCGGCCGGAACCGGCTCACTTACGGTTTGAACGCCGGTTCCATGGTGCGGGCCGAGGAAATATCCACTAGCGAGGGGGAAACTCGCTTCAGCGTGCGCGAAGATGGGCGTAAGCTGGGCCGGGCGCTGCTCACCCTACCCGGTTTCCACAACGTCCGTAACGCTCTGGCGGCGGTGGCGGTGGCCCGCTGGCTGGGTGCGGCGTGGGAGCCGCTCGCCGAGGGGCTGGCCTCCTTCCAGGGCGTCGAGCGCCGCTTCGAGAGGGTGGGGGAGGCCGGCGGGGTGGTGGTTATCGACGACTACGCCCACCACCCCACCGAGATTCTGGCCACCCTCCGGGCCGGCCGGGCCGCCTTTCCCGGGCGCCGGGTGGTGGCGGTGTTCCAGCCCCACCTGTACACCCGCACCAGGGACTTCTCGGCGGAGTTCGGGCGCGCCCTGGCTCTGGCCGACCTGGTGATGGTAACCGACGTGTACCCGGCCAGGGAGTCGCCACTGCCCGGCGTGACCGGCGAGCTGGTGGCCGGCGCGGTCCGCTCTCGCGGCGCGGAGACGGTCTACCTCGCCGGGCGGGAGCTGGTCGCCGGGGAGGTGGCGGGGCGGCTGAAACCCGGCGACTTGTGCTTGACCTTGGGCGCGGGGGATCTGAACCTCGCCGCGCGCGAAATCCTCGGCTTGCTGGGGAGGACTCCGTGAGAGTGCGTCTCCCGTTTCTCTTCGCCGCGCTGGTCGTGGCACTCTTTTCTCCCCTCTGGTGGAGAGCGGTGCTGGTCCTGCTCCCCGGTTTCGGGGTTGAGCTGGTAGAGATCACCGGCGCCCGGCTCCTCGCCCCACACCACGCCCTGGCGCTGGCCGGCGTCCGCGAGGGGGAGAGCGTGTGGAGTCACCCCGAACGGTGGGCCGCCGGGCTCCGCCGCCACCCCCTGGTAGCCGGCGTGGAGGTAGAGCGCGAACTGCCCGGAACTCTTCGTATCCGGGTACGGGAGCGGCGGCCGGTGGCGTTGGTCGAGCGAGCCGCGCTGCGACCGGTGTCGGCCGCGGGAGCCCTCTTGCCGGTGAACCCGGCGACGGCGGGGCTCGATCTTCCCCTGATCCGGGGAGCCAAGGAGCAAGATTTGGCGCGGACCGCGGCGCGGATTTCTAGCCAGGAGCCGGAGCTCTTCCGCCGGCTCTCCGAAGTGGCCCGGACCCCGGCCGGAGACGTCCTTCTGACCTTTGCCGCGCCCCCGGTAGAGGCCATCCTCCCCCCCCGCGCGGATGACGTCTCGCTGCTCCGGCTGCGAGCGGTGCTCCTCGACCTGGAGCGGCGCCACGGTACCCGCCCTCTAGCCGGGAGGGTGATCGACCTCCGCTTCGCCGGCCAGGCGGTCCTCCGCGCCGGCCAGACTCATACGCCCAGCAGCTGAGACGACTTCATGCGCGAATCCCTGATAGCCGGACTCGACATCGGATCCACCAAGACCGCGGTGGTAATCGTCGAGGTCAGCGCCCGCGACCCGAAGCGTCCCGAGACCCGCGTCCTGGGCGTGGGCCAGGCCAAGACCACCGGCATCCGCCGCGAGATCGTGACCGATATAGAAGCCACCACCCAGTCGGTCCGCAAGGCGGTCAAGGAGGCCGAGTTGATGGCCGGGGTAGCGGTCAACCGTCTGTATACCGGGGTGGCTGGCGAACACATCCACGCTCGCGCCTCCAGCGGGGTGGTGGCGGTCGGCGGCGAGGAGATCCAGCCCCGCGACGTGGACCGGGTCCACGAGGTGGCCCGGGCCGTGGTGGTGCCGGTAGACCGGGAGGTTCTCCACGCCATCCCCCAGGAGTACCTGGTAGACTCCCAAGGGGGTATCCGCGATCCGGTGGGCATGGCCGGCACCCGGCTCGAGGCCGAAGTCTTCATCGTGACCGGCTCGTCCACCGCGGCCCAGAACATCCGCAAGTCGGTCTCCCGCGCCGGTTATAAAGTGGAGGCGCTGGTGCTGGAGCCGATAGCGTCGGCCCTGGCCACGCTTTCGGAGGACGAAAAGGAGCTGGGGGTAGCTTTGGTGGAGCTGGGCGGCGGGAGCACCGATATCGCCCTCTTCCACGAGCACAAGATCCGCCACCTGGCGACACTCCCGTGGAGCGGCTCCACCGTGACCAACGACATCGTCAAGGGGCTGTCGCTCCCATACGCGGAGGCGTCTCGGGTAAAGGAGCGGTACGGCTCCGCCTACAGCGCGGCCGTGGACACCCACGAGACCCTGGAGGTGTCGGGGCCGGCCGCGGGGCAAACCCGCCACGTGGGCCGGGAGATCCTCGCCCACATCATCGAGCAGCGCATGGACGAGATCCTCAACCTGGCCTCCGACCAGATCGAGCGAAGCGGGCACGGCGACCGCTTGGGTGGGGGAGTAGTGCTCACCGGCGGGGGAGCGTCGCTGGCCGGAATCACCGAGCTGGCCGAGCGCATCTTCTCGGCGCCGGTCCGCTGCGGCTTCCCGGGAGAAGGGCTGGGTGGCCTGGCCGATTCGGTCCGTAGGCCGAAGTTCGCCACCGCCGCCGGGCTCGCTCTATACGGGGCGGGACAGCTCTTGTCTGGCGCCGCTTCGCCCGGGGCGTCGGCCCGGGTCGACGGGGTGGTGCGACGGGTCAGGGATTGGCTGGCGGATTTTTTCTGAAGTTGGGGGAGTAGTGGAACGGGGTGCATTCACGCTAACGAAAGGAAGGTACCGAGATGATGATCTTCGAATACGAAGAGAGCGCCGCCCGTAACGCCCGCATGAAAGTGGTGGGCGTGGGTGGTGGTGGGGGTAACGCCGTCAACCGGATGATCAACGAGGACCTGGAGGGGGTCGAGTTCGTCTCCGTCAATACGGACGCCCAGGCCCTCAAGAATGCAAAATCCGGCGTCAAGGTTCAGATCGGAAAAAAGCTCACCCGGGGGCTCGGCGCCGGCGCCCGCCCCGAGATCGGCCGGCAGGCCATCGAGGAGAACACGGAGGAGGTCCGGCGTACCCTGGAGGGGGCGGACCTGGTCTTCGTGACCGCGGGGATGGGCGGTGGCACCGGTACTGGGGCGGCCCCGGTGATAGGTGAGATGGCTCGCGACATGGGCGCCCTCACCATCGCCGTGGTGACCCGCCCCTTCCTTTTCGAGGGCAAAAAGCGCATGCGCCACGCCGACGAGGGGCTCGCCGAGCTGAAGCGTACCGTGGACACCATGATAGTGGTTCCCAACGAACGGCTCCTCGCCGTGGTGGGCAAGGGGACCTCCTTCCGGGAAGCGTTGAAAAAAGCGGACGAGGTTCTGCTCCACGCCACCCAGGGGATCTCGGACCTGATCCGGGTAACCGGATTGGTCAACGTGGACTTTGCGGACGTCCGCACCGTCATGTCCAACCGGGGGCCGGCCCTGATGGGTACCGGCTTCGGACAGGGCGAGAACCGGGCGGTGGAAGCGGCCCAGGAGGCCATCTCTTCGCCCCTGCTGGACGACGTCTCCATCTCCGGCGCCGCGGGTGTGCTCATCAATATCACCGGTGGCGAGGACCTGACCATCGACGAGGTGACCACCATCGCCTCCGTCATCCAGGAAGCCGCGGGAGAGGACGCCGAAATCATCTTCGGCGCAGTCGAGGACAGGTCGATATCGGGAGACGTCCGGGTCACGGTGATAGCCACCGGTTTCGACAAGGCAGCGGTCGAAAGCGGGCGGGGGGCCAAGGTGATCAGGCCCGACTTCTCGCGCCTGAGCCGCCCCGCGCCGCGAGCGGAGAGCGCTCCCCGCCCCCAGCCCCAGCGGCCCGAGCCGGTAGCCGTGAACCGGCTGGCGACGGCTCCAGCCGGGGGTCCGGACCGGCTGCTACCTAACGATTTGGAGATTCCGACCTTCATCCGCCGGCAGATGGACTAGCCTGCGGCGGTGGCGCAAGGAGTTGAATTGCAATGACTTATGGCCATACCGGTCATGTCCGGGCGGGATCTTTTACGCCCGGGGTGGCGGAGTTTGACGGCGACGGTTATCCTGTGACCCTTTCCCAGCGAGGACAAAAAAAACCGTGACCTCTCGACGCCTTACCGCGCTCGGACTTTGCGTGCTATTTGGAGCGGCCCTGGCTGGCAATCTCCTCAACGGGCGGGACCGCGACCGGCCTGGCCCGGAGCCCGGCCCACAGACAGAAGCGGGGCTGATCCGCGGCTTCTTGCCCGCGGACCGGCCGGAGCCGGCCCGGGGCTCTCTCGTCCGGCTACCCGCGGTTCGCGCCGCGGCCGCTCTTGAGACCCTCTCCGACACGCTGCGGGGCGGAGAGAGTATCTCGGAGCTAGTGGCCAGGACCGGGCTGAGCCCGGCCGAGAGCGGCGTGCTGCTGGCAGTCCTCTCCGAGCACGCCGATCTCCGGCGGCTACTTCCCGGGCTAGTGGTCTCTCACCGCAGATCAGTGGCCAACGGCTCGGTACGGAGGATGTCGGTGCAGCTCGATCTTGACCGGATGATCGTGCTGCGGCCCGGCGCCGCCGAAATGTGGAGCGGTGGCTTGGAGGAAGTGCCGGTGGTGGCCGACACCGCGGTGTTGACGGGCGAGGTCAGCACCTCTCTGTACCAGGCTCTCCTGGTCGGCGGCGGAGCCCGGCTCCCGGTATCTGAGCGGGAGCAGGTGGTCGACGCTCTGGCCGACGGCGTCTTCGCTTGGGTGATCGACTTTTCTCGCGACCTGCGGCCGGGCGACCGGTTCCGGGTTCTGTACGAGCGGCGCGTCCGCCCCGACGGCAGCGCCCGCTCGGGACGGGTGCTCGCCGCCGAGTTCTCGGTAGACGGCCGCCACTACCACGCCTACCACTTCGCCACGGACGGCGGGGTCGAGGACTACTTCGACAGGCAGGGCGGCTCTTTGCGCCGCGCCTTTCTGCGCGCCCCCCTCCGTTACCGCCGTATTAGTTCCGCCTACACGGACAGCCGCATGCACCCCGTGCTAGGACGCAGCCGCCCCCACCACGGGGTCGACTACGCCGCCCGGATGGGCACCCCCATCCGGGCGGCCGGAGACGGGGTGGTACTCAGGGCCGATTGGAACGGCGGTTACGGAAGGGTGGTCTATCTGCGTCACCCCCGTGGTTACCAGACCCGCTACGCCCATCTGAGCCGCTTCGCCGAGGGTATAAGGACGGGGGTCCGAGTCAAGCAGGGGGAGGTTATCGGCTACGTCGGCTCCAGCGGGCTCTCTACCGGCCCGCACCTCCACTATGAGTTCCGGCTCCACGGCCGGCCCGTCGACCCAAAGAGCGTGCGCGGTATCCAGGGCGACCCCGTACCCGAATCCCACCGCGCCGGCTTCGACCGGGTGGTGAGCTCGAGGGTGGCCGCCCTCGACAACGTCTCCCGACCCGTGTTCTTGGCCGGTGCTGGAGCCGTCGAAAAAAACCAGAGCGTCGGAGACTGACCGCCGGTCCATGCCCCGGCTGTTTAAGCGCAAGGAAGAGTTCACCAAGTCTCTCTGGGACCGGATGGTGGACGTGGCCCTCAGCGACGTCGCGGTGTTGGCCCGGGGCGGAGTTGACCAGCACGCCTTGGAAGAGTTGGAAGAGCTCCTGATCGGCGCCGACTTCGGCGTGCCCGCCACCGTCAAACTGGTGGACCGGGTAGAGCGGTTGGCCCGCGAGGGCAAGTCCAGAAACCGGGACGACTTTCTCGGCGCCGTACAGGCTGAGATCCGGGGTATTCTGGAGCACGGCCGCTCCGACACGGCGCTACGCTTGAACCCCGACGGCCCCACCGTTTTTCTAGTGGTGGGGGTAAACGGAGTTGGCAAGACCACCACCATCGGCAAGCTCGCCCACCGGCTCATCGGCCAGGGGCGCTCGCTCACCCTGACGGCGGCCGACACCTTTCGCGCTGGGGCGACCCTGCAGCTTGCGTGTTGGGCCGAGAGAGTGGGCGCCGGGTTCGTGGGTGGTGACCCCGGCCGCGATCCGGCCGCCGTGGCCTTCGACGCCGTGGAACGAGCGGTTTCGGAAGGCACCGACGTGTTAATCGTGGATACCGCGGGCCGGCTCCACACCCAGCGGAACCTCATGGAGGAGTTGGAAAAGGTTCACCGGGTGTTACGCCGCAAGCTGGCGGGCGCCCCGCACGAGACTCTCATGGTGGTAGACGCCACTCTGGGCCAGAATAGTATGGCCCAGGTAGGTACCTTCGGCGCCGCCCTCGACCTCACCGGGATCGTGCTGGCCAAGCTGGACGGCACGGCCAAGGGGGGCATCGTGGTGGCCCTCAAGGAGGAGTTCGACCTGCCGGTCAAATTCGCCGGAGTGGGTGAGGGGGTAGGCGACCTGGTGCCATTTCGCATCAGCGAATTCTCCGAACAGGTGCTCACGGTGTGAGGGAGCTCGACCGGCCCGTCCAATTTCTCAAAGGAGTTGGCCCTCGCCGGGCCGAGGTCTTGCGCCGGGTCGGCATCGCGAGCGCCCGCGACCTCCTCTACCACCTCCCCCACCGCTACGAAGACGCCTCTACCGTGCGCCCCCTTCGGGAGCTCAACCCGGGCGAAGACGCCACCGTCATCGGCCGGGTGGTCTCCCAAGGGGTAATCCCCACCCGCAAGGGGCTGCGAGTCTTCCAAGCCGTGCTCGAAGACAGCTCCGGCCTGATCGAGTGCGCCTGGCCCGGCCAGCCCTTCCTAGAGCGCGTCGTTCGCAAGGGAGACCTCTTGCTCTGTTCGGGCCCGGTCCGCTTTTTTCACGGCCGCCAGCTCCAGCCGCGCGAATTCACGGTGCTGGCCCGCGAGGGGGAAGAGGCGCCCGAGAAACTGGGGACGGTCTTTCCGGTCTACCCGGCCACCGAGGGCATCTCCCATCGGCAGCTCCGCTCCCTGGTGGAGAAGAACCTCGACCTGCTATTAGCGGGGGCAAAAGAGGAGGAGTGCTTCGACCCTGGCTTTCTCCACCGGCTCGGGCTGCTCCCGCTGGCCAAGGCGTTGGAGCGGGTGCACCGACCCGGTTCCCTAGCCGAGGCCGGGGAGGGACGCAGGCGGGTGGTGTTTGACGAACTCTTCTTCCTCCAACTCCTGCACGCCCTCCACCGCCACCGCGCCCGCCACGCTCGGGAGGGAGTTTCA
The DNA here is from genome assembly GCA_050732775.1 of Longimicrobiaceae bacterium. Classification (GTDB taxonomy): domain Bacteria; phylum Gemmatimonadota; class Gemmatimonadetes; order Longimicrobiales; family Longimicrobiaceae; genus JBOHRN01. The sequence continues at coordinate 74,128 of JBOHRN010000010.1, read as the reverse complement.
TTTCCGGCACCCCCCGAGGGGGGACCGGCAGCGCTCACCAAACCGTTTCACGACAGCTTGCCTTTCGAACTGACCGGAGCCCAGCGCCGCGCGCTGCGGGAGCTCGGCGACGACATGGCCCGGCCGCTTCGCATGAACCGGCTGCTGCAGGGAGACGTGGGTTCGGGCAAGACGGTGGTGGCCGCCTTCGCCATGCTGCGTGCGGTGGAAAACGGCTACCAAGCAGCTCTGATGGTCCCTACCGCCATCTTGGCCGAGCAACACCTGGAGACGCTGGGCCGTCTACTCGGCGGCCTGCCGGTGCGCCTCGAGTTGCTGACCGGCCGCATGGCCACGGCCGACAGGCGGGAGGCGCTAGAGCGCGTCTCCTCGGGCGAATCGCAGTTGGTGGTGGGTACACACGCCCTCATCCAGCAGGAGGTAGAGTTTCACCGGCTGGGGCTCGTGGTGATTGACGAGCAGCACCGCTTCGGCGTGCGCCAGCGACAGACCCTCTCGGAGCAAGGCGAGCGGGCCGACGTGCTGGTGATGTCGGCCACCCCCATCCCCCGTTCCCTCGCCCTCACCCGCTACGGCGATCTGGACCTCTCGGTACTCGACCAGCGTCCGCCCGGCCGTCGGCCGGTCCGCACCGCGGTGCGGCCCTTATCGGCGCGCGGCAAAGTTTTGAGCTTTGTGCGCCAACAGGTAGAGGCGGGCCGGCAGGCGTACCTGGTCTTTCCCCTGGTGGAGGAGTCGGACGCGCTCGAAGCCCGCGCTGCCACCGAGGAGTACGAGCGGCTGCGGCGCGGAGAGCTCTCCGGTCTGCGGCTCGGTCTGGTTCACGGGCAGCTGGTGGGCGAGGACAAGGAAGATGTCATGCGCCGTTTCCGCGCCGGTGATATCGACGTGTTGGTGGCGACCACCGTGATAGAGGTGGGGATCGACGTGCCGGGTGCCACCGTGATGGTGATCGAGCACGCCGAGCGCTTCGGACTATCCCAGCTTCACCAGTTGCGGGGTCGGGTGGGGCGGGGAGGCGAGGAGAGCTACTGCGTGCTGCTCTGCTCAGGCCAGGGTGTGGCCGGGCGGCTGAAACGCTTCGCCGCCACCGACGACGGCTTCGAAATTGCCCGTATGGACCTTCGGCTGCGCGGCCAGGGAGATTTTTTCGGGGCCCGCCAGCACGGCCTTCCCGACTTCCGCTTCGCCGATCTGGAGCGGGATGAGGAGCTACTCCTACGCGCCCGCGACGAGGCCCGCCGCGTGGTGGCCGAAGACCCGGCGCTGCAAGAGCACCCCGAGGTCCGGGAGCGGCTGGTTGAGCGTTACGGCGACCGGGCCGGGCTGATCCGCGTGGGGTGAGCCATTCGGCTGGCGGATTAAGATCCGGGTGAGTAACCTGGAGGGGTGTTCATGATCCTCGCCATCGACCAGGGCACCACCGGCACCACCAGCTTGGTGATAGACGCCGTCGGGTGCGTGCGCGGCCGGAGTTACCGGGAGTTCAGGCAGCACTTTCCCGCACCCGGGCGGGTGGAGCACGACCCCGAAGAGATCTGGCGCAGCGTGCAAGAGACCGCCCGGGAGGCGGCCGCCGGCGCGGGCGTGGGGTTGGACGCCCTGGCCGGGATCGGCATTACCAACCAGCGCGAGACCATCGTACTGTGGGACCGGGAGACAGGCGCGCCGGTCCACCGCGCCCTGGTCTGGCAGGACGGCCGCACCGCTCCCCTCTGCCGCGAGCTGAAACGTGCCGGGCACCAAGAAGAGGTCAGGGAGCGGACCGGGCTCCTCATCGACCCCTACTTTTCGGCCACCAAACTCGGCTGGCTCCTGGACAACGTTCCCGGCGCCCGCGAGCGCGCGGAGCAAGGCGAGCTGGCGGCGGGCACCATCGACAGTTGGTTGGTCTGGAACTTGACTGGCGGGCGGCTCCACCTGACCGAACCCACCAACGCCTCCCGGACGCTCCTCTACAACTTGGAGACGGGGGGGTGGGACCCCTTTCTGCTCGACCTGTTCGGAGTGCCGGCGGGGGTACTCCCGGAGGTCCGCCCTTCCAGCGAGGTGTACGGTGTGAGCGACGGCGAGGCGGCGGGCGCGGAGCTCCCGATCGCGGGCCTCGCGGGTGACCAGCAAGCCGCCCTCTTCGGCCAGGGGTGCTGGCGTCCGGGGCTGGGAAAGAACACTTACGGCACCGGCGCTTTCCTGCTCACCTATACGGGCGAGGAGCCGCTCCGCTCCGGGAGCGGGCTGCTCACCACGGCCGCCTGCTCGGCCAGCGGCGGGCGCGGCTTCGCCCTGGAGGGAGCCGTGTTCATCGCGGGGGCCGCCGTTCAGTGGCTGCGAGACGGCCTGGGGATCATCGCCGAGGCGTCCGAAAGCGAGGCTCTCGCCCGCTCGCTCGACTCCAACGATGGAGTGTACTTCGTGCCCGCCTTTACCGGTTTGGGTGCGCCCCATTGGGAGCCGGCCGCGCGCGGCACGGTGGTGGGGCTCACCCGCGGCAACGGCCGCCCGCACCTGGCGCGCGCAGCCCTCGAGGCGATGGCGTACTCGACCCGCGACGTGGCGCGGGCGATGGAGAGCGACACGGGACAGCCGCTCCGGGAGCTACGGGTAGACGGAGGCGCCTCGGCCAACGACTGGCTGCTGCAGTTCCAAGCCGATCTACTCGGGGTGCCGGTGCGGCGCCCCGCCGTAATCGAGACCACGGCGCTGGGGGCGGCCGGGCTGGCCGGGCTGGCGCTCGGTGTGTGGTCCAGCGCCGATGAGTTTCGCGAGGCGGTCACGGGCGAGACAGTGTTTGAGCCGGTTGCCGTCGCCGCGGACCGGGAGCGGTGGATTTCGGGTTGGGAAAGGGCTCTGGCCGCCACCCGGGCGTGGGCGGCGTGGGAGGGGGCGGGGTGACGGAGGCGCTCGCCCTCTGCCTCTGCTTAGCGCTCCCGGTGGGGGCGCCCGACCGGCCACCCGACGATGCTTGGTTCGGAGAGGACAAGTTTCGCCACTTCGCGGTGTCGTTCGCGCTCACCAATCTGCTTGGGGGCGGCGCCCGCCTGGCCGGTATGGAACCGCGCCAGAGCGCCCTGGCGGGCGCCTCGGCCGCGGCCTTGGCGGGGGTGGCCAAGGAAGTTTACGACCAGCGCCAAGCCGGCAACCGCTTCTCCATCCCCGACCTGGTCTGGGATCTCTTCGGCGCCGCCGCCGGATACGCCGTGGTGTCGCGGGCGCGGTAGCCACGGCCTCGGGGAGCTGAGTGCAAGCGGGGATCACTCCGCCTTTCAATCTCCCTCCTTCCGTTCTATATTCCGCACTCACCCGAACCCGGACCTGCGCGTTACTTGAAGAGACACCGGCGTTTCCTGATCGGCGGGGCGGCCATGGCCGTGATCGTGGGCTACCTCATGGTCACGGGCATGAAGGACTCCATGCTTTACTATCACACCCCCTCCGAGCTGCTCGCACGGGTGGCCGCCGACCCCAGCTACCACCAGTTGGGCGTCAAGGTGGGTGGGCGTGTGATCCCCGGTACGGTGGCGTGGGACCCGCGCGCGCTCGACCTCCGCTTCGGCGTCACCGGCCTGGATGAGGGTGGCGGAGGCCGCTTCCCGGTTCACTACGTGGGACCGCTTCCAGATACCTTCAAGGAGGGTCGCGAGGTGGTGGTAGAGGGGGTACTCTCTCCGGACGGGGTGTTCGAGGCCACCACCCTGCTCACCAAGTGCGGATCACGCTACCAGGCCACGGAAGAGGAATTGAGCAGGTGACCGGGGTGGGAGAGGTCGCGCTCTGGATCGCCCTCCTGCTCGCTGGCTGGGGGGCGCTGGTTTCGTTCTTGGGCGGCGCCCGCCGTCGCGGCGACCTGGTACTCTCGGGCGAGCGGGCGAGCTACGCGGTGTGGGCGCTCTTGCTGGTGGCTGCCGTCGCCGTGATCGCGAGCTTTCTGGGAGACGAATACCACTACCTGTACGTAGCCGGTTACTCCAACCGGGAGCTGGCCACTTACTACAAGGTCACCGGGCTCTGGGCGGGTCACGCCGGCTCTCTGGTGCTTTGGGGGCTCATGCTTTCTTCGTTCGCGGCACTGGCGGTTTTCCGCAACCGCCGCTCGAACCGGGACTTGATGCCCTACGTGGCGGGCACCCTGCACCTCGTGCTGCTCTTCTTCCTGGTGGTTATCCTCTTTACCTCCAACCCCTTCGAGCAGCTCGACTTTACCCCGGCGGACGGACGCGGGCTCAACCCCCAGCTCCAGAACTACTGGATGACCATCCACCCGCCCACGCTGTACCTCGGCTTTACCGCCTTTACCGTGCCCTTTGCTTTCGCCGTGGCGGCTCTGCTCAGCGGCCGGCTGGACACCCGCTGGATCGCGGTGACCCGCCGCTGGACACTCGCGGCGTGGTTCTTCCTCACCTGCGGGATCGTGATGGGCATGATCTGGGCGTACGAAACGTTGGGTTGGGGCGGGTACTGGTTCTGGGACCCGGTTGAGAACGCATCGCTCCTCCCCTGGCTCACCGGCACCGCCTTCTTGCACTCGGTGATGATCCAGGAGAAGCGGGGGATGCTCAAGGCGTGGAACCTGCTCCTCATCTTGGGCACCTTTATCCTCACCATTTTTGCCACCTTCCTAACCCGTTCCGGGCTCATCGAGTCGGTCCACTCCTTTGCCCGGAACCTGGCCATCTCGTATGTCTTCTTGGGCTTTCTCGGGGTGCTGGCGGTTGTCTCGGCCGGACTGGTGTGGTGGCGCAGGGACCGGCTCGAATCCGAGAGCCGGTTGGAGTCGTTCCTGTCGCGCGAGGCCGCGTTCTTGACCAACAACCTCCTCTTCGTGGGAGCGATGATCGCGGTGATGTGGGGGACCATGTTCCCGCTCATCTCCGAAGCGGCTACCGGCCAGGAGATGGGTACCGGGCCGGAGTACTTTGACAGCGTGAACGTGCCGCTCGGTCTCATCTTGCTGGCCCTGATGGGGATCGGCCCGGTAATCGGCTGGCGTAAGGCGAGCCCCGGGAACCTGAGGCGGAACTTCTCGTCACCGCTGGCGGCGGCCGTGGTGGTGGGGGCGCTTCTCTTCGCCTCGGGCGTGCGCCACACCGAGGCGCTGCTGACCTTTACGCTCGCTACCTTCGCCTTGGTGGTAAACGGCAGGGAGTTCTGGAAGGGCGCGCGCGTCCGCGCCGTCTCCCGGGGCGAGAGGTGGTTGGCCGCCTTGGTCCGTCTGGTGGCACGCAACCGGCGCCGCTACGGCGGCTACCTGGTCCACGCGGGGATAATCGTAATCTTCTCGGGCTTCGCGGGCTCGGCGTACGACGTGGAGGAGCAAGCCACCCTGGCGCCGGGAGAGGAGATGACCGTCGCGTCTCCGTTCGGCCACGAGTACCGGCTCACCTACCTGGGGACTTCGTGGTACACGGCCACCAACATGACCAAGCTGGCCACCGCCGTGGAAGTGGCCAAGGACGGCGAACGGGTGGGAGTGCTCACACCCGAGCTGCGGGCGTACAGCCGGCGGGAGGAGAGCAACACCCGCGCGGGTATCCGCCGGGCCTGGAACGAAGACCTGTACCTGGTACTGGCCGGGCTCGACGATCCCAATGGCGTGCTCGACGGTTCCAACTCCCAGCCCTTGGTGACTTTCCGGGCTCTGGTCAACCCGCTGGTGTCGTGGATCTGGCTGGGCGCGGTGATAGTCGCCGCGGGCACTCTGATCGCCCTGTGGCCGGAGCGGACACCCCGCGGCTCTCCGCCACCCGATCGCCAAGACGGGCCGCCGGCGGCTACTCGCGAGCAACGCCCCCGGCGCCGGAAGCCGGAGTTGGTGGCCGGTATCTGGCGGCTCGCGGTTCGCCGCTCACGGCTGGCGGCGCTCTTACTTTTGCTCGGCGCCCCCCCGCTGGTGGCGCAGACGCCCGGCGACGAGGCCCGCGCGGCCATCGGACGCTTGAAGTCACCCTACTGCCCAGGGCTCATGCTCGAAGTGTGCCCCAGCGGTCAAGCCGCGGCGTTGCGCGACAGTATCCACGACCTAGCCGGGACCGGCATGGACGCCGGCCAACTGGTGGCGTGGACGCTCGCCCGCCACGGCGAGGAGTACCGGGCCGTGCCCCAACGGAAAGGGTTTGGCGTGTGGGCGTGGCTCATCCCCCCAGGCGTCCTCCTCCTGGGCGCGCTGCTAGTGGCGTGGAAGCTCCGGGGATTGGGCTTTCCGGGCCGGGGCGGCCCGGCTCCGGCTCAAAGTATTTCCAGCTCGGAACGAGCCCGGCTGGAGCACGCCCTGGGCGAGCCGGAGTAGCGGGGATGGCCCTCTTCGCCCTTTCCGTCCTACTCGCCGCGGGGGCCGCGCTCTGGGTGGCGTGGCCACTCTTCGTCCGCCGCGGCGCGCCGCAGGCCAATCCGCTCCCGGCCGGCACCGCCGAGCTCCGCGAGCGGCGGAGCGCGGCTCTGGAAGCTATCCGCGACCTGGACTTTGACCTGCAAGCAGGTAAGCTGGACAGTAGCGACCACCACGAGCTGCGCGGGCGACTCGAGGCCGAGGCGGTGGAGGCGATGCGCCGCGCCGACCGGGCCGAGCGAGAGCTTCCCGGCCCGGTTTCGTGCTGCGGCTTCGCCAACCCTCCCGGGAGCCGGTTTTGCGCGGGGTGCGGGCGGAGCCTCTCGCCACCCATGTCCTGACATGGTGGAAGAAAACCGCGTCCTCATCATCGACTTCGGCTCCCAGTACACCCAGCTCATCGCCCGCCGGGTCCGCGAGGAACGGGTATATTCGGAGATCCACCCCCCTACCCGCGACCTCGACTGGATAAGGGCTTGGAACCCCCGGGGGGTGATCCTTTCGGGCGGGCCGTCGTCGGTGTACGGAGACGACGTACCCAGCGCCGATCCCGGGCTGCTGGGGCTGGGCGTTCCCGTCCTCGGCGTCTGTTACGGCATGCAACTCATCACCGCGCTGGAGGGTGGAGTGGTGGAGAGGGGCAGGCGGGAGTACGGACGCTCTACCGTCACCGTGCTCGAGCCGGGGGGCGTCTTCGCCGGCTTTCACCAGGGCGAGAAAACCCAGGCGTGGATGAGCCACGGCGACCACGTGACGGAGCTGCCCGCAGGGTACCACGTCATCGCCACCACCAGCGACCTTCCGTGCGCCGCCTTCCGGGCAGGGGACAGGCCCATCTTCGGCGTCCAGTTTCACCCCGAAGTGGCGCACACCGCGCGCGGCGACGAGATCATCTCCAACTTCCTCTTCGACGTGTGTGGCTGCGAACCCACCTGGACCGCTGGCTCCTTCCTAGAGGCCGAGGTAGCTCGCGTACGCGAGCTAGTGGATGGTGCCCGTGCCTTGTGCGGGCTCTCCGGCGGGGTAGACTCGTCGGTGGCGGCCGCGCTGGTACACCGCGCCATCGGCGACCGGCTCACCTGCATCTTCGTCGACACCGGGCTCTTGCGGCTAAACGAGCGGGAAAGCGTGGAGGCCACCTTCCACCGCCACCTGGCGATGAAGCTGGAAGTGATCGACGCCGCCGACCTCTTCCTCTCTCGCCTGGCCGGGGTCGATGACCCGGAGAAGAAGCGCAAGGTGATCGGAAACACCTTCATCGACGTTTTCGAGCAGGCTGCGGAGGGTATCGGCGCCGACGCCCACTTCCTGGTCCAGGGCACACTCTACCCCGACGTGATCGAGTCGCTGTCGGTGAAGGGACCATCGGCGACCATCAAGACGCACCACAACGTGGGGGGGCTCAAGGAAAAGATGAACTTCGAGCTGGTCGAGCCGCTGCGGGAGCTTTTCAAGGATGAAGTCCGCAGGGTAGGGCGCGAGCTGGGGCTCCCCGAGGAGCTGGTGGGCCGCCACCCCTTTCCCGGCCCGGGGCTCGCCGTGCGCGTGCTCGGTTCGGTGGACCGGGAGCGGGTGGCCATCCTCCAGCACGCCGACGCCATCTACCTGGAGGAGATCCGCGCCGCCGGTCTTTACGACGAGATCTGGCAGGCGTTCGCCGTGCTCCTGCCGGTGAAGTCGGTGGGGGTAATGGGCGACGAGCGTACCTACGAATACGTCTGCGCCCTGCGGGCGGTGACCAGCCGCGACGGCATGACCGCCGACTGGTACCCTTTCCCGCACGAGGTTCTTCAGCGTATCTCCACCCGGATCATCAACCAGGTCGACGGCGTAAACCGGGTCTGCTACGACGTCTCCTCCAAACCGCCGGCCACTATTGAGTGGGAGTAACGGCTTGACCCCCGCCACCCCGGGGGGCACCTTTCCCGCGTGAGCGCCACCACCTTGGCCGACCCGGTTGAACCGCTGTTGGACGACTTCCGCGCCGGCCGCCGCCTCGCGCTCGCCCGCGCCATCTCCCTGGTAGAGAACGAGCGTCCGGGCTTCGAGCGGCTGCTGCACGAGCTGCATCCCCGGCTGGGGCGGGCGCAAAGGATAGGGATGACCGGTCCGCCGGGGGCGGGCAAGTCGACCCTTACCTCCAAGTTGGCCGCGGCGTACCGGGAACGGGGCGAAACGGTGGGTGTGGTGGCGGTAGACCCTACTTCGCCTTACACCGGCGGCGCTCTGCTGGGCGACCGCATCCGCATGAGTAACGTTTCCACCGACAGCGGCGTATTTATCCGCTCTATGGCCAGCCGGGGCTCGCTCGGGGGGCTCGCGATTTCTACCCGGGAGGTCGCCGACCTGCTGGACGCCTTCGGCTTCGACCGGGTGATTCTGGAGACGGTGGGGGTGGGACAGTCCGAGTTGGAGATCGCCGGCACCGCCGACACCACGGTGGTAGTGCTGGTACCCGAGTCCGGCGACTCGGTGCAGGCGATGAAGGCGGGGCTGATGGAGATCGCCGACCTCTTCGCGATCAACAAGGCCGACCGGCCGGGCGCCGACAAGCTACTGCAAGAGGTGGAAGTCACGCTCCATATGCGGCTTGGCGACCGGCGGGCACCGGCCGGGGCGGCACACCACGGCGTCTCGCTCCGGTCGCTGGGCAAGGTCGCCCGGCGCGAGCACAAGGCGTCGTTGCAGGAGGCGGGGGGGTGGGCGATCCCCGTTCTCAAGACCGTGGCGCAGTCGGGAGAGGGCACCGGCGAGCTGCTGGCGACCCTCGACCGGCATGGGGTGTATCTGGAAGAGAGCGGCGCCCTCGGCGAGCGGCGCCGGCGCCGGCTCGCTGAACGGACGAAGGGGGTGGTCGAGCGGGCACTGCGCGAGCGGGTGTGGCGGCAGGGAGGGGGGGAGGAGCTGTTACGCCGGTCGCTCGACGCTCTGGAGGCGGGCGACGAGACCCCTTACTCGGTGGCTGGGCGGATCGTACGGGATGTGTTCGGAGAGGAGTGAGTGAGCCGCAGATGAAGAGGATTCCATGAGCACCACCTTGGGGCAGAGCTCCACCGAGCTACTGGAGCGGCTCGGGCACCAGGAGCGCGAAATCGAGCGTCTCCGCGCCGAGCTCAGCGCCTGGAAAGAGAGAGCTGGGGACACGCCTGCCCGTGACGCCAACTTTACCTCGGTCTCGGGAAGTGAGGTCGAGCCGCTCTATACACCCCTCGACCGCCCTGACCCCTCTGTCGGCGAGGCCGCTTACTACCTGGACAAACTCGGCTTTCCGGGCCGCTATCCGTTTACCCGCGGACCTTACGGGACCATGTACCGGACCCGGCTCTGGACCAAGCGGCAGTTCTCCGGCTTCGGTACTTCGGAAGAGACCAACCGGCGCTACAAGTTCCTGCTCGGGCGCGGCCAGACCGGGCTTTCGGTGGCTTTCGATTTTCCCACCCTGATGGGGTACGACTCGGACCACCAGCGGGCTCTCGGAGAGGTGGGCATGTGCGGCGTCGCCGTCTCCTCGCTAGACGACATGGAGACTCTGTTCGGCGGCATTCCGCTCGACCAGGTCTCGGTTTCCATGACCATCAACGGCCCGGCCATCATCCTTTTCTGCTTCTACGTGGTGGCGGCCGAGAAGCAGGGAGTCCCGCCCGAGAAGCTGCGCGGCACCGTCCAGAACGACATCCTCAAGGAGTACCAGGCCCAGCACGCTTGGGTGTACCCCCCCGAACCCGCGCTCAAGCTCATCATCGACATGTTCGAGTGGTGCAGCGAGCACGCCCCCAAGTACAACCCCATCTCCATCTCCGGTTACCACATCCGCGAGGCGGGTGCCACGGCCGCGCAGGAGCTCGCCTACACGCTGAAAAACGGCTTTGAGTACGTGGAGCGGGGGGTGGAACGGGGGCTCGAGGTGGACGACTTCGCGCCCCAGCTCTCCTTTTTCTGGGACGTACACAACGACTTCTTCGAGGAGGTGGCAAAGATGCGCGCCGGGAGGCGAATCTGGGCGCGTGCCCTGCGCGAGGAGTACGGCGCCAAAAAGCCGGAGAGCTGGCGTCTGCGCACCCACGCCCAGACCGCTGGGGTCACCCTCACGGCCCAGCAACCCGAGAACAACATCGTGCGGGTGGCGTACCAGGCGATGGCCGCGGTCTTGGGGGGCACCCAGTCGTTGCACACCAACTCCATGGACGAGACGCTCGCCCTACCCACCGAGAAAGCGGTGCAGATCGCGCTCCGCACCCAGCAGATCCTCGCCTTCGAGACCGGAGTTTCCAACACCATCGATCCCTTGGCCGGCTCCTACTACGTGGAGCGTCTCACCGACCGGCTGGAAGAGGAGGCCCGGGAGATCTTTGCCGAGATAGACCAGTTGGGTGGTGTGGTAGCGGGCATCGAGAACGGCTACTTCCAACGGGAGATCGCCCGTTCGGCCCGGCGCCAGCAGCACGAGATAGAGGGCGCCGAGCGGGTGATCGTGGGGGTCAACGACTTTACCGTGGAGGGAGAAGAGCTGGAGATCCCCTTGCTCAAGGTGGGCGAAGAGTCCCAGCGGCGGCAGCGCGAGCGGATGGCCGCCCTGCGCGCCAGCCGCGACCCGGGCGAGGTCGAACGCGCCCTCGCCGCGCTGCAAGAGGCGGCGCGCCGGGAAGAGAACGTGATTCCCGCCATGCTCGAAGCGGTCCGCGCCCACGCAACCTTGTACGAGATCCGCCACTCGCTGGAAGGCGTTTACGGGGCGTACCAGGAGCCCGTCTTCTTTTAGTGCAAGCGGCCTTGAAGGTTTTTTGGCCCCCCGCGCCCACTCCATTACCATTGACCAACTCTGATGAACGGTGAAGTTGTACTGAGCGTGGGCGATATCGTCTGGCGCGTGGGGCTGGCCTTGTTTTTGGTGCTCTCCAACGGCTTCTTCGTGGCCGCCGAGTTCTCCCTGGTGGGCGCCCGGCGTACCCGCCTGGACAGCCTTGCCAACGCCGGCAACCGGCGCGCCAAAGTAGCTCTTGGCGCCATCCACCACCTGGACCACTACATCTCCGGCACTCAGTTGGGTATCACCGTCTCCTCGCTAGGGCTGGGGTGGGTGGGCGAGGCCACCATCGCCACCATCCTGATCCAGCTCTTTGACGGACTCCCCGCTCCCTGGGACGTGGTGGCCAGCCACGCCGTGGCCGGGACCATTGCCTTTGGCTTGATCACCTTTCTGCACATCGTGCTCGGGGAGCTGGCCCCCAAGTCTCTCGCCCTCCTCTTTCCGGAGGGGACCAGTATGTGGAGCGCCGGGCCACTAATCGTCTTCTCCAAGCTGTTGAGACCTTTCATCCTGGTCCTGAACGGTTCGGCCAACCTGCTCCTGCGCACCCTGGGACTCAGGACGCCCACCGCGGCCGAGCGCGTCCACCACCCCCAGGAGATCCGCATGCTGGTGGCCCAGACCCGCGAGCACGGTCTGCTGGAGGGCGAACCGGCCGAGATGATCCACGGCGTCTTCGACCTCTCCGAGACCGTGGCGGAGGAGGTGATGACCCCGCGCCCCGACGTGACCGCCCTAGCCGAGACCGCCGAGGTGAGCGAAGCGGTGGAGGTGATGCTCCAGTCGGGCCACTTCCGTCTTCCGGTGTACCGCGACTCGGTCGATTCAGTGGTTGGGGTGGTGGTGGCGCGCGACGTGTGGAAAGCCGACCGGAAGGGGAGCTCGGAGTTGGCCGGCCTCATTAGGCCGGTTGCCTTCGTGCCCGAAAGCAAGCCGGTCCAGCAACTCCTGTTAGAAATGCAACGGGAGCGCGTTCACCTGGCCGTAGTGGTAGACGAGTACGGGGGTACGGCGGGCATCGTCACCATCGAGGACCTGGTGGAAGAAGTGGTGGGAGAGATCCGGGACGAGCACGAGGAGGAGCTCCCCGAGATCGAAGAGGCGTCTTCGGGGGAGATCCTGTTGGACGGAGCGGCCCCCCTGTCCGAGGTGAACGACCGGCTCGGACTCTCGATACCCGAGGAGGACCACAACACGGTGGCGGGCTTTGTCATGCACAAGCTTGGGCGTATCGCCCGGGAGGGCGATCGGGTGGAGTTTCCGGGGGGACGCCTTAGGGTGCTCGAGATGAGCGGCCGAAGGATTGGACGGCTGCGTCTGGACGCCGAGAAAACACCGACCCGGATGGCAACTTCTACTAGCGATGAGGAGTCATGAAAGCTTTGGCTGCGCTGCTGATCACGGTTCTGGTGCTACTTTTTGGCTGTACCAGTACCGGCTTGGACGTTAGGCGCCAATTCGTACTAGCCGCCGACAGCGTTACGGTCCCGGACACTACTGCTAGCGGCGACCCGCTGCCCGTTCGGCTGACCGGCGTGGTGGGAGACTCCGACTGTTACTCTTTCTTGGAGATCCGCTCCGAGAGGTTGGCCGATACTTTGCGCTTGGCGGCGATCGGCCTGTACCAGGTCGATGAAAGGGGCTGCAACTCCGGACCGGTTCCTTACGACGAGACGCACCAAGCCGATCCTCCCTTTCCGCCGGGGGCGTTCATAGTGGAGGTCCTCCAGCCGGGCGGGAACATCATCGAAGACACGGTCTGGGTCGAAGAGGGCTGAGTGCCTGCCCGCGCCGTTTCCATTTCCCCTGCCTGATCGTGCCGTACCCCGAGCTGGTCCCGGTGGTGATCGCCGAACACGACGAGATCGCCCGCGCCATCGCCCGCCGCGTGGCCGATATCATCACCGAGAAGGCGGCGGCGGGAGAAGTAGCCGTGCTGGGGCTGGCTACCGGCAGCACGCCGATCGGCGTATACCGGGAGCTGATCCGCAGCCACCGCGAGGAGGGGCTGAGCTTCTCCCAGGTGGTTACCTTTAACCTGGACGAGTACTTCCCTATCAATCCGGAGGGGCTGCAGAGCTATCACAGGTTCATGCGGGAGAACCTCTTCGACCACATCGACATCCCCCCGGCCAACGTCCACATCCCCCGGGGCGACATACCGCGCGAGCGGGTGGGCGAGCACTGCCGCGCCTATGAGGACGAGATCCGCCGGGCAGGGGGCATCGATTACCAGATACTCGGCCTCGGCAAGACCGGCCATATCGGCTTCAACGAGCCGGGTTCTGGGGTGGAGTCGCGTACCCGGTTGGTAGCTCTGGACACTATTACCCGCCGAGACGCCGCCTCCGACTTCTTCGGCGAGGAGAACGTCCCCACCGAAGCGATCACCATGGGGGTGGCCACCATCATGGAGGCGCGAGAGATCGCTCTGATAGCCACCGGAGAGCACAAAGCCGACATCTCGCGGCGGGCGGTTGAAGGGGAGATCGACCCCGACGTGGCCGCGACCTACCTGCAGCGGCACGGGAACGCCACTTTTTACCTGGACCCCGCCGCCGCCGCCGAGCTCACCCGGGTCAAGACACCTTGGGTGCTGGGAGAGCTGGAGTGGAGCCGGCGGCGCGAGCTCGAGGCCGTGATCTGGCTCGGCAAAGTCAGCGGCAAATCGGTCCTCAAGCTCGAGAACCGGGACTACCGGGAGAACCACCTCAGCTCTCTGCTGGCCCGGTACGGCAGCGCGGCTCCCCTCAACGGCGAGGTCTTCAACGCCCTTATCGCCAAAATCCGCGGCCGCAGCAAGCTGCCGGCGGGCAAACGCATCGCGGTCTTCTCACCCCACCCCGATGACGACGTTATCTCCATGGGCGGGCTGCTCAACAAGCTCCAGCAGAACGGGAACGACATCGTGGTGGCGTACCAGACCTCGGGGAACATAGCGGTGTTTGACCACGAAGTTAGGCGCTACCTGGACTTTCTCGCCCGGCTCGGGCGTAGCTTCGAAGTCGAGGGGCGGCCGGTGCTGGGGATAATCGGGGAGATCGAAGCGTTTCTGGACGGCAAGCAGCCGGGCGAAGTGGACACCCCGGAGGTCCAGACCATCAAGAGGGTCATCCGGGAGGCCGAAGCGGTCTCGGCCCTCGCGACCTTCGGCATGAAACCCGGCCAAGCCCGCTTTTTGAACCTCCCCTTCTACCAGACCGGCAAGGTCAGAAAGGACCCCATCGGCGCCAGAGACGTGGACCTCGTGCTACGCCTCCTGGAGGAGACGAGGCCGGAGTTGGTATTCGTGGCGGGAGATCTGTCCGACCCGCACGGAACCCACCGCATGTGTCTGGAGGCGGTTCACCGCGGCTTGGAGCTGTACGGGGGCGAATCACCCGAGGTTTGGTACTACCGGGGTGCTTGGCAGGAGTGGATGGTGGCCGAGGCCGACGTGCTGGTGCCCCTCTCCGAGCAGGAGCTAAAGCTGAAAGTCCAGGCCATCTTCAAGCACCAGAGCCAGAAAGACAAGGCGCCGTTTCCCGGGCTCGACGACCGGGAGTTCTGGCAGCGAGTCGAGGAGAGGAATCAGCAGACAGCCGGCTTCGTAGACCGGCTCGGACTCCCCGAATACTACGCCATGGAGGCGTTCGTGGTGAGGAGGGAAGGCAGCCGCATCGAGCCGCGCGCGGTGCCCACCAGTACCCTGGCCGCTCCGCTCGCGCCCACCCTCGCGCCCGCGAACCGGTAAACCGGATGAACCGCTTCGTGGTGGGGGTCGACGGTGGGGGTACCCGCACCCGGCTGGCGCTGGCAGACCTGGAGGGCAAGGTGCTGCACCGGCTGCTGGGCGGCCCTGGGCTGGTTGATCCCAAGGCGCCCGGGACAACCGTCCGGGAGGTAGCGGCTCTGGCGCGGGAGGCGGCGGACCGGGCCGGGGTCTCTCTCCCGGCGGTCGCGCTCTGCGCCGGGCTGGCCGGGGCGGGGAGTACCGGGCTGCGGGACAGGGTAGCCGCGGGGCTGGCAAGGGAAGGGTTGGCCGGCAACGTCAAGGTGATCGGCGACGGAGAGGTGGCGCTGGCCGCCGCTTTCGGAGGCGACGCAGGCGTACTCCTGATAGCCGGTACGGGCTCGGTGGTGTACGGCCGCTCGGAAGACGGGCGTACGGCGAGGTGCGGGGGGTGGGGGGCGGCTCTGGGAGACGGGGGAAGCGGCTACGCCATCGGGTTGGGGGCGGTGCGGCAGGCGCTCCGGTCCGCCGACGGTATGGCGCCAGAGACCCGGCTCTTGCCCGCACTCCTAGGCCGGCTCGAAGCGGACGGCGTCGTCGGGCTGGCGGCGTGGGCCAACGCCGCGTCAAAGGCCGAGGTGGCGGCGCTGGCACCGCTGGTCCTCTCGCTGGCCGAGGAGGGAGACGACCTGGCCCGCTCCCTGGTGGAAAACGGCGTCCGGGACCTGGCTCTGCACGCCGTGGTGCTGGCCGGGCGGCTGGAGCCGTGGAGCGGTCCGGTGCCGGTGGCCCTCCACGGCGGCCTCTTTGAGGAGCGGGGGGTAACCGCAGCCGTGGCGGCCAGCATCCGGGCAAAGATCGACGCGGAGGTTCGCCACAGCGAGGTACCGCCGGTACTGGGCGCGCTGGAGTGTGCCTTGCGGTTGGCGGGGGTAGAGAAGAGCCCTACCTTCACCGGCAGGTCGGGGTGGTGAGCGAGCACCAGCTGAGGGTCGATCGCACGGCCCGTTACGCCCTCCTCGGCGAACCAGCGGGGAAGATCCGCGAGCTCTGGATCGTCTGCCACGGCTACCGGCAGCTCGCCCGCTACTTTATCCAGCGCTTTGAACCCCTCGACGACGGCACGCGCCTGGTGGCCGCGCCCGAGGCCCTGTCGCGCTTTTACCTGGGAGACCCGGATGGCAGCCACGGCCCCCGCGCGCGGGTGGGGGGCACTTGGATGACTAGCGAGGACCGTGAAAACGAGATCACCGACTACGTGAACTACCTGGACCTGCTCCACGACCGGCTGCTGGAGCCGTTGCAGCGGAAGCGGCCCCGGGTGGTGGGGCTGGGATTTTCCCAGGGGGCGGCTACCGCGGCCCGCTGGGCCATGCTGGGAGAGAGCCGCCCCGGCGAGCTGGTCCTGTGGGGCGACTCGGTGCCGCGAGACCTCGCCCGGGAGTCGTTGCAAGCTCGAGCGGCTGATCTCATTATCACCTTGGTAAGCGGAAGGGGTGACCCGGCCTTCCCGCCCGAGAGGGCACGGAAAGAGGCGCGCAAGCTTGAGGAGCACGGCTTTCGGGTGCGGGTCGTGACCTTCGATGGGGGTCACGAGATCGGGGAGAAGGCCCTGCTCCGGGTCGCCTCGGCACCCGTCGTGCAGTCTTTGCAGCTACCATGAACGGTAGCTACGAACCTATCGACTGCGCCGACCACGACCGGCTGGAGGCGTTGGCCGTGGAGCGGCGCGAAGCGAGGATCGTTTATAGGGACGACTCGGGGCGCGAGGTCACCCGGCAAGACCGCATAGTAGACGTGTTCACCGAGAGAGACGCCGAGTTCCTGACCCTGGCCGACGATACCCGCATCCGTTTGGACGCTCTGGTCAGCGTCGAGGGCAGAACCTTTTCCCGAGCCAAACCGTAGTGCGCTCGACGTTACCTCTCTATGTTCATCCCGCCGTACCTGCGCCGCTGGACCGGGATCGCCCACCGGCTCCTCAACCATCCCTCAACCCGTAACCAGATGCTCAAGGAAGGCGACCCGGCCCCCGACTTCGAGTTGAGGGCGGACGACGGTTCCACGGTCAAGCTCTCCGGTCTGCGGGGGAAGAGGGTGATTCTTTTCTTCTACCCCAAGGCCGATACCTCGGGGTGTACCATCGAGGCGTGCGAATTCCGCGATACCTTGCCCAAGATCGCGGCCGAAGACGCCGTGGTCCTGGGCGTGAGTCCCGATCCGATCACGGAGCTGGTCAACTTCCGGGATAAGTACGGTCTCAACTTCCGTCTCCTGGCCGACCAGGACCACCGGGTGGCTGAGAGGTATGGAGTGTGGCGGGAAAAGTCGATGTACGGCAGGGTGTACCTGGGGGTCGAGCGGACCACTTTCGTGATCGGAGAGGACAGCCGGATCTCTCGTGTCTACGAAAGGGTTAAGCCGAAAGGGCATGCAGCCGCCGTGCTGGCCGACCTCGAAGGCCGTTGATAAATCGTGCAGCTCTTCGCTGCTCCTCCTCCTTCCTACCCCCTTGACGGTTATTGATTCTCGATTATCTTTAAGTCGTCGAGACAACCTGGAGGCGCGCCATGAACCTTTCCACCTCTATCCGCACACCCGACTTCTGGGCCAGCGCCGCGCCGGTGGCGTGCGCCGTTCACTGCCTGGCGACGCCCGTGCTGGTGTTGGCGGCTCCCGCCCTGGGAGTAACGCACGCGTTTGACTGGTGGATCTGGGCGGGGAGTGGCTTGCTCTCCGCCGTGCTCCTGTTCTGGAGCGTACCCGCGCACGGTCGTCGGATAGTGTGGTTGCCTGTGTTCCTGGGGCTGGTGGTGTGGGCGCTGGGTCTGTTCGAACTGTTGGCACCACTCCCCGAATCCCTCGGCAAGGCGGCGGGAGCCGTGCTGCTGGCGGCTGGCGTGGCGTGGAACGGTCGGCTCCGGCACCAAGCCGTGTGCGAGGAGTGCGCTTGCCCGGTACACGCCCAGCAGGGGGAAGGCGAAGAGCCGGCCGAAGTCGTCTACTGACACCGGCGCCGCTGCGGATGGTTGCAGGCGCGCGCGAGGAGCCCCCGGCCAGCGGCCGGGGGCTCCTCGCTTTTCGTTCGGAACCGGCTCTACTGGAGGTTGACCACCCCGATCTCCAGCGGCGGAGATTGGTAGTGAGAGTGACCGGTGTCCGGGTAATCTCCGTGCCAGAGGAGTATCAGCGCCGTGGTCTCGCCCTCGGTGACTCCCACGAAGTCGCCGTGGTCTCCGTGGTCGTGGTAGCGCGCCACGCTGGCATCGTCGATCTCGACCACCAGTTCGTCTTCCTCGTGCTCGACCTGGAACTCGCTCCCGTCCTCGGCCACGAAGAAGACGCGCACCTCCAACTCTCCGGCCACTTCCAGCTCTAGACCGTGACCGTGGCCGCCTTCTCCCTCCACGTCCCAATGATCTCCGTGGGTCTCGGCGATCAGGTTTCCGCTCAAGTCACGGATCACCACATCCACCGGCTCCAACTCCTCGTCTGCTCCGTTGACCGGGTTGGCGCACGCCGCGAATAGCACGGCGATGGGTGCCAGCAGGGTAAAAGCACCCTTTTGAATGGTTCTCGGCATCTTGCTCCTCCTTTTTCTCACGGGTTGCTACTCCCGCTCCGGGCTCTCCGAAGCGCAGCTCAAAAGTTCACTCGGTACAGCACCTTAACACTCCTCCCAGGCTGGGGCGCCACCAGCTTGATTCGCGACAGATGGTCGCGCCACACCCGGTCGGTCAGGTTGTCCACGCCCAAGGTCAGCGTGTGCAGCCGCTCCCAAAGCGTCCAACGGAGCCCGCCCGTGGCACTGAGCAGGTGGTAGCCGCCGGTCGGTTCCTCGAACTCTCCCACTCGGTCTTGGCGGGCGGCTGCGGTCCACTCCACGCCCGCGAACCAACCCGGCCGGTCGTAGCGGAGACCGGCGCCGCCGTGGAGCGGGGGGATGGCGGGGAGCGGTTCGCCCGTGTCCTGACGGCGGGCGCGTACGAAGCTGGCTTGTCCGTGTACGACCAGGTGGCGTACGGGCTCCCACTGGAGCTGGCCCTCGGCGCCGTGGAAGAGGGCGTCGCTCTGGTCGGCCCGGTAGACCGGGAACTCCCGGAAGCGGGGGTCCAACTCGCCGGTGGGCCGGTAGTGGATGTAACCGGTCAGGTGGTTCCGGAAGACGGCGAGTTCGGCGTTGAACCCTCTCGTGACGGTGCGGACGAAGAGGTCGGCCCCCAGCCCGTACTCGGGCTCCAAGTCCGGATTGCCTAGCTGGTAGGAGAAGCTGGCCAGGTGGGGGCCGTCCGAAAAGAGTTCCTCTATGGCCGGGGTTCGGAACGCCCGCGCCACGCTGGCCCCCACGGTCCATCCGTCAGACAGTTGGTAGAGCCCGGCCAGCGAGCCCGAGAAAGCCCCGAAGTCGCGGCGTCGCACCTCCTCGAGAGTACTAGACGACGAAGTGTCGAGCGGGGTGACGCGGGTCCAGTCGTAGCGGGCGCCCGCCTGGAGACGCAGGGCCCCCACCCCGAACTCCTCGAACAGGTAGCCGGCAAGGGCGAACTGTTGGGCCGGACGGGTGCCGGTGCTGCTCCCGGCGGCGCGGAAATCCTTGCCCAGCATCCACACCCCAGCAGCCCCCTCCAGCCGCACCCCGCCCGCGTCGTGTTCGTGCCTGGCGATCAAGTCGCCGCTCCCCAGGAGCTGGCCGAACTGGGTGCCGATGAGGCCGCCCGGCTCGATCTCGTCTTGCTCGAAGCGGACGAAGTTGGCGTCTACCTCTAGGGAAGTAAACGGCCCCGCCCCCGAAAACAGTCCGGCCTCCACCCGGACAGCGCTGCGGCGCAGGTCTACGCGCACGCCGCCCGCATGGGCGCCCGGGATAGTTTCGCCCCGAAACTCTCCGGGCACGCCGTACTCCAGGGAGTAGTCGCGGAGCGCCACCCCCGCGTACCCCCACTCACTCACCCAACTCGCCCCTACTCCGCCGCTATACCCGTCCATGTCGGTGGAGGGTAGGGTCCCGAGCGGTGTGTCCGTGTCGCCCGCCCACCTTCCGGTCAGCTCGGCGCGGACCGCCAGCGGCCCCAGCGGGGCTAGCAGCGACCCACCTGCCGTGATCCCCCGGTTCACCGATTCGCCCTGTAAGCTCGCCGTGCCGGTCAACTTCTCGGGGTGCGTGCGCGGAACCTCTTCCCGCACCACGTTGACGACTCCACCCAGGGCGTTACTCCCGTACAGGAGCCCCGCCGGGCCGCGCACCACCTCGATTCTTTCGGCGGTGAGCGGATCTATGGTCACGGCGTGGTCGCTCCCGGTGGTGGCGACGTCGCCGGTCCTCATGCCGTCTTCCAGTACCAGGACCCGGTCTCCGCCCAGTCCCCGGATAACCGGCTGAGACGCGGCCGGACCGTTGTAACGCTGGGAGATACCTGGCTCACCGGCCAGGGTGGCGGCGACGCTGGAGCCGAGCTCGCGCCGCAGTCCGGCGCCGTCGAGTACGGTGGTGGGGCGGTACGCTTCGCCCACTCCCCGCTCGCGGCCGGTGCCGGTGACCACCACCGCGGCCAGGGTAAGGGCCGAGGGCACCAACTCCAGAGTGAGCCGCACGGTGTCGCCATCGCTCACCGTCACCTCGCGCTCGGCGGTGGCGTAGCCGAGTCGTTGGGCCACCACGGTAAAGCTTCCCGCCGGTAGCCGGTCAAAGTGAAAGCTGCCGTCTCCGTGCGACAGCTCGCTGCGGCCCAGCTCCCGGACGCGGACCTGCGCCGAGGAAACCGGCTCCCCGCTCTCGGCGTCTAGTAGCACGCCGTGGATCGCCCCCGCCGCGGCCAACGGCCGGGGGGATGGAACGGCTCCCTCTGCCGAGCCGGGGAGTAGCAGGAGCCCCGCCAAGGGAATAATAGCCAGTGTTCTGCAAAAGAGTGTGGTAGCCACGTTCGTTGCGCACGGAGTTCGACCCGGTACGCCGGAGCGCCCGCTGTGGACGCCCGGTACGCCGGAAGCTTGGAGGCCGCGCCCCGGAGGGCGGGCGCCGTTACGCGAGCGGAGGAGCCCGCGCCCGAACTGGGGCGGGAGAAGTTGCTGCTAGCGCGAGTGTGGGGCAGGCCAGAGCGGGCGCCGGGGCCTCGGCCACGAAGGGTATTTCGACACCGGCCCCGAGGACGGCTAAGGAGGTAAGCGCCGAGCAGAGCGGGCACCAGGCGTGGTCGTCGGAGGGTGCTTCGGAAGGGTTGCCGCCCGGCTCGCCCTCGTCCGCGGAGAGCGGTTCTTGCGCGGCGGCGGGGACGTGCTCCCAGGCGTGGACCCAGACCACGGCCGTGCCGCCCGCCAGGTACAGGGCGAGAACGGCTATCGAGGCGAGGCGGGCTAGAGGGGTGCGGATGGTCTGGCGCATCGAGTAAATCGTACCGCTGCCCGGATCAGAGGTTCCGGCGACCGGGGCAGATTGATGATAATAGCTTATCGATAAATGTCAAATCTCGGCTGTGGAGACACCGTCAGCCCCTGCGAAGAAAGCCCTGTAACCTAGCCAGGTTCTTGCGGTCGTTGAGCGTGGCGTCACCCTCCTTGGGCGTCTCCAACACTTTGGGAACGTGTGCCAGCCGGGGGTCTAGCATGAGGCGGGCGAACGGCTCCTCCCCCAAGGTACCCTCGCCGATGTGGGCGTGCCGGTCTTTGCGGGCCCCGAGCGGGTGTTTCGAGTCGTTCATGTGAAGTAGCCCCACCCTCTCCAGCCCGATCACCCGGTCGAGCTGCCTAATCACCGAATCGTAACCGCCGCGCAGGTCGTAACCAGCCGCGAAGAGGTGGCAGCTGTCGACGCACACCCCAGCCCGGCCGACCAGCCGCTCCGGGAGCTTCTCCAGGATGGCGGCCAACTCCTCGAAGGTGGAGCCGAGCGCAGTACCGGTGCCGGCGGTGTTCTCGAACAGGACCCGCACCCCTCCTCCCACCTCCTCCATGGCGCGCGCAGCCAGCTCGGCGTTCTGGGCCAGCCCCCGCTCCACGTCTCCGTCGGTGGCGTTACCCGGGTGGGTTACCACGGCGTCGAGGCGCAACTCGGCAGAGCGCCGCAACTCAGCGGTAAAAGCGGCCAGAGAGCGGTCGCCGAGCTCCGGGTTGGGGGTGGCCAGGTTGATCAGATAAGAGTCGTGAGAAGAGCAGAAGCCGATCCCGTGCTCCTCGACCCCGGCACGAAAGCCCTCCACGTCGCCGGGCTTGAAGACGGGGTCGGCCCACCGGCTCGGCTGTTTGGTGAAGATCTGGATAGCGGTGGCGCCGATCTCCGCGGCGCGCGGCGGGGCGTTCCTCATGCCGCCGGCGGTGGATACGTGGGCTCCGAGAAGCACGGGTAGAGTCAGTGGGCAGAGTTGCCAGCCGGTAGCGGGCCGGAGTACGCCCGCATCTTGCGTGAAAACTTCTCGCCGGGCAAGTAAACCGTGGTAAACTCTGCGTCTGACTCATGAGCTTTTCTCTATGATCCACCCCTGGCACGACTTAGACCCGGGCCGCGACCCCCCGCAAGAGATGACGGTGGTGGTCGAGATCCCGCGCGGGAGCCGGAACAAGTACGAATTGGACAAAGAGTCCGGGCTCTTCCGGCTCGACCGGGTGCTTTACAGCGCCATGCACTACCCGGGCGATTACGGCTTTTTTCCCCGCACCCTGGCCGAGGACCACGACCCCCTCGACGCCCTGGTAATGACCACCGTGCCTACCTTCGCGGGGTGCCGATTGGCGGCCCGCCCGGTCGGTCTCTTCCATATGAAGGACAGGGACGAGATGGACCAGAAGGTGCTCTGCGTGCCCGTGGCCGACCCATTCTACCAGGGACACCGGCTCCTCTCGGACGTGCCGGACCACTTTCTGCGCGAGGTGGAGCACTTCTTCGCCGTCTACAAGGACCTGGAGGGGGGACGGGTAGAAACGCTGGGGTGGGAAGACCGGGAGAAGGCGCTCGAGCTGATCACCTCGTCGATGGAGAGGTACCGGGAGAAGAGCGAGGAAGAAAGCGGGTTCGGTGTAGGATGAACGATCCAGGCCGCGGGACCGGCGCGGCGCCGCCCTTGTGGAAGCGAGTGGCGCGCAATTTCGTCGACCACGACGTGCCCGGAGAGGCGGCCAAGCTCGCCTACTTTGCTTTTCTTTCCCTGCCGCCCGGCCTGATGGCCCTGTTCGCCATCACCGGCTACTTCGGGGGTCCCGAGGTGGCGGCGACCCTCACCGAGCGGATGCGTACCGGTCTCCCGGAGCAGGCCTCGGGTTTGGTAGCGGGTTTCATCGACCAGGTGGTGAACCAGCGCGCGCCGGGACCTCTCTCCATCGGACTCCTGCTGGCATTGTGGGCGGGTTCCACCGCGTTCATGGCCCTGGCCAAGTCGCTCGAGCGCGCCTATGAGGTCCGGGTGCCCAGGCCCTGGATCAAGCAGCGGGTCCTGTCTCTGGGAGTGATGGTGGTGTGCGCGGTGCTTTTTCTGAGCGGCAGCGTTCTCCTGCTGGCCGGGCCGGCGCTAGCGGGCGCCGTCGACTTCTGGGGGGTGGCCGGGGCGGCGTGGAGCGTGGCCCAGTGGCCCCTCGCCCTCTTGCTGGTGGTGGGTGCCTTTTGGATCAGTTACTACGTGCTGCCCGCCCAAGCGGAGAGCCGGGAGGGGCTGAACTGCCTTATCGGGGCCCTGCTCGCGGCGGCCCTCTGGGTGGGGGCCACCGCTCTCTTCCGGCTTTACATCGCCAACTTCGCGTCCTACAGCCAAAGCTACGGCATCCTCGGTACTATCATCGTGCTACTCCTCTGGCTCTACCTTGCCGCGATGGTCATCCTGCTGGGCGGGGAGTTGGCGTCGGAGCTGCACTTCCCCCCTGAGGCTGGTCGCCACCGCTAGCGAGCAGTCCGCTGGCTAGCGGGGCGAGGAGCGCCGGAGCCGGCTCGAACCACCCCACCGGCTCCACCGGTCCACGAAGCCGCAGCGACCAATCTGGCCGTACGGTCACCAGCAGAGTGCCGCCGGGCATGCGGACTTCGATCTCGCCGCTTGCTAGCTCGCCACGCCGGACCGCGGCGGCCGCCACGGCGCACGCGCTGGAGCCCGAAGCCAGCGTCTCTCCCGCCCCCCTCTCCCACACCCACGCCTCCAGCTTGGATCGGGCCGCAACGGCAAACTGGACGTTCACCCCGTTCCCGAAGCTAGCATGGGTGCTTAGCTCCGGAGCCAGCCGGAGGAAGCGCGACCGGTCTAACCGATCCTCGAACACCACGCAGTGCGGATTGCCGACCGAAATCGGCGTGAACTCCACTACCTCTTCCCCTACCTCTAGCCGGCACCAAGGAGCGGCGAGTCCCACGTCTTCGGGCCGGAAAGAGGCGCTCCCCATCTCTACCGCCACCTCCAGTACAAAGTCCCGCTCTTCCAGTACCTCGACTTGGACTACCCCGGACGCCGTTTCAACCGTGAAACTCGAGCGGCCGGATAGCTTACCAGAAGTTTCTAGGTAGCAGGCAAGGACGCGCAAACCGTTACCGCTCTTTTCGGCCTCGGAGCCGTCGGGGTTCAGTATGCGCACCCCGAAGTCGGCTTTCCGCGACGGGGTGAGTACTAGCAGTCCGTCCGAACCGACGCCCCGGTTCCGGTCGCAGAGGAGCCGGGCTAACTCGGGGTACCGGTCGCTCGCGAGCTCGGCACCGTTCACGGCCAGGTAGTCGTTACCCAGCCCGTGCCCCTTGAAGACACGCCAGTCCGGGTTCACGATCTCGCCGGCCGGGTTACCGCGCTCCGCGAACATTCACGATTTGGTCGCGCCGGGTGCCCACCGACACCCACTCCACGGGTACGCCGGTGAGCTCCTCCAGCCAACTCAGATAACCCCGCGCCTGGGCGGGCAGCTCGTCCCAGCTCCGCGCCCCCGCCGACGACGTCTGCCACCCCGGCACGGTCTGGTATACGGGCCGGGCCCTCTCCAGCGCCGCCAGGTCGGCTGGAAAGTCGCCGGTCACCTCACCGTCTAGCTCGTACCCCACCGCCACCTCGATCTCAGCCAGGGTGTCGAGGATGTCCAACTTGGTTACCGCCAGGGAAGTGAGGCCGTTCACCCGCGCGGCGTAGCGTACCACCACCGCGTCGAACCACCCGCACCTGCGCGGCCGGCCCGTGGTGGCGCCGAACTCCCCGGCCCGCTCCCGAAACTCCTCCTGCAGCGGGGAGTCTAGTTCGGTGGGCAGGGGCCCCTCTCCTACCCGGGTGGTGTACGCCTTGACCACTCCTATCACCTCGCCGACGGCGGTGGGGCCGACGCCCACGCCGAGCGCTGCTCCTCCCGCGGTGGTGCTCGACGAGGTCACATAAGGGTAGGTACCGTGATCCACGTCCAGGAGCGCACCTTGCGCTCCCTCCAGGAGAACCCGCTCGCCCCGCTGCAGCCGCTCGTGGACAACCCGTCCGGCGTCCACCGCCAACCGGAGCAGCCGCTCCCGCAGTGCCAGCACCCGGTCCACCACGCCGTCGGCGTCCACTCTCTCGCCGTTCGCCATCCGGTTGGCGCGGGCCACCCCCCGGCGCACGGCGTCGGAGACGCGCCCGGCGTCGGCCAGGTCGGCCACCCGCAGCCCCCGTCGCGCCACCTTGTCCTCGTAAGCGGGGCCGATACCCTTGCCGGTGGTACCGATCTTACCCTCTCCCCGGCTCTCTTCGGAGGCGAGGTCCAGAACTTTGTGATACTCCAGCAGCAGATGCGCGCGGGCGCTGACCCCGAGGCGTCCGGAACAGTCGACGCCGCGCCCTTCCAGGGCGTCTAACTCCTCGAAAAACTGGAAGGGGTCCAGCACCACACCGTTACCGAGCAAGCAGTGGCACCCGGGGTGGAGGATGCCGGAGGGGATCTGGTGCAGGATAAACTCCTCCTTGCCCACGTGCACGGTGTGTCCGGCGTTGGCGCCCCCCTGGTAGCGGGCCACCAGGTCGGCCTGCTCGGCCAGCACGTCCACGATCTTGCCTTTGCCCTCGTCGCCCCACTGGGCTCCCACCACCACGGTGCAGCGTGTTTTCTCAGGCATGAAAGTACGGTCACAAAAAAGCGGCCCCTACCGGTACAGGCGGGACCGTTGCTCGAGGTTCCTGAGGGTGAATCTACCCGGAGGCGCGCGGGGAGTCAACACGCCGCGACCCCACCACCGGCGGCTCGTCCCCGCCGACCAGCTGGATCACGTCGTCGTCGTCCAGGGCGATTTCTTCGCTCTTGAGGGGGAGCCGGACGAAGAAGGTGGACCCCTTGCCCTCCTCGGACTCCACCCAGATGGTGCCGTCCAGGAGCTCGAGCAGCTTCTTGGTGATGGAGAGTCCCAGCCCGGTACCGCCGTACTCGCGGGTAGAGGACTGGTCCACTTGCCGGAAATCTTCGAAGATCTTGTCACGGTTTTGCTCTGAGATACCGATGCCGGTGTCCGAGACAGTGATCTCTACCGCTTCGTCTCCGTCGGGCCGGGCGCCCACTGAAATCTTTCCCTCTGGGGTGAACTTGACGGCGTTGGAGAGAAGGTTGAGGAGAATCTGCTTGACTTTGGTCCGGTCGGTCTCCAGGGCGGGCACGTCGCCGCCGATCTCGACGGTGTACTCGAGCTTCTTGCGGTGGATCATCGGCTCGATGGTTTCGGACAGCTCCCGCACCAGGGCGTCCAGCTGCACCTGCTCCACGTGGACCGGCATCTTTCCCGCCTCTATCTTGGCCAGGTCCAGAATGTCGCTGACCAGCTCCAGGAGGTGCTGGCTGGCGCCGTACATACGCTCTAGCGCCTCGCCCTGCCGGTCGTTGAGCTCGCCGTAAATCTCGTCCCGCATGAGCGAGGTGTAGCCGAGCAGGGCGTTGATGGGGGTGCGCAGTTCGTGGCTCATACTAGCCAGGAACTCGGACTTGAGCCGGTAGGCTCGAGCCAACTCCACGCTCTGCCACTCGAGTTGGCGGTTGCGCTCCTCCAGTTCGCTGGTGGCCCCCTGCACGCGGTTTTCCAGGTCTTCGTTCAGCTCGCCCAGTTCACTGGCCAGCCGTTCGTTCTCCACCGCCTTGGTCCGATCGTGGATGATCGATACGATGGCCGTGGTCTCTTCCCGTTCATTCAGAATCTTGCCGGACACCAGCTCCATGGGGATAGAGTTGGAGGTCTCGGGGTCGGCGAAGTCGAGCTCCACGCTCTGGGTCTGCCCGGTGCTGAGGGCGAACTCCGAGATCAGGGAAGTGAATTTGGTGTCGTTGGCGCGCACGCTCCGGCGCCTATTCGAGCGGGGGTCTTCGTCCTGCGCCTCAAAGAGTCGCTCCGCCTCCCGGTTCATGAGCACGATGTTGGAACCGCCGTCGGTGACCAGGATGGGGTCGCCCACGTTGCCCAGGATCAGGTTGAGCCGGTCGCGCTCCCTGCGGGAGAGGAGCTCGGCCTGGCGGGCCCGCTTGAACTGCTGTTCCAGCTCGGTGACCGCCAACTTCAGGTCGGTCACGTTGCGGAGCACGGCCACGGTGGCCCCCTCCTCGCCGAGTAGGGAAGAGGGAAGGGGGGTAGAGAGGACTTCGAAGAGGAGGTCGCCTCCCTCGTTCGGGTCCACCAGGTTGAGCTCGCGGGCGCGCTCCTCATCGCCCCCCAGCTCTAACCGGCTCAGAAAAGAGGAGAAGAGGAGGTTGTTGACCTCGACCGCGCGGCGGCGGCCGCCGCTATCGGAATCCTCGGAGGTGAAGAGAGTTTCGGCGCGGAGGTTCTCGAGTAAGACGTTGCTCTCCTGATCGGTAATCAGGACCGGGTCGGGCAGCGCGTTGACCAGGGAGGTGAGTAGCTCCCGCTGGCGGTCGAGCTGGCGGGAGGTAACTGCCAGCGACTCGATTTCAGCTAGCCGGTGCAGGGCTGGTCCGGCCACCTGGATGAGTCCGGCCGTCTCGCTCCGCCACACCTCGGCCGGGGTCGTGCCGGGGTCAAAGACGAGTGCCCCGAAGCAGCTCTTTTCCTCTCCGGCGGCGGGTAACGGGAGTACCGTGTAACGTTCCATCCCGAACGCTCTGCCGGTCGCATCGGGTATTACCACCCCTTCGGCACCGTACGGGCCCAGACACTCGCTCACTACCTGCTCCACTCTGGGCGGAATGTCATCGGGCTCGGTCACGGACTCCTCGCCCCACCCCACCCCCTTGACTACCTCCAAGCGGCCCTTCCGTTCGATCACGGCGGCGGCCCGCCGCACCCCGCGCGGGGCGAGTACCGCGTCCATGACCGCGGCCACGCCCGCCGCCAGGTCGGAAGCGGCCTGCACGCGGGTGACCAGGTCTAACGCCTTGGCCGGGTCCGAAGAGACGGAAGCCAACTGCTCAACTGGTGGATTTTAGCTCAAGGGACTCGAGCTTTTTCTTTAGCTCCTCGTTCTCGGCGACCACGCGGTCCAGCTCCGCCGAGGAGCTCCCGGACGTCAGCTCGCGCGTCCGGCCCGGCCCGGTTATGCCCACCGCCTCGGAGTACTTCAGGTAGGTGTCAATCGACGCCACCACTATCCGCGCCTCCACCGTCACCAGGTCGATACCGACCAGGGAGACACGGACGTAGGCGTCGATCACGATCCCCTTGTCAAGGACGCGATCGAGTACGTCGATCAAGCTAGATCCACCCGGCGCTCTTTCAACTGCCATCGATCACCTCTGTCGTTTGATGTAAACCATCGCAGCGATACCTAGCCCCCTCAACCCTTTTTCTTGGCCCCGCCGGAGGTCCGGCGGGGTACTCGCTTCTTGCTCCGCTCGCTAGCTTCCAGGCGGCGCTCCAGAGATTGGATGCGTTCTTCCAACTCGACCTGGCCGGGCAGGGCATCGGCCTGTGGCGCCCCCGAGAAGGCCGGGTCCCGCTTCCACCAGTCCAGCCCGATCTGCTCGGCCTTGTCGATCGAGCATACTAACAGCCGCACCCGGATGGTGAGCAGCTCCACGTTGGCGAGGTTGATCTTCACGTCTCCCGCCACCACCAACCCCTTGTCGAGCACGCGGTCGAGGATATCCACCAGCCCTTGCGGCCGGGATGGGGACACCGGATACGGTTCAGCCACGGCTCTCCTGGTTACGAGGTCTCACGACACCACCTTGCCGAGTGGTCCAAGATCGATCTGTAGCTCTTCGGCCGCAAGCCCGAAGATTTCCCTCAGCTCGTGCATGGTCTCCTCCAGACGGAGAAGGGCCAGCCCCATCTTCTCCACCCGCGCGGCCGGCAGCGCTTCGTCATCCATGCGCTGAACCGCCTGGTGTTCAACGACTTGGCGCAACAACTCCACGATGGTTAGCACAAGCCGGGCCAGGTCGCGGCGGACCTCGTCGGGGTCGATGTCGAGCCGGTCGGGAAGGTTCTCGGCCAGCTCCTGGAGCGCCACCTCGGAAAGGGTGCCGGCCCCGGCCGTCTCTCCGCTGGCGGCAAGCTCTTCCCGCTCCGGCTGGAGAGGAGCCGCTGGCTGGCCCGCCCCCCGCCGCTGTGGTGTGGTCTCCGGAATAGCCGCCGCGGGACCCGCTCCGGCCCCGCGTTCGCGGGCGCTGGCCACCGAGGTGAGCACTGACTTGAGTCCCAGGTACACCAGATCTACCCCGGCCAGGGATACGGTAACGTCTCCGCTTACGACCACTCCCCGGTCTAGCACGCCGCTGACCAGGTCGGCCAGTGAGTGGGGCTCCTCGGGCTCGGCCAGCTCCCACTCGCCCGGCGCTTCGTCGGCCTCAGTCACCCTGGCCCGCGAAGTGATAGGGCGGCCACGGACCGGTGAAGTCGACCTCGAAGCCGCGCCCCCGCAGACGGCGTCGCTCCTCGCCCACCTTCTCGCGAAAGTGCTCGAACCCTTCCTCTGACACCAGGAAGCAGGCGTCGAGCACCACCCGCCGGCCCGCTTTCTTGAGGGGGGGGATGGCGCGCCGCGCCGCGCCCGCGGCCTCCCTAGAGAGGGCCGCGTACACGCCCTCGGCCAGCTCGCGGGTGGCTGCTCCCAACTCCCGCTCTTGCAGCTTGCTCCGTTTCCTTTCCAGCAGAAAGCGGCGGCCCGGCGCGGCGTCTTCCATCTCCCGGTCGAGCGCCGCCACCTCCCCGGAAGTGCTGCCGAGCCCAGCTTTGGCGACGGCGTCGTCGCGCCAGAGCCGCACCCCCCACTCCCGCTTCCCGGCCAGCCGGTCTAGCACCCTGGCCAACCCCTCTCCCTCGCTTTGTAGCCGCTCGCGCGCCCGCTCCCGGTCGGCGTGCAGGGAGAAGGGGGCGAAAGGGACCACTGGCCCCCGGTCGGCAAACCAGAGGAGAACCCGTTCGTGCGCCGCCCCCTGCTCGGCCATCCACTCCAACTCTTGTGTTCTCCGGTCCAGGGCCTCGGTCGAGAAGGCAGCGGCCGCGACCTCGCTCACCACGCCCGCCACGGGCGGGGCGGGGAGCAGCCAAACCGCACTCTTTCCCACCCCCTCGACGCCGGTCGAGGGGGTGTCGGCTGAAGCGCTTACGGCGCCGTACAGATACACCAGTGTGTCGGCCATACCCACAAGGTAAGAGTAGCCGGCAAATCTCGCACGCGCCTACTCCATCCGCCGCCACGAGGCGGCGAGCTCCAGCAGCGCCTCCACGCCGCGCGGCCGCTCCCCCATATCGGGCGCTACCACCCGTGCGTCTACTCCCTGGAGTCCTTTCAGCTCCTGCATTATAGGCCCCTCGTCGGCCGCGCGGAGCCGGTTCACGATCAGAGCGTCGGGGCGGTAGCGGAGCTCTCGTAGCCGCACCAGCAGACGCCTCGTCTCGGGCACGCTGAGCCGCTCGGGGAGGGCCACCACCAGAACGGCTACCCGCTCCGGGTCGGCGAGCAGCTCTCGTAGACCACCGAGCCGGCGGGCCGCGCCCAGGATCTCTTGGGCGGGTTCGCCCAGCCCGGTGGCTTCCCGGTAGCGGAGCAGGACGCGCAGCAGGGCGTGACACCACTCCAGCGCCACCCCGGGAGTCTCCAGGAAGCTGAGCAGGTGCCCGGTGGGAGGCGTGTCCAGCACCACCGCCCGGTTTTCATTTTGGAGCAGTTCCAGAACCTCGACCAGCGCCATTATCTCGTCCAGTCCGGGCGGGGCCAGCTCCACCAGCTCGGCCATTACGCGCCGGTCCGATTCGGCCGCGAGCCCCGGCCCGAGCACGCCCTCGAAGAGGGAGTCGATCTGATCCCGGTACCGCTCCCGAAAGCGCTTCCACGCCTTTCCCGGCTCCAACTCTCGCAGCTGCAGCCGGGGTAAGCCGGCCGCAGCTACCGGCTCGGCACTCACCTCGACTCCGAACAGGTCGCCCAGAGAGCCCGCCGGATCGATACCGAGGAGGAGCGCGCCCGGCCCTTCCGACGCCAGCCACGCCGCCAGCGCTCCGGCGGTGGTACTCTTGCCCACTCCGCCCTTGCCGGCCACCAGGTAGAGCCGCCGGCCGGCCGGCGGCAAGTACCTCTCACCAGGCGGCGTCTCCCCGCCGGGAGCGGGCGGTTGGGTCGGGGGGGGGTGTGGGGCCGCCGCGCTCGCGAAGCGCCGCAGCGCCTGCAAGCCGACCGGGTCGTCCGCTAGCACCGGCGCGAACGCCACCGGCTCGCCCGAGCTCTGCGGAGAAGAAGCGCCCGGCTCCGCCCGGTTGACGATCACGCCGCCCAAAGGTACGCCCTCGGCGCGCAGGGCGCGCCGGTACCGTTCGGTCTCGGCTTGGACCATCGCTTCTGGCGTGGTCACCATGACGAAACGGAGCCGGCCGGCGTCGGTGAGTAGCTCGGCCAGCCGCTGGCGATCCGCCTCCAGCTCCTCCAGAAAGTGACTTTCTTCGTCGTCGAGGAGGCGGCCGGAGAGCTGTTCGGCCACCTGGCGGTGCTTCTCGTGCATGGCGTGAAGGGGCCTGAGCCATCCCCCGGCTGCGGCCGGGAGCCGGAGCAGCCGTAAGGTGTGGCCGGTGGGCGCGGTGTCCACCACCACCCGGCGGAGGTGCTGTAACTCCCGGTCCAGGGTAAGGAGCCGGAGCATGGCCGCGGCTTCGTCTAGGCCGGGGACGGCCAGCCCCAGCAGCTCCTCCACCTCGTGCGACGAGAGATAGGTGCCACGGTCCACGATCTGGCGCAGGGGGGTGCGCCACTCTTCCATCAGCCGAGCTCGCTCGCCCGCCGCGTCTAGCTCGGCGGCGTACAGCCCGGAGGCGCCGGGTACGGCGGCCGGCCGGCCGGAGAGAGGGGCGTCCAGTACGTCGCCCAGGGAGTGGGCCGGATCCACCGAGATAACCGCGGTTCGCTCGCCCTGTTCGGCCAGGGAAAGGGCCAGCGCCGCGGCCACCGTACTCTTGCCCACCCCACCCTTGCCTCCCACAAACGTCCAACGTGGTCCGGGCCCGATGACTTCGAGTAGCCCTACTCCCACCCCAGGTCGATCTCGGCGCCGGCGCCGCCAACCCGCCCGGCCTGCCCTTCATCCGGGTGTTCGTCCCGCGCCACCCGGACCGGACCGCCCGAAGTGCCCATGCCGAACTCCTCGCGCCACTCGCGCACCTCCCGTAGCCGGCGCATCAGCCCGGCTTCGCGCCGGGCATACTCCTGCTCGTCGATCTCGCCCAACTCCATCTCCATCTGGAGGGCGAGCAGATCTTCCTTGACCGACTGGTCTTCGGTCAGCTCCTTCTTGACCGCGTCGTGAACCTTACGGAGGGAGAAATCGGCCAAGAAATTGGGGCCGGTAACCGGCCAGAAGAGAAGGTGTTTGAGCAGGCCCATGGGAGGTGGCTGCCGGCCTTACCCGGAAGCCCTTTCCAGCTTGAGCTTGATGTTCACGAAGTTGTACGGCGGCCACGGCCCGGTGTACTTGAAGGTGAGCAGCCCATCGTACTTCTTGGAAGTGGCTTTGACCTGGTCGTCGAACGATTTCTCCTGGTCGCGCTCGACCAGGAAAGCGGCGTTGAGGATCATCCGGTCGCCGATCGGTTTGTTAGAACGCGACGCCACCGCGGTGGGTTTGAGCTGCTCATGGATGTCGCGCACGTAGCCGTTGCCGGTTTCCTCGAGCGCTGACTCGAGCATGCGTCCTAGCTGCATGCGGGCGAAGTAGGTAGAGCTTTGCGCGTTATCGTTGATCTCGGACTTGAGCTGCGAAATCTCCTCGTTCTCCTTCTCTATCTCGTCGATTACGCTTTCCCGGTCCCACAGCACCTTGAGTCCGAACTCGATCTTGTCCTCCATTTTGTCCAGCACGTCCTCGAACGCCTGGTAGGTCGATTTGAGCAGTTCGACGATGTCTTCCTCGGTGCGGAAGAGGGTCCCGAAGCTCATGGGGATGACGGTGTGGTCGCGCATCACCGTCTCGTTGACGAATTCGTGAGCCAAGACGTTCTCGCGGGTGGGGTCGTAGAGGCGGATGGGAGAGTCGCTCACCACCGCCGCTAGGTCGCCGTGGTTGACCGTAAAGACACGGCTGCTCGACTCTCCGATGCCGATACCGCCGAACTCCTTGGAACCGGAGTGCTTGATGATGCAGTAAACGTATTTGCCTTCCTCGGGTGCCGCCGCCTCTTCGGCCATCTCTCTCCTTGCCCTGGTTGACTCCGTGAACGGAGGTGAAAAAGTAACCTTTTGCGGCAACTCCGCCAAGCCCCGGGCTGCGGTAGCGCGCCCTTACCTCGCCGTGGCTGGCTCTGCTTGCGGTAGCAGCTCCGCCAACACTTCTCGCAACGGCCGGAAATACCCGGAGCTCCGGCGCAGGGCAGCGTCCGCGGAGTGCTGCATCGCCTCCATCTCGGCGGGCGAGAGCTCGCGGGGGATCAGGGCGATGAGCGGCACCTGGCGCAGGCGCTGGTCGGCGCGCAGCTGGACCACCGTGGCCAGCCCGTCGCCGTCCGGCATCATCAGGTCCACGATGACGGCGCACGACTTCTCGGAGCGGAGCGCCCCGAGCGCCTCGGTGCCGTCGGCCGCCGCCCGCACCGGATACCCCGACGAGGCCAGAAACTCACCCATGATGCGGCGCAGGTCGCCGTCGTGCGAGGCGATTACGACCACCCGCTCCGGGTCTCTGTTACTGTCCTTGAGCAGAGCCATCATGCGGTCCGGCGCCACCGGCTTGCCAAGTACGGCCATCGGCCCCAGGGCGGAGACCCGGTCGCACTCCTCGTCGCAGAGCAGGAGGGTCACCGGCACCGCTTCGGTACGGGCGTCTCCGCGCAGCGATGAAATCGCCCGCCACGCCCCGTGCTCGGGGGAGCCGGTATCGAGAATCACCAGGGCCGGGCGCTCCTCGCGGGCCAGGGCACCCAGCCGGGCCGCGTCGCTAGTACCGACCATCCGGAAGCGCCCATTGGCGGCGGCCGAAAACTTCTCCAGATACCTCTGGCGGCGGGCCAGTGCCACCATGGTGAGGGTCTCGGCTTGGTCGTCTTTCCGCGCCCGCGCGCCGGGAGTGGGGAGCCGGAGGGTAAAAGTCGAGCCGCTCTTGCCGTCGCTCTCGAGCTCGACCTCTCCACCCATCATGCGGGCCAGTCGGCGGGCGATGGGGAGCCCCAGTCCGGCCCCTCCCTGCTTGCGGGTAAGGTCGCTCTCGGACTGGTAGAACTCCTCGAAGATCTTCTCCCGCTGGTCTTCCCGGATACCGGGCCCGGTGTCTTCGACTCTTACCGCCACCTGGTCGCCGCCCGCCCGGCACGACACCCGCGCCTCTCCCCGGTCGGTGAACTTGATGGCGTTGGAGAGGAGGTTGAGGACGATCTGGGTGAGCCGGGTCTCGTCGGCCAGGACCGTGCACCCTACGCCTTTCTTCAAGACCAGGTCGAGCCCCTTTTCCTCGGCCAGGGGGGAGAGCTGGTCGACGCACTTGTCCAGTACCCGGGCGGCGTCTACCTCGGTGAGCACCACGTCGAGCTGTCCGGCCCCTATCTTGGCCAGGTCCAGTACCTGGTTGATGAGCCCCAGGAGGTGGCCCGAGGTCTCGCGGATGCGTGCCAGCATGGCCTTCTGGTCGGGGTTGAGCCCACCCTTTAGCTCCATGTCCAGCAGATCGGTGTAGCCGATCACCGCGTTGATAGGGGTGCGTAGCTCGTGGCTCATCACCGCCAGGAACTGGTCTTTGGCCTGGGTGGCCTCGCGGAGCTGGCGGTTGACCGCCTCCAGGAGGTCGGCCTGGTCGCGCAGCTGCCGGTTGGTGTGGCGCAACATCTCGGCGTACTGGCGCTCGTCGGAGACGTCGCGGAAGACCAACGCCGCGCCCGTGATCTGGCCCTCGTCGCCCGAGACGGGGGCGGCCGAGCCCGCGAATTGGCGGCTGTCGCCCCAAGGCGAGCTAACCCCGAACTCGGTCCGCTCGACCCGCTCGCCCCTGAGGGCCCGGACCAGGGGGAAGTCGGCCATCGGGTACGGCTTGCCATCCGCGGTGGCCAGGTCAAAGCGAGACGCCCACTCTTCCATGCGTACCTCGGACAGCTCTTCGCCCAACAGCTCCCGGGCCGCCTGGTTGCTGCGCTCCACCCGTCCCTCTTTGTCCACCACCACTACCCCGTCGGCCATCTGCTCGACGATGGCCGAGAGGCGGACCGCCTGCCCGCGGGTCTCGAGCCGGGCCTCCTCCAGCTCGGAGAACAGTTCCGCGGTGTGCAGGGAGGCGGCCGCGGTGGCGGCCAGGGCCTGGGCGAAGCCGATCACCCCCCGGTCGAACTCCCGCTCCTCGGAGAAGACCTCCCACGCGGCCACTCCCACTATGTGTCCGCGCACCATCAACGGTATCGCCACCAGGGCCGAGGCGGTCTCTACTCCGGCTACCCGGGCGGGAGCATCTCGGTCGGGGGCCGAGCGTAGGTCGCTCACGAACGGCTTTCCGCTCGAGATCGCCTCGACTAGCCACGGGGGCATCAGCTCCACCGGGGCGCGTACCTGGCCGATGTCCTCGGCCCGCAGCCGGTCGACGACTTCGCCCGTGTCCCGGAACACCAACCGCTTGCGGCCCACTATCACCTCGCCCTCTTCGGCGAAGGTGTACAGGGAGGCCACCTCGGCGTCGAAGGCCTCGGCCACCTCGCCCAGAAAGAGTTCCAGTACGTCGTCCGGGTCCAGGGAGGTCGAGAGCCGCTGGGCTGTCTTCTGGGCGGCCACCAACTGGTCGGCCCGCCCCCGGGACTCCCGCTCGGCCGCTTTGCGGCGCACGATCTCTTCCCGTTGCCGGGATATGGCTGCCTTCTGGACGTTGATCTGGCGGCGGAAGGTGTAGAGAAAGGTGGCGAGCAGGACGCCCACCGCGAGCCCCAGCACCCAGCGCACGAAGCGGTTGAGGGCGACCACGGCTTCGTCGATCGGCTCGTAAGCGAAGCGGATGGTCCACTCGGTGTCGGCCACGCCCAGCCGGTGCTCGATGGCCGACCACCCTGACGGCGCCTGCACCGCGGTGATCTGCTCGTTGTTCGGGCCGTAGAGAGCGTAGAAGGAGCCGCGGAAGATCTCGGCGTCCAGCCGCGCGGTGGCGGCGCGCAGGATGGCGCCCGGGTCCAGCTCGGCCACCAGCACCGCGGAGCTGTCTTGCTGGACGACCGGCTCGAAAACAAAGACCCGGCGCCCCGCTGGCAAGTCGAGCACCCCGCTGGCCGTTACCTCCCCGCTGGCGAGGGCGCGCCGGTACGGATTCCTCACCACCGGGTCGCGCCGGACGTCGGCGCCAAAGCGGCCCACGTTAGCCCCGCCGCCGCGCCGGATGCGTCCGTCCGGATAGATTACCGAGATGGCGGTGAGCCCAGATAGATCACTGGTGGCGCTGTCTACCGCAGCGGCAAAGAGCTGCTCCGAGACAGAGTCGCTGACCTGGGTAAACTGAACTTTGGCCGCGCGCAGAGCCCCGATACGGCTGCTCACCGTATTGCCCACGGCGTCGGCCAGTGAGGAGGCCCGGCGCTCGGCTTGGCGCGCGGCTTGCTGGCGCATGGACTCGGCCTCCCGGGCTTGCTGGCGGTCCAGCAGGCCGAGCACCAGGAAAGTGGCGATGAGCACCAGGAGCGGGAGGAGCCACTCCCGTTCCATCAAGCGCCGCAAGGAAGGATAGGGCATCATGCCATCACGCTCCGCACGAAACACACCACGGATACTATATAATAGCGTCGATTGGAGACGCCTGTTCCGGACGGTCCGAGAGCACGTTCATGTGCAGTTCGAAGTCGGCTGGCGAGGTGGCGGCCGCCTTGGCCACCGCGTACTCCACCTGACCGCTCTTGACCAGCTCCATGAGGGACTGGTCGAAAGTCTGCATACCGTACTGGGTGCGACCCTCGGAGATAAGTTCGCGTATCTCGTCGCCCCGCTCGGAGCTGGCTATGCAGTCGCGGATGGTGCTGGTCACCACCATCACCTCGGCGGCCAAGGCGCGACCGCTCCGCGCTTTGCGGGGGAGGAGCCGCTGCGAGATGACCGCCTGCAGCGTCTCGGCCAGCCGCACGCGCACCATCGGCTGCTCGGGCGGGGGGAAGACGGCCACCAGCCGGGTGAGGGTAGAGGTGGCGTCCTTGGTGTGTAGCGTTGAGACTACCAGGTGCCCGGTCTCGGCCGCCTTGAGCGCGGTGTC
The DNA here is from genome assembly GCA_050732775.1 of Longimicrobiaceae bacterium. GTDB lineage: Bacteria > Gemmatimonadota > Gemmatimonadetes > Longimicrobiales > Longimicrobiaceae > JBOHRN01. The sequence continues at coordinate 36,754 of JBOHRN010000010.1, read as the reverse complement.
TATGGTCTCGGTGTCGCGCATCTCTCCTATCAGAAGCACGTCCGGGTCCTGGCGCAGGGCCGCGCGCAGCCCCACCCGGAAAGACTCGGTGTCGATGGTCACCTCGCGCTGAGTGATCGAGCACTGGTTGTCCCGGTGCAGGAACTCGATAGGGTTTTCGAGCGTCACGATGTGGCGGCGCATGTGCTGGTTCATATAACCGAGCATGGCCGCCTGGGTGGTGCTCTTGCCCGAGCCGGTCACGCCGGTGACCAGGACCAGCCCTCGCTCTAGGGAGGCGATGTCCGAGACTACGGGCGGCAACCCCAGGTCGTCGAGGGTGGGGATCTCGATGGGGATCACCCTCATGACGATCATGAAACTCCCCCGCTGGCGCAGGATGTTCACCCGAAAGCGGCCCACCCCCGGGAGCCCCCATGAGCAGTCGTGGTCGGTGAGCTCGTCGATCTTGTCCCTCGCCCGGTCGGTCTCCAGCAGTTTGAGGGCGATGTCCCGCGTCTGTTCGGGGGTTAGCCGCTGCTTGGTGAGGGGGACGAGCTGGCCGTTGACTCGGGCCCTGAACACGTCGCCCGCCTTGACGTGAAGGTCGCTCGCCCCGCGCTGGATCGCCGCCCTGATGATGTTTTCCATTAGTAACCGGCTTCCTTGTCTACCTGGTTTCGTAACGGTTTTCCGTTTAGATAACGGGACAGATTTTCCAGCATTAGCGCGACTTCCCGCTGCCAGAAGCCTCGCGACACGGCCGCTACGTGCGGGGTAATGAGCAGGTTGGGCGAGCTCCAGAGCGGCGAACCAGCCGGGAGCGGCTCTTCCTCGAACACGTCCAAGCCGGCGCCGCGCAGACGCCCGGAGGCGAGGGCCCGCGCCAGAGCCGCCTGGTCCACGAGGGGGCCGCGGGAAACGTTGACGAGCACGGCCCCCTGCGGGAGCGCGGCCAGTTCGTCCCGGCCGATCATCCCCCGCGTCTCCCCGGTTTCCGGTGCCGCGACCACCAGATAGTCGCTCCCGGCTAACAGCCGGAGGAGGGCGTCCGGGCCGGCGAGGAGCTCCACCCCCTCCACCCCGCCTCCCGGCCGCCGCTTGAGGGCCCTCACCGAGCTACCCAGGGCGAGTGCCCTCCACGCCACCTCGCGGCCGATGCCCCCCAACCCCAGCAACCCCACCCGGGCGCCCGCGAACTCCCGCACCGGGGTGCCGGCCTGCTCAAAGGGGGAAGGGTCCCACTCGCCCCGTCGCTGCGCCCGGACGGCGAAGTCGAAGCCGCGCGCGAAGTGAAGCATCACGCCGATCACCGTCTCGGCGATGGGGGCGGCGTGTACTCCCGCCGAGTTGGTGAAGAGGATGTCCGCGCTGCGCATCTCCTGGTGCAGAGAGGTGCCCACCCCGGCGGTACCCGAGTGGACCCAGCGGAGGGTACCCTTGCCCCGTTCCAGAATAGGGGCCGGTACCCCGAAACCGACGTATACCTCGGCCCCCCGGACCGCGTCCAGGGCCTCGGCCGAAGGGCCGTCCCCATCCCCCCGTCCGTCGGCCGGGACCCGCACCACCTCCAGCACCCAATCCCGCGGGAGGGCCTCTCGCAGGCGCCCGGCCACCCACTCCGGCATGCCCCAGACCGGGCGCTGGTCGAGCATGTCCAGGACGAGCTTGCGGCTCACCCCGTTACAGTACCCTGGTGATGCGCACTACCCCCGCGTGCTCGGACACCTCCCGGAACACCGCCCGGTGTGCGGCGAGCGGGCCCGACACGTCGAAAGAGACCTCATACGCCTGCTCCTGCTTTTCGACCGACGCCGTGTCCACAGTGAGCCCCTGGTCGCGGATCAGCTTTTCCACCTCTTCGACCAGGTCGCGCTTGGGATGGGTCCGGACCAGGTAGCGGCGCTCGCCCCGGCGCCGGAGCACGAACCCCTCGATGCGAGACAGCGTGCGCAGAGCAAAAAATACGATCGCGGTGGCCCCGATGGCGGTGAGGTACTCCCGCGCGCCCACCGCCATGCCGATGGCGGCCACCACCCAGATGGTGGCCGCGGTGGTGAGCCCCAGCACATTGCCGCGCGCCTGGAGGATGGTCCCGGCGCCCAGGAAGCCGATGCCCGAGACTATCTGGGCGGCGATGCGCGCGGGGTCGGCGCGGAAAACCGTGCCCGACTCCAGGTTGCGCAGGTTGGCGTGGTCGGCCACCGAGATGGATAGCTCGGTGAGCAGCGCGGCCCCCACGCAGATGAGAAGGTTGGTGCGCAGACCCGCCGGCTTGCCGGAGAGCTCCCGCTCCAGCCCGATTACTCCACCCAGCACCGAGGCGAGCAGCAGCCGTCCCAACAGCCCGGGGTTGAGGGCGATGATCCAGTCCATGCGCTTGCTCTCTTGGCTGGCGCGGGGGACACGGTTCCCCGCGCGTGAACGACGGTGGGAAATGTAACGAAGCGAAGAGTGCCCAGCGAGGGGCTAGCTCACTCCCAACACCTCCTCCATCCGGTACCAACCCGCCGGTTTTGCCGCCAGCCACTTCGCCGCCCGCAGCGCTCCCTCGGCGAAGAGGTCCCGGTCCGAGGCCACATGGGCCAGCTCGAGCCGCTCCCTCTCTCCCAGAAAGAAGACCCGGTGCTCGCCGATGACACCACCCCCGCGCAAGGAGTGAAAGCCGGTCTCTTCGCGCTGCCGCCCGCCACCCTCGCTCACCGCCCGGCCCAGGAGCAGCGCTGTGCCGCTGGGGGCGTCGGTCTTGCCCCGGTGGTGGGCCTCCACGATCTCCACCCGGTAGCCGTCTCCCAAGCCGCCGCTGGCGTGGCGTACCAGGGCTAGCAGGACGCTCACCCCGGGGCTGAAGTTGGCCGACGCCAGAACCGCCGAACTCTCGGCTTGGGCGCGCAGCCGGTCTTCCAACTCCTCGCCGAGTCCGGTGGTGCCCACGGCAAGGGCCTTCCCCGCCAGAGTTCGGGAGTGCCGGTCCAGGAGGCCGGCCAGGAGTTCGGGGGAAGAGAAGTCTATGACCGCGTCCGCGGCCGACAGGAGCTCCCCGGCCGCCTCGGCGTCAGGGAACAGGGGAAAGCCGGGCGCGGAGCCGTGGCCGATGCCCCCGGCCACCTCGAAGTCGGGGTCTTCGTTGGCCAGCCGGGCCACCGCCCGACCCATCCGGCCAGTGGCCCCGCTCAGGAAGAGCTTGACCGGCTTCGCCACGCTCAGCCGCGCACCGGTAAGCCGGCTTCGCGCATCGCCGCGAGCAGCCGCTCCCGCCCCCCGCTGGTGACCGGCAGGAGGGGCAGGCGCGGCTCCCCGGTCTGGAACCCGAGGGCGGCCACGCCGGCCTTTACGGGTACCGGGTTGGGTTCGGAGAAGAGGAGTTGGATCAGGGGCAGGTAGTGGAGCTGGAGGTCGAGCGCCTCGTCTACCTCTCCCTCCAGGAAGGCGTGCACCATGCGCGAAGTGTCCGCCGGGGCGAGGTTGGCCAGCACCGAGATCACTCCCTTGCCGCCCAGCGCCAGCAGGGGCACGATCTGGTCGTCGTTGCCCGAGTAGAGGGTCACTCGAGCGCCCACCCGGCGGGCCAACTCCGCCACCTGGGAAACGTCGCCGCTCGCCTCCTTGACCCCTCTTACCCGCTCGTCACGGGCGAGGCGCTCGACCGTCTCGGGGAGCAGGTTGCAGGCGGTCCGGCCGGGCACGTTGTAGAGGATGGTGGGCAGGTCCGCTTCGTCCATGATGGCGCGAAAGTGGGCGATCATGCCGTCCTGGGACGGCTTGTTGTAAGGGGGTGGCGCCACCAGCAGGGCGTCGGCCCCGGCCTCGCGGGCACCCCGGGCCACGCTCCTGGCCACCGCCGTGTCGCTACCTCCCACCCCGGCCACCACGGGCACGGCGCCCCCGTTCTCCCCGGCTACCACCTCCACGGCTCGCCTCTGTTCGTCGGGCGACATGGTGGCCGCCTCTCCCGTGCTCCCGCACACCACCAGGGCGTCGCTGCCCTCTCGCCGGTGAAAGCCGACCAACTCACGGAGCACGGCTTCGTCGAGCCGGCCGTCCTTCGTAAAGGGGGTGACCAGCGCCACCCCCGAGCCGGTGAAGATCGCTTCAGTCATGCCCCTCAAAAGTTCTTCAGATCCGATACATCCCCCGGCCCCGCCTCGGACGAGGGCGACCCCGGCTCGGTCTCCCGCCCGGTGCTCTCCCGAAAGTCGTCGGCCGCCTCGTCACCCCGGTGGTCGGAGAAGCTGCGGAAAACGGTGCCCCCGCACTTGGGGCAGCGCGGCGAGTCGGGCGCCTCACCTTCGTACGAGAAGTCAGTGCCGCACTTGATGCACGCCAGCAGGGTGACGTCGCTCTGCCGGTCTGAGCTGTCCGGTCGGTTCATAGGCTCGCCTCGGTTGCACGTTTCGGGATGGTACGGGGATCGCACAAGTTATACCGGTAAGGCAGCGGCGCTCGCCGCTACCTCAAACCCACCGCCTTGCGCACCCGCTCCATCACGGCGACGGCCACCTCGCGTACCCGTCCGGCCCCCTGGGCCAGGACACGGTCCACCGTCCCGGCGTCGTGCTCCAGTTCGCGGCGTCGTTTGGCGAGCGGCGCGAAGCTCTCCCGAACTCTTTCGAAGAGGCGCTGCTTGAACTCGCCGTAACCGACTCCTCCCGCCCGGAACTCCCGCTCCATTACCGCCAGCTCGCCGGGGCTGGCCACCAGGCTGTAGAGCTGAAAGAGGGTAGAGCTCTCCGGGTCCTTCGCTTCGTCCACCGTGGCCGAGTCGGTCACGATGCCCATGATCTGTTTGCGTAACTCCCTTTCGGGCGCGAACAGATCCACCGTATTGCCGTAGCTCTTGCTCATCTTCTGGCCGTCCGTGCCCGGCACCGTGGCCACCTCGCCGCGGATCTCCGGAGCGGGCAGCTTGAAGACGGCGCCGTAGCGCTCGTTCAGCTTGACGGCGATGTCGCGGGTGACTTCGAGGTGCTGTTTTTGGTCCTGCCCCACCGGCACCAGGTCGGCGTCCACGATCAGGATGTCGGCCGCCTGTAGCACCGGGTAGCCGAACAGGGCGTGGGTGGCGGCTAGCCCGCGCGCCACCTTATCCTTGTAGGCGTGGCACCTCTCCAGCAGCCCCACGGGGGTGACGGTGGCGAGTATCCACGCCAACTCGGTGACCTCGGGCAGGTCCGACTGGCGGAAGAGCACGGCTTTGTCGGGATCCAGCCCGCAGGCCAGGAAGTCGAGCGCCACCTCGCGGGTGTTCCGCCGCAGGTCGGCGGGGTCTCGCACCGTGGTAAGGGCGTGAAAGTCCACGATGGAGATGAAGGTCTCGCTGCCCCGCTCCTGGAGTTCCACCGCCGGCTTCATCATGCCGAAGTAGTTACCCAGGTGGAGGGTGCCCGAGGGCTGGATGCCGGAGAGAACGCGGGTCACGTGTCGCACGCCACTGGTCTTGACTTTGGTCGCGAAGTTGAGAAACCTACCCGTGCGCGCCCGGCCCGGGCAAGCCGCGCACCCGTACCGGCCAACTCATGACGGCAGACCCACTAGCCAACCAGCTCCCGCCTGACGCCGACGGATCCGAGGGTGTTCCGGTCCTGCTCGGGTTACCGTACGACGGGGGCATCCCCACCCGGCCCGGCGCCCGCTTCGGGCCCCGCGCCATCCGGGAGGCCCTCGCCAGCTTCAGCGCGCGGGACGGGAGCGAAAATGCTTCCCAGCTCCTCGACCTCGGCGACTTGGAGCTGCCGACCACGGACGGCGCCGACGCCCACCGCAGGATCGAGGAAGCCGCGGGGAAACTCTTCTCGCGGGGCGGCCTCGCGCTCTTCCTGGGCGGCGACCACGGTTGCACCGGTTCGGTCATCCGCGGCTTGGCCCGCGCCCGCCCCGGTATCCGGCTGGCCGCGGTTTCCATCGACGCCCACCTGGACGTGCGCGAGTACCGGGACGAGCACTCTATCTCGAGCGGCACCTCTTTCAGAAGGGCGCTGGAGAGCGGAGTCCTGGACGGTCCCGACCTGACCGTGATCGGCGTCCGCGGCTTCGCTAACGCCCGCCGCCACCTGGAGTGGGCGGGCGAGCGCGGGGTGCGCGTCATCTCGGTCGAAGAAGTCGAGGAGAAGGGGGTAGGCCAGGCGGCGGCTGAAGTCCGGGAGCGGTTGGTGGGAGCCGACGCCCTCTACCTGAGCGCCGACATCGACGCGGTAGACGCCGCTTTCGCGCCCGCAGCCAGCGCCGCCGGGCCGGGTGGCCTCACCTCCCGCGAGGTAATCGCGCTAGTGCGGGAGCTGACCCGGTTCCCGCGGCTGGCCGGCATGGACGTCATGGAGGTGTCGCCGCCCTACGACTCGGACGGCCGCACCGCCAAACTGGCGGCCCGTTTGCTGCTCGAGGGGGTGGGCGGATGGTTGCATCAGGCGGCGGACCCGCCGGGCGCGGGGATCGACTTCGCGGCCGACGCGCGCGAACTCCGCAAGGGAGAACGGCGGGGCGGGGGCGAGCGGCGCGCCTCATAGCTGCCCCGCCATTGACGAATGGTACCGTTATACGTATATTTACCATCCCCGGGCGCTTCGGGACTGCATTTTTGAGCCAACACTACTGAAGCCGGGGGCCCGCTTTCGCGGCTGACGCCACGCCCTGCCCCAGCAGGCACCGGGAAGGCGAAAGCCGTGGAGAGGTCACCCAATATTTGCGGTACGGCTTCAAAAATCTTCTTCCGTTGGCGTTCGGGCTTGGGCCGGCTCCGGGGTTATCCGGGGCCGGCCTTCTCACGGTTAGGCGGCCGTTGAAAAACGAGCCTCGACGCCCGCCCCCGCGTCCACTGGGCCGTCCAGGAGCACGCCACCCCGAACTGGCGGAAGCGGATTACCAACTTCTGCCGAGCTCCGGGGAGTACCAGGGAAAGGAATGACCATACTCAGTGACCGGGAAGCCGACCTCATAGTTGAGGCGGACGAATCAGACCAGGCGCGGGGCGAAGAGCTCCGCTCCCTGGTCCGCCGCCAGCTCGAGCTCCTGGGCGAAGAGGTGGAGCGGCGGGGGCTCTTGCGCACGCCCGAGCGGGTCGAGCGCTCGCTGCGCTGGCTCACCCGGGGCTACGGGCTCTCGGTGCGAGAGGCGGTGGGCGACGCCATCTTCGACGAAGACCACCACAACCTGGTGATCGTCAAGGACATCGAGGTGTACTCCCTGTGCGAGCACCACCTGCTCCCCTTTTTCGGCAAGGTTCACATCGGTTACATCCCCAACGGGAAGATCGTGGGGGTCTCTAAGCTGCCCAGGGTGGTAGAGGTGTTTGCCCGGCGGCTCCAGGTACAGGAGCGGATGACCGAAGAGATCGCCCACGCCCTCATGGAAGTGCTCGCTCCGCAAGGCGTGGGAGTGGTAGTCGAAGCGGCCCACCTGTGTATGATGATGCGCGGGGTCGAGAAGCAGAACTCCAGGACCATCACCAGCGTAATGAAAGGGGTGTTCCTCAAGGACTCGCGCACCCGCGACGAATTTTTGCGGCTCTGTCCGGTAAACGGGGTCATTTCCTGAACGCCACCCTGGAGCCGTACCGTCTAATCCAGCCCCGTTCATGTACACCATCTGCGTTCGCGCCCACTACGACTCGGCCCACTTCCTCCGCGACTACAAGGGCAAGTGCGAAAAGCTGCACGGGCACCGCTACGAGGCGGAGGCCGCCCTGGAGTTCGGCGAACTCGGTAGCGGGGGCATGGCTTACGACTTCACCGACGCCAAACAAGCTCTGCGGGCCGTGGCCGGGGAGCTCGACCACGAGAACTTGAATGAGCTGGAAGTATTCCAGGGGGTGGAGACCAGCGCCGAAAATCAGGCCCGCTGGATCTACGGCCGGCTCAAGGAGCGGCTCGGCGCCGTAGGCGAACACCTGCTCTACGTGCGCGTGTGGGAGACCCCCAACCAGTGGGCGCAGTATTCGCAGCGGCACTAGTAGTGCACATCCTGCTCACCGACATCCTTGGCTGCCCGCGCTGCGGTCCCGCTTTCGGACTGGTCCTCCAGGCCGACCGCATCGAAGACCGTAGGGTAGTCAAAGGGGTGCTCGGATGTGCCAACTGCCGGCATACCTACCCGGTCTCGGCCGGTCTGGCCGACTTGCGCGCCACGCCCGACGAGCCCCCTCTCGAGGTGGCGCCACCTGACCAGCCAGCCGACGCCGGGGAACGGGCGCTCCGGCTGGCGGCCCTCCTGGGTATCACAGCGGGGGGCGGGTCGGTGTTGCTGGTCGGGGGAGACGAGGAGTTGGCCCTGGGCGTGAGCGGTCTTCTCTCTGGGGTAGAAGTCGTGGCCGCGCTCTCCGGCGCCGAGGGCCGGGAAGGGGAGGCGGGAGAAGGGGTGAGCTGGCTCGCCACCGGCCGGCGGCTACCCTTCCGGGACCGCGCCGTGCGTGGGGTAGCCGTCGCGGGTCGGCCCGGCCCGTCCCTGGTCGCGGAGGGGTTACGGGTGCTCGCCCCCGGCGGACGGATCGTGGTGGAGCAGACGGACGACACCTTGCGCCACTCGCTCGAGGTCGCGGGGGCCGGCGTACTCTTGTACCAGGAGGGTGTGATGGTGGCCGGTTGCGTGGGGTGAGACCCGCGGCTATCCTTTTTACTGGCCGCGATCCTACAACGAACACGTCTCGCATGTCTTGGTGGACCAACCTGCTTTCCGGGCGTTCTGACGGAGACAGCAAGCCCGATTACTACGAAGAGGGGCTCGACCTCCTCGGCCGCGATCAGTACCACGACGCGCTCACCTCCTTCAGGCTCGCGCTCAGAGAGCGCCCCGACGATCTGGAGGCGCTACAGCAGATGGCGGTGGTGTACACCCGCATCGGCATGACCGACGAGGCCGCCCGCACCTACCGCAAAGTCCTGGACGCCGACCCGTACTCGCCCGGGGCCCACTACGGGCTCGCCTTCCTGCTCATCGGGGGGGGCAAGCAAGACGCGGCGGTGGCGCACCTGCGCGCTTTCCTGGCCCGTCCGCCCCGGACGGCCGAGGCCACGGCTCACGTCGAGCACGCCAGGACCACCTTGACCGAGCTGACCGGGGAGGAGGCGTGAGCGAACTGGCCGAGGGCGGTATCTCCCTGGTTATCACCACAGTAGCGAACCGCCTGCAAGCCGAAGGGCTGGCCCAGAGCGTGGTGAAAGAGCGGCTGGCGGCGTGCGCCAACCTAGTGCCGGGAGTCCGGTCGGTTTTTCGCTGGCGCGGCGCCGTGCACGAGCAGGACGAAGTTTTGATCTTGCTAAAGACTACCGATGAGAAGGTTGCGCCGCTCCTGGAACGGCTCTCCGAACTGCACCCCTACGACCTTCCCGAAGGGATTTCGGTGCGCGCCGGCACGGCTCTAGACCTTTACCGGGATTGGGTTAGGGATGAGGTGTCGCAATGAGCGGAAGCGAGCGGCTGGAGGGTGGCGAGCCGCCGCGGCGGGCAGAGCGGGCCGAAGTCGTCCCCTCCCCTTCGCCCGAGCTCGAGCGGGCTCTGGAGCTGGCCCGCTCCTTGGCCGCCGGGGGCCAGGGCGCCGAGGCGGTCGAGGCGTACCGCGAACTCCTGGCAGAGCAGCCGGAACAGCTAGACGCCCTGGTGGAGCTGGGGGCCACTTTGCTGGCAGCCGGTAAGTACGACCTGGCCGAGAAGGAGCTCCGCCGGGCAGTCCGGCTCGCTCCGCGGCGGAGCGACGCCTATTACAACCTGGGGCTTGCCCTCCACCGCCGTGGCAACAACGAAGGCGCGGTGGAGCTGTTGGAGAGGGCGGTGGAGCTAGACCCGGAGTACGGCCCCGCCTACCAGCTACTGGGAGAGTCGCTCAACCAACTCTCCAGGCCGGAAGAGGCCATCGTTGCCCTGGAAGAGGCGGCCCGTCTCATGCCCGGCAACGGGCGCGCTTACCAAGTCATGGGCATCGCCTACGACCGGCTGGCCGAGCCGGAGCGAGCGGCCGAGATGTACCGCAAGTCCAGGGAGCTCGAAGAGCGGGCTTTGTGAGCGTGCTGGCCGTCCTGCTCGTGGCGGGGCTGATCGCCGGCTTCGCCGCCGGGGTCTGGATCGGGCTGGGAGCCCCGGGTTGGCCCCACCGGGAGCGGCGCTCCAGCGCGCGCGGCCGCCGGCTGCAAAAACGACCCCTAAACCCCGTGGCGTGGGGCAGACGTCGCCACACTTCCCGCAGAGAACGGTAATAGAGGCATGGCCGGGCACAGCAAGTGGGCGCAGATCAAGCGCAAAAAGGCGGTTACCGACCAGCGGCGCGCGGCCGAGTGGTCCAAGCTGATCCGCGAGCTCACGGTGGCGGCCAAGCTGGGTGGTGGCGAAGAGGGCTCCAACCCCCGGCTGCGGCTCGCCGTGGAGCTGGCCCGCGCCGCCAACATGCCCAACGACAACATCGAGCGGGCCATCAAGAAGGGAACTGGCGACCTGGAGGGGGTCGATTACGAAGAGGTCACCTACGAAGGGTACGGACCGGCGGGGGTGGCGATCTTCATTGAGGCCCTCACCGACAACGCCAACCGGACCGTGGCCGAGGTCCGCCACATCCTCTCCAAATACGGTGGCAACTTGGGCCAGAGCGGATCGGTGGCGTGGATGTTCGAGCGCAAGGGGGAGATCGTCTTCGACCGGGCCCGGTACGACGAGGCCGCGGTAATGGAAGCAGCCCTGGAGGCGGGGGCCGAGGACCTGGACGGCGACGACGAGAGCGTCTCGGTCTACACCAGCGTACCCGGCTTCCAAGCGGTCCGGGACGAGCTACTAGGGCGCGGACTCGAATGGGAAAGCGCCGAACTGGCCATGATCCCCAAAGCTACCGTCCCAGTCGGTGGCAGCGAAGCCGGAAAGCTGTTCAAGCTGCTGGAACGGCTGGAGGAGTCGGACGACGTACAGAAGGTACACTCCAACGCGGACCTGGACGAACAGGCCGCCGGGGTAGAGGGGTAACCGCGCGTTGCTAGTCCTCGGCGTGGACCCTGGCACCGCGGTCACCGGCTACGGTGTCGTCCGGCATCAGCAAGACGGCGCCGTCTCTTTGGTGGAGTGCGGCGTGGTGCGCACCTCGCCCCGCTCGCCGTTGGCCGACCGGCTGCGGGAGATCCACCAGGGCGTCGCCGAAGTGATAGAGCGCCACCACCCCGACCGGGTGGCGGTGGAAGACCTCTTCTACGGCAAGAACGTGCGCACGGCCATGACCCTGGGGCACACCCGCGGGGTGGTCCTGCTGGCCGCCGCCCTGCGCGGGCTGCCGGTGTCCGAATACCCTCCGGCCCAGATCAAGAACGCGGTGGTGGGGCGGGGCCGGGCCACCAAGCCGCAGATCGGTTTCATGGTGCAGCGGCTACTCGGTCTCAGCGAGCCGCCCCGGCCCGAGGACGCGGCCGACGGGGTGGCGGTGGCGCTCTGCGACTGCTTCCAGTCGCTTGGGCCGGCCGCGCGTCTAAGGCTGGTGGCGGGAGCTGGGAGGGGGCGGTGATCTCCCGGCTCAAAGGCGTGCTGGTGCTGAGCGAACCGGACCGGGTTGAGTTAATGACCTCCGCGGGGGTCGGGTACGAGGTGCAAGTCCCCCTCGGCGTGTACGAACAGCTCCCCCGGCCCGGCCGTGAGGTGGAGCTGCTGGTCCGGCAGGTGGTGCGCGAAGACTCGGTGGCCCTATTCGGCTTCTTGGAGCCGGTGGAGAGGACTCTGTTCGAGCGGCTGCTCACCGCCTCCGGGGTCGGCCCCCGGTTGGCGCTCACCATCCTCTCCTCCCTCTCGCCTGGCCGCCTGGCCCGCGCCGTGCGCGACCGGGACGCCGCCGCCCTCACCACCGTTAACGGAGTGGGCAAAAAGACGGCAGAACGGCTGATCCTCGAGCTAGCGGATAAGCTGGACGACTTACCGCCCGGCGCGGAAGGGGAGCGGGACCGCGGGGCCGGGGACGCGGTCCGCGCCCTGGAAGTGCTCGGCTTTTTGCCTGCCGACGCCGAGCGGGCGGTGCGCGAGGTGCTCCGGGAAGAAGGTGAACTGGCTTCCACGGAGCTGGTCAAAGCCGCGGTCGGCAGGTTACGCTGAGACGTGTCCCAACCCGCCCGCTCCGAGATCACCACCCCCGAGCCACTCTCCGGCGAGGAGCCGGTGGAGCTATCGCTCCGGCCCACCCGGCTGTCCGAGTTCATCGGCCAGGGGAAGGTCAAGGAGGCGTTCGAGATCGCCATCCAGGCCGCCCGGGCCCGCAAGGAGCCGCTCGACCACACCCTCTTGCACGGCCCGCCAGGACTCGGCAAGACCACGCTGGCCATGCTCATGGCCCGGGAGATGGGCGTCAACGTCAAGATTACCTCGGGCCCGGTGCTGGAGAAGCCGGGAGACCTGGTGCGCGAGCTGACTTCGCTGCGGGAGGGAGACATCCTCTTCATCGACGAGGTCCACCGGCTGCGCCCCATTATCGAGGAGTTCTTGTACCCGGCGATGGAGGACTGGAGGATCGACGTACGGCTCTCGGACGGTCCGCAAGCCCAGGTGGTCTCCATGCCCGTGGAGAGGTTCACCTTGGTGGGGGCTACCACCAGGTTTGGACTCCTTACCCCTCCCATGCGCGCCCGCTTCGGCATCGTGCAACGGCTGGGTTTTTACCCCCAGGACGACCTGGCCGTGATCGTGAGCCGTTCGGCCGAGATTTTGGGGGTCTCCTGCACCAGCGCTGGCGCGCGTGAGATCGCCCGGCGCGCGCGTGGCACTCCCAGGGTGGCCAATCGGCTGCTGCGCCGGGTACGCGACTACGCCGAGGTTCGCGCCGACGGGGTGATCGACACCGACACCGCCGACCGGGCCCTGCTGCTCCTGGACGTGGACGAATTCGGGCTGGACGAAATGGATGTGCGCATCCTCCGGGTGCTGGTGGAAAAGTTCTCCGGCGGCCCGGCCGGACTCACCACCCTGGCCGTGGCCTTGGGAGAAGACGCCGGCACCCTGGAAGAGGTGTACGAACCATTTCTGATCCAGAACGGGCTCCTGATGCGAACTCCGCGAGGCCGGGTGGCGACGGCCGGGGCGTACCGCCGGCTTGGCTACGCCCCGCCCGCCCCGGGCGAGCAGGGCGCCCTCTTCGGAGAGTGAGCCGCGCCGCGGGTTTCAGCACCTCGGACTACGACTACCGCCTTCCGCCCGAGCGGATCGCCCGCTACCCGGCCGGCCGGCGAGACCAGAGCCGCCTGCTCCACTTGCAGCGCCTCTCCGGCGCCCTCAATCACCTCTGTTTCTCTGACTTGGCCGGGCTCATCCCCCCCGGCGACGCCTTGGTGCTCAATCAGACGCGGGTCTTCCCGGCCCGTCTCTCCGGGCGCAAAAAGACGGGGGGCGCTGCCGAAGTCCTGCTACTCCGGCGTTTGGGAGAGCGGGAGTGGCTGGCGCTGGTCCGCCCCGGGAAGCGGGTTCCGGAAGGCACCGTGATCGAAGTAGCGGAGGCGCTCTCGGTGGAGGTGGTGGGAGTGGAGCGGGACGGAGGTCGCAGAGTCGTGCTCCACAGTGACCTCGAGCAGGAAGAGGCGTTGGAACGGTACGGGACCGTGCCCCTGCCGCCGTACCTTGGGCGCGAGCCGGACGAACGAGACCGGGAGAGGTACCAGACCGTGTACGCGCGCGAAACTGGGTCGGTGGCCGCGCCCACGGCGGGGTTGCACCTTACCCCCGAGATGTTGCTCCGGCTGGAGCGGCGCGGTGTGCGCGTGCTCCGGCTGGTGCTGCACGTGGGCGCTGCCACCTTCCGCCCGGTGGAGTCCGAAGACCCCGCCGCTCACCGGATGCCCGCCGAGTGGTACCGGGTGCCGGATGAAGCCGCGGCCGGATTGAACCAGCTGCGCAGAGAGGGCGGCGCATGCTGGGCGGTGGGCACCACCGTGGCCCGCGCGCTCGAGACCGTGGCGAGCGCCGACGGATTCATCCGGGCCGGCGAGGGGTGGACCGACCTCTTCATCCGTCCTCCCTACCGTTTCCGGGCCGTGCAACGGCTCATCACCAACTTCCACCTTCCCCGCTCCACGCTCCTCATGCTGGTGGCCGCCTTCGCCGGCTACGCACCCACCATGCGCGCCTACCGCGAGGCGGTGGCTGGCGGGTACCGCTTTTACTCCTACGGCGACGCTATGCTGGTGACCTGATGAGCCCCAGAACGTCCTTGATTTTGGAGGGTATGCGCACAAAATTCCCGGGGTTGAGTGATCCGCCCCGACCGGAGCCCGTTCTGTTCGACTTCGACCTCGTCGCCACGGACGGAGCCGCCCGCGCGGGCCGGCTCACGCTACCGCACGGCGTGGTCGACACCCCCGCGTTCATGCCGGTTGGCACCCAGGCCACGGTCAAGACGCTGGTCCCCGAAGAGGTGGCGGAGCTCGGCGCGGAGATCATCTTGGCCAACGCCTACCACCTTTATCTGCGGCCCGGACACGAGGTGGTACGGGAGCTGGGTGGCGTGCACCGCTTCCAGGGGTGGAGCGGGCCGGTGCTCACCGATTCGGGCGGCTACCAGGTCTTCTCGCTGGCCGCGAGCAGTCGCATCGACGAGGAGGGGGTCACCTTCCGGAGCCACCTGGACGGCTCCGGACACCTCTTCACGCCCGAACGGGTAATGGAGATCCAGCGGGCCCTGGGCGCGGACGTGGTCATGGCGTTCGACGAATGCCCGCCCGGCGGGGCAGACCTGAGCTTGGCCAGGGAGGCGTCCCAGCGCACGCTGCGCTGGCTGGAGAGGTGCCGGGCTAGCTTGTGGCGTCTCGAGGAGCGGGAGCCGGCTGGCCCCCGGCAGATTCTCTTCCCGGTGGTGCAGGGGGGCGGTTACCCGGAGCTGCGGCTGGCCTCTCTGCGCGGCACTCTGGAAGCCGGGGAGTGGCGGGGGATCGCCGTGGGCGGTCTCTCGGTGGGTGAGCCGAAAGAGGTAACACGCTCGGTGCTCGAGCGCCTGGAACCGGAGCTTCCATCTGCCACGCCCCGCTACCTCATGGGCGTCGGTTACCCCGAGGACATGATCGAGGCGGTCGGCCTGGGGATGGACATGTTCGACTGCGTGGCTCCCACCCGGAACGGCCGCAACGGCACCGCCTGGGTAACCTCGGAGGGGCAAGTGAACCTCAAGCGCGCGCGCTACCAACGCGACCCCGGCCCGCTCGACCCGGAGTGCGGGTGTTACACCTGCCGGAGCTTTACCCGGGCGTACCTCCGGCACCTGGTGGTGGCGGGTGAGTGGCTGGCCATGCGGCTCCTCTCGCTTCACAACCTCCACTTCCTGGTGGCGCTCGCCCGCCGCGCCCGGGAGGCGGTGGTGGCGGGAGAGTTCGAGCCGTGGAGTCGGGCGTGGCTGGAGCGGTACCGGGCGGCGAGCGGAGAAGTGTCGGCCGTATCCTGAAAACAAGCTAAACCTCGATTGAACCTTGAACACCATCATAGTTGGTACTGGCCTTCTCGCGCAGGCGAACGGGGGGTCGGCCCTGGTCCAGTTCATCCCGCTGATCGCGTTCATCGCCATCATCTACTTCCTCTTCATCATGCCGCATCGGCGCGAGCAGAAACGGCACCGGGAGATGCTCCAGCGGCTCAAGAAGGGAGACCGGATAGTGAGCGCGGGCGGCCTGGTGGGCGAGATCCTGCACCTTACCGATGACGAGGTCACCCTCAAGACGGGGGAATCGCGGGTGGTGTTGGAGCGCGCCCGCGTGGCTGGCCTGCGCGACGACGTTACCGAGACCGGCAAGGGTTAGCGTGGCCCTGCGCGAGATCGAACTGCTCGGCGCCGAGGTCCTGCGCCGGCCGGCCGCCCCCGTGGGAGAGGTGGACGACGAGGTGCGCGCCCTCATTGACGATATGTTCGAGACCATGTACCGGGCCGAGGGGGTGGGTCTCGCCGCTCCCCAGGTGGGGGTGTCGCGCCGGGTGGTAGTGGTCGACTTGGGCGAGGAGGGGAGCGGGCCCCTGGCCCTCGCCGATCCGCGCGTAGTGGAGAAGAGCGACGAAGAGGAGCGGGCCGAGGAGGGGTGCCTCAGCGTCCCCGGTGTCGCGGCTCTGGTGCAGCGGCCGCTGCGGGTCACGGTCGAGGCGACCGGCCGCCGGGGCGAACCCGTCCGGCTCCAGGCGGAGGGCCTTCTGGCGCGCTGCCTCCAGCACGAGGTAGACCACCTGGACGGTATCCTTTTTCTGGACCGGGTATCACCACTCAAGCGGAGGATGCTGCTCAAGCAGTGGAAAAAACAGCGGGAAGCCGGGGGGAGTTAGCGCCGTGAGGGTTCTCTTCTGGGGAACTCCCGGCTTCGCCGTGCCCACGCTACTGGCGCTGGCCGGAGAGGGTCACGAGGTGGTGGGGGTAGTCACCCGCCCCGACCGTCCGGCTGGACGGGGCAGGGCGACTGCCTCGTCTCGGGTAAAGGAGGCGGCCGAAGCAGAGGGGATGCCCGTGCTCCAACCGGAAGCTTTAGAGCAGGGCGCGTTCCTTGAACGGCTGCTAGAACTAGGACCCGAAGTGTCGGTGGTGGTTGCTTACGGCCGCCTCCTCCCGCCCGAGGTGCTGGAGCTACCCGCCCACGGCTCCCTCAACCTTCACCCCTCCCTCCTCCCCGAGTTGCGCGGAGCCGCGCCCGTGGAGTGGGCGGTGATCCGGGGGTACCGGACGACCGGCGTGTCGGTCATGCGTATGGAAGCGGAGCTCGACGCGGGGCCGGTCCTCTGGCGGGTCGAGGAGCCGGTGCGGCCCGACGAATGCGCGGCCGAACTACGGCTCCGGCTCTCCGAGATCGGGGCCGAGGCGGTGGTCGAGACGCTAGCCGCCCTGGAGGCGGCCGCCCTCTCCGAAGAGCCGCAAGAGGACTCCAGGGCTACTTACGCGCCCAAAATAGAGCGTCAGGACGCGCGGCTCGACTGGAACCTCCCCGCAGCCGGAGTAGCAAGTTGGGTGCGCGGGCTGGACGACGACCCCGGAGGCTGGAGCCTGGTCGATGGCGGCGACCCGGTCAAGCTGTTCCGGCCGGTAGTGGAAGCGGCGCGGGGCGGCTCTCCGGGCGAGGTCCTGGAGGCCGACCCGCGCGCCGGGCTACTGGTGGCGGCGGGCGACGGGGCGGCGGTACGGATTCACCAGGTGCAGCCGGCGGGAAGGCGACGCATGGAAGCGACCGAATGGGTCAAGGGGAGGGGGATCACCGCAGGCCAGCGGCTCTCTTGACCCTCCCCCGGCTGCACCTGGTCACCGACAGCGAAACCTTGCGGGCCGCGGACTTCCCGCGCCGCATGAGGGCCGTGCTCGAAGCCGGGAAGGAGCGGGTCGCGCTACACCTGCGCGGCCCCGGCATGGAGGGCCGCGAACTGTACCAACTGGCAATGGTGGCCGCGCGCCGGGCCCGCGCGACCGGCTCCCTGCTACTAGTCAACGACCGCTTCGACGTGGCCCTGGCCGCGGGTGCGGACGGGGTTCAGCTCGGCGGCCACGGGGTACCCGCCGACGCCGTGCGCGGCTTTACGGGCAAGAAACTCCTTATCGGCCGTTCGGTCCACTCAAGAGGGGAAGCGTCCAGGGCCGGGGCCGAGGGGGCGGACTTCCTCCTTTTCGGTACCGTATACGCCACCCCCTCGCACCCCGGACGCCCGGGTAGGGGAGTGGCAACCGTCCGCGGCATCTCCAACTCTCGGCTGCCGGTAATCGCCATCGGGGGGATCACGCCCGGGCGCGCCGCCCGGGTCACCCGGGCGGGCGCGTACGGGGTGGCGGTGCTGCGAGGAGTGTGGCGGCGGGCGGACCCGGAGGTCGCCGTGGCGGTATACTTGGACGAGATCGAAACAGCTGCGAGCAGATGAACGTAAACGTCAACGGAGATGATCGGGAGGTGCCCGCAGGGCTCGACGTCGGCGCCTTGCTCGAACGGCTGGAGCTCTTGCCCGAGCTGGTAGTGGTAGAGAAGAACGGCGAGATCGTGCGGCGGGGTGATTACGCCGGGACCCCGGTGGAGGAGGGGGATCGGTTTGAACTGGTCCACTTCGTGGGAGGGGGCTGAAGTGGATACTCCGCTCGAGATCGCCGGACGCGACCTCCGCTCCCGGCTCATGGTGGGAACGGGAAAGTACCGGAGTAACCAGCAGATGACCGCGGCCATCGAGGCCTCGGGCGCCGAAGTGGTCACGGTCGCGGTCCGCCGGGTGGATCTGGATCGGAGCCAAGAAGAAGGTATTCTTCACCACCTGGACCCGGAGAGGTACTTACTGCTCCCCAACACGGCGGGGTGCTACACGGCCGACGACGCCATCCGGTACGCCCGCCTGGCGCGGGCGGCGGGTTTCACCGACTGGATCAAACTGGAGGTGATCGGCGACGAAGAGACCCTGCTGCCCGACACCGACGCCACTCTGCTGGCGGCCAAAGAGCTAGTGGCTGACGGCTTCACGGTGCTCGCCTACACCAGCGACGATCTGATCAGCGCGCTGCGGCTCGAGGACGCGGGTTGCGCCGCGGTCATGCCCCTCGCCTCGCCCATCGGGAGCGGGCTCGGGCTGATGAATCCGTTCACTGTCCGCACCATCAAGTCGCGGCTGGGGGTTCCGGTGATCGTAGACGCGGGCCTCGGTACCTCTTCGGACGCGGCGCTAGTCATGGAGCAGGGGGTGGACGGCATCCTCGCCAACACCGCTCTAGCCGCGGCCGGCGACCCGGTCCGCATGGCCCGCGCCGTCGGACTCGCGACCGAGGCGGGGCGGCTAGCGTACCTGGCCGGGCGTATGCCCAAGCGGGAGCTGGCCGTTCCCTCCAGCCCGGCAGCCGGCATGCTGGGCTGAGAGGGCGTGCTTCCAGCCGCTTCGCCGGGCCGCCGCGCCGCGCTCCAGGTTCTGCGGGACTGCCATCGGGGCGAGCTCCTGGACCGTTCGCTGGCGCGGCGGGTGGACCCCTTGCCGGAGCGGGAGCGCGGCTGGACGCGGGAGCTGGTGTACGGTACCTTGCGGCTGCGCGGTCGACTGGACTTCCTGCTCGGCCGGGTGGTGCGCGGCGGACTTTCGCGGCTGCAGCCCGACGTGCTCGAGGTAATGCGGCTGGGCGCGTACCAGCTCCTGGAGATGGGCAGCGTGCCGGCTTACGCGGCCATCTCCCAGTCGGTGGAGCTGGCCCGGGCGGCGGGGGTGGGCCACGCGACCGGGCTGGTGAACGCGGCGCTCAGAGCGCTGGCGCGGGAGGGGGGTGGGATCGATGCCTTTCCCCCCTTTGAACAGGATCCGGTCGGCCATCTAGTCCACTACGGCTCCCACCCGGAGTGGTTGGTGAAGCGTTGGGTGGCGCGTTGGGGTGCGGAAGAAGCGGCGGGGATCGTCGGCCGTAACAACCGGCGCCCGGCGGTTTTTCTGCGACCCGTGGGGGTCTCGCCGGAAGAGGCGCGGGCCCGCTTGGCCGAACGGGGGATCGACTCGCGGCCCCCGCTGATCGAAGCGGCCGGGTGCCTCTGGCTGGACGACGCCTCGCGGGTAGCCGAGGCGTTGGCCGCGGTCCCGGCCGTGGTGCAAGATCCCAGCGCGGCGCTGGTGGTCCGCTACGCCTCCGTGCCCCCCGGGGCCCGGGTGGTGGATCTGTGCGCGGCGCCGGGGGGCAAGGCGGCCGGCCTAGCCGGAGAAGGGCGGCGGGTAGTGGCGGCCGATCTTTCGCTCCGCCGGTTGGGGCGAGTGCGCGAGAACGTCTCCCGGCTCTCCCTGCAGAGGGCGGTGTTCCCGGTTTGCGCGGACGGCCGGACACCTCCCTTCCGGCAAGTCGACGCGGTGCTGCTGGACGCGCCGTGTACCGGCACCGGCACCCTGGCCCGCCACCCGGACGGCAAGTGGCGGCTCGGCGAGCACTCTAGCGGAGAGCTGGCCGGGCTCCAGCGCGAGCTACTGGCTGGGGCGGCGGAGGTGGTGCGGCCGGGGGGGCTCCTCCTCTACGCAACCTGTTCCCTGGAAGAAGAGGAGAATGAAGCCCAAGTCAGCGGCTTTCTGGCCGAGCACCAGGACTTCCGGGTCGAGCCGCCCGGCCGTTTTCCAGCCGATCTTCTGGACGGATGCGGGCTGCTGACCCTCCTGCCGCAGAGGAGCGGGACGGACGGCTCATTCGCGGCCCGGCTACGCAAGGACGGTTGAGTGGCCGCCGCCCTCGGCGTCTTCCGTGGTGGAAGCGGCCCAAGACGCGCCCGCTCTGGTGGGCGCTGGGAGTGGGGCTGGGCATGTTTACGCTCGGTTATGTGGTTACCGCCTTGGTTCTCTTTCCCTCGGGCGCCGACCGTATCGTCACCGTGCCCGACCTGCGCGGGGCACCTCTGGAGGTGGCGCGTGACCGGCTGCGTGAGAGGGAGTTGCGGCTAGAGGGGGGGAGCTTGCTGCCCCACCCTCGCGTGCCTCGGGGTTCGGTGATTGCCCAGACCCCGCTGCCGGGACAGGAGATCGCGGTGGGCGCCCGCGTGGGGGTAATCGTGAGCGCCGGGCCGGAGAGGAGGCCGGTGCCCAACCTGGCCGGTATGAACCAGGAGCAGGCGGTACGGGCCCTGGAGATGACAGGCTTCGAACCCCGCGTAATCGAGGTGGAGAGTGACCGGAGGGCAGGGACGGTGCTTTCTCAGCGGCCCGCTCCGGAGGTGCCCCTCACCCCGCCCGCCGCCGTTCGGCTGGAGGTGAGCAAGGGGCCGCCGATGGTGGAGCTGCCGCTGGTGGTCGGCATGGATCTCTCCGAGGCGCGCGCCTCCTTGCAGGCGTCAGGTCTGGAGGTCGGCCGGGTGCGCTACGACCGCTTTTCTTGGGAGCGAGACGGCGTGGTTGTCTTCCAGCGCCCCGATGGTGGCAGACGGGTGCGCAAGGGTACCTCCGTTGAGCTAGCGGTGGCGGGGATTCCGCCCGGAGAGAGGAACAACGACGAAGAGGAGACCAGCTGATGTCAAACACCAGGCAGTGGTGGATGGTGGGCGGAGTGGCGGCCGTCCTGGCCGGGCTCCTGCTGGCGGGCTGGCTGGCGCGCGACCGGTTCATCCCGGTCGAGGTCGGCTCCCCCGCCCCCGACTTCGCCGCCCACACCCTGGAAGGAGAGCCGGTCCGGCTCTCCGGGCTGGAGGGCGAGGTGGTCCTGCTCAATATCTGGGCCACCTGGTGCGGACCGTGCGTGGAGGAGATGCCATCCTTGCAGCGGCTCCACGAACGCTTCCGGGGCCGCGGCTTCCGGGTGGTGGCGGTGAGTATCGACGCCCCGGCCGGGAGCAGCACGCGAAGGAAGGTGAGCGCCTTTACCGGGGAGCTAGGGCTCACCTTTGACCTCTGGCTCGATCCTTCCGGAGATATCCAGCGACTGTACCGAACCACCGGCGTACCCGAGTCGTTCGTGATCGACCGGGAGGGGGTGATCGTAAAAAAGGTCGTCGGCGCCACCGAATGGGACAGCGAGCCGAACGCCGAGCTCATCCAACGGCTGCTCTCGTCCTGACGTGGCCAAGCTGCTCGGCTTTCTGACCACCAACTGGCAGCTCAAGCTGCTCGCCCTCGCCCTCGCCGTACTCCTCTGGGTGGTGGTGAGCGCGGACCAACTCCGCACCGAATGGATCACCGTCCCGGTCGAGGTGGAGCTTGGAGACGAAAGCTACGCCCTGGTCTCCGGCCCCGTACCCGCGGAGGTCAAGGTGAGGGTCTCGGGGCGGGGGCGCGAGTTCTGGGGGTTGGCCCTGAACCCTCCCCGGCTACGGCTTGCGGTCGATCAAGTGAGCCCGGACACCGCTCTGTTCGCGCTCACCCCGGGCATGGTCGAGCTCGGCCCCGGACGCGCCGCGGAGTCTATCGAAGTCAGGCCGGGCACGGTGCGGCTGAGCTTTCAGCCGGTAGAGAGCCGACTGGTTGCGGTCCGCTTCAGGGCTGGAGAGGGGATGGGCGAGAGTTACGTGCTGGCCGGGCCGGTGCGCATCCGGCCGGAGCGGGTGCGGCTGGTGGGACCCTCTGGCCAGCTGGGCCGCATCGAGTCGGTGCCCACCCTTCCGCT
The DNA here is from genome assembly GCA_050732775.1 of Longimicrobiaceae bacterium. GTDB lineage: Bacteria > Gemmatimonadota > Gemmatimonadetes > Longimicrobiales > Longimicrobiaceae > JBOHRN01. The sequence continues at coordinate 14,808 of JBOHRN010000010.1, read as the reverse complement.
GCAGCTCTCTCCCAGCGACACGGTTTTCTCGCGCCTGGTCGGGCTCGATCCTGACGCCCTGGGAGAGCTGCGTGCCTTTCCCCCAGAAGTCGAGGTCTCCGGTCGGGTCGATCCAGTGGTGGAGCGCGACTTCCGCGTCCCCGTGACCTTTTCCGGAGAGGCCGAACCGGAGCCGGCCACCGTGACCGTACGGGCCAGGGGCGCCCTGTCCGACCTAGCAGAGTTTTCCACTAGTGGCGTGCGGGCGGTGGTAGTGGAGGATTCGGTACCCCGCTCCCTCCCCTTGGGTGGTTACAGCGTGCCTATCCGGCTGGAAGGCGTCCCGGCCGGCCTTGTCGTCACTGTGACCCCCAGCCAGGTGGAGCTCCAGCGCGGGGTTAGGGAGCGTGCGGCCGGAGACACCGCCGGGCCCCCGCCCGATACGGGACGGGCCGGGGCGAACGAAGGGTGAGCAAGGAGGGCCAGCTTACGGTCCTCGGAGTCGAGACCTCGTGCGACGAGACCTCGGCCGCTTTGCTTAGGGGCGCCGACGAGCTGTTGGGGCACGTGGTCCTCTCCCAGGACGCCCACCGGGTGTACGGCGGAGTGGTCCCCGAGATCGCGGCCCGGGCCCATCTACGGAGTCTAGACGAGGTAGTCGAGGCCGCCCTCCGGGAGGCGGGCGGGCGGCTCGACCAGGTGGACCTGTTCGCGGTCACCGCGGGGCCGGGGCTCATCGGCGCCCTGCTGGTGGGGGTATCGTGGAGCAAGGGGGCGGCGTGGGCGCTGGGGCGGCCCATCGTGGGCGTTCACCACATGGAGGGGCACCTCTTCGCGCCCGTGCTGGAAAGCCATGCGGCACACCCCCCCTTCGTGGCTCTCCTGGTCTCGGGCGGACACACCCTCCTCCTGCACGTACCCGAGTGGGGAGAGTACCGGCTGCTGGGAGCCACCCGCGACGACGCGGCCGGGGAGGCGTTCGACAAGGCGGCCAAGATGCTCGGGCTCCCTTACCCCGGCGGCCCCGCCCTCGAAGGGATGGCCAAAGAGGGAGACCCCGGCGGCTTTTCCTTGCCACGCCCCATGCTCTCGGGGAGCACGGGGCCGGACGAGCCCGACTACTACGACTTCTCTTTCAGCGGGCTAAAAACCGCCTTGAGCGGCGTGGTCGGGGAGCTGGGCGAGGGGATCGGGCCGCGCGTTCCCGACCTGGCCGCTTCTTTCCAGCGAGCGGTGGTCGAGGTGCTGGCCGAAAAAACTTCCCGCGCGGTGGCGGCCACCGGCTGCCGACGGGTCTTGCTCGGTGGCGGGGTGGCGAACAACCGCTCTCTCCAGCGAGCCATCCGAGAGTGTCTGGGAGCTAGGGGCGAGCTGTTCATCCCCTCTCCCCGCCTCTGCAGCGACAACGCGGCCATGATCGCGCGGGCCGGGCTCTTCCGCTACCTGCGGGGAGATCACTCCGGGTTCGACCTCAGCGCCCGCGCCGGGCTGCCGTTTCCGGGCCTGGCACGCATGTAGCGAACCCCCCACTCCGTGATCACGCTGCTACACATCTCCGACCTTCACTTCGGCCCGCCCCACTACGCCGAGGCGGCCGAGGCCGTGCTCCGCTCCATCCGGCAGATCGAGCCCGACGCCGTGGTGGCGTCGGGCGACTTCACCCAGCGCGCCAAGGAGGAGCAGTTCCAGGCGGCCAGGCGGTACCTGGACCGGCTCCCGGAGGTTCCCTTGGTGAGCACCCCGGGGAACCACGACATCCCCGTCTACCGGCTGCTAGAGCGGCTCTTCTCCCCTTACGACCTGTACCGGAAGTACATCTCCCGGGAGCTGGACACGGTAACGGAGTTGCCGGGAACGACCATCGTCTCCCTCAACTCCACCGCGCCCCTGCGGGCGGTAACCAACGGCCGTGTCAGTGGCAGCCAGCTCGACTTTGCCCGCCGGGCCTTCGCGACCAGCGGCGAGGACCACCTACGGGTGATCGTGAGCCACCACCACTTCGCCCCTCCCCCCGACTTCGAGGGGGCCGACGTCATGCCCAAGGCGCGCCGGGCCCTCGACGCCTTCAGCGAGATGAACGTGGACCTGATTTTGGGGGGACACCTGCATCGCGGCTACATCGGCAACTCCCTGGACGTGTATTCCGGGACCAGGCGGGAGTACGGCATCGTGATCGCCCAGTGCGGCACCACCACCTCTCGCCGGGGGCGGGCGCGCGAACGCGAGAAGAACAGCTTCAACGTGGTCCGGCTCGACACCCACGTGATCCGCGTATCTCACTATATGTACTTCGACGAAGAGGACGGCTTCGTGCCCACCAGCCGCCACATCTTCTTCCGGGGAGGACGGGCCAGCCATCCGCACCACATCGGCGAATCACCCTTGACCCATGAGAGCGGTGTCCACCTACGACTTCCGGCGTAAGCTCACCGCGCGCGACCATCTTTCAGCTACCCTGGCCGCGGCCGGGGCCGCCCTGGGAGTGGGCCTGGTGGTCTACTACCTGGCGCGGCTGCTGCTCCAGCGCGCCCCGTTGGAGCAGCCGAAGCCGCCCGCCCGGCGACCCGGATGAACCGTTTTCGGGCCGGGGGCCGAGGCCCCCGGAGCTGGCTCTTGGCGGGCTTCCTGAGCGGCGTACTGGTGATCGTGGCAGCCCTCTTGGCGCTCACCCAGACGCCGTGGGGCCAGGCCCGGGTGCTCGCCTTCATGCTGGGCGCGGTAGAGGGCGGAATGCGGGGTGAGATCACGGTGGAGCGGGTACGCGGCAACCTGCTCACTGGGGCGCGTCTCTACCAGGTGGCCGTGGTGGACACGGTCGGGGATACCCTGATCCGCGCCGATAGCGCCTTCCTGCAGTACAGCTTACGGACCTTGGTGAGCGGAGACGTGTCACTCAGCCGCATCCGGCTCTTCGGGGCCGAGGCCACCCTCCGGCGCCTCCCCGGAGACACCGTCTGGAACTACCAGAAGATGTTCCCTCCTCCCGACGAGCCCGGCCCGCCCCGGGCCACCATCCTGGAACGGGTCGAGCTGTTGGGCGGCACCTTCTTGCTCCAGATACCTTGGGCGCCCGCCCAGGGGCTGTCGCCCACGGAGCGCGAGCGCGCCATCTCGGCGGCCCTCTCCGGAGAGTCGCGGCTACTGGTGAGCCGGGCCCCGGGCGGCTTTCTGCGCACTCTCCGTTTTAGCGATCTCGACGCGGTGATGCCTAAGGTCCAGATCGGACCCGACACCCTGGGGGGCACCTATCTGGAGGTCGAGGAGTTTCGCGGCAGAGTGCAGATCTGGCGTGATCCGATCCGTGTCCATGCCCTCTCGGGAGAGCTGGCTCTGAGCTCGGAGGTACTCGAGTTCCGCGCCTCCCCCATCCGCCTCCCCTCGTCGCGCCTCTCGGCCTTTGGGGTGATGCGCATGACCGATACCCCCCCTCCGATAGACGTCACCTTCGGCGGCGAAGAGGTGGCTTTCAAGGACCTCCAGTGGCTCTACCCCAGGCTTCCCGACCAGGGGGGAGGCACCCTGGTGCTGACCATCGAGACCCGTCCCGAGGGCACCCTTTATCTGGCCCGCGAGCTCGATGTGACGGCGCCCGGTACCCGGCTGCGGGGCGACTTCGGTATAGTGATCGGCGACTCGGTCCACTTCGCGGGCGTGGACCTGGCGGCCGACCCGCTCGACCTCTCCACCATCGAGGAGCTGCTGCCCGAGGGGCTTCCCGTGCGGGGACTGGAGATCGGAACCGTGCGGGCGCGCAGCACGGACCGCTGAAGAGAGTGGCCCTCCCAGGTGCTTGACACCGGTTTCCGGCCCCGCTACTCTCTCCCGCCGCCCTAAGGCACGGACGGTCCGTTGACCGCACCGACACCCGAAAACCGCCACCAAGGAGCGCCTACCTTGTCCTCCACCGAAACGGCCGTCCAGCACGCCCGCGAACAGTGGGGCACCCGCGTCGGACTCATCCTGGCCATGGCGGGCAACGCCATCGGATTGGGCAACTTCCTGCGCTTCCCGGTGCAGGCCGCCCAGAACGGCGGCGGCACCTTCATGATCCCGTACTTCATCTCGTTTATCCTGCTCGGCATCCCGCTCATGTGGATGGAGTGGGGCATCGGTAGGTACGGGGGCCGCTTCGGGCACGGCACCGTCCCCGGCATGTTCGACAAACTGTGGAAAAACCGGGCGGCCAAGTACGTGGGGGTGCTCGGGATAGTCATGCCGCTGGTGGTCTTCATCTACTACACGGTGATCGTGGGCTGGCTGCTCGGCTTCGCCTTCTTCAGCTTGACCGGTGGCTACTTCGGGCTCGACGCCGTGGGCGTGGCCGACTACCTCTACTCCCTCCAGGACATCCACGACTCCAGCGTCCACGGGGGGTGGATCGGCTTCCTCTTCTACGGTATCGTGATTGGCTTCGTGGTCTGGATCCTGTCGCGGGGCATCTCGGGAGGCATCGAGAAGCTGGCCCTGTGGGGCATGCCGATCCTCTTTCTGTTCGGCTTCGTGCTCGTGATCCGGGTACTCACCCTCCCGGCCGGGTTGGGCTCGCCCATCGAGGGGCTCGCCTTCACCTGGAGTCCCCAGTGGGAAAAGCTGTGGGACGCCCAGGTGTGGTTGGCCGCGGCGGGGCAGATGTTCTTCACCCTCTCTCTGGGCATGGGGAGCATCCAGACCTATTCGTCCTTCCTGTCCAAGGACGACGACATAGCGCTCACGGGGCTGGCCACCGCCTCGACCAACGAATTCGCCGAGGTGGTCCTGGGCGGCACCATCGCCATCCCGGCGGCGGTCACCTTCTTCGGGGTGGCCGGGCTGGCCACCTACTCCGGCACCTTCGACCTCGGTATCATCGCCATGGGAGTGGTCTTCCAGGGCCTCCCCGGCCCGGAGATCATGGGGCGCATCATCGGTTTCATGTGGTTCTTCCTGCTCTTCATCGCTGGGGTTACCTCGTCGGTGGCTCTCGCCTCGCCGGCTATGGCGTTCATACAGGAGGAGTTCAAGGTCAAGCGCGAAAAGGTGGCCCTGGGGTTGGGCGGCGTGGCCCTCCTGCTCGGCTTGATGAACGTCTGGTGGTATAACCAGGGCTTCCTGGGAGAGTGGGACTTCTGGGCGGGAACCTTCGGGCTGGTCTTTTTCGCCTTCATCGAACTCTGGATCGTGCGCCTCTTCTTCGGCATGGACAATATGTGGGTCGAGATGCACCAGGGCGCCGACCTGCGCATGCCGCGCTTCTTCCTCTTCACGCTCAAATGGCTCTCGCCCCTCTTCGTGACCATCCTGCTGGCGTGGTGGGCGGTTGACCAGGCGGCCCCGACCTTGCTGATGGAGGGGGTAGACCCGAGCCAGGTTCCGTACCGCTGGCTCTCCCGGCTCACCATCGTGGCCATGCTGGTGGCCGGAATCGTGCTGATCCACCGAGCCTGGAGGCGGCGCCCCTCGGGTGAGCAGATGGTTGACCCGCGAGCGGCTGCCCGCCCCGACACCACAACCGGAGAGCCGTTATGAATACCACTCCCCTGGCCCAGCTGGCCATGGACCCCTTCGCCCTCGTCTTCATGCTGGTGAGCGTGGGCGCGGTCACCGCCCTCGCCATCTGGTGCTTCGTCCGCATCCTGGGCAAGCCGGAGCACTTCGACCCGGACGGCACCGGCCCGGCCCGCTCGCCGGTCGCAGGCGAGGTCGACGTGGAGGAGGTGAAGCGGGAGGACCTGTAAGGGGAGAGACCGGGGCTCTCCCTCCGTCTCCCTGACCGCGTTCCCATGGACCCGGAGGAGAAGAAGGCCCCCAAGGAAGACGGGCTCACCCCGTTCGAGGCCGTCAACCGCCACTTCGACCAGGCGGCCCGGCTGTTGGAACTCTCCGACGAGCTGGCGACCGCCCTCAAGACCCCCTACCGGGAGGTGATGGTCGAGCTGCCGCTGCGCCGCGTGGACGGGCGGCTCGACACCTTTCACGGCTACCGAGTCCAGCACGACAACTCCCGCGGTCCCATGAAGGGGGGTCTCCGTTACCACCCCGAGGTAGACCTCGACGAGGTGCGCGCCCTGGCCTCTCTCATGACCTGGAAAACGGCGGTGGTAGACCTTCCCTTCGGGGGCGCCAAGGGAGGTATCAGCTGCGACCCGCGCGAACTCGCGAGCGTGGAGGTGGAGCGGCTCACCCGCCTCCTGGTTTCCCGCCTGGCCAAGTTCATCGGTCCCCACGAAGACATCCCGGCTCCGGACGTGAACACCGACGCCCGAGTGATGGCGTGGGTGGTCGACGAATACTCCAAGTACCACGGCTTCAGCCCGGCCGTGGTCACCGGCAAGCCGGTGGAGTTGGGCGGCTCCCTGGGCCGGGAGTCGGCCACCGGGCGGGGCCTTCTCTTCGCCGCCGAGAGAGCCGCCGCCGAGCTGGGTTTCTCGCTCGAGGGGGCCACGGTGGCCATCCAGGGCTTCGGTAACGTGGGCAGCTGGACCGCCCACTTCCTGGCCGGCGCCGGGGCCAAGGTGGTAGCGGTGAGCGACGTGGAGGGGGGCGTTTTTCGCGGCGGCGGGCTGCAGGTGGAACGGCTCCGGGAGGTGGTGCGGCGCGAGGGCACGGTGGTGGCGGCCGAGGGCTCCGGGGTCGAGCGTATTTCCAACCCCGACCTGCTCGCCTCGGAGGTAGACGTGCTGGTGCCCGCGGCCCTGGGCGGGGTGCTCAACCGGGAAAACGCCTCCAGCGTCAAGGCCCGCCTGGTGGTAGAGGGAGCCAACCACCCCACCACCCCCGACGCCGACGATCTCCTGGTCGGGCGCGGAGTGACCGTGCTGCCGGATATATTCGCCAACGCGGGCGGGGTCACCGTTTCGTACTTCGAGTGGGTCCAGAACCTCCAGCAGTTTCGCTGGAGCGCCGAACGGGTCGATGAGGAGTTACGCGCGGTAATGAACACCGCCTACGACGATTTGAGCCGCCTCTCGGCCGAGCGCAAAGTTCCCTTGCGCACCGCGGCTTACCTGCTCGCGGTCGGCCGGGTGGCCGAGGCCACCCGGCTCAGGGGGGTGCTGTGAGCGGGATCGAACGGCTACTGGAGGTTCCGGAGCACAGGCGGGAGCGGCTGGGCGAGATTTCCGCGCGGCTGCGGGCGGCGAAGCGGCTGGTCCTGACCACCCACGTGAACGCCGACGGAGACGGTGTCGGTTCCCAAGCCGCGCTGTCGGCGTGGCTGGCAGCGGAGGGCATCCGGCCGGTGATCGTGAACCCTACCGACTTTCCGGATCGCTACCGTTGGTTGGTTCCCGAGGGGGTGGCGGTGGCCGGTTGGAAAACAGGTGAGGGCAAGGAGCAGCTTTCCCGCGCCGACCTCTTCATGGTCTTGGACACCAGCGAGCGGGAGCGGGTGGGGGCGCTCGCCAAATGGATGCCCCCGGAAAAGACCGTGGTCATCGACCACCACGTTCCCTCTGACCAAGAGCCGCTCGGCCACCTGGCGCTCCAGGATCAGGATGCCTCGGCCACCGGGGAGCTGGTCTTCGACCTGCTCGAGACCGCCGGCGCGGCGTGGAGCCCGGAGCTGGTCACGGGAGTGTACGCCGCGCTGGTGGCCGACACCGGCTCGTTCCGGTACGGCAACACCACTCCCCGCTGCCACGCCATCGCTGCCGCCCTGATCCGGAGAGGAGCGCGGCCCGAGCCGGTATACCAGGGAATTTTCGGCAACACCCCGCGCAAGCGGCTGGACCTCTTGCGCGAGGCGCTCGGCTGCTTGGAGAACGACTCCGAGCTGGGGCTCACCTGGATGGTGGTGACCGAGGAGATGGTAAAGCGGGCCGGAGCCTCGAGCGACGACTTCGAGTCGCTCATCGAACACGTTCGCACCTTGGAGGGAACCGAGGTGGCGCTCCTCTTCCGGGGGGTGGGTGGGGGCCAAACCAAGGTGTCGTTCCGCTCCAGCGGCGCCGCGGACGTGCTGGAGCTGGCGCGGCGCTACGGGGGCGGCGGCCATGCCAAGGCGGCCGGCGCGCTGGTTAAGCACCCCCCCGAACGAGCCGTGCCAGAGGTGGTAGAGGCGGCGCGCCAGCTACTCCTCGCCCGATCCTGACGGCCGAGCGCCCTACTCCAAGTAGGTATACCCCGCTAGACCGGCCAGGTAGTCGGCGATAAAGGCGTTGGCCTCGCCGCGCGAAAGTGTTTCGGCGCCGCGCACCTTGCGCCGGAAGGCGGCCACCAGGGAGCGGGCGTCGAACTGCACGTACTCGAGCACCTCGGTGGTGGTATCTCCCCGCACCAGGTCGCCGATCTCGTAACCCTCGGCGGAGAGCCTGACGTGGACGGCGTTGGTGTCTCCGAAGAGGTTGTGCATGTCGCCCAAGATCTCCTGGTAGGCGCCGGTCAGAAAGATCCCCAGGATGTACGGCTCCCCCGGCCGCAGGGAGTGCAGCTCCAGGGTTCGTTTAAGGTCCCTGCCCCAACCGGTAAAGCGGTCTATCTTGCCGTCCGAGTCGCAAGTCACGTCTTGGAGGGTGCCGCGCCGGTCCGGCTCTTCGTCCAGCCGGTGGATGGGCATGATGGGAAAGAGCTGGTCGATTGCCCACGAGTCGGGGAGCGACTGAAAGAGCGAGAAGTTACAGAAGTAGCGGTCGGTGAGCGCCACCTCGATCTCGGCTATTAGGTCGGCGTACTCCTCGGGGTCCTGGCCGGCTTCGCGCTGAAGCCGGTTCATGGCCGTAGCGTGCAGCCGCTCCACCGCCGCCCGGTCACCGAGCCCGAGAACTCCGCTAACGAAGAGCTGGTGGGCCTGCTCCTTGGCGAACGAGGCGTCGTGATACGACTCGCGCACGTTCGCTGCCCCTATCTCCCTCACCGTTTCGGCCAGATCCCGCACCAGGGGGTGGGCGTCCTTCGAGACCTCGCCCGCGTCGCTCCCGGCGTGGCTCTCCCGGTCTATCACTCCGGTCAGCAGCAGAGCGTGGTGCGCGGTGAGGGCCCGCCCCGACTCCGAGATGATGTGGGGCATTGGGAGCCCCCGCTCGCGGCATACGTCGGCCAGGGCGTAGACGATGTCGTTGGCGTACTCCTGGATGGAGTAGTTGACGCTGGCGGCGGCGGTCGAGCGCGAGCCGTCGTAGTCGACCCCCAACCCGCCACCTACGTCGACGTGTGTCACGACGACGCCCAAGGCGTGGAGTTCGGCGTAGTAGCGGGCCACCTCCGACATGGCGGTCTTGACGCTCAGGATGTCGGGAATCTGGGAGCCGAGGTGAAAGTGGATCAGCCGCAGCGCGTCGAGCCGGCCGGCGGCTGCCAGCTTCTCCAGCACGCGCACTAGCTGGGCGGGGCCCAGTCCGAACTTGCTCCTTTCGCCCGCGCTCTCGGACCACCTCCCCGCCCCGGAGGAGGCCAGCTTGACGCGCACCCCGGCGGCTGGCTCTACCCCCATCTCGTCCGCCACCTTCAGGAGGGTGTCTACCTCCCCGATCTTTTCCAGCACGACGAATACCTGGTGGCCCAGCTTCATCCCCATCAGGGCCAGCCGGATGAACTCTTCGTCCTTGTAACCGTTACAGACGATCAGGTAGTCGCTGCGCTCGCCAAGGGCGAGGGCCGCCATCAGCTCGGGCTTGCTGCCCACTTCCAGCCCCACCCCGTGAGAGCGGCCAAACTCCACGATCTCTTCGACCACGTGCCGCTGCTGGTTGACCTTGATCGGGTATACCAGGGTGTAGCCGCCTCCCTGGCCGGCCTCCTCGAGGGCCAGCCGGAACCTCTCGGACAGCCCCTCGATACGCGAGCGCAGAATGTCGGAAAAGCGGAGTAGCAGGGGGAGCCCAACCCCCTGTGCGGCCAGGTCGAGGGCTAGCTCGTACAGATCCAGGGCGCGCCCGGGGTCGCGGCTGGGGAGCACGGTCAGGTGGCCGCGTTCGTTCACGTCGAAGTAGCCGATCCCCCACCCCTCGAGGTTGTACAGCTCGCGGGCTCTCTCTACGGTCCAGTCCTCTGTTGCGATGGCGGTCTCCGGTAAATGGTTGGCGAGGCGTGGCAAAGTGGGTTCTCCGGCCCCAACGCGAAAGGGGAAAACCGCTTGATGGGGGCGCGGTTAAGTGATAGCTTCGCCCGCATGAGCGCATACCGGCCCCCCGACTTTTCTCAGCGCCGCTTCCAGGACGCCCCGGACGCCCGCTTCGAGCCCGCCCCCGCCGAGGGAGTGCTGCCGGAGCGTTTTTTCTCTACCACCAACCTGCCCACCTACGCCAAGATCTCCGGAGAGTGGCAGCTGCCGCTCGACCCGCGCATGGACTCGGCCCTGGTCCTGGACAGTGACGGCGCCCTCCGGGTGGTCGAGGGGAGGTACGTGGGCGCCGGTGCGAGGGTCGCGGTGGGGCTGGCCGAGGACGGTTCCGAGGGCATCTACGTCCACGCCACCGGCTTTCTGGACCTTTCGGGGGCCGGAGAGGCGTTCCAGTTCATGTCGTCGGAGGTCTCGCGCGAAAAGCCGGTAGACTACGCCGACATGGCTCGGCTCCTGGTGGAGGAGCGGCGGCGGGGGGGGCACGTGGTGTGGGTGGTGGGGCCGGCCGTGCTCCACGCACGGGGGCGCGACACCCTGGTTTGGTTCATTGAAAACGGGTACCTGAACGTGCTTCTGGGCGGCAACGCCGTCGCCGTCCACGACATCGAGTCGGCGGTCATGGGCACCACCTTGGGGATGGACCACCGGGGAGCCCCTGTGCAGGGTGGCCACGCCTTTCATATGCGGGCCATCAACCGGGTGCGGGCGGCCGGCTCCATCGCGGCGGCGGTCGAGCAGGGGGTGATCCGAGACGGTATCATGCACGCCCTGGTTACCCACGGCGTGCCCTTCGTGCTGGCCGGGTCCATCCGGGACGACGGCCCCCTCCCCGACACCATCACCGACGCCGTGACCGCCCAGGAACGGATGAGGGAGCACACCCGGCGGGCCACCGCGGCCATCATGATCGCCACCTCTCTGCACGCCATCGGCACCGGTAACATGTTACCCGCCTACGTCCACAGCCAGGAGACCGGCGAGGTACGGCCCCTGGCCACCGTTTGCGTCGACTCGTCCGAATTCGTCGTTTCCAAGCTCAAGGACCGGGGTACCCACCAGGCGTTCGGGGTCATTACCAACGCCCAGGACTTTCTGCACGTACTGCGCTCTTACGTGGAAAAGGCGGAGGGCGGTGGAACCGGCTAAGCATACCTCCCCCGCTTGCCAGGCGCTGGAGCGGGTGGCTTTGGAGTTACCGCCGTCCGGGGTAGAGTCGGTGTGGCTCTTTCCGGCCCGCCGCCGCGGCCGCACCGAGAGCCGGCTCCTGGTGCTCTCGGGGCTGGTCGAGGGCGAACCCGGCCGGCGCCGCTTGCTCACCTACCAGTACGACTTCGACGCCTCTCGTCCTGAACCCGAAACGGAGGGCCAGCTCCAGGAAGAGGGCACCGCTCCCGTCGCTCGCGTTCCGGGCCTGCTGCGCGGGGTGGTCGAACGCCTGGAAAAGGAAAGCGGAGACGCTCCCGAGGAGTGGTGGGTGGGGGGCGAGCCGGAGCGGTGGCAAGAGCTTCTGTCGCGTCTCGAGGAGAGTGCGGGTTCTTGACGACTGTTATGGAGAATGATTATTGTTAGTAGTAAGACGCGACCCTCCGACCGGTTTGGCGCCATGTCTCCCTTCATCCACCTTTTCCGCCGCTACCTCCGAGAGCAGGGGCTGCCGGTAACCCAGCAGAGGGAGACCGTGGCCGACGTGGTATTCAACTCGTCAGAGCACCTCTCGATAGAAGATATCGAGGAGCGGCTCAAGCGGCGGGGCGAGCGCATTGGCAAGGCCACTGTTTACCGGACCATGGAGATCCTGGTGCGTAGCGGGCTGGTGGTGGAGCACGACTTCGGTGAGGGGTTCAAGCGCTACGAACACCTCTTTGGCCAGCAGCCTATCCACGAGCACCTGATCTGCACCCACTGCGGCACCGTGGTCGAGTTTCAGAGCGGCGAAATGGTGCGGCTCCAGGAAGAGACCGCCCGCGAGCACGACTTCCAGCCCATCCGCCACCGGCTCGAGATCTACGGGCTGTGCTCTAACTGCCGCAGCGCCGGGGTCACGGTGGACTACCAGGGGCTCGTCTGTCCCGCCACGGTGGGGTAGTGGGGGGCACCACCTCTTTTTTGGGGTTGGAGGGCGAACTCGCTTCTTGGGAGCGGGCTCGCGTAGTGATCCTACCCGTACCGTACGAGGCGTCGGTCTCTTACGGAGGCGGCACCGCGCGCGGACCGGCGGCCGTCCTGGACGCCTCCCGCTATGTTGAGCTATACGACCAAGAACTCGACGCCGAACCGTCCGCCGGCGGGGTTTGCACTCTGCCCCCGCTCCAGCTCTCCACCGCCTCACCCGAAGAGGCGATCTCCGGGCTGCGGGCCAGCTACGACCAGCTGCTCGAGAGGGCCGGGGAGCGGCTGGTGATCGGCCTCGGGGGCGAGCACTCCATCTCTAGTGCCCCCATCCTGGCCCACGCCGACCGGCTCACCGCCGGAGCGCGCCTCGCGGTGCTCCAGTTCGACGCCCACGCCGACCTCCGCCCCGAGTACCACGGCTCGCCCTGGTCGCACGCCTCGGTCATGGCGCGGGTGGCGGGCAGGGTAGACGTGGTGTCCGTGGGCGTGCGCGCCCTCACCACCGAAGAGCGCGACTTCATGCGCTCGAACGACTCCATCACCTCCATTTTCGCCGACCAGATGTGGTCCGGCAACGGCTGGATCGACCGAGTCATGGACGCCCTCGGAGACCCGGTCTACATAACCTTTGACGTGGACTACTTCGACCCCTCGCTACTCCCCTCGACCGGCACGCCCGAGCCCGGGGGCGGAGATTGGTACCGCACCCTCGCCCTCTTGCGCCGGGTCTTCGGCGAGCGGCGGGTGGTGGGCGCCGACGTAGTGGAGCTAGCCCCCATCCCGGGGCTGCACGCGGCAGACTTTCTGGTGGCCAAACTAGTGTATAAGATGATCGGGTATTGGGGAAGTGAGAAGGGGGCCGGAGCGCGCTGGCGCGTATCTTGACAAGCCGCTCCGCCGGTGTACCTTCGGCAAGCGCCGGAAACCTTTCACCGAGGAGAGAACGATGGCCGAAAACCGTTGGCTGGAGGAAGAGGCTGGCCTGGCCGGTTTGCTCGTCGCCCGTGCTGAGGACGACGACGATGAAGAGCAGGACGACGACGACGATGATTGGGACGACGACGACGATGATTGGGAGGACGACGACGATGATTGGGACGACGACGACGAAGATGAAGAGAAAGACGAAAAAGAGGTGAAGCAGGGTGACGACTGGGACGACGCATAGCTAGTCCGCCCTGCCCCTTGACCAAGGGGGCGCGTTTTTAGTAGCTTGAAACTCTTCGCGCCACGCGGGGGGCCTGTAGCTCAGTTTGGTTAGAGCGCACGCCTGATAAGCGTGAGGTCAGTGGTTCAAGTCCACTCAGGCCCACTCCCGGCCAGCCGCGCGACCTCTTCCACCGCTTGGTCCAGATTGCCGTAGGTCATGCGCGCGCCTCCGGCCGTGTCGGCCAGGGCGGCCACCTGCCGGAAGCGGGCCGGTAGGTCGGCGCGGAAGTTGAGCGACTGGCCGATGAGCGCGACCGCGGCCTCGCCCCCCGGCACCGGCTCGATCTTGAGCCGGGCGCCCGGCTCGAAGCGAGGCATCAGCACCACGGCCACCGGCGACGGCCCGGCCCACCCTCGGCCGCTCACCTCTGGATCTAGCTGGGCCACGGCGGGCCAGATGGTGCCCACCCGCTCCATCCCCCCCTTCAGCCCCAACAGCGGCCAGACGTCGCGCTCCAGCTTGAGGAGCCGCTTGAACGGCTCCACCGAACTGCTCTTGGCGTGGTAGAGCACCACGTCGTCGCCCAGCACGGGAAGCCCCCGCAGACAAAGGGCGGCCGCGAGAGTCGACTTTCCGCTTCCGGCTGGAGCTGGCAGGAGCACGGCGCCGCGCCCGCCCGCCACACCCGCGGCGTGGAGCTGAAGATGCCCGGGAAAGCCGGAAAGAAGCGCGCGGGTGAGCGCCACCTCGGTCTGGGCGAGGGCGGCGGCCCGGTCCTTCGCGCGTACCGTTTGGTCGCTAGTGATGATCTCGAAGCCAGCGCCGGCCGGCACCACCCGCACCGTCTGGTCGGCCGGCTCCGTACCGCGACTTTCCTGGTAAGCGGGGTAGAACGAGCGCAGATCTCCGAGCGCGCTGCCCGCTGCTTCTACCTCCACCCGCACCCTACCCGCCCGGAAACAGATGGGGGTGTCCACTAGCTTACAGTGTCGTCGTCCATCAGCAGACCCCGCTCGCGGAAGTCGGCCAGAACCTTGTCCACTTCGCGCGGTAGCTGGCCGGGTGGGGCCGAGGCAAAGGCGCTTTCAACCTCGCGCGCGATCTCTGCCGGGGTGAGCTCGCCGGTGCAATGGCTCCACACCAGGGCGGCGCTCAGGTTGAGGACGTGCAGCCGCTCGCCTCCAGCGTCGAAGAGGAGCCACTCTGCGCCCGCTTTGCGGAGCACCAGGCCGGGGCGGGCGGCGGGGCGGGGCGTCGCCGGGCGGTTCACGCCGGGCACGCGCTCATACATGTACAGGTCCTCATGGAGGCCTTTTGGGGTTTGTCCATACGATACACTACCGCTAGTCCGCAGGCCAACCCTGCACCTTCCGAGCAAAGCCCTGGCGGTTCAGAACGATCCAAGGAGAGAGAGGGTCAATGACCTGCCTCCATCTGCCGGGACAGTACGAGCGAGACCTATGGTTGCTTGGGTTCGTGTTCGGCTCCGAACCAGCGCCGCATCGCCGCCGGCGCGATCCGCCGCCGCTTC
>JBOHRN010000009.1:0-87671 GCA_050732775.1 Longimicrobiaceae bacterium | reverse complement strand
GGGCCTCAGGCCCCGCCCGCCAAACCGGCCGGTAACCCGCAGGTGAACGTGGGCACGGGAAAGCTGGACCGGGAGCGGTGGGCACCGGTGGTGGAGGCCTTTACCGGTGCGCTGGGAGCACGCGAGGTGGCCGGCCGGCCGCTGGAAGTGCGCGAGAACGTCAAGTTCCGCGGCGGCCACTTCTCGCACTGGATCCACCAGAGGTACCCGCGCGCGAGTTGCGCCCTCGCTATCGAGGTCAAAAAGTTCTTCATGGACGAGTGGACGGGCGAGCCGGAGCGAGAGTTCATCCGGGAGGTCGGCGAGGCGCTGGCCGCCACCGTGGCGCCGGTCCTGGCTACCTTGCAGGAGGTAGAGTGAGCGGAGGGCGAAGCTCCGGCCGGGCCGAGATCTCTCCCCGGCTGGTGGCCGAGATCCGCACCCGGCTGGAGGAGGGCAAGCCGGTGCGGCGCACCCTTCCCGCAGGCGGCCGCATCCACATTGACCGCCCCCTCCCCTTCCTCTGCTGCCACCGGCGACAGCCCGGCGCCGAGGACCGCGACAGCGAGACGCTGGTGCTGGGAGAAGCGTCTTACCTGGTAATCTCTGCGGAACCGGACCAGCGGGCCGGGGCACGCTCCCTGGTTAACGCCGTCGCCGATGCGGTACACGAACTCTTCGGGGGCTTTCTGCTGATCGAGCTGTGGCCCGCCGCCCCCGGCGCGACGCGCCCGAAAAAAAACCGGGAGCGCAAGGTGCGCGCACCCACCTTCACGGTGATTCCCGGCACCCTGGCTCCGGACGACCCCACCGTCGAGGTCTTGGTCCGCGCGCTCAGGGACATCCCCCTGCGTCCCCCTCCCCTCGACGTGGAGGTGGCAGCGGGAGAGCCACCCCACCCCCCCGCTCTACCACGGCTGTTGGACCAGGAGCCGGACCGCCACACCCTGGGTATCGAGATCCAGCCGGTGTACCGGCAAGCCAAGACCGGGGTGTCTTACCCGGTAGTAGTGCGCACTGCCCGGCGGGGGCTGGGCGAGGCCCTCAAGCAGACCGCCTTCCAGTTCTCTCTCCGCCACACCTCCTTCCGGCCCGAGCACTATCACGCCCTGGGCCGCCGCCGGGCGGTGGAGGCGGCGTGGAAGGCCGACCAAGCCATCGTGAAGATCTGTGATTCGTTCGACTTCCTACTTCAGGTAACGCCAGTTAACGCAGAGCGGGCGTGGCGAGATTTCCAAGCTGGGGGCTGCGAGCGCGCTCCCGAGTTCGACTACCGCCCCCTGGTGGTGGACGTCGCGGTTCTCAAGCGCCGGCTTTACAGCGTGCGCACCGACCGCCTCGAAGACTCCACTCTGGCCCATCTAATCGACGATACCCGCGACGAGCTCGACCGCAAGCTCACCATGCTCACCGACCGTAACACGCCGCGCTTCCTGTACGGTAGCTTGCAGGTGTACGGCGGAGTGAAAGACTCTCTCTTCAAGCTGGCCCAGGGGGTGCTGGACAGGGTCGGGGGCGGCGGTGAGCCGGAAAACCAAGAGGATAGCGAAGACGGGGAGGAAGCCACGGTCGACGCGGCCGGCTTCGCGCAGATGGCCAAACGCGAACTCGGCCGGTACCGGGCGGAAGACCCGTCCCTGGCGCCGCTGGTCGAGGTCACCGGAGAGGTCTCCGGCGTCATGGTGAGCAAGGGTGACCTGCTGATCGGAGAAGGCATCCGGCTCACCCCCGAGCGAGCCCGCGCGCTGGTCCAACACGAGGTGGGCACGCATGTGGTGACCCACCACAACGGCCGCGCGCAGCCCCTGCGCCAACTCGCGGTTGGGCTCGCCGGGTACGAAGTGCTCCAAGAAGGGTTGGCCGTCACAGCGGAGCACCTGGCGGGAGGCCTCACCGGGGCGCGCCTGCGCACTCTGGCCGGTAGGGTGGTGGCGGTGCGGCGGCTGATCGACGGCGCGGACTTCACGGAAACCTTCCGGGAGTTGTTGGCTACTTACGGCTTCGGCGAGCGGGCGAGCTTTAACCTCTGCATGCGGGTGTACCGGAGCGGCGGACTCACCAAGGACGCCCTCTACCTGCACGGGCTGGTTCGCCTGCTCGACCACCTGGCCGCTGGCGGAGAAACCGAGCCCCTCTACGTGGGCAAGGTGGCCTTTGAACACTTGCCCTACGTGCGCGAACTGCGCTGGCGGCAGGTGCTGCGGGAGCCGCCGCTCACCCCCCGCTACCTGACCGAGGCCCTTGGCCGCGAACGGTTACAGCGGCTGCGCGAGGGGAAGACAGTTATAGAGCTATTGAATGATTAGGGCAGAGTAACCCCCGAGCCACGCCACAATACCCACAAGGCGCATACACGCATATGAAGATCGGACTGGTAGTCAACGATATCGACACTGAGCAGCCGGTATACACCACCACCCGTGTCGGGATGGAGGCCTTCGCGAACGGGCACGAACCGTGGGTGATGGGTGTGGGCGACTTCTTCTACGCCGCCGACCAAAGCGTCGGGGCGCGGGCTCGTTCGGCCCCGCCACGCAAGTACAAATCTCCCCAAACCTACCTGGAGGAGCTCCGTGGGCCGAAGGCGAGAACAGAGAGATTATCCATGTCCGAACTGGATGTTCTTCTGCTCCGCAACGACCCCTCGGTAGACGCCCTGGACCGCCCCTGGGCCACCACCGCGGGCATCGTCTTCGGCAAGCGCGCCATGCAACAGGGTGTCATCGTTCTCAACGACCCCGATGGCTTGGCCAAGGCGATGAACAAGATGTACTTTCAGGATTTCCCGGAAGAAGTTCGCCCCCGCACCCTGATTACTCGCGACCGGAACGAGATCAAGGCGTTCGCCGACGCCGAAGGGGGCACCGTCGTGATCAAACCGCTCACCGGCTCGGGCGGGCAGAGCGTGTTCTTGTTGCGGCCGGGCGACATCCCTAACCTCAATCAGATGATCGACGCGGTCACCCGCGACGGCTACGTGATCGCCCAAGAGTACCTTCCGGCCGCCGAGCAGGGAGATACACGCATGTTCCTGATGAACGGAGAGCCGCTGTTGGTGGAGGGAAAGTACTGCGCCTTCCGCCGGGTACGCAGCGGCGGCGACATGCGCAGCAACGTTACCGCGGGCGGCAAGATTGCCCGCGCCGAGCTCTCCAGCGCGGCGCTCCGCATCGCCGAGGTGATCCGGCCCAAGCTGGTGATGGACGGTATGTTTCTCGCGGGGTTGGACATCGTGGGTGACAAGCTCATGGAGGTCAACGTCTTCAGCCCCGGCGGCATGGGTGTGGCCCAGAAGTTCGAAGGGGTCGATTTCATCCGCGCCCTGATCGAGGCGCTGGAGCGGAAGGTCAGCTACGCCAGCCACTACCGGCGCAGCTCCGATAATCCGGTCATCGCCGTGCTGTAAGGGTGTGAGGGTTGGCGGCCTTTACTAGCGGGTGAATGCAAGGTACTTTGTCGGCCGAGACCGGACGCTCGCGTCCGCCGCAACCGACGAGGAACCGCTATGAAACCTTTGACTCTCGCGGGCCTGCTCTATGCCGCGCTCGCCGCCCCCTTGGCGGCTCAGGAACCCCTCCCCACCCTGCCCGGGGGGTGGCAGATGCGGCTCGACCGGCCAGACGCCCCGGTGGCCGAGGTACGAATTACACAGGAAGAGAGCGGTTACCGGGTATCCCTGGGGCCGTCCGGCATCTTTTACCACCCCGGAGTAAGCGCCCAGGGGCTTTACCGGCTAAGCAGCACCTTCACCCAGCGCGCCCCGGGCCACCACCCCGAAGGGTACGGTCTCTTCGTGGGCGGCCGTGAACTGGAGGGACCCGACCAGGATTACCTCTACTTCCTGATCCGCCAGGACGGCCGCTTTCTGATCAAGCACAGGGCCGGGAACGAGACCCATACACTGCGCGAATGGACCGCGCACGATGCCATCCGGCGGCCGGGGCCGGACTCCCCGGCGGTGAACCAGCTGGCCGTGGAGTCGCGCTCCGGCAGTGTTGTTTTCCTGGTCAACGGCGCCGAGGTAACCGCACTGCCGCGGCTCTCTGAGCTCAACACCGACGGCGTCTCCGGTTTTCGCGTCAACCACCGGCTGCAACTCGAGTTCACCGACCTATCCGTGGACCGGCTGGAGGGAGACGCTCGATGATGGCTCGCGCAAGGCCCGCATGGACATCGGCGCTACTCCTTTTTCTCGCCGCATGCGGCTCCGGCGGAGAACCGATCCAGATCGGCGTGGCGGGACCCCTGCAGCAGTCCAACGGAAGGTCCATGCGACTCGCAGCCGAGATGGCGGCCGAAGAGATCAACCGCGACGGCGGCGTCCGTGGCCGCGCCATCGAGCTGGTCTTCAAGGACGACCAAGCCGACCCCGAAATGGCCATCGAGGTAGCCGCCGAGCTGCGCGACGACTCGCGGGTGGTGGCGGTGATAGGCCACATTACCTCTGGGACCACCCTGGCCGCGGCCCGCGTCTACAACACCGGGGACGGGCTCGCCGCGGTCTCACCCGCCTCCAGTAGCCCCGAGGTCACCGAAGCAGGACCGTGGACCTTCCGTGTCTGCCCGAGCGACTTGGAGCACAGCCCGGCCCTGGCCGAGTGGACGCGCGACGTGCTGGGCCGCAGCCAGGTGGCGGTCATGTACACCAACGACGCCTACGGCCGCGGGGTCATGCGGACCTTTGCCGAGGCGTTCCGGGCCGACGGCAGCCGGTTAGTTTCGTGGAGCCCGTACCTGAACGAGGTCATCGACTCCGACAGTGCCGTGGACCCCTTCATCATCCGGGCGATGCAGAGGGGGATGCGGGCGCTCATGATCGCGGGCCAGGCCGATGGAGCCGAGAAGATCATCCGGGCCGCGCGGAGGCTCGGCTACACCGGGCCAGTGCTGGGGGCGGACGGGCTCACCGGACTCAAGGATGCGGGAGAGATAGCCGAGGGGGTCTTCATCAGTTCGGCCTTCCTACCCGACGGTTCCAGCCAGGAGGCCCGCCGCTTCGTGGCCGCCTACCAGGAGCTGCACGGAGAGCTCCCCGACCACCGGGGCGCCATGACCTACGACGCCCTTTACCTACTGGCGCGCGCCATCCGCGAGGCCGGGAGCGGACGGGGCGCCATCCGCGACTACCTGGAGACGGTGGGCCGCTCGACTGACCCATTCGAGGGCGTGTCGGGAACCATCACCTTCGACGAGAACGGCGACGTGGTGGGCAAAGAAGTTACCATCGGCGTGGTGCGGGACGGAAATCTGGTGACCGCGGACCGGGCGGGGGCGTGAACCAAGGGGGCAGGGCGCCCCCCTCCGGGCGGTCGCACCCTCCGGCAGACCTCCCCCGCTAAGAAGCCGGTGCCATGACACTGTTCTGGATCACCCTGCTGGTCGTGGTCCTGCTCCCGCTCGGCGCCTTCGCTTACGCTGGGCTCCAGTACCTCACCCGCGGCACCCCCCTGGCCCGCGTTCGGGTTCTCAACGGCAAGGATGGCGCGGCCACGGCGGTCATCGCGGACCCCGACTTTCGCCGCGACATCGAGCTACACGTCAACACCTCCCTGCAGCCGGGCAACCAAGTCGAGATGCTGCTCAACGGCAAGGTTTTTCCCCATCTGTGGGAAGACCTCGCACGCGCCCGAGAACTGATCACCTGGCACGTCTACTGGTTCCGGCCGGGCAAGCTGGCCGACCGGATGGGAGAGGCACTGGCCGGGCGCGCCCGCGCCGGGGTGCGCGTGCTCTTCCTTTACGACTACTTCGGCTGCGCGGTAGAGGGCGGCTACCTCGACGAGCTACGCGCGGCCGGGGTCGAGGTGTGTTGCTTTCGGCCGCCGCGCTGGAGAAATCTGTACAAATTCCAACAGCGCAGCCACGTGCGCGCGGTGGTGATCGACGGCCGTGTGGGCTACACCGGCGGCTTTGGCATCGACGATCTGTGGCAGGGCGAAGGGCGGCGCGAGGGTGAGTGGCGCGATACCAGCGTGCGGGTGGAGGGACCGGCGGTTCTCCAGCTTCAAACCGCCTTCGCCTCCAACTGGGCCGAAGCCAGGCGGGAGTTGCTGGTGGGCGAAAAACCGTTTCCCCACGCCGGCGTGGAGGGTCGCGGCCCGCGCATCGCCGGACTGGTTCATACCGCCCCCACGCTGGGCAGTACCGACGCCGAGCGGCTCTTCGCCTTGACCATCGTCGGGGCCCGCCGCTCGCTCTACATCACCAGCGCTTACTTCGTCCCGGACAACGACTTCCGGCGCTTCCTCCAAGACGCCGCTGGGCGCGGGGTGGACGTGCGCGTGCTCACTCCTGGCGTTAACACCGACAGAGCTTCCACCTGGTACGCCGCCCGCGCCCACTACGAAGAGCTGCTCGCCGGCGGCGTTCGCCTTTACGAATACCGCCCCACCATGATGCACGCCAAGACCGTGGTGGCCGACGGAGTATGGACCATGGTCGGCTCCATGAACTTCGATAACCGCTCGCTCGCCCTCAACGACGAAGTCATGCTGATGATCCACGACCGGGAGATCGGGACCTTCGCGGAGGAGGTGTTCCGGCAGGATCTGGAGTACGCCAGTGAATTGGAGTTGGAGTCGTTTCGGCGCCGGGGAAGGTGGGGGCGCGCCAAGGAAAGCGCGGCCGTGCTGGCGAGCCGGGTGCTGTGAGCTCGCCCGCCCTTGCCATCCAGACCCCGGGAAGCCACCATCACCCCGCAGCGCGACCACCCGAACCAGAAGATTACCATGTCGTCCCTAAGCCGATCTCTCACCGGGCCCATGCTCACCTTCGAGTTGAGGGAGCAGGTGGCTGGCCTGCGCCGCGAAGAGGGGTACGCGCGCAGCGGGCGTTCCGGGCGCACCCTAGCCAAGTCAGGCGGTCTGCGGATAGTCCTCACGGCGATGGCCAAGGGTAACGTGGTGGGCACCCATCAGGCCCACGGGCCCATGACCATCCACCTGCTCGAAGGCCACCTGCGCTACCGGGCCGACAGGGGAGAGCACGAGCTAAGCGGTGGCGAACTCCTCTTCTTCGGGCCGGGCGACGCTCACGACATCACCGCTCTGGAGGAGAGCGTGGTGCTGCTCACCCTGACCGGCTGACCTTTCCTTGCCCCAACGCTACTGCTCTCGCTGCGGAGCCGGCCTCGCCCCCGGCGCCAGCTTCTGTAGCCAGTGCGGCGGCGCCCTGAACGGCGCGGGAGAGGGCTCGCGGCGCCCCTCCTGGCTCCCCTGGGCGGTGGCCGGCGCAGCGGCGCTCGCCCTCGCGGTGGTGCTCACTCTGAGCTTCCTCGGCAGGGGCGGCGAGACCGGCAGCGAGACCACTTTCACACCCTCGGGAGACGCCGGTTCCGTAGACCTGTCGCGCATGAGCGCGGAAGAGGCGGCCGAACGTCTCTTCAACCGGGTGATGGACCACGCCACCTCCAGTGACACGGCCGAGGTCCGCGCCTTCCTGCCCATGGCGATCGCGGCGCATCAGCGCGTGCCGGCGGCGGAGCGCGACGCCTACCTGCGCTACCACCACGCGGTTCTGCTCCAACTGGCGGGCGATCCGGGCACCGCCCTCGCCCAAGCCGACACCATCCTGGCTGCGCACCCTTACCATCTGTTTGGGCTTTTCGTGGCCGGAGAGTCGGCCGAGATGATGGGCGACTACGCTGGGGCCCGCGCCAGCTACCGGGCTTTTCTCGACGCCTACCCCGACCAGATCGCCTCGGTCCGGCCCGAGTATCAGCGCCACCGGAGCGGGCTCGAGCGCATGCGAGAGCACGCCCGCCAAGCCGTGGAGGGGTAAACCCCGGCCACGGCAAGCTTTAGCTGATCAGCTCCCGGGATGGCAACCCTCCATCCGGGCACCGCCTCCCCACCGTCGATCGCGCCGCTCCTACAGTCCGGTCGGAAAGTCGAGAAAGCTCCAGGGAAGACCAAACTCCTCCTCCAGGTGGGCAGCCAGCCGCTTGACCCCCCACACTTCGGTGGCGTAGTGGCCGCCGAGAAAAAGGTTGACTCCGTCTTCCTCGGCGTCGAAGTAGTGGTGGTGGGCGCCCTCGCCGGTGATGAAGCCGTCGAGTCCGGCCTCCCGGGCGGCGCGGACCTCTCCCCCGGCTCCGCCGGTGATTACCCCCACCGTGCGCATGAGCTCCGGCCCACCCGGCACCACCTTGACGCGCCCTCCGAGCAGCTCTGCAAGTCGCGAGGTGAGTTGCTCGCGCCCGGTCTCCAACCGGCCCCACACCCCCAACGGGCACCCCTGGTACTCTCCGAAACGGCCCTCCGGCTCGATCCCCAGTTCGCGCGCGAGCACGGCGTTGTTGCCCACCTCGGGATGGACGTCCAGGGGGAGGTGAGAAGCGTACACCGCCAATCCGGCGTCAAAAGCCAGCTTGAGCCGCCGGTAGCGGCGGCCGGTGACCGGCCGGTTGCCGTCCCAAAAGAGCCCGTGGTGCACCAGCAGGAGGTCGGCCCCACGCTCGGCCGCGGCGTCAATGGTCCGCCGAGTGGCATCGACGGCGGCAGCGATCCGGCTGACCCGGCCCGAGTTTTCCACCTGGAGCCCGTTTAGGGCGGGTGGATAATCCGGCACTTCAGCGACACGGAGGTAGCCGTCGAGGTACTCGCTGAGTTCGGAAAGCTTCACGGAGCCACGCCTGGCCATTTTTCCACGCTAGTGTAAAACTTCTGTGGAAAAGTGTGGGAAAGTCCCGTGGGGAGTGGAAAAATCTGTCAGGACATCGCCGCTTCCTCCGGCGCTTCAGCGTGCTCAGCTCTGGTGGATGCTTTGGACCGCTCGGACCCGGGCCGGGCGTGGTGGCCGGGCTGGTGGCCGGGTTCGATCATCTGGATCTGGCCGTTGAAACTGGCTCCCTCATCCAGCTTGAGATGCTTGAGGGGGGCCCGTATCTCACTGCCGTCGATTACCGAGGTGGCCTGCAGCTCGAGCCGGCTCTCCGCGGTTAGGGTGCCTTGCAGGCGGCCGCCGATAACCGCGTCCTGGGTGAAGACGTCGCCCTTGATCCTCCCCTCCTTGCCGAGCACCACCGCCTTGCCGGCCCGCACCGTACCCTCTACCACCCCCTCGATGCGAACGGTGCCCTCGGTCTCGAGGTCACCGGTCACGGTCATGCCGGGTCCGATGATCGAAATGGCGCCCTCGCCCGGGGCAGAACGCGACGCTGGGCTCCCCTTGTCTCGTGCCATGTGGCTACCTCCCTCCTTTGAAGCACCTCCGAAAATGGACATCTTTGCCTCCTGGGTTGATAGAAGCTACCTGCTGACAGCGCTCCCCACAATCACGCTACTCATCCCGGCGGCCGCACCACCGTTCTGGGATCTACCGGCTCGCCCTCCCGGATTACCTCGAAATGCAGGTGCGGCGCGGTCGAGGTGCCGGTACTACCGCTCAGGGCGATGACCTCGTGCCTACCTACCCAACCGCCCGGTTCGACGAACAGCTCCGCAGCGTGAGCGTAGAGAGTTTCGTACCCCTGGCCATGATCGAGGCGGACAAAGCGGCCGTATACCGGGTCTTCTCCCGCCTCCATCACCCGGCCCGCTCCCGAGGCGCGGATATACGATCCTTCAGATACGGCAATGTCCATTCCCGGATGGCGCCCGCGGAACTCGCCCAAGTGCTCGCGAGTCACAAAACCGCTCTGGACCAGCGGCCACGACGTAGGCAGCGAGGCGGCGGCGGTGTCGGCCACCGGCTCGGCAGCTGCTCCCTCTCCGGCCGGGGGGAGCCAGAGCGCGCGGTTCTCGCGCGAGCGGCCGGCCCCCAACATCCCCCGCACCTGCTCGTACTGTAACTCCAGCCGGGCCAGTGCCTCCGACAGGACGGCGACTTGGCGGTTCTCCGCCTCCAGTCGCTCGACGCTCCGCTTCATGCCGGGGAGGCGGGCGGCTTGGACCGATACGTACCACCACGAACCCACCGACAACACCCACAGCAGGACTGCCGCGACAGCGACCGCGGCAATAACTTTGACGCGCCGGTAGGGGACGCGGAGGGTGCGGGTAGACCGGCCACTCCCCCCCTCGGGGATCAGCATCACGGTAAGCCGGCGGTCGTCCGGCGCCACCCCTAACTCTCCACCCCCAGGAGTGCCATAACCCGCTCGAAGTCCTCCGCGTCCCGGAAGGGAACCTCGACCTTGCCCCGCTCCGGGCCCGAAAGACGGATGCGCACCCTGGTTCCGAAGCTCCGCTGTAGCTCCTCCTCAATCCGACGCAGGTGTGGAGTACCACCCCCGCCCGTGCGCGCCTGTGAAGGGCGGGCGGGCGCCCCGCCGCGCCGCCTCCGGACCCGCTCCTCGACCGTGCGCACCGACCACCCGCCTTCCGCCGCCTCCCTGGCCAGGCCAGCCATCTCGCGCTTGGAGCCCAGCCCGAGCAGGGCGCGGGCGTGGCCCATGGATAGCGCCTTCGCGTCTACCAGCCGCTGCACCGAGAGCGGAAGTTGCAGGAGCCGCAAGAGGTTGGCCACGGTCGAGCGGTCGCGGCCGACACTTTCGGCCACTTCGTGTTGGGTCAAGCCGAACTCCGCGGTGAGCCGCTGGTACCCGGCGGCCTCCTCCAGCGGCGACAAGTTCTCGCGCTGCACGTTTTCCACCATGGCCAGCACCAACATGGCGCGGTCGTCGAGCTCCCGGATCACGGCGAGCACCTCGCTCCACCCCAGCGAGCGGACCGCCCTCAGCCGGCGCTCGCCTGCCACCAGCTCCCACCCGGCGCCCGCGGGCCTCACCACCAGCGGCTGCAGGAGCCCGTTCTCCCGTATCGACTCCTTGAGCTCCTCGAACTGCTCGTCGGGGAACTCCCGGCGCGGCTGGAAGGGGTTGGAGGAGACGCGATCCACCGCCAGCTGGCGGGCGTCGGCCACGGACGGCTCCAAATCGTCGGCGTACTCTCCGAGCAGGGCGCTCAACCCTTTTCCGAGTCTGGGCCTGGCGGTCACCCTACCCCTCCTCCAGCGACCCGGACACGGGCTCGGGCGTAGCCGGTGCGGGGGTCCGCCCCCGGGCGATCACCTCGCGCGCCAGGGCCAGATAGCTTTTTGCCCCCGCCGAGAGGATATCGTACAGCACGATCGGCTTGCCGAAACCCGGCGCCTCGGCGAGCCGGACGTTTCGGGGGATGGTGGTCCGGTACACCTTGGCTCCAAAGTACTCGCGCGCCTCGTCGGCCACCTGGTTCGAGAGGTTGAGCCGGCGGTCGAACATAGTCAGCAGTACCCCCTCGATCTGGAGCGTGGGGTTGAGGTTGCGCTGCACCGCCCTGACCGTGTTCAGGAGCTGGGAGAGCCCTTCCAGGGCGTAGAATTCGCACTGGATGGGGATGAGCACGGCGTCGGCGGCCGAGAGAGTGTTCAGTGTCAACAGCCCCAAAGAGGGCGGGGAATCGATCAGGATATACTCGTACTCGTCCCTTACCTCCTCCAGAGCACGGCGCAGGATGGTCTCGCGGTCGGGGCGCGAGACTAGCTCCACTTCCGAGCCCACCAAATCCCGGCTGGCCGGCACCACGTCCAGGTAGGGAAAGTGTACCCGCCGGCGCACGGCGTCTCCAACCGGCGTTTCGTTCACCAGCACGTCGTAGACCGACGTCTCCACCTCCTTGTCGATACCGAGCCCACTGGTGGCGTTCCCTTGGGGATCGGTGTCGATAACCAGGGTTCTACGCTCGGCTACCGCCAGACAGGCGCCGAGGTTGATAGCGGTGGTCGTCTTACCGACCCCGCCCTTCTGGTTAGCAATGGCTAGTACACAGCCCAAATCGGATTACGGTTGGAGAAGCGGCGCGAACCGGCTCGCGCGTCAACCACAATATACACCGGGCGAGCACCAGCTCCAACCATAGGGTGGACTGTTCCACGTGGAACACCCTCACGGCTGCCGCCGGGGCCTTGATCTGCAATTTTCTCTGGGTCTGCCGTAGCCTATTTCTAACGCCTAACTAAGCGGCTTCGCGGCGCTTTTTGACCTCGACCATCAAAGACTCCAGATCCGCTGGGCTCACGCCAGGTACCCTACCCGCCTGGCCGAGAGTGGCGGGACGTACCCGTTCCAGCTTCTGGCGCGCCTCGGTTGAGAGCGAGCGGAGTTCCGGATAGGGAAGATCCGCGGGGAGAGGAAACGATTCGCTGCGCCGCAGCGCCTCGGCCCGCGCCCGCTCGCGCGCCAGGTAACCCTCGTACTTGACCTCGATCTCCACCCCGGCCAGGGCGTCTTCCTCATCGGCGTTCAGACCGGCGCCTAGAGCCCCGGCCAGTTCGGCCGCGCGCACCTCGGGACGGCGCAGGAGCACGGCCAACCGGGTCGGCTCCCGCAGGGGAGAGGACCCGAGCCGCTCCAGCAGGGGGTTGGCTTCCTCGGGCCGGGCGGTACTTTGGTGCAGCCAACGGTCCATGCGTTCCAGCCTTTCCAGCCGTCGCTCCAGCTCTTCCTTCTGTGCCGGGATCAGGAGCCCGAGCTCCCGCGCCAGGGGGCCGAGCCGGACGAGGGCGTTGTCTTGCCGCAGGAGGAGCCGAAACTCCGCCCGTGAGGTGAAGAGCCGGTACGGCTCGTCGGTGCCGCGGGTAACGAGGTCGTCGATGAGCACCCCGATAAAAGCTTGATCCCGGCCCAGCAGCAGGGGTTCGCGGCCGAGGGCGGCGGCGGCGGCGTTGGCCCCGGCCACGACCCCCTGGCCCGCCGCCTCTTCGTAGCCGGTGGTCCCGTTTACCTGCCCGGCCAGGAATAGTCCGTCCAGGGACTTCAACTCTAGTGTGGCTCTGAGTTGATGGGGTGGAAAGAAGTCGTACTCGATGGCGTACCCGGGCTTGGTCATGCCAGCACCCTCCAGCCCGGGGATGGTGCGTAGCATGTCGAGCTGTACCCCGGCCGGAAGCGAGGTGGAGAGCCCGTTGACGTAAATCTCGCTGGTGTGTAACCCCTCCGGTTCCAGAAAGAGCTGGTGCCGCCTGGCACGCGGAAACTTTACCAGCTTGTCTTCGATGGAGGGACAGTAGCGCGGTCCCCGTGCGGAAATCTCTCCACCGTAGAGGGCGGAATCTTTCAGGTGATCCCGCACCAGAGCGGCGAGCGGCTCTCCGGTCCAGGTGATCCAACACGGCAGCTGCGGAAGGAGCTCCGCCCGCTCCCAGGCGCTGAAGCGGTAACCGGGATCTTCGCCGCGTTGGACCTCGAGGCGTGAGAAGTCAACGCTGCGACCGTCGATCCGCGGCGGAGTGCCGGTCTTGAAGCGAGCCACTTCGAGCCCCAGCGCCTCTACCTGCTCGGCCAAACGGATCGAGGGCAGCTCTCCCGCCCGCCCCGCCGGCACTCCGGTTCTCTTGCCGATGTGGATGCGTCCGCGCAGAAAGGTGCCGGTGGTCAGCACCACGGCGCGGGCGCGGAACCGTTCGCCCCCTTCCGTGCGCACTCCGGCAACGCGACCGCCCTCGATGATCAGCTCTCCCACCATCGCCTGCGCGAACTCCAACCGTTCGTGCTGCTCCAGGATAGAGCGGACCGCGCGCGGGTACAGCCCCCGGTCGCACTGTGCACGCGGCGCCCACACCGCCGGCCCCTTGGATCGGTTGAGCATGCGGAACTGCACCCGCGCGCGGTCGGTGGCGCGGGCCATGACGCCGCCCAAGGCGTCGACCTCTCGCACCACCGTGCCCTTGGCGACTCCGCCGATGGCGGGGTTGCAGCTAAGCTGCCCGATTCCTTCCAGGTTGGGGGTTACCAGCAGAGTGCGGGCGCCTCTCCGGGCCGAGGCGGCCGCGGCCTCGGCACCGGCGTGGCCGCCGCCTATCACTATGACTTCGAAGGTGTCGTCCCTCTTCATCGCGCGTCTCCGTACAGGCGCCCGCCGGACGTGTTCCACGTGGAACGGCCCCGCCCGCTGGCACGGCGGTTGCCGAACTACTTCGGAACACCGAACCCCGTGGACTAATGATCGAAGAACCGAGCGCGCCCCGAACCGAAGGCGACTTTCCCCCTCCTCCGGAGCGCGCAGCCGGGGAGCACGACGTCCAAGCCGTGCTGGAGCGCAGCGTGCGCGAACGGCCGGTCCACGTGCTGCTGGCGGCCTTTGCACTGGGGCTCGTGATGGGGCGGATGATCCGCTAGTGCCCCTGGGGCTAAAACGAAAGGAAGAGATAATGGAAAACACGCATCCACCCGAGCGGGGCCCGGCTTCGCCCCGCGGCGCGCCGCCGGGCGAGGCCGAAGTACGAAGCGAACTTCACCTGGAAGGCGAGGATGACGACGGCGTCTTTCACCAAACCGCAGAGCGGGTAAGAGACGCGGGGCGCACCGTGCGCGAAGCCGCCAGCCGGGCGTACCAGGCGGGCGTCGAGACGGGAGAGAGGGTGGCGGGCGCGGCGGGGCGCGCTAACCGGCGTTTGGAAGAGGTCGAAGATACCTTGGAGCGACGCACCTCCCTGCCCGGCTTCGTGCGCCACCGGCCGCTGGCCGCCCTGGGAGTGGCGTTTGGCGCCGGGCTCCTGATCGGACTCGGCCGCGACGACGGCAGCCGGGGTTGGCTCATGCGGCAGAGCGCGAGCCGAATCCGCAAAGCCGTGATCGGGGGCCTTAGCGCTGCTTTGGTCTACGAAGCCAGATCGCTGGTGGGGCTTGCCCCCCGCGAGGAGCGCGAGCGAGCGAGCGGCTGGGAGGAGTAGTGCCCTCCCGCCGCTACCTGGTCAGCGGCCGGGTCCAGGGCGTGGGTTTCCGTTGGTGGACCCGCGCGGCAGCCGGAGAGCTCGGGCTCGCGGGGAGCGTCCGCAACCGGAGCGACGGCTCGGTGGAGGTCACGGCCGCCGGGCCGGCAAGCCGGTTGGAGGAGTTCGAACGCCGGCTCCGGGACGGCCCACCGGCGGCCCGCGTCAATGAGGTGAAGGGAGAGGAGGCCGAGGAAGTTGAAGGGACGGAGTTTGAGATCACACCTTGAGTGGAGTGTGGTCATCCACCTTGTACACTATGTATACTTAGTATACTAAGACGTATCAGCGGCTGTTGGTCCGCGCCGCTAGATCGTAGTTACGCCGCCGAACGAGCAGCCCCCAATCTTTCCCCCAGGGCGGCCAGGTGCTGTTCCACCACTACCGGCCAAGAGAAAGTGGCGCGCACGTGGTCTACGGCGCGGCTCCTGGCCGCGCGCAGGAGCGCGGGGTTGTCCCGGTAACGGAGCACCGCGGCGGCGAAGCCGTCCGCGTCACCAGCCGGGACCAAGGTTCCACTCTTGCCCTCGGCGACCACGTCGCGGATCCCCTCCAAGTCGGCGGCCACCGCGGGCAGCCCGCTCGCCCCCGCTTCCAGCAAAACGATGCCGAAACCCTCCATGTCGCCCGGCACGGGCACGTTCGGCATGACGAAAAGATCTGCGGCCCGGTAAATATCGGCCAGCTCGGCGTCGCTGACCCGGCCCAGGAGGCGCACCCGTTCCTCCAGTTTACCCTCCCTAATGCGCCCCTCGATCTCCCCGCTGAGCGGCCCCTCCCCGGCCAGCCAGTACTCCACCCCGTCGGGCAGCTGGGGGAGTACCCGCTCGATAAACCAGACGAACCCTTTGCGCCGGATGTGACGCCCCACGCTCAGCAAGACCGTCTTTCCGCGCCCGTTTGGGC
Organism: Longimicrobiaceae bacterium; assembly: GCA_050732775.1. Taxonomy (GTDB): domain Bacteria; phylum Gemmatimonadota; class Gemmatimonadetes; order Longimicrobiales; family Longimicrobiaceae; genus JBOHRN01. The sequence goes on along the minus strand of JBOHRN010000009.1, from coordinate 72,095 downwards.
GCCACCGCCGGGCTTCCCGGAAGCGACTCACGTCGACACCGCACGGCACCACCTGCACCCGCCCGGGGTCGGCGCCCCGCGAGGTACACTCCCGCGCGGTCGCCCGGCTGACGGGGAGTAGCAGGTCCAGCGCGCGCAACACGCCGGGAAGGAAGCGCTGGTACGGCGCCAGGGGAAGGGTGACGTCTTTGCCGTGCGGGATCGCCGCGGTGAGAGCCCCGCTCTGCCGCACGCGGTTCAACATTGGCCGGGCAAAGGAAGCGGTCACCAACGAAGAAAAGAGGACCACCTCGACACCCTCTTCCCGCACCAGCCGGGGGAGCCGATGGAGCAGCCGCAACCCGAATGGCACGGTGCGCAGCCCGGTCCAGCGCCACGAAGAGCGCAGTGTCAGTGAAGTAAAATCGACCGCCGGATGGGTGGCGAACAGCCGCTCCAGGTCGGCGGCCAGCCGCTGCATGCCGCCTAGATTGGTCTCGGGACGCCCCCGCGGGGGCAGAGAGTGGGATACGAAAAGAAGCCGCACCGGGGGCTACGCCTCTTGAACGGCGATCCGCCGCAGCTCCTCGGCGTGCCTGCTGGCGCCTTCGACCTCATCGGGCCGCGGGGGGGCGGGCTCTCCATTGACGGTCTTTCTCGCTTCGAAGACTTCGCCTTCCGACCCGTAGCTAATCCGCACGGTGACGGCCGCCGCGCGCGGACTTTCCCGGCCCGGCACGGCCCGTTCGCCCTCTTCCTGGTACAGAAAAAGCCGGCCGTCTCGGAAGAAGTACTCGTTCTGCGAGCTGCCGTACTCACCCAACGACACCTCTTCGCGGAGGTAGCGGAGCTCGTCTTCGTCGAAGTAGGCGGTAAAGGTGGATGAGGCGTCGCCCCGCCCCCACTCCCCCTCCACCTCGCGGAGGTCGTCTAGCCGCTCCCGCAGCCGCTCGGCCTCCAGCACTATACCCCGCCGCGTGGTCTCCCCGGCCCGCCGCACGTACCTGCCGGCAAACCGGCTGGGGGCTTCCAGGACCAGGAAAGAATCCGTGACCTCCCGCAGGTAGAGCCCCACCTCGCGGCGCTCCTCTCCCCCCCGCAAGTCGATCTTGAAGTAGAGAGAGTCGCCCTCCAACCACCACTCCAACCCAATCGTCCCGTCGGGAGCGCCCAAGAACTCCAGCCCGCCGTCGTCGTCCAGAACGAAGCCCTCCTCCACCATGGATCCGGGCCTAACCCACGCCCCCCCCAGCGGGTTGGCGCGCTCGGGAAGGGTGTCCTCCTCCTCGCTAAAGGCGTCGTCCGGGAGGCCGTCGCCGCAACCGGTGGCGAAGACCGCCGCCGCCAAAACCAACGGGAAAAACGGATGCATACGGTATGCTAGGTTCAGGAGTACACGGGGTGGAGATGATGCACTCCCGGCGCCGCTTCCACAACCCTTTACAAGTTCAGCCAGCGAGCTGAAGGGCTGGGCGTACAGCTGCAGACGTGCCTAGTCCCCCGCCACCATCCGGTACACCCGTCCATTGGCGGACAGAACGTATAGCTCGCCCTCCGCGTCCTCGCCGAAGGAAAGGATATTGCCGAGGTCGCCGAACTCCCACTCGCGCGGCTCGGTCGGCTCTCCGTCCAGGTGGCGAAAGCTGCGTACCCACCCCTCGCAGTAGTCGGCGTAGAAGTAGGTTCCGGCCAGGGAGGGAATGGCCTGGCCACGGTACACCAGACCGCCGGTGACGGAGCAACCGTCCGAGTGTTCGTATTCGAGCACCGGCAGCACCAGCCCGTCCCGGTTGCACGACCCGCCGCCGAAACAGTCCGAGCCTTCCATAATGTTCCACCCGTAATTGAGTCCGGCGCTCCCGGCAGGAACCAGGTTGATCTCTTCGAGACGGTTCTGCCCCACGTCCGCGACGTACAGCAGATCCGCTTCGTGATCAAACGCAAAGCGCCAGGGGTTTCGCAGTCCGTACGCCCAGATCTCGGGACGGGCGCCGGTCTCGCCGACGAACGGGTTGTCGTGCGGGACGGCGTATGGTTCACCACCGTCCACGTCGAGGCGCAGCATGGCGCCGAGCAGGGTGCCGAGGTTCTGGCCGTGCCCCTGCGGGTCGCCGCCGCTCCCCCCGTCGCCCATCCCGATATAGAGCATGCCATCCGGCCCGAAGACGATCAGGCCGCCGTTGTGGTTAGAGAAGGGCTGACCGACGCCGAGGATCAGCTTCGCCGACTCAGGGTCGGCACGGTTGCGGTCCGCGCTCGCCGAATACCGCTCGACCCGAGTATCCCCGTTCTGGTCCGTGTAGTTGACGTAGAAGAAGCCGTTCGAGGCGTAGTCGGGGTGAAAGGCGACGCTGAGCAGCCCCCGCTCGCCGCCGCTCCTCACGCGGTCGGTGAGGTCGAGGAATGGGGTGGAGAGTAGCTGTCCGTCTGCGAAGATACGGATGCGGCCGGGCTGCTCGACCACAAAGAGACGGGGGTCGCTCGCGGGGGCGGCGAGGTGGAGCGGATTCTCTAACCCGCTCATCACTTCCTGGAGCTGCACCTGCTCCGCTCCCGGCGGGAGCGGGGCGGAACCCGGCGTCTCTGAGCAGGCCGTCAGTCCCGTGACGGCGAGCGCAATGTGGAGCATGGGCGATGCCCCTTGAGTCAAGGCCCCTCCAGTAACCATTCCCTAGGCCGCCGGCTTTCGCCCCCGCACGAAGGCGCTCATGATCCGGCCCTCCAGCTCGGGGGCGACCGCCTCCACGTCCAGCCCGGCCCCTTCCAGAAAAGCTCGCGCGTCCTCGACCTGGTAGACGCGTGTGGGCTCGATGTCGATCTCCTCGAAACCGACGTTGGCGAGGAGCGTCCGGAACTCGGTTTCTTCCAGTGCCCCGGCCACGCACCCGACCCAGAGCTCCATACTGCGCCGCAGCTCCGCCGGCACCTCGCCCCGCACCACCACGTCCGAGACGGCAAACCGCCCGCCGGGCTTCAGCACCCGGAACGCCTCCGCCAGCACGCGCGGCTTGTCGGCGGACAGGTTGACGACGCAGTTGGAGATGACCACCTCCACCGAGTTGTCGGGGAGCGGGATATTCTCGATCTCGCCCTTGAGGAACTCCGCGTTCTCGATGCCCGCCTCCCGCTGGTTCTCCCGCGCGAGTTCGAGCATCTCGTCCGTCATGTCCAGGCCGTAGACCTTACCCGTCGGCCCCACCCGACGCGCGGAAAGGAGCACGTCGATCCCGCCGCCCGAGCCTAGGTCCAGCACCGTCTCCCCCTGGTGCAGCTCGGCCAGCGCCGTCGGGTTGCCACAGCCGAGCGACGCGAGCACCGCGGCCTCCGGGATGACCGAGGTTTCCGTCTCCCCGTACAGGTTCGAGGTGATCGGATCGCACGAGCCGGTCGAGGCCGAGGCGCCGCAGCAGGAGCTTCCACCGCCGCTCACCACGCGCAACGCCGCCTGGCCGTACTTCTCGCGTACCATTTCCTTGATGTCCACGGTGCTCATTATCCGTCCCGCATCAAAAAGGTTGCTGTGTAGCCGCGAAAGTAAGAGGGTGCTGCCCGCGGTACGCCTCCCCGCGGTGGTAGTAGTCGCCCGGTCCACTTGTTCCACGAACCCCCGGGATTGCAAAGAGCCGGTCTACGATCCGCTGGTTGGTCCAGGGCGCGTTCGCCCCCGAGCCGCGAATCTCCTATCATGGCCGCATGGCAGAGAGCGAGTTTCACGTCCTGGTCAAGAAAGGCGACGCCGAAGCCGAGGTCGAGTCGGCCCTGGCTGAGTTGGCGGCGGGAGGCACGCCCCCCCAGGAGAGCGGACTCCATAAAGTTACCTACGTCACCCGCGCCAGGCAAACCGTGGTGATGGTTGACGACCGAGACGCCCCGCTCACCCGCGCGCTGCGGGAGCGCGCCGGGTGGGACGAGCCGGGTCTCGGCGAGGTAGGATGAAGCGGGAGCCGGTGGTGATCGGCTGGAGCGGCGGCAAAGACTCCGTACTGGCGCTACAAGAGCTCTTGCGGGGCGAAAGGTACCGGGTCGCAGCCCTCCTCACCACCTTGACGGAGGGGTACGACCGCATAAGCGTGCACGGCGTCAGGCGCGAGCTCCTACACCGCCAGGCCGCCTCGCTCGAACTGCCGCTCGCCGAAGTGTGGATCCCCCCAGAGTGCTCCAACCAGCTCTACGAGGAGCGCATGAGCGGCGCCCTGAACCGCCAGCGGGAGCGGGGAGTGCGACGGGCCGTCTTCGGCGACCTCTTCCTGCAAGACGTGCGGGCTTACCGGGAACGGCTTCTAGAGAGGGCCGGGGTCGAAGCCGTCTTTCCGCTCTGGGGGAGGGATACCGGCGAATTGGCGCGCGCCTTCGTGGACGACGGCTTCCAAGCCCGGGTGGTGTGCGTAGACAGCGAGCAGATCGACCCTTCTTTCGCGGGACGCCCTTACGACCACGCCTTCCTCGCCGATCTGCCCGAGAGCGCCGACTGGTGTGGCGAAAACGGGGAGTTTCACACCTTTGTCCACGCGGGACCCCTTTTCCGCGCGCCGGTTCCGCTGGGCATGGGCGAACGGGTTCTGCGGCAGGCGAGGTTTCAGTACTGCGACCTGCTACCCGTCCCGCCGCCTGATCAGTAGCAAACGGTGCTTGGTGGCGCCGCTAGCGGCCGCCGGCCACGCTTAATCCTCGCCCTCTTCGACCCGCGCGATGGTAAGGGGCAGGTTCTGAAACTCTCCACCGTTCAGGACGCCCTCCACCCGGTCGTCGTCGGTGAAGTCGCCCTGGTAGTTGATATCCGGTCCCTCGCCGCGCGACAGCGTCATGGTGACCGAGGGGTGAACGTGGGCGCCCCCCGACACGGTCACCGCGGTCGCGGAGTCGGCTTCGAAAAAGCCGGACCCGCTGATACGGCCGCCCGACTCCACCAGTGTGAGCCGGGCGAAGACTCCTCCCCCCGCCCCTTCCCACACCCCGGTCATGCTCGGAACGTCCGGGTCGGTGCTCTCGCAGCCGGCCAGAGCGATCGCTGCCGCGAGCAGTACCGGCAGCCAGACGCCGCGGCGGAAAAGGGTCCCCAAAGTACGCCGGATCATCTTGTACCTCCTGATTGAAAAGAGTCGCTCCACATCAGGGCAACCTTTGGACCAGGTGGTGCCAGTGGGCGGGGGGCACCCACGGAACCCTTGCGGCAACGCCGGAGTACCTTGCAGATTACCCACGTTGCTTAGCCAAGTAGCGGCGCACTCTGATCTTTAGCCATTTTTACCATGACCCTTTCCGCGCTCGCGCTGGTGCTCGCGACCCAGGCCTCGGGACAGCCGCAGGATACTCTGCCGCCCTCTCCCATCGCGGAGCTCCGGGTCGAGCCCGCCAACCCGGTGATGCAGGCGCACGATACTCTCCGGCTGCGGGCGTGGGCGCTCGATGTCGACGGCGACCCTGTTCCCGGCGCCGAGATCCGTTTCGGGCCAGCCGGCGGCTTCTTCGAGGGCGAGGTCGAGCCCGACGGGCTCGTCCGCTCCGGTTCTACCGGGGTGATACCGGTCGGCGTGGTGGCCACTGTTGCCGGCACCGCCCCCGTCAGCAAGCGGGTGGAGGTAAAGATGGTGCCCGGCCCGGCCGCGCGGGTCAGCGTCTCTAGGGAGGCCGCCCGGCTGGCGCCGGGGCAGCGGCTGCTGCTCGGCGCCACCGCTTACTCCCGGGCGGGGCACGAGCGCGACGACCGGCCGCGCTGGAGTAGCTCGGCGCCCGGCGTGGCCGAAGTGACGGCTGACGGCTTGCTGACGGCCCGTGCTCCCGGCCGGGCCACGGTGAGCGCGGTGGCGGGAGAGGCGCGGGCGACGATCGAGGTAGAGGTGGTAGGCGAACTCGTCGGCTCGGTCGAGATCACCCCCTCTTCACCCTCGGCGCGGAGTGGCGACGTGGTGCGCTTCCGAGCCGTGCCCCGGGACACCGACGGCAGCGAGATCTCGGGTCTCACCCCCAGCTGGTCGTTCTCGCCGGGCAAGGGGATCATCACCCCCGACGGAGCCTTCGTCGGTTACCAGAGCGGAGATTACCTGGTGACCGCCAGCTTCGGCGAGGCGAGCGCGGCCACCCCGGTGACCGTGACGTACCGGGACGTGCGGCGTCCGCTGACGGTACTCGGCCGGCTGCCGCGAAAGGCCTTCACCACCGAAGAAGTGTGGGTCCACCCCAGCGGCGACTACGCTTACCTGGGAACCGGGCGTGGGGGAGACAGGATGTACGCCATCGATATCCGCGACCTCTCCAACCCGGTGGTCAGCGACTCGCTGGTGGCCGACACCCGCCGGGTCAACGACGTCATGACTACGCCCGACGGCCGCTACCTGGTCCACACCCGCGAGGGGGCCTCCAGCCGGAGAAACGGCATCGTGATCGCCCGGCTGGACGACCCCGCCCACCCCGAGAAGATCGCCGAGTTCACCGAAGGGGTGACGGCCGGAGTGCACTCGGCTTTCGTCTACCGCCAGCCCGACGGCCGCACCCACGTCTACGCCACCAATAACGGCACCGGCGCGCTGCACGTCATCGACATCACCGACCCGTACCGGCCGCGCGAGGCCGCCACCTGGCGCACCCCCCGACCCGACGCGGGCCGCACCCTGCACGACGTGGACGTGCAGCACGGGCTCGCCTACCTGAGTTACTGGAACGACGGACTGGTGATCTTGGACGTGGGGAACGGCGTCAAGGGGGGCAGCCCCGAGAACCCGCGCTTCGTCTCGCAGTACAAGTACGACCTCAACCAGCTCTACCGGGGGGTCGAGGCCACCGCCGGACCCGGCTTTATCCGCGGCACCCACACCGCCTGGCGGTACCAGGACTACGTGTTCATTGCCGACGAGGTGTTCCCGGCGGGGCCGGTACGGGGGGCCAAGGACGCGGCCGCAGGGCGGGCGTACGGTAACCTCCAGGTGATCGACGTGAGCGACCTCGAGAACCCGCGCTCGGTGGCCTGGTACCAGCCCGAATTCGGTGGTGTCCACAACGTCTGGGTAGAGGACGACAAGCTCTACCTGGGGGCTTACAACGCCGGCTTCCGGGTCTTCGACGTCTCGGGTGAACTGCTCGGAGACCTCAGCGCCCAGGGGCGCGAGATAGCCCACCTCAACACCGCCGACATGGACGGCTTCGTGCAAAACTCGGCGATGACCTGGGGCGTGGTGGTGCATGACGGTACTGCCTTCGTAAACGACATGCACAACGGGCTCTGGATCGTGCGGCTCGAACCCGAGTCGCTGCTCGCGGAGCGGTAAGAAGCGGTGGAAATCGGTCTGCGCGCGAATGCGGCCCGGCGTCCCAGGACACCGGGCCGCTTCTTTTATCCAGTTACCGGCTTCTGATCCCGATCCGTGATCCGCCCCCGCTCCCCCCAGACCGCCCCCGGCGTCGCCCGCCACTACGACCAACTGGACCCGCTCTACCGAGAGCTGTGGGGCGAGCACCTACACCACGGCTGGTGGGAGCGCGGCGACGAAACGGCGGAAGAAGCCGTCCGCAGTATGGCCCGTCTAGTCGCCCATCGCGCCCGCATCGGCTCCGGCGACTGGGTCCTGGACGTGGGGTGCGGCTACGGCGCCACCGCCCGCATGCTGGCGGCCGAGTACGGCGCCCGGGTGACCGGGCTCACCCTCTCCGAATCGCAGTACCGCTACGCCTCGTCCGTGGAGCCGGGCGCCGATAACCCGGTTTACCTGCGGCAAGATTGGCTGGCGTGGAACGCCCCGCCGGGAGCCGCCGACGCCGTGCTCATGGTCGAGAGCAGCGAGCACATGGCCGACAAATTGGGAGCTTTTCAGCGCGCCCGCGCCGCGCTGCGGGCAGGGGGACGGTTGGTAATCTGCGCCTGGCTGGCGGCCGAGGGGGTGGCGGGGTGGCGGCGGCGGCTCTTGGAGGGGGTCTGCTCCCACGGTCGCCTGGCCGGGATGGGGACGGAGCGCGAATACCGGAGTTGGCTAACTCACGCCGGCCTACGCCTGGAGCGGGTCGACAACCTCACGGAGCGGGTGCGGCGCACCTGGTCGGTGGTGCTCGGACGGGCGGCGCGGGGGCTCGCGACCCGGCCCGGCCAGCGGGCCTTTCTGTTCGACCGGCGGCGCCCCGAGCGCGTCTTCGCCCTCGCCCTGCCCGCGCTCTGGCTGGGCTACCGCACGGGCGCCATGCGCTACGGTGTGTTCACGGCGGTCAAGGGGGGGGCTACTACCAAAATGACGGTCAGGCGTATTTGACCGGCTCCCGCGAAGAGCCCGATGGCACCGTCCAGCCCCAGTACGGATCTTTCCAGATCAAGCAGGAGTGGCCACCCCCGAGCACATCGCCAATGCCAGCAGCACGATCACGAAGGGAACGATACAACCCATCGCCCCCAGCGCCGACTGGAAGGCGGTCTTCCGCTCGCGCTGGGATCTCGCTCCGCAGTGGGGGCAACGGCGGGCCGAGCTATCGACCGCGTGCCCGCAGGCGTGGCAAACCTTTTTCCTGGGCATGGCCCAAGGTTAGCCGTATCTACCCCTCCCCGCCACCTCCCCCCTGCGGCGGGGCGAGCTTGGTGGTATCATCCCCTCATGGACAAAGCTCCGGGATCCCGCTACCTGCTCGCCGCCGCCTGTCTGGTGGTGGTGGTGGCCGGGCTCAAGGTCGGCGCTCCCGTACTGGTTCCTTGCGCCCTGGCCCTCTTTCTGGCGGCGCTGAGCTTGCCGCTCTTGCTCTGGCTGCGCGCGCGCAAAGTGCCCGACTGGCTTGCCATCACGCTTACCCTGCTGGTCAACGCGGCGGTGCTGGGGCTGCTCATCCTGCTGCTGACCCACTCTTTCAACCAACTACTGGACGCGCTACCCAGGTACGTGGAGCGCGGCGAGGCCATGACTCGGTCGTTGACCGCCCGGTTGCAGGGGTGGGGGCTGCCGGTGTCGCCTGCCATCACAGCGGATCTGTTGGACGCCGAAAGGGTCTTGGACTTCGCCGGGGGCACGCTCAGGGGGGTGGCGCTCACCTTCACCAACGTGCTCCTGGTTCTCTTCGTGATGGTCTTCATCTTGGGCGAGGCGACCGTCTTCCCGGACAAGCTGCGCCTAATCTCGGGCAAGGGCGACGCCGATTTCAGCCGCTACGCCCGCGTCACCGACGACGTGCAGCGCTACCTGATCCTGAAGACGATCATCAGCTTGGGGACCGGTATTCTAGTGGGGGTGTGGGTATGGATGATAGGGCTCGATTTCGCCCTCTTCTGGGGGCTCCTCGCCTTTCTGCTCAACTACGTGCCCAACATCGGCTCGATCATAGCCGCCATCCCCCCCATCTTGCTGGGGCTAATCCAGCTCGGCTTGGGGCCGGCGCTCCTGGTGGCGGCCGGGTATCTGGCGGTGAACATGGCGATCGGCAACGTCGTCGAGCCGATGCTCATGGGGCGGCGCTTCGGGCTTTCGGTGCTGGTGGTGATGCTCTCACTGGTTTTCTGGGGGTGGGTGTGGGGGCCGATCGGGATGTTCCTCTCGGTGCCGCTCACCATGATGGTGAAAATCGCACTCGAGAACACGCCCGACCTGCGCTGGCTGGCTGTGCTCCTGGCCGCGCGCCCGCCCGGGCCGGAGCGGGTGGCCCGCCCGTCCCCCACCCGGCCGGTAGAGGAGCAGTAGCGCCGTTGAAAGGTGGCCCGGGCCGGCCGACGCGGTTCAACCTGCTGCTGGACAGGTGCTTGTGCCCCCGCGTACCCACACCTCGGTAACCGCGGCCGAACCGGGCAAATCGCCGGGCGAGGCGGCGGCGGCCGGTAGCTCGGCGTCGAGACCGAACGATACCCCCGGCTCGGCCGGAAACCAGACCACCACCCGCCCCTCGCCCACCCCCATGCAGGCGCGGCCGTAGGCGTCGCGGAGCTCCCCGAGCGTGGACCGGACCCCCAACCCGCGCCCGGTGGTAACCTCTGGTTGGCGCACGTAGACCCGCTCCACCCGGCCGTCCACCAGCAAGGCGGTCGCGCTCTTGCCACCCCCGAGCGGAACCACCAGCCCCCGCTCGGTCATCCCCTCGGCGCTCCAGGAGGTGTCGCGCGCCCCGGAGACCGCCGCGCGCAGCTCGCTCTCGCTCATTCCCAGCCGGAGCGGACCCACCCGGTCGCGGCCGATCGATACTTCGCCGACCGGTGCGGTCTCTTCGGGCGAGAGCGGCTCGGCTCCGCGGAAGGGGATCTCGCTGATGACTTCAGCACCCAGCACCTCTCCGTCTTCGCGCACCAGCCGCGCGCGCAGAATGCGGCCGGCGGGCGGCGGCGGGGCGGGCCGGGTGGTGTCGTCCCCCTCCCCCTCGCCGGCCGGGGCGGCGGGCACGCTCACGCGTTGGATCACGGTACGGGTCTCGCCCGGTTGCAGGGGGGGGTCGGCGATCCGGTACGAGAGCCGGGTCCCCTCGCCGGTGCCGCTCACCATGGTGACCTCGGTGCCGGCGGGCTCGACCCGGCCAAAGTCCATCCAGTCGGGGATGTAGAGCTCCACCCGCACACCGGAGACCGCGGAGTCTCCCTGGTTGCCCAAGGAGAGCCGCACCACCCCCGCCTGTCCCCAGTCGAGTACGCCCGGGGCCTCCAGCGAGAGGGCCAGTTCGTCGCGCTCGCTGGCCTTGCGGCCCCGCCAATCTTCCATAAGCTCGCATGCAGCGAGAGTAACCACGGTAGCGAGAGTTAACAGGGCCAACGGCTTCATGGCGACCGCTCCTTGATTTCGTAGTGGGCGCGAAGAGTTATCCCACGGTAGCGAAAATCGCGCCGCCGCCGCGCTTCGGTCCCGCGGCCGGGTTCCTGCGTCTGCCCGGCCGGCGATGAAGAGCCGGGGGTAAACATGAAGGAGTGGAGCTACCAGGGCCGCTGGGCGCTGGTGACGGGCGCGTCGTCGGGCCTGGGGGAGAGGTTCGCGCGCGAACTGGCCAGCCGGGGGATGAAAGTGGCGCTCACGGCCCGGCGCGAAGAGCGGCTGCTCGCCCTGGCCGGGGAGCTCGGGCGCGCCCACGGAACCGAATCCTTGGTGTTCCCCGCCGACCTGGCCGAAGCTGGCGCGGCGAAGCGGCTGTGGCAAAGGGCGGCGGGCGGCGGGCGCCACTTCCACCTGCTGGTCAGTAACGCGGGCTTCGGTGCGCTGGGCAACTTTCACCAGCAAGACCCGGAGAGGCTGGCGAAGATGGTGCGGGTCAACGTTACCTCTCTGCTCGAGCTGGCCCGTCTGGCCCTACCCGGGATGCGGGCGCGGGGCGAGGGCGGAATCGTCAACGTCTCCTCGCTGGCGGGCTTTCAGCCGGTCCCGTACATGGCCGCCTACGCGGCCACCAAGGCGTTCGTGCTCTCCTTTTCGCGCGCGCTGCACGCCGAGAACCGCGAGGCGGGGGTGCGGGTGGTGTGTCTCTGCCCGGGCCGCACCCCCACCGAGTTCCAGGACCGGGCCGGCAGCGGCCGCGTGACACCGGGAACGCCCGGGTATCAGACGCCGGAGCGGGTGGTCGTGGCGGCGCTCGCGGCGTTGGAGCGCAACCGAGAGTTGGTGGTACCCGGCCGGGCCAACCGGGTGGGTGCGGTACTCTCCAAGCTGCTCCCCGGCGCCCTGGTCGTCCGCTTAGTGGCGCGGGGGATGGAGCGGCGGATGGAAGACCTTGGCTAGCGATCGCTTGGCAGCCCGCCCGGCCACGAAACACTTGCGGCGGCGCCTGCAAAGCGCCAATCTGCAGAGACACCGCCTACCCCGGGCGGAACCTCACCCCCGCACAGGAGAAACCTAGATGAGCAACGGTAACCCGCAGGAAGGAAGCTCCCAACCCCCGCCCCAACCGCAATCACCCCCCCAAGCGTCGGCTTCGGCAAACGGTGGGGGGGGAGGCGGCTCCACCGCCGTGGTGGCGATCGTGGCCATCCTGGTGGTGGTGATACTGCTGGTAGTCCTCTTCACCACCGGGGTGTTCGGGGGCGGGGGAGAAAGGGGAATCGACGCCGACGTGGACATCCAGGCCCCCGAAGGTATGGAGCTGCCCTCCCCGGACCAGGGCGGCGACGGCTGAAGCTGGTGGGCAGGCGCCGCTCCCCCGCCCGGCGGTACGTTGCCGGGGAACTCGGCTTGCGGTAGACTGGTTGGTTGACCGCGAGAGACCCCGGGGAGCGGCGGTGAAGATGCAGACGACTTCAAAGCAGAGCTACGGCTACGCACCGGCCGGCAAGGACACGGGCGTGGTCAAGAGCAAGGGGCGCCCCGATCTCCACCTCACCAGCGGGAGGGAGGGGTTGCCTCTCGGCGCCCGCAAGCCCGAGTGGCTCAAGGTACGCGCCCCGGGAGGAGTCAACTACCTACGGCTGCAGAAGCTAATCCGCGGGCAGCGGCTCCACACCGTGTGCGAGGAGGCGCACTGTCCTAACATCGGCGAGTGCTGGGAGAGCGGCACCGCCACCTTTATGATCTTGGGCGACGTGTGTACCCGCGCGTGCAAGTACTGCGCGGTGGCGCACGGCATGCCCGCCGGTTTGGACCGCGACGAGCCCCGCCGGGTAACTGCTTCGGTGGCGGCTATGGGGCTCGAGCACGCCGTGATAACATCCGTTAACCGAGACGAACTGAAAGACGGCGGCGCCTCCATCTACGCCGAGACCATCCGCCAGATCCACGCGCGGGTGCCCGGCTGCACGGTCGAGGTCCTGATCCCCGACTTCAAAGGCAACGAAGAGGCGCTCCGGACCGTGGTCGAGGCCAAGCCCGAGATCCTCGCCCACAACCTGGATACGGTGGAGCGGCTCATGCGCTGGGTGCGCCCCGGGGGCCGCTACTGGCGGAGCATCTCCCTGCTCGGCGCGGTCAAGCGGCTGGACCCCGGGATGCTCACCAAGAGCGCCGTTATCCTGGGCATGGGCGAGAGCGCCGATGAAATCCACCAAACCATGAAGGAGCTGCGCGAAGCCGCGGTCGACATCCTCACGCTGGGCCAGTATCTGCGCCCCTCGGAGCACCACATCCCCCTGGACAGGTGGGTCACGCCCGACGAGTTCCACCGCTGGAAGGAGGTAGGGGAGGGGGAGCTCGGCTACCGGCACGTCGAGTCTGGCCCGCTGGTCCGCTCCAGCTACCACGCCAAGGAGCAGGCGCGCGAGACGGTGGCGGGCGGGCCCGGTACGCTCACCGAAATCCTTGAAGCCGACGTTGACGGCGAGGTGGTGATCGACGAGGTGGAGGCCAGGAGACGGGCCGAGATCGCGGCGAGCTCTCCGGCGGCTCAAAGCAAACTGGTACAGCTGGGGAGTTTATGACGCCCGAGAGCGGTACCAAAAGACGCAAGCGGAAGCGGGAGAAGGAGTCCGCGCCGGGGGCGCCGCCCAGCGAGCCGAAAGGGGCGGCCGGCGAGACCCCGGACTCCGAGAGTGAGGAGCGGTCGCAGCCGGCCCCGGAGCGCGACGTCCACTGGGAACGGGCCAGCAAGCCCGACCTTTCGCTGGAGGAGCGGCTGCAGGGTCTCGGCGAGAAAAAGCTGCGCGCCATCATGCACGACATGCTCCTGGGCCGCCGCTTCGAGGAGAAGGCGGCCGAGGCGTACGCCTTGGGCAAGATCGGCGGTTTTTGCCACCTCTACATCGGCCAAGAGGCGGTCGCCGCGGGCGGAGTCTACGCCCAGACCGAAGACGACTACCTGATGACCGCGTACCGGGAACACGTCCACGCCCTGCTGGTGGGTATAGACCCGAAGGTGGTGATGGCCGAGCTGTTCGGAAAAGAGGCCGGCTGCTCGCGGGGCAAGGGGGGCTCCATGCATATGTTCGACAAGGGGAAGAACTACCTGGGCGGGCACGGCATCGTGGGGGGTCAGATCCCCCTGGCGCTGGGTGTGGCGTGGGCCATCAAGTACCGCCAGGAGGAGCGCGTCATCCAGGTCTACATGGGCGAGGCGGCGGTCAACCAGGGGGCCTTTCACGAGTCGCTCAACATGGCCGCGCTCTGGGAGCTCCCCGTCGTCTTCGTGGTCGAGAACAACCGCTTCGGCATGGGCACGGCGTGGGAGCGGGCGTCTTCTCTCTACGACATCTCCCAGAAGGCGAGCGCCTACGCCATGCCTTCGGCCATCGCCGACGGCATGGACGTGCTCGACGTGCACCGGGTAATCAAGCAGGCGGTGGAGCGCGCCCGCTCGGGCAGCGGCCCCACGCTCATCGAGGCGCGTACCTACCGCTACGTGGGGCACTCCATGTCGGACCCGGTCTCGGGGGTTTACCGGACCAAGGAAGACGTCGAGCGTGAAAAGGAAAAGGACCCCATCCGCGCCTTCGCCGACGTACTCGACGAAGCCGGATTGCTCTCCCAGGACGAACTCGAAAAGCTGGACCAAGAGGTCAAGGAGCTCGCCCAGGAAGCGTTTGACTGGGCCGAGGAGCAGCCAGACCCCGAACCGGATTCGCTCTGGCAGGACGTGTACCGGAACAGCGAGGTCAACGGCCGGCTCTTCCTCGACGGTAGGGAGCGGTGAGCCGAGCTCCCCGTCACGCTCCCCGCTAAGCCCATGCCCGAAATCACCTACCGGGAGGCCCTCAACCAGGCCCTCGCCGAGGAGATGGAGAGAGACCCCGACGTCTTCCTCATGGGCGAGGAGGTCGGCGTGTACAACGGCGCCTACAAGGTCTCCAAGGGGCTCCTGGACCGCTTCGGCGAGCGGCGGGTGGTGGACACCCCCATCACCGAACTCAGCTTCGCCGGGCTGGGGGTGGGGGCGGCGATGGTGGGGCTCCGACCCGTGATCGAGTTCATGACCTGGAACTTCGCCATCCTCGCCTACGACCAGCTCTTCAACTCGGCCGCCAAGATGCTCTCCATGACCGGCGGCCAGTTCCACATCCCCGTCACCTTCCGCGGCCCCAGCGGCGCCGCACTGCAACTCTCGGCCCAGCACTCCCAGGCGCTAGAGGCGAGTAACGCTCACTTTCCCGGCCTCAAGGTGGCGGTGCCGGGAACCCCCGCCGACGCGAAGGGGCTCCTCAAAGCCGCCATCCGGGACGACGACCCGGTCTGCTTTTTCGAGGGCGAGATGCTCTACAACCTCAAGGGAGAAGTCCCCGAGGGCGACGATCACGTGATCCCGCTCGGCGTCGCCGAGCTCAAGCGGAAGGGTTCGGACGTCTCTATCATCACCCACGGGAAGATGATTCACATTGCCCTGCAAGCCGCCCAAACGCTGTCCCGGGACGGGGTCGATGCCGAGGTTCTCGACCTCCGCTCGCTGCGGCCTCTCGACGTCGACGCCGTCCTCGAGACGGTGGCCAAGACCAACCGGGTGGTGCTCCTGGAGGAGGGGTGGCCGTTCGGCGGCGTTACCGCCACTTTGGCGGCGATCATCCAGGAAGAGGCCTTCGACCAGTTGGACGCGCCCGTGCTGCGGGTCACCCAGGCCGACGTGCCTATGCCTTACGCCAAGGGGCTGGAAAAGCTGGCCAAGCCCAGCCCCGAACTGGTGGTCGAAAAGGTGAACCAAGTGCTCTACCGGAACGGCCGGTAACACGCCAAGAAACGATTATGGCGACAAAAGTCTACATGGAAGCCCTCTCCCCCACCATGGAGGAGGGCACGCTGGTATCCTGGCTCAAGAGTGAGGGCGACGAAGTCGCCGAGGGCGACGTCCTCGCCGAGGTCGAAACCGACAAGGCCACCATGGAGCTGGCCGCGCGGGGGGCGGGCGTGCTCCGCAAGCGGCTCATCGGCGAGGGCGAGACCGCCGCGGTGGGCGCGGTGATCGGCGTGATCGCGGCCGAGGACGAAGATGTCTCCGAACTGGCCGGCGAGGGCGCGGCCCCGGAAGAGGGTAAATCGGAAGAGGGCAAAGAGGAGCCGGAGGAACAGGAAGAGCCCGAGGAAAAAGAGGAGAAAAAGGAAGCAGAAGGGGCCGAGAAGGAAGAGGTAGAAGAAGCACCCGAAGAGGAGGAAGAGCCCGAACCGCCCGGCGACGAAAAGGAGCCGGGCGGCCGGGTCAAGGCGTCTCCCCTGGCCCGCAAGCTGGCCCAAGAGGCGGGGCTCGAGCTCGGCTCCCTCGAGGGCTCCGGGCCGGGTGGCCGGGTGGTCAAGCGCGACGTCGAGGCCGCCCTCGAAGAGGGCCCGCCCGCCGCGGCGGAAGCAGGGGTCCCCGCGCGCGCGGAGGGTGAGGAGCAGTACCGCGACCTTCCCCTCTCCCAGATGCGCAAGACCATCGCCAAGCGGCTGGCCCAGTCCATCGGCCCCGTTCCCCACTTCTTCCTCACCCGCGAGGTCGACATGGGCGAGGCGATGGCGCTGCGCGAACGGCTCAATCAAGAGTTGCAGGACGAGGGAGGCAGGGTTTCGGTCAACGACCTCATCCTCAAGGCGGTGGCCGCGGCGCTCCGCAAGCACCCCATGGTGAACGCGAGTTGGAGGGGGGAGGCGATCCGCCGGTTTACAGGCGTTCACATAGGCGTCGCCGTGGCGGTGGAAGAGGGGCTCATAACCCCGGTGGTGCGCGACGCCGACCGCAAGGGGATCGGTGAGATCGCGGCCGAGGTGGTCGAGCTGGCCGGGCGCGCCCGCGACAAGAAGCTCAAGCCGGAAGAGTACACGGGCGCCACCTTCTCGGTCTCCAACCTGGGGATGTTCGGCATAGAAGAGTTCACCGCGGTCATCAACCCGCCCGAGGCCGCCATCCTGGCGGTAGGGGCGGTGGCCGACCGGGTGGTGGCCCGGGGCGGGGAAGCGGTGGTGCGGCAGCGCATGAGGATCACCCTCTCGTGCGACCACCGGGTGGTCGACGGGGCCACCGGCGCCCGCTTCCTGCAAACCCTGGTGCGCAACCTGGAAGACCCTATGATGATGTTAGCTTAGCACGTGAGCGTCGTACCCGGGCTCGAAGTGCTCCTGGGCGAGAAGACCGGGGAGTTTGCGGGCGCCCGGGCCGGCCTCTGTTGTAACCACACCGCCGTGGACCGCCGGTTGCGACACGCCGCGGAGCTGCTGCCGGAAGCCGGTTTCGACCTGGTGCGGCTATTCGGGCCAGAGCACGGGACGCGCGCCGCAGTCCAGATGATGGAGGGCGTGGACGAGCAGCCGGATGCGGTCACCGGTCTCCCCACCGTCTCCCTCTACGGCGACTCGGAAGAGTCGCTTCACCCGGCCCCCGAAACCCTGGAAGACCTTGACACGGTCTTCTTCGACATCCAGGACATCGGCGCCCGCTACTACACCTACCAGGCGACCCTTGGCTACCTGATGGAAGTGGCGGGCCGGACGGGCACCCGGGTGGTGGTGCTCGACCGCCCCAACCCGCTAGGGGGCACGGCCACCGAGGGTCCTTTGGTCCACCCCGGCTACCAGAGCTTCGTGGGCGCTTTTCCGCTGGCGGTCCGCCACGGTATGACGGCGGGGGAGCTGGCGCTCTACTTTACCCGCCACTGCGGCGTGGAGTGCGAGGTCGAGGTGATCCCCTGCCGGGGGTGGCGGCGCGACTCCTGGTTCGACCAGACCGGACTCCCCTGGGTGTACCCCTCCCCCAACATACCGACGCTGGAGACCGCGGCCGTCTACCCCGGCATGTGTCTCTTCGAGGCCACCAACGTCTCCGAGGGGCGCGGAACCACCCGCCCCTTTCACCTGGCCGGGGCACCGTGGCTGGACCCGCGAGGGCTGGCCGGGCGGTGCGCAGAGGGGGCGCGCGGGGCGGGGTTGGAGGGAGTAGCGTTCCGGCCCGCCTCATTCATACCCACCTTCGAAAAGCACGCCGGCCATCTGTGCGGCGGGGTCGAGGTCCACGTCCTGGAGCGGGATAAGTTGACCCCCTTCCTGCTCGGGATGGTGGTGTTGGAGGCGGTGTACCAGACGGACCCGGAGAACTTCGGCTGGCGGACCGAGCCGTACGAATTCGTCTCCGACCCGCCCGCCATCGACCTGCTCACCGGTTCTTCCCTCTTCCGGCAGACCCTGCTGGACGGGCGCCCCGTGCACGAGTTACCAGCAGAGTGGAAGCGAGAGTTGGAGGCGTTCCGCGAGCGGCGGCGGGAGTGCCTGCTCTACCGACAATAGCGAAGGTCAGCGATCTACCGGACCTTTGTCTTGTCATGGAACCTTGCCTGATCGGTGGGTGTATGCGCGCCGTTCGACAAAAACCGGCAAGGATGGCAAAATGTCACGTAGCAAAGTATATACGGTAACCGTAACTGCCTGTACCGGCCTTTTGCTTTGGGTCCCGGCTGCGACCGCGCAGCTCCCCGAGGGGCGGGGAGGCGGGGGAGGTACCGTCTCGTTCGAGGACGCCCCCACGCTCCAGGACTCGGTGGTGGTCCTGGCCCGCGCCCAACTCGGCAGCCGTTACCGCTTCGGGGGAGCCAGCCCGGGCGAAGGGTTCGACTGCAGCGGCCTGGTCCGCTACCTGATGGAACGAGTCGAGAGGCGCGTGCCCCGCACCTCTCGGCGGCAGGCCCGGGCGGGCATGGAGATCCCCCGGGATATCGACCGGCTGAGCCCCGGCGACGTGCTCGTCTTCGGCCGCGGCGGCCGGGTGACCCACGTGGGCCTCTATGTGGGTGACGGTCGCTTTATCCACGCCAGCCCCGGGGCCCGCCGGGTGGTGGAGCGTCCGCTCGGGCCTACGCTCGGCCGGTTAGCGTGGCAGGGGGCGCGCCGCTTCCTGATCGGCGCGCCCGCCCCGCGGCTGGCCGTTGTCTCGTTGCCCGCCGTGTCGCGACTCCGGCCGCTGGCAGCGACGGGGGAAGCCGGCGAGGCGGAAAAGGGGTGAGGGACCCTTACCCTCCCCGGTTGCGCCGGTTGCGCTCGCGCTCCAGCGCGGGGTCGATGGTCCAGATCACGATCACTCCGCAGTTGGCCGTACCCCGGTTGAACTCGGGCGGGACCACCGACGCGCCCGCATAGACCTCCACCCCTTCCAGGTCGCGCGCGGAAAGGTTGTCAACCCGCAACCCGTAAGCGGGGATGCCGTCCAGGTAGTACTGGATGGGGCAGTAGCGCCCGCCCAACCGCCCCATCTCCGGCCGGCAGCCGCCCACCCCGCAGCGGAGCCGGACCCCGGGCACGCGGCGGAGCAGGTCGCTTACCTGCATGGGGTCGATGTCGCGGATCTGGTCATGGGTGAGGAAGTAGCCGAAGCCCCGCTCCCGGCGCCGGAAAAAATCCGCCATCTTGCCGCTCGCGGTAGCGCTGGCTCGGACCTCCAGGGTTTGCAGGGGGATCGGCTCGACCCGCAACTGGAAGCCGACGCGGGAGACTCGGCTGACCGACAAGTTGACATTGGCGCTGTCGGAGGCGTAGCCGAGAAAGCGGACCCTAACGGTACGCGGTCCCGGCAGAAGCCGGGAGAGCCGGAGCCAGCCGTCGCTAGCGGTGACGCCGCCCGCGCCGGTACCCTCCACCGTGATCTGGGCGCCGGACAGGGGCTGGCCGGTCTCGGCCGAGGAGACGTACAGTTCGAGCACGGCGCCGCCGGCCTGGGCCAAAAGCGGCGCGGAGAAGAAGAGGAACGGCGCCGCCAGCAGCAGGGGAAAGGCGCCGCGAGTAGGGAATCGGCCCACGGGACCCCCCTCCGCGAAAAGTAATCCGGCTAGCGCCGGAGTGTGCCACACACTACCTTGATAGCGAACCGGGTGAAGGGAAGTTCCCCGGAGCTCCGGCGTTCAGCCCCCCGCGCCGCCGGCTTCGAGCAACCCTTGTACCGTGGCGAGGAGGGTTTGGGGCCGGCACGGCTTGCCGAGGAAGGCGTCGCACCCCGCCCGCTCGGCCCGCGCGCGGTCTTCCTTCTCCACGTGCGCGCTCACCACTACTATAGGGACGTGGCGGGTTCGTTGGTCGCCCTTGAGGAGGGTGGTCAACGTCCACCCGTCCACCGAGGGAATGGCTAGGTCCATCACCACCAGGTCGGGCAACTCTTGGCGAAGAGCTTGCATCGCCTGCTCGCCGGTGAACGCGGTCGCCACCTGGTACCCGTGGTGGACGAGGAACTGCGAGAACACCTCGCGGGTGTCCGCATCGTCGTCTACGATCAAGATGAGCTTGCTTTTCACGGTGGCTGCCGGCCGCTGTATGGATGAGGCGCAAGAAAGTAGGTGTCGGCGGGAGCCCTGTCAAACGGATGTTCAAACCCTTTACGGCACGGAGAAACGCTATGAAAATCTTACCACTTATCGCCCTCTCCTGGCTCCTGGCCGGGGCCGGGTGCGCGCCGCGCGCGGCCTTTTCGCCCGCCCCCGTTCCGGCTAACGCCACCACCCGCGCCGAGATCGTCTCCGTGCTGGAGAGTTCGGCCGGGGCGTGGAACCGGGGCGACCTGGACGGCTTCCTGGAGCCGTACCTCGACTCGGAGCGCATCACCTTCGCGGGCGGGGAAGAGCTGCTCAGGGGCAAACGGGAGGTCCGCGAGAGGTACCGGAGCTCCTACTTTGGGGCGGGCGCGCCCGAGAGCACTCTCCGCTTCGAGGAGGTCGAGGTCACCCGGCTGGGGCCGGACCACGCCCTGGCGGTGGGACGCTGGCTGCTAGCGGACCGGGAGAGCGGAGAGGAGAGCGCGCGCGGGTGGTTTTCGCTGCTGCTGGTGCGTAGCGCGGCGGGGTGGAAGATCATCCACGACCATTCGTCATAAGAGCGCCCTCAGCGAACCAAACGGTATTGCCCCTAGCGAGCTACGGTGCTACCTTGCGGACGGTTCAATAGCGCTCTCCCATGCCCGCTTTCTTGTCGCTTCTTCGGCTCGCGGCGCTTCTCCTCATCGGCGCGCCGGTAGCGACGCTCGCCGCCCAGACCGTACACCGGGTACCGGTGGACGGGACGGTAGAGATGGGGCTCGCCCCCTTCGTGAAACGGGCCCTCTCCGAAGCCGAAGCCGCGGGCGCCGCCGCCGTGGTTCTGGATATCAACACCCCCGGCGGCCGGATCGACGCGGCCCAGCAGATTACCGACGCGGTGCGCGACGCCGGGGTGCCGGTGTACGCTCTGGTCAACCGGCGGGCGCTTTCGGCCGGTGCCATGATCGCGCTGGCTGCGGACCGTATCTACATGCGCCCCGGCTCGCTGCTGGGGGCAGCCACCCCGGTGACCGGGGGCGGGGAGACCGCGCCCGAAAAGGTGGTCAGCGTGATGCGTTCCGAATTTCGCGCCCTGGCGGCCGAACAAGGGCTCGACCCCCGCGTCGCCGAGGCGATGGTCGACCCGGATATCGAGATCGAGGGGGTGGTCGAGCGGGGCAAGCTACTCACGCTGAGTACCGGCGAAGCGGTGGCCCTCGGATTCGCCCGGGAGACGGCGGACTTCGCGGCTCTACTGGGCGAGATCGGCTCCGCTGGCGCCACCGTGGAGAGAGCGCGCGCCAACTGGGCCGAACGGCTGGTGCGCTTCCTCACCAACCCGCTGGTGGCGCCGTTTTTACTTTCCCTCGGCTTTCTCGGGCTCCTGATCGAGATCAAGACCCCGGGCTTCGGGCTACCGGGCTTGGTGGGCATCACCTTCCTGGGCGCCTTCTTCGGCAGCCACTACATCATCGGGCTGGCCGGGTGGGAGTCGTTGATCCTGTTGGCTGCGGGCGTGCTCCTGCTGCTGCTGGAGGCGCTGGTGATCCCCGGTTTCGGTATCGCCGGGGTGCTCGGCATCGCCGCGGTGGTGGCCAGTATCTTCCTGAGCATGATCGGGAGCTTCCCCACCGCCTCCGACTTCGCCACCGCGGCGGCCGTGATCGCGGTCTCCGTGGTGGCAGTAACCTTTATCGGCTGGCAGCTGGCGCGCCGGCTCCCGGCCGACCGGCGAGCGCGCGGCGTCTTTCTGACCGAGAGCACCAGCCGCGAATCCGGCTACGCCTCCAGCGACGCCCGCCCGGAGTTGGTGGGCAGGGAGGGGGTGGCCCTCACCGACCTGCGACCCGCGGGTTCGGGCCGCTTCGGCGACGAGCGTCTGGACGTGGTGTCGGACGGTCCGTGGATAGAAGCGGGCGCGCCCATCCGCGTCCTGCACGCGGAGGGGTACAGGCACGTGGTACAAAGGATAGCAAACTCAGAATCGTAATCATCCGCACCGGTAATAACTAATGGACGGAATATCCTTCGGGCTCGCGCTGTTCGTCGTCTTTCTGGTAATCCTCTTCTTGGCGGTCCTCTTCCACTTTATTCCGGTGCGGCTGTGGATCGAGGCCATCTTCGCCGGGGTGCGGGTGGGGCTGGGAGACCTCATCGGCATGCGGCTGCGCAAAGTGAATCCGGCCGCGGTCGTGAGGCCGCTGATCGCCGCTACCAAGGCCGGCATTCCCCTGACACCCAAGCAGCTCGAGGCCCACTACCTGGCGGGCGGCAACGTAGACCGGGTGGTCAAGGCGCTGATCAGCGCGGACAAGGCCAACATCGAGCTCGGCTTCGAGCGGGCCGCGGCCATCGACCTGGCCGGCCGCGACGTCCACGAGGCGGTGCAGGTGTCGGTGAATCCAAAGGTCATAAACACCCCCAAAGTGGCGGCGATGGCCAAGGACGGCATCCAGCTCATCGCCCTGGCGCGGGTGACGGTGCGGGCCAATATCAACCGGCTGGTGGGTGGCGCGGGCGAGGAGACCATCCTGGCGCGGGTGGGCGAGGGCATCGTCTCGACCATCGGCTCCAGCGACAGCCACGCCAAGGTGCTGGAAAACCCCGACGCCATCTCCAAAACCGTGCTCGCCAAGGGGCTCGACGCCGGGACCGCCTTCGAGATCCTATCCATCGACATCGCCGACGTGGACGTCGGCAAAAACATCGGAGCCGAGCTCCAGACCGACCAGGCCGAGGCCGACAAGCGCATAGCCCAGGCCAAGGCCGAGGAGAGGCGGGCCATGGCGGTGGCCGCCGAACAGGAAAACCGGGCGCTGGTGGAGGAGATGCGGGCCAAGGTGGTCGAGGCCGAGGCCGAGGTGCCCAGGGCCATGGCCGAGGCGTTCCGCTCCGGCAACCTGGGTATCATGGACTACGCCCGCTACCGGAACGTGGAGAGCGACACCCTCATGCGCCGCTCCATCGCGGAGGGAAGCAAGGAAGACGAGGGCTAGGGATGGACGTTATAACCCTCCTCTTCCTGCTCTTCTTCTTCGTAGTCATCCCCATCTTGGAGGGGTTGGCGAAGCGGAAGCGCGGCGGCGGCACCCCGCTGCCACCCGGGGAAGGCGAAGAGTGGGAAGAGGACCAGCCGCCGGTGCCGGCGGAGGAACGCCCCCGCGAGTGGTCGGAGGGGTGGGGGGGGTGGCCGGGCGAGGAGCCGGCGCCCGAACCGGAGGCCACCCGCTGGGAACCCGGTGAAGAAACCGTCTCGCTGGAGACCATCCCGGAGGTGGAGACGGTCTCGGCCGAAGAGATCCTGGACGAGATCACCTACCGGGAGCCGGAAACGCGGCGGCCTGCTCCTCCTTCTCCCTCTCTCTCTTCGCCTCCGCCCCCTCCGCTCCGCCCCGCCGGCCGCCCCGCCGCGCTGGCCGCGGCCCTCGACTCTCCGCACGGGCTGCGCCGCGCGGTTATCCTCGCCGAGGTGCTCGGCCCGCCGCGCGCGCTCGCGCCGCTGGAGAGGGACCTCTAAGCCACCCCGCGGACCGGGAGAGCACCGCGCTCCATGCCGTACCACCTGCTCGCCGACTTCACCGTGGTGCTCCACTTCGGCTTCGTCCTCTTCGTGGTACTGGGCGGCCTGCTCCTGCTGCGCTGGCCCCGGGTGGCGTGGCTACACCTGCCCGCGGTGGCGTGGGGCGCGTTGATCGAGTTCGCCGGGTGGCTCTGCCCGCTCACCCCGCTGGAAAACCGCTTCCGGCGGCTGGCCGGCGAGCGGGGCTACGAGGGGGGGTTCGTCGAGCACTACCTGACCTCCATCCTTTACCCCAGCGGACTCACCCGCGAGCTCCAGCTATGGTTGGGAGCCGGAGTTCTGCTGCTCAACGCCGCGATCTACGCTCTGCTTTGGAGGCGCCGCCGGGCTCGTCCAACGGGTCTCGGCTGACCGGCGTGTGCTCCACGGCTGCTTGCGGAAAGATCACGGAGGCGAGCACCGACACGGCGAGCACGCCCACCACCACTGCGAGCGAGACGCCGATGGGGATGTGAGCGTCAAAGTAGGTGATGAGCATCTTTATCCCCACGAACACCAGCACCGCCGCCAGCCCCAGTTTGAGGTAGTGGAACTTGTCGATGATCCCGGCCAGCAGGAAGAAGAGAGCCCTGAGCCCCAGAACGGCGAAGACGTTGGAGGTGTAGACCAAGAGCGGGTCGGTGGTCACGGCGAAGATGGCGGGGATCGAGTCGACCGCGAAGACCAGGTCGGTGGTCTCTACCACGACTAGCACCACGAAGAGCGGCGTAGCCACCCAACGCGCTTCCTCGCGGATAAAGAAGTTCTTGCCGTGGTAGCGCGACGTCACCCGGATGTGGCGGCGCAGGAGCTTGAGAACGGGGTTGGCCTCGGGTTCGATGTCCTCCTCCTCCTGGAAGGCCATGCGGACGCCGGTGAAGACCAGGAACGCGCCGAAAAGGTAGACGATCCAGTGAAAGCGGTCGATCAGGTAGACGCCCGCGCCGATCATCGTCCCGCGCATGACCAGCGCCCCCAAGATACCCCAGAAGAGCACCCGGTGTTGGTACTTGGGGGGCACCCGAAAGTAGGAAAAAATGAGGATGATGACGAAGATGTTGTCCACCGAGAGGGCGAACTCGATCAGGTACCCGGTCACGAACAGCAAGGCGTCGTCCCTGCCCCCGAACCCCTCCACCGGGATCAGCCGGAAGAAGATGGCCGCGGCGAAGCCCATGGCCAGGGTGACGATCCCGGCGGTGACGGCCCCCGCCTCCTTGACCGAGACGACGTGCGCCTCGCGGTTGAGGACGCCCAAGTCGAACGCCAGGATTACCAGCACAAAAGCGTTGAAGCCGATCCAGAGCCAGAGCTGATCCATCAGAGGTGGTTTTAGGTATCACTTTCGGGGCACGCGGGCGGTAAGGTAACGAAGCGCGCCGCTCCGCGCCCGGCACGTTTGATGAAGAAGCTACACTCCGCCATGACCAACTCTAGCGACCCCCGTTTGCCACCCGCCCCCACCCGGCCCCGTTCCCGGCTAGAACGGAGCGGACTCACCCCTTCCCAGGAGCGGTGGTTCAACCTATCGGCGGGGCTCCTGGTGGGGCTGTTCACGCTGGGGTGGGGGTGCGCCATCGCGGTATCGGTCGAGCACGGGAGTGCCCTGAACGCGGCCCGCCGCCTCGCTTCGGACCCGGTCTCGCCGCCGCGCTTCACCTTCCTGATGGAACGGGCCGCGCGCGGGCTGGGCGAATACCGGGGAGAGAGCGGCGAGGTACGCGTGGTCATCCTGGACTCAGGCAGCGAAGGGTTCCCCGACACCCTCGCTGGCGACATACAAGTCGAACTCGAGCCGGCCGGCGAGGCCCGGCCGGGCCGGGCAGGCGGCGTCTGGAGCGTGTTACTCCGGCTGGGCGAACGCCTGCGCGAGGTTCCAGACCTAAACGTAATCTCCCTGGTCCCCCTCTCGGAGACCGAGGACGACGGCCGCCTCGGGGAGTACCTGCTGGGCGAGTGGCCAGCCGGGCCGGGCGGGAGTCCGCCGGGCGGGCGGGGAGAGGCGTACGCCCCGCCGCGCGGCGTGGTCGAAGTAACGCGGGAAAACCGGCACCTCAGGGTGAGCAAGCACTTCCGCTTGGGCGACTTTCTCACCAAGGGGCAGGAAGAAGTGTGGCCCAAGTACCTGGTGCTCTCGCCCCGGCTGCTGGACAAGCTAGAGCTCACCGTACAGGAGCTGGAACGTATGGGCCACCCGGTGGAAAGGGTCGGGGTCATCAGCGGCTTCCGCACCCCCTACTACAACCTGCACGGCGGCGACACCTCGGGGCGGGGAGCCCTCTCCCGGCACATGTACGGAGACGCCGCCGATATCTACCTAGACAACGACGGCGACGGCTGCATGGACGACCTGACCGGAGACGGGCAGGTCACCGGGGCCGACGCCCGCGTCATCGCCGAGGCCGCCGGGCGGGTGGAGGAACGGTACCCCGCTCTGGTGGGGGGGATAGGGGTCTACGACCCCACCGGCGCCCACTGCGGCATGACCCACATCGATACGCGCGGGACGCGGGCACGCTGGTGAGCGCCGTAGAGAAGCCCCCGGCCAACCGGCTTAGACCCTCTACCTTCAAACTTTGTCACCATGACCGACACGGAAGAAAGCCAGCTAGCTAGCTCGGCCGCGGAGCGCCGCGACATGGAGTTACGCGAGGACGACCTGGAGCCGCACGCCGGGCTCCGCTACGTAGCCCGGCTCTTCAAGGTGCTCTCTATTCTGCTCATTCTGTTGCTGGTGGCCGAGGTGGCGATCGGAGTGGCGACCGAAGGGAGCGCGGCGCTGCCCACCCTCTTGGTCGAAGCCACCCGGCTGATCGTCTTCGCGGGGCTCCTGTGGGGAGGGGCGGACCTGGCTCTCATGCTGATCGAATCTAACCACGACCTGCGCGCCACCCGTATCCTGGTGGGCCGGCTAAACGGAAGGGTGCAGAGGATGGAGGCGCGAGGCCAAGGGTTCGCCCCGCCCCCCCCACGCCCTCCCCCCGCCGAGCCGCCCGCGCCCGAGGCGCCGTAGCTCACGGGCTCGCGATCAACGCCAGCAAGATATCGTCCACCACCCGGTCGACCCCCGCGGCACCCAGCAGGTGGCCGTTCACCAGAGTGGAGAAGACCATGCGCTCCCCCGCGCTGGTGGTCAGGTAGCCCGAGAGGGCGCGCACGTTGGAGAGGCTGCCGGTCTTGGCCCGCACCCTACCCTCGGCCGCCGTACCGCGGAGCCGGTTCTCCAAGGTGCCGTCCACCCCGGCCAGCGGCAGAGACTCCCGCCAGAGCCGGGCGTAGCGGCTCCCGTCCATCCGCTCCAGCAGGGATACCAGCAGCTCGGGCGAGAGCAGGTTGTAGCGCGAGAGCCCGGAGCCGTCGGCCACGCGCAGGCGGGTGGGCTTTACCCCCCAAGCCGCCAGCAAGCTGTCTACCGCCTCGGCTCCGGCGCGGGCACTGCCCTCGCCGCGAGCTTCCAACCCCACGGTTTTCAAGAGTATCTCGGCGATCTGGTTCTGGCTCGGTTTGAGGAGTTCGGGCAGGACCTCCTCCAGCGGCGGAGAGAGGTGGGCAAAGAGGAAAGTGGCACCGGCGGGCCCGGTTTCGTCTGCTTCCAAGACCCGCGCCCGGCCCGAGACCTCTACCCCCTCGCTTTCCAGCGTCTCCCTCAGCACGGCGGCGAAGTAGCCGGCCGGGTCTCGCACCGCGATCCAGCGCACCACCGGCTCGGCTCCGGCCGTAACCTCTCCCTCTACCAAGACGCCGCGCCCGGCGGGGTTCCGCTCCACGGTCAGAAAGGGCTCCCCGCCCGCGCTGGAGGTGCGGGTACTGTTGGTCACCGGCAGGTAGCCGGTGGGCGGGTCGAGAGAGACGCGCGCGCTGGCCCCCAGCGGGCCGGGGCGGACGGTGACCCGAACCACCCCTTCGTTGAGGTAAAGTCCCGCTACCCCGGCCGCGTAAGCGCTCTCCAGATCGTCCCACGCCCAGCCCGAGCCGAGCGGCACGCCGTCGAAGAGCCGGTCGATCCCCACCACGTCACCCGCGATGCGCCGCACGCCGTGTACGCGGAGCGAATCGGCCCACCCCCGGAAGACGGCGCGCGGGTCATGGTGGAAACGCTCTGATACGGTCGGGTCGCCCGCGCCGCTCACCACCAGGTCGCCGAGTAGCACCCCGCCGCTCACCTGACCCGCGGCACTCACCTCGGTGCGGTAACGGTACGCCGGGCCTAACACTTCGAGGGCCGCCGCGCCGGTCAGCAGCTTCATGTTCGAGGCGGGGGTGAAGAGCTTGCTGGCGCTGCGGGCGTAGACCAGCGAATCGCCGTCGAGGGAGCGCACCAGCACCCCCCAGTGGGCGTGGGCGAGGGCCGTGTCGGCCAAGATCAGGTCGACCGTTTCGGCGAAGGTGCGCGCCGGCACCGGAACAGGAGCAGGAGCGGGAGCGGGCGGCGCGGCGGGGGCGCAGCCGATGAGCCAGAGTGCCAGCGCCGCGGGTGGGAGGGTCGTCGCTTTCATGGTGGTAGTGGAAGAGGGTTAGCTCACGATTCGGCCAGCAGCAGCAGTTCGGCCGGATGGATGGCCCGGCGGCCGCCGCAAAAGTCGGAGATCTGGGTGCGGCAGGAGAAGCCGGAGGCCACGATAAGGTTGTCCGGGGCCGCCTCTCGCACCGCCGGGAAGAGCACCCTTTCTCCACACGCCCTCGATACCTCGTAGTGCTCCTTTGCGTACCCGAACGACCCGGCCATGCCGCAGCACCCCGAGTCCAGCACCTCGACCTCGAGCCCCTCCACCCTGGCCAGCAGCCGAACCGTGGGCTCCATCCCCACCAGCGCCTGCTGGTGGCAGTGGCCGTGGACGACCGCGCCGCGCTGCAACCGTCCGGGGCGGTAGTCGGGGAGCGAGGTGAGCAGCTCCTCCAACAAGAAGCTCTTCTCGGCCAGGAGCCGGCTGCGGGGGCCCGGCACCAGGTCGGGGAGCTCGTCCCGCAAGGTGAGCAGACAGCTGGGCTCTACCCCGGCCACCACCGCCCCCTCCCGCACAGCGGGGGCCAGCGCCTCCACCAGCGCCTCCAACTTGTCGCGCGCCTCACCCAGCAGCCCTTGGGAGATGGCCGCCCGGCCGCAGCACAGCTGTGGCTCGGGGAGGGCCACCCGAAAGCCCGCCCTCTCCAGCACCTGGGTCGCGGCCCTAAGCGGCCGCGGGTCGAGAAAGGTGTGAAAGGTGTCGTCGAGCAGGATCGCCAGCGGCCGCCCCCCCGGCGGCGGCCGGCGGCGCGAAAACCAGCGCCGGAACGGCTCCCTGGCCGGGACGGGTAGCTTGCGGACGGGGTGGATGCCCGCCGCCCGCTTGGCGAGCCCCCCCAACACGGCCGCCCCGAAGCCGGCCAAGCGGGGCGTCCGGCTGGCCCGCGCCAGCTGCTCGTGGACCCGGCCGAAGAGCTTGGCCCGGGGCGGCGTGCCGCTGGCTAGGTAGTGCCGGGCCAGGAACTCGGACTTGTAGCGGGCCATATCCACGCCCACCGGACACTCGGACTTGCACGCTTTACACTCCAGGCACAAATCGAGGGCCGCGAGCACGGCGCTACTCTCCATCCCCCCCACCCCTCCCCGCATCGCCTCCCGTAGAGCGTTGGCCCGGCCGCGGGTGGAGTGCTCCTCTTCTTGGGTGACCATGAACGAAGGGCACATGGTCCCGGCGTCGAGTTTGCGGCACACCCCCATGCCGTTGCACTTTTCCACCGCCCGGTCCCACCCGCCGTCGGCCGAGTAGTCGAAGAAGGTGCCGGGCGCCTCAGCCCGGTATTCGGCTCCGAAGCGGAGGTTTTCGTCCATGCGGGGCGGGTCGACGATCTTGCCCGGATTCATCATCCCCTGGGGGTCGAAAATTACTTTTACCTCCCGGTGCAGGGCCATGATCTCGGGACCGAAGAGCCTGGGGAGGAACTCCGAGCGGGAGAGCCCGTCGCCGTGTTCGCCCGAGAGGGAGCCGCCCACCGAGACCACCAGATCGGCCACCTCCTCGGCGATCAGCCGCATGCGGCCCACGTCGCGGCCGTCCTTGAGGTTGAGGTCTACCCGGATGTGCAAGCACCCCTGGCCCGCGTGGCCAAAGACCCCGGTGGTGCAGTCGTGGCGGCGCACGATGCGGTCGAACTTCCGCACGTACTCGCCTAGTCGCTCGGGCGGCACGCCCGTGTCCTCCACGAAAGGGACCGGCTTGACGTCTCCCTTGGCCCGGTAGAGGAGCCCCAGGGCGGCGCGGCGGAGCGCCCACGCCCGGTTCTGTTCGGCCGGGTCCGTGTACACGCTGGACTCGGGCGCGCCCGGGAGCGAAGTCGCGCGGGCGGCAAAGTCGCGCGCCTCCTGCTCTGCCTCTCCAGCGGAGCCGGCGGTAAACTCCACGAAGAGGACGGCCCTCGCCTGCGGGCTCACCACTTCGGCGCTGGCCCGGTGCTCTAACACCTCGCGGGCGCTCCGGATCACCCGGTCGTCCACGATTTCCAGCGCCGAGGGTCTCTCGGGCAAGATTTCCGGCACCGAATCCATGCACGCGAAGCCGTCTTCGAAGGCTAGCAGTACCAGGGCGGTGTGGGCGGGAAGGGGAGATAGGTCGAGCTCTGCCTCGACCACGGTGGCGAGGGTCCCCTCCGAACCGACGACCAGCCGGGCCAGGTTCACCTCGTCGCCGTCCTGGGCGAGGAGGTCCAGGTTGTAGCCCGACACGCGGCGGGGAACCTTTGGGTAGCGGGCCAGGACCTCACCCCGGCGGGGTTCCACCACAGCCAGCAGCCGCCGGGCGATTTCTCCCTCCCTCCCCCCCATCGCCCCCGCCTCGCTCCGGCGCAGCGGCCCGAACACCACCTCCGCGCCGTCGGCCAATACGCAGCTAAGCCGCTCCACGTGGTCCACCGTCTTGCCGTAAACGATGGAGCGGGCGCCGCAGGCGTTATTACCGATCATCCCCCCGATAGCGCACTGCCGCACCGTGGCCGGGTCGGGGCCGAAGTGGAGCCCGTGCACGGCCGCCGCCCGGTTGAGCCGGTCGAGCCGGACGCCGGGCTCGACGCGGGCCCGGCGGCCGTCCGGGTCGATCTCCAAGACGCGGTCCATGAATTTGGAGAGATCCAGTACCAGGGCCTCGCCGACCGTCTGTCCGGCGAGAGAGGTGCCGCCGCCGCGGGGAAGCACGGGCACCCCCTCGGCGGCCGCCAGCCGGATGGCCTCGGCCACCTCGGCGGAGTCCCGGGGAAGAGCCACCCCCAGCGGCACTACGCGGTAGATGGAGGCGTCGGTGCTGTAAAGGAGGCGGGTCTTGCGGTCGAAGCGGACTTCGCCCCGGAGCCGTTCCCGGAGCGCGCGCTCCAGACGGCGCGCGGAGGAGGAGAGAAGGAGTGGAGGATTCATCCGGCCCATTCTATGCAAGGCGTTACCAGAGAGCCACCCGGCGAAACTAATTTCCTTCAGAAAGTGTACCTGGGGCCAACTAGTAACGAGCGAAGATGCATATATTCCTGAGGCAAGGGCTGGTCCGGCTCAAGATGCGCCGGACCAGGTCCGGAGGGGTGTCGGGAGCAGCGCCGGAGTTGGTACCGGTCGCTTTCTTCAGCGCCGGGAACAGGCGCCCCAGCTTTAGGGCCATGCTCCCCCGCGAAACCCTGGGTGCGCTCCGTAAGCTCACCTCCGAGCCGGTCCAGCTCGCCCTGCTGGCCGAGGAGCCCGAGCAGGGCGACGAGGTCCGGGCCATGGTGGGGGTGGTGGTGCCGGTGGAGGGTGAGTCCGAAGCCATGGGGGAGGGCGCTGCCCCCGAGCAGGAACCGTGGCGCGAGAGCTTGGGAGAGCCGGAAGCGTGGCGCGGGGAGGAGTCGGAGCACCACCCCGGTCCGGGGACGGCGCTCCTGGCCTTCGCCCCGCTGGTGCGGCTGGCCCGGAAGCACCCGGACGACTTCGGGGCCGAGCTGGCCGACCTCCTGGAGAACGCCCTGGCGGGGGCCACCCGTCCGGCGCTGGAGGCGCGGGTGGACAACTTGCTGGAGGAGCTGTAGCCAAATCTAACCGGAGGCGGCCACCGGCCCCGGCAACACAGTCTAGCAGCTAACCTTCCATTTTCCCGGCCGCGCGGCTACCTTTCGCTGTGGTCGTTGGACCCTTACAGCCAAAGCCGGAGGTAGCCATGTCTAGATACGCGCTCGTCGTCACCTCACTGCTGGTGCTGGCCCCCGCCCTGGGCGAGGCCCAGCTCGACCGTTCGCTCCCACACGCGCGCTTTACCGTCACCCCCTACCTGGGGCTCCGGGTCCCGTACACCACGCAGGGAACCGAGCTCTTGGTCAGCGACCAGGACACCGTCTTCCGCGAGACCCGCCAGCAGTACGAGGCGGCGCCGGTGGCGGGAGTGTCGGCCGAGTTCCGTGTGAGGGGCCCCTTCGGAGTAACCGGGTCTTTCGCCTTCAGCCCCTCGCGCGACCGCCACATCACCTTGGTGGGTACGGACGGCGCCACCAGCGAGTTCAGGACCGACGGCTCCGACCTCTACCTGTGGAAGTTCGGGGTGTCGCTGCGTCTCCCCGAGCCGAGCCCGGACACGCGACGCTTCCCGGTGGCGGGGTATATCTCGGCCGGGCCCACCTTCGTGCACGATTCGCAAGAGGTCCTCTTCGCCGACGGCGAGCGGGTAGGGCGCTCGGTCACCAGTCCCGGCTTGGCCCTAAACGGCGAAGGGGTTCTGCCGCTGGGCATCTGGGATAGGCGCCTCGCGCTCAACTTCGGTCTGGACAACCACGTGGTTTTCTGGGACAACGACGGCTACAGCGACGAAGACGTCCGCATCTTCCAGGACCCGGACGGCGAGACCTTGGTGATCGACTACGACTACCGCCCGGCGTATCTGGGCGTGCTCCGCTTAGGGGCGTCGTTCAGGTTTTGAGGAGCGCTAAGGCGCGCGACTCCAGCGCGGGAGCAGCGAGGCGGCGCGGGTCAGGGTTTCCTTAGAGTAGCCGAGGGCCAGCTTGACCTCCACGTCTCGATCCAGCGGGTTGGGCTCCCGTTGGAGCGCCACCGCCCGCTTGAGCCCCAACTGGCGCGGAAAGTATAGCGCCCCCGGCGGCACGGGAAAGTCGCTGCCGTGCAAGGTGCGGGCGTGGATCAGGGGATCGCGCGCCAGCCGCGGTACGTGGGCGTAACGGCCGGGGTTGAGCAGCCCGGAGTTATCTACCCACAGGTTGGAAAACTCGTCCAGCAGCTCGCGCAGCCGGGGGAGGTGGTCTGGCTCGCGGGTGAATAGTAGCCGGGTGGCCGAGTGGGCGCAGATCACCGTGACGCCGTGCTCCAGAGGCCGCCTGAGTAGCCGCGGGTCGTTTAGCCGGGGCGCCACCGTCCGAAAGGTTCTCTCGCCGCCGGTGTGGACCAGCAGCGGCACTCCGGCCGCGGCCAACACCCGGTAGAAGCCGTCGCAGCCCGGGTCGGACGGGTCGATGCGCTGCACCGCGGGCAGCCACTTGACCAGCACCGCGCCGCGCTCCACGCATTCGGCCAGCCGTTCTCCGGCGTCGGCGCGGTAGGGGTTCAGCGAGGGGCCCGGGAGCACGCCCCGGTGGCGGCGGCACGCTTCGAAGACCCACTCCGGCGGCACCACCATTTGGGAGAGCCGCCGGTCTAACCGGCCGCCCCGGTCATACACCCCGTCGAACCCCAAGAGGACCGCGTAGTCGATCCACCGGCTAGCGGCCACCCGGGAGGCGACCAACTGTGCCCACGCCGCGTCGTCCTCGACTCCGTACAGCCGTTGCAGCAGCCGGAACGTCCAACGCTTGCGGAAAGCGGGGGAGACAAAACAGCCGGACCCTCCCGCCCCCACCCCGGCCAGGTGCACGTGGATGTCGACGCGGGGAGGACTCACGCGGGGTTGTGCTCCAGGATCCACTCCACCGTGGCGGCGACCGTAGACGGGTGGACCGGTGTCACGCAGTGGGTGGCGCCGGAGATGAGGCGCTGCTCCGCGCCCGTTTTTAGCGCCAGCCGGTGAACCGACCCCCGCTCGACCACCCTGTCCCGCGCACCCGTCAGGAAGAGGGTGGGCGCCGACAGCTCTGATACCTTTGCCAGCGCCAGCCCGGCGAGCGCGCGGCGCGCCTCGTCCAGGTAGGCGAAAGGGCCGGCGGCACCGCCAGCCAAGCGGACCGGGTGGGCCCTGCGGCGGAACGGCCCGAAGGCCGGCAGCGAGCCCCACGCTCCGAAGTGGGCGCCGGCCGCCAGCCCGGGCCGGGAGAGGAGTCCGGCGACCTCGCGGGCCACCACCCCCGGCGTGACCCTGAGCCCGAGCGGCAGCCCGACCAGGACCGCGGAGCGAAGCGGCAGCGGAGGACGGTTGGCCAGGGCGCGCAGGAGGAGGGCCGCGCCCAAGCTCTCGCCCACGGCGTGCAGCGGGAGGGCGGCAGGGGCGTCCGCGGCGGCCCCGAGAGCGGCCGGGACCGCGCCGCCGATAGCGCCGGAGCGGAACACGGTGTCGCTCCCCCGGCCGTGGCCGTCCAGGTCGAAAGCGAAGACCTCCAAGCCGCGCCCGAGGAGTACTTTGAAAAGCCCCGCGAGCGGAAAGAGGGCGTCGTTACCCGTCCCGTGCACGGCCAGCACGCGCCCGCGGGGCGCTCTCGCCGGCCGCAGCCGGAGCGCGTCTACCCGCCCTCCGGCCTGGGGGCGCGGATACCCCGCCTGCTCGACCCGCACGCCGTTTTCCTCCGCCCAGCGCGCGAACCGGCGGCGGACCCGCTGGTTCAAGCCCCTCCGCCCGCCCCGGAGCGGCCGTTTTCCCGCTCGGAGGGTTCGCCCAGGGGGCGGTCCGGGGGAGCCAGCTCGCTCCCCACCCGGCCGGTTATGAGCCAGGCTCCGCGTCGCCAGGTCAGGTACGCCCACGCCCACTGGATGAGGACCAGGAGCCGGTTGCGGAAGCCGATAAGGGAGGCAATGTGCACCAGCAACCACGCCAGCCACGCCAGCGGCCCGGCGACCCGCCAGCCCTGGCCCAGTACCGCCACGGCCTTGCCGCGGCCGATGGTGGCCATCACCCCCCGGTCCCGGTAATGAAAGGGGCGGCGCGGCTCCCCGCGAAGGTCGGCGACGATCATGCGGGCGGCGTGCCGGCCTTGCTGCTGGGCGACCGGGGCGAGGCCGGGGAGCGGATCTCCCCCTTGCCCCTGCGAGAGGGCCAAGTCGCCCGCCACGAATAGCTCGGAGCGGCCGGGCAGGGAGAGGTCGGGCTCCACCCGCAGGCGCCCCGCCCGGTCTCTTTCTCCCCCCAGCGTGCGGCCCAGCGGGGAGGCCTGCACGCCGGCAGCCCACACCACGTTGCGGGCGCGGACGCGCTCCTCGCCGAGGCACACTCCGCCCGGCTCCACGCGGGTGACCAGCGAGCCGGTGCGGACCTCCACGCCGAGCCGCTCCAGATCCCGGCGAGCCCGCGCCGAGAGCTCTTCCGGATAGCCGGGGAGAACGCGGGGGAGCCCCTCCAGTAGCAGGATGCGGGCGGAGCGGGTGTCGATACGACGGAAGTCGCGGGGCAGGGAGTGGCGCGCGATCTCGGCCATCGCCCCGGCCAGCTCGACGCCAGTGGGGCCGGCGCCGACGACCACGAAGGTGAGGAGCGCCGCGCGCGTCTCCGGGTCATCGCTACGCTCCGCCGCCTCGAAGGCGAGGAAGAAGCGGCGCCGGATCTCTAGGGCGTCCTCCACCGTCTTGAGCCCGGGAGCGAGCGGCGCCCACTCGTCGTGGCCAAAGTAGTGGTGGGTGGCGCCGGTGGCGATGACGGCGTAGTCGTAGGGCAGGCGCTCCCCGTTGGTGAGGATCACCGCGCGCCCCTCGCTGTCCACCTCCGCCGCCTCGCCCAAGACCACCTCAACGTTCCGCTGGCGGCGCAAGACCCCCCGGATGGGCGCGGCTATCTCGGCGGGCGAGAGGGCGGCGGTCGCCACCTGGTAGAGGAGGGGCTGGAAGAGGTGGTGGTTGCGGCGGTCGACCAGGGTCACTCGGACCGGCGCGCGCCCGAGCGCGCGCGCCGCCTCCAGCCCGGCGAACCCGCCCCCGATCACCACCACGCGGGGGGGTTCGGAGCGTACTCCGGAAGGTTGCTGGTCTGGCGTCAGCGGGTCAGACGGGGACGGGGAGCAGGAGCCGGAAGGCGTTGCGGGCCCGGTTGAGGCGGCTCTTCACCGTGCCCACCGGGATGCTCATCTTCTCGGCGATCTCCTCGTAGGAGAGGTCCTGCACCTCGCGCATCACGAAGGGAACGCGGTGGTGCTCCTCCATCTTGGCGATGGCGGTGTCGATCGCCTCGCGCAGCTCGCTCCGGTACGTTTCCCGCTCCGGGCTGGCCTCCCGGGTGGGAAACTCCACCGGCCGGGACGGGCTCCCCGAGGGCGACAGGTTGGGACGCAGGTCGGTGAACGAGGTTTCCCGCTTGCGCGAGCGGTTGCGGAACTCGTTCTTGAGCAGGTTGTTGGCAATAGTGTGGATCCAGGTCGAGAACTTGCGCGTGGGGTCGTAGTTCTCGCGCGCGCGGTGGATGCGCAAGAAAGTATCCTGCGTCAGGTCTTCCACCCGCTCCGAATCGTTCAGCCGCTTGCGCAGAAAGCCCCGGATGCGCGGCTCGTACCGCTCCATGATGAGCCGGAAGCCGTCCGGGTTTCCGCTGGTGTACAGCTTGAACAGCTCTTCGTCCGCCAGCTCTTCCAGGCGGGGCACGTCCTTCGTATCCATACGCTTCGCCGCCCCGTCCGCCAACTCCCGGGGAGCCGCGGACGCAGACGCCGTTGGGGTCATGAGGGTAATCATGCCTGCCAATATAACACGAAAACCGCTTTTTGTCGAGTGCGGAGAGGGCTTACCTTTTTACCGCTCCGCCCGGCTTCAGGTGCAAGGCGCTGAAGAGGAGCGCCGCCGCCCCGAGTTGGCAGTAGAAGGTGAAAAAGCGCCAGCCGGCGGTGGCGATGCCGAGCACCTGTCCGGGTAGCAAGGCGCTGTACACCAGGTAAAAGGCGGCTTCGGCCCCACCCACCGCGCCCGGGGTGGGGATGAAGATCATGAGCGTGAACACCACCCACTGGAAGAGAAAAAAGAGGATCGGATCCACCGGAATCCCCAGGAAGTAGACCAGCGCGGTAATCACCGAGTAGCGAGCGCTCCACTGCACCCCGGCCAGCAGCACTCCGGCCGCGAAGCGGGTCTTGCCGCGGCGGATGATGAGATCGTAAACGTCTACCCCGTCGCGCCAGACCGCCCGCAGCCGCCGCCCGCTCCGGTGCCAGAAACCCTCTTCTTCGGGCTCGGCGGGCGGCTGGCGCCGAAGCGTCCGGAATAGCCGGAGGCCGAGCCACCCTGCCGCTGCGATACCCACCAGCAACGCCACGATCACCGGCAGGTGATCCCCGAGTTCTCTCCCCAAGAGCCCGAATACGGGCAGCTCCCACGCCCGCGTCAGCCAGATGGAGAGGGGCACGGCAAGGGCGAAAAAGACCGCGTCCTCGACCACCGCCACGGTGGCGATCGAGGCCGCGGCCCCGGCGGTGATCCCCCGGTGGACCATCATCCCCCACTTGGCCGCTCCGCCGCCCACCACCGTGGGCGTAAGCGCGGCCCCGAGGGTGTCCCCGAGCGAGATGGCAAAAGCGTCGCGTAGGGATAGCCGGTGGCCGATGAAGTCGGTCCAGAGGAGGAGCCGCAGCCCTACCGTGGCCCACGGCACGAAGCCGAGCGCCAGGGCCAGGAGCAGGTAGCCGACGGGGTAGCGGCCCAGGGAGGCGAGGATCGCCCGGTCGGTGGCCAAAAAGGTGAAAACCACGTTCCCCAGGATACCCAGCGGGATCAGGACCAGGGAGGTGCGGAAGAGACGGTTCCAGCCGGAGGACGCCGGACGCTTCGTGCGCTTCACCCGGTCCGGCCCCGCTTCGAGTTCACTCTCCGGCAACGTCCCGGTAGTCATTCAGCAACCCTTGGTTCACGGTGTCCCAGTCGCGCTCCCTGGCCGACCGGAGGGCCCCTTCCCGCAGCTGCTCCCGCCTGGCGGGGTTTTCCAGCAGGGCCGCAACCCTCCCGGTCAGCTCCTCCGGATGGTTGGCGCGCGCCACCAAGCCGTTGGTCCCCGGCTCTATCAGGTCGGTGACCCCGCCGCGGTCGGTTACCACCGCCGGGAGTCCCGACGCCATCGCCTCCAGCACCACGTTGCCGAAAGTCTCGGTGGTGGAGGGGAATACGAACACGTCGGCCGAGGCGTACCAGCGGGCTAGCTCACCCCCCTCCCGGTGCCCGGCAAAGTGTGCGTCCGGGAGCTCGCTTTCAAGTTCACTCCGCATGGGACCGTCGCCCACCAGGACGAGGCGGTGGCGCACGCCGCGCCGGCGCAGCAAGCGCTCCATCTCCACCAGATCGGACAGATCCTTTTCGCGCACCAGCCGTCCCGCGTACAGGAGTATCGGCTCGCCCCCGGGCGCCAGCCGGGTCCTGAGCGTCTCGTCACTCCGGTCCGGGGAGAAACCGTGCGGATCGATCCCCCGCGACCAGAGCCGCACCCGCTCGATTCCTTGCTCCTCCAGCTCCCGCGCTATCGTTCCCGAGGGCGCGAAGGTGGCGGCACAGCGGTTGTGAAAGCGGCGCAAGAGAGCCCACCCCAACCCCTCCAACCGGCTCACCCGGTAATAGCGGAAGTAGGAGACGAAGTGAGTGTGAAAGCTGGCCACGGCCGGGATGCCCTCGCGGCCGGCCAAGCCCAGGGCTCGGAAGCCGAGGGGGGTGGGGCTCACCAGGTGGATCAGGTCGGGACGGAAAGCCTCCACTTCGCCGGCGATTCGGCGGAGCCCGGGCCAGCTCACCCGGTAGTCCCGGTAGAGGGGGAAGCGGGCGTACTTGACGGGCCGTACCCTGCCGCTCCACCGTACCGAGCCGTCGGGCACGAAAGGGGAGTAGACCCGGAAGCCGACCCCGCGCCGCTCCAGGAAGTCGAAGAGCCGGGCCAGGGTACGCGATACTCCATCTACCTGGGGGAGCAAGCTCTCCGTAAAGTAAACGACCTTCACAAGGCTCGCTCATAGATGCGGTACCTCTTGTACGGCTCGCCCCCCATCTTCTCCAGAGCCCGCCGCATCTCCCAGTTATCCTCCAGGATCCAGGACGCCTCGCCCCGGTAGTACCTCTTGACCATGCCCGCTTGCCAGGTGCGCAGGTACAGTAGCGTACCCAGCCCCCGGGCGCGGAATTCGGGGCGGAAGCCGAGGGTGAGGATACGGGCCCGGTCGATCTTGCGACGGTTCCACAGCAGCCGCAAGAGACCCCAGGGGGAGAGTCGGCCGTTCAGCGGCTTGATGGCTTGGTTGAGGTCGGGAAGGGCTAGGGAGAAGCCGACCGGTTCGCCCCCGTGCTCGGCGATCAGGCAGAGGTCGGGGTCCACCACCGGGCGCAGCTCCTTGGCCATGAAGGCTATCTCCTCGGCGGTCATGGGCACGAAGCCCCAATTCCGCGACCAGGCGCTGTTGTAGATGGATTGGATAGCGCGCACTTCGGCGCGGAACCTCTTCATGTCCAGCCCCCGCACGGTGATGCCGGCGCGCGCGGCGAGCCGCTCGGCGCCTTCGGCCAGCCGCTGGGGGGGGGTAAAGCCGAACAGCGAGTAGGCGATCAGATCTTTGGCTTTGGTGAAACCAGCGGCTTCGATCAGCCGGGCGTAATACGGGGGGTTGTGGGGCATGAGCACGGCGGGTGGATGCTCGAACCCCTCGACCAGGAGGCCGCACTCTTCGTTGGTCGAGAAGCTGGCCGGGCCGGTCGACCGCTCCATCCCCCGCTCCCGCAGCCACTCTCCGGCGCTGCCCAGCAGGGCGCGGGAGGTTCGGGGGTCGTCTTCGCATTCGAAGAAGCCGAAAAAGCCGGTCTTCTCGCCGTGGAAGTCGTTGTGACGGTGGTTGACGACGGCGGCCACCCTAGCGACGGCTTCGCCCCCCCGCGAGGCCAGCAGGTAACGGACCTCGGCGTGGCGGTGGAAGGGGTGCTTGCGGCGGTCGAGGAGGGTGCGGAGTTGGCGCCGGAGCGGGGGCACCCAAGCGGGGTCGTCCGCGTTGAACTTCCAGCTCAGATCGATGAAGGGGCGGAGCGACTCGCCGGGTAAGACCTCCCGGACGCGGAGGGCTGGCAACCCGCTAAATGACCCCGCGCTCCCGCCCCACCGCCTCAAACGCTTCCAGCACCTGGTCCAGGTGGTCCCGCGTGTGGGTAGACATGACCGAAGTGCGCAGCCGACACGAATTCTCGGGCACGGCGGGCGGCAGCACCGGATTAGTGAATATCCCCGCGTCGAAGAGACCCCTCCAGAAGCCGAAAGTGTCCAACATTTCGCCCACCACCACCGGGATGATGGGGGTCTCGGAGTTGACGGTGTCGTAACCCACCGACTGCAGCCCGGCGCGCAGGTAATCGGCGTTCTCCCACAGCTGGGTGCGCCGCTCCGGCTCCCGCTCCAGCACTTCGATGCAGGCCAGCACGGTGGCGATCGCGGAGGGGGGCACGCTGGCCGAAAAGATGAGCGGACGGGCGTGGTGCTTGAGGTAGTGGATCACGTCGGCCGGTCCGGCGATGGCCCCTCCGATGGAGGCGAACGACTTGGAGAAGGTGGCCATGGCCAGGTCGACCCGGTGGTTCATGCCGAAGTGCTCGCCGGTACCACCTCCATTCTCGCCCAGCACCCCGGCGGCGTGGGCGTCGTCGATCATGAGCCGGGCCCCGTACTCGGCGCACAGGGAGGAGACCGCGGGGAGGTCCACGATGTCGCCCTCCATCGAGAAGACGCCATCGGTCACCACCAGCACCCCGCCGGGCGCCCCGGCGTGGCTATCCAGGGAGCGGCGCAGGGCGGAGTGGTCGCCGTGGGGGTAACGCACCATGGTCCCGTCCGAGAGGAGCCCGCCGTCCACCAGGGAGGCGTGATTCAGCTTGTCCTGAATGACCACGCCGGAGCGCCCCACCAGCGTGGAAATCACCCCCAGGTTGGTCTGGTAGCCGGTGCTGAAAACCAGGGAAGCGTCGTGCCCCATCAGTCTGGCCAGCCGCTCCTCCAGCTCCTCGTGCAGGTCGAGGGTGCCGTTCAGGAACCGGCTCCCGGTGCAGCCGCTCCCGTACTGGTCGAAGGCCGCCTTGGCCCGCTCCAGCACGTACGGGTGGTGGGTGAGCCCGAGGTAGTTGTTCGAGCCCACCATGATCTTCCGCTCCCCCCGGATCACCACCTCGGTGTCGTGAGAGCAGGAGATGGGCTGGAAGAACGGGTAGAGACCACTCTCCATGACGTCGTGCGCCGCGGTGTAGCGGGCGCACTTGTCGAAGAGGTCGGCGGTCCCCTGAAGCTGTTTCGGCGAGGCTTCCATCAAAGCCATCCGTTGGTTCGGTACCATGCCACCGTCTTTTGCATCCCCTCCGCCAGTGCTGTCGCCTCCCCGGCGGGGAGGAGCGCTTCGGAACCACTCAGATCGCACAGCCAGCCGGGAGCGAGCATCTCCCGGGCTTTGTCGCGGCCAAAGGTTGCGCTTCGGCCCAAGAGCCGTGCCACCCCCTCGGTGGCGGCCGCGGCCCCCCGCACCAGGGCGGGGGAAAGGGGAACCGAGAGTACTCGCCTCCCCAGCGCGTCGCCCACCACCGAGACCACCTCCCGCCACGCCGGCGCCCCCGGTCCGGCCACCGCGTAGGTGCCCGCCGCTACCCGGGCCGCTCGGACCAGCGCCCCCGCCAGGTCGGGCGCGAAGAGCAGGTGCAGCGGACGGTCGCCGCCACCCGGTACCGGCAC
This sequence comes from Longimicrobiaceae bacterium, assembly GCA_050732775.1. GTDB lineage: Bacteria > Gemmatimonadota > Gemmatimonadetes > Longimicrobiales > Longimicrobiaceae > JBOHRN01. The sequence continues at coordinate 30,751 of JBOHRN010000009.1, read as the reverse complement.
CACGCCCAGCCGGGCCATACGGAATAACGGCAACAGCGCCCGGTCGCGGGGTCCATACACCGCGGGCGCGCGGACGATCACCGCCTCTGGTGCCAGCTCCCGCGCCGCCCGCTCCCCCTCCAGCTTGGTGCGCCCGTACGCGCTGAGCGGCTCCGGTTCGTCCCCCGCCCGGCGCGGTCGGTCGTACGAGCCCGGGCCACACGCCGCGTACGAGCTCAGGTATACCGCCCGGCTACCGGCCCTGGCAGCCCCCTCCATCACGGCTCGGGTGGCGTCCACGTTGGCGCTCCAAAACTCCTCCTCCCGCCGGGCAAAGGTAGCGGCGGCCAGGTGAAAGACAACCTCTGCCCCTTCGGCCGCCCGCGCCACCCCGTCCGCGTCGCGGAGGTCCGTGGTCACCGTCTCAAGAGACAGCCGGTCCAGTAAGGAGGTGTCGCTGGTAGGGCGCACCACCGCCCGCGACGTCCACCCCTCTTGCGCCAACCGCTCGGCCAGGTGGCCACCCACGAAGCCGGTGGCCCCGGTCAGGAGCGCGCGCTTAGCCATCGCTGGCGGATAAAGATGTCGCTGTTGGGAGAAAATCGCAACGGCAGCCGGACGCCAAGCGCCGGTTCACTCCTGGGCCTCCCGGATGCGTACGGTGCGCGCCAGTTCGTCGCGCTCGACCAGAACCTTGCGGCGGATGTCTTGGGGGAGGCCCGGGTGAGCCGCCAGGAAGCGGTCCACCGTCTCCAGCGCCCGCCGCTCCGGGTGAGCTCCCACGAAGCTACCCAGCCACTGGGGGAGAAAGAAGATGCGCCGGTTCTCCCTGATCCACTCCAGCCGCTCTAGGGCCGGCTCCAGGTAGGGGAGGGTGAGGTCTCGGTGGGCGGGGTGGAGAAAAGCGTCCAAGGACGCCGTGACCCACGCCTCGTTTAGCTCCGGGTCGTTCAGGTAGCGGCCGAAGTACTCCCGTTTGGCCCCGGCGTCGGGCACGGCCGCGCCCGCTATGAAGCTCTGCCGGGCGGCGTCGGGAGAGTCGTCGTTGGCCCGCTCGGCCTCGAACAGAGAGTCGGCACGCGGGTGGTCCAGCGCCAGCAGGGTGCGGAGGGCGGTCCATCGGCTGGGCTGGCCGATGGGGCCGTTATTGAAGAGCCGCCGGTTGGCCAGGTAGCCGAGCAGGGCGTCGAGGCCCGCGGGCGAGCGGGCGGACGAGAGGAAAGCGTCGAGGGCCTGCTTGCGCAGACCGTAAGAAAACTCAGCGTTACCGGCGCGGGCCAACAGCAGCCGCTCCAGGCGAGGGTAAAGCCCGCCCCTCTCTCCTCGCTCCAGCAAAGTCTCCAGGGCCAGCAGAGAGCGGGAAAGGAGAAAGGCCGAGATCTGCTCGTCCCGCTCGCCAGGGAACTCCTCGATCACCCTTTCGGTGAAGCGGGCGGGCGGGAGCCGGGCCTCCCGCACGAGCTCCCACAGAGATCCCCACACCAGCGCGCGCAGGAGGTCCGGCTCCAGCCCTCCGACCGCCTCTAGGAGGTAGGCGGCGGAGCGGTCATCGGGGAGGAAGAGTCCGTAACCGTAATCACCTTCATTCGGGTAGATGAAGTCGGGGAGGGGGCGCCCGGCCGCCCCCTCCACCAGCGCGCTCTCGCCGTCGAAGCGGGCGTCTAGCACCACGTCTTTCCCGTCTCGATAGCCGAGCCGCACCCGCACCTTCATCGGCCACCACCCGCCCGGGTCGTCCGCCAACTCCGTGGCCGGCCGTTGCACCAAGCGGAGGGAGCGGATCACCCCGTCCCCCGTCTGCACTTCTACCTCGACCCTCGGCATCCCGGCCCGCAGGATGTACTGGCTCCCGAACCTCTCCAGGGAGCGCCCGCTCGCCAGCTCGACGGCGGCCAGTAGATCGCGCCAGTCGGCGTTTCCGTAAGCGTGCCGGCGCAGGAAAAGGGTTACCCCGTTCCTGAACTCTTCCTCGCCCACCAGAAACTCGAGCTGTTTGAGTACGGCCGGGGCCTTGTTGTAGACGATGGGCCCGTACGCGCTCTTGGCCAGGTCCAAGTTTGGCAGTTCCTGCCAGAGGGGAGTGGTGCCGCGGGTGGCGTCGATCCGGTACGCCGCGGGCTTGTAGCGCAGGTGGAAGCTCTTCCACCCCCCCGTGCCGGGGTCGAGCTGCTCCTGCACCTTGGCCGCCATGAAGGTGGCGAACCCCTCCTTGAGCCAGAGGTCGTCGAACCACTCCATGGTCACCAGGTCGCCGAACCACTGGTGGGCCACCTCGTGGTAGATGGTGGCTTTGCGTCCTAACTCCTCGTTCAGCGTGGGCGGCTCCTTGAAAACGAAGCGGCTCTCGTTGTAGAAGATGGCGCCGACGTGCTCCATGCCGCCAAAGGGGAAAGCGGGGGCGAGCAGCAGGTCCATCTTGGCGAAGGGGAAGGGAACCCGGAAGTACTCCTCCAGCCAAGCCAGCGCGCCGGCGTTTAGGCGGGCGATGGTGTCGGGGTCGGCGTCGCCCAGTTGCGAGGAGCGCAGGTAGGTGGTGATGGAGCCGGGGTGATCGGTCCGGCCCGGAACCCGGTACTCGCTCACCCGCCAGGGCCCGGCCGCGAAAGCGAAGAGGTAGGTGGAGATCGGTTCGGTCTCCGCGAACGACCAGCTGTTAACGGCCCCCTCCCCCGCCCGCTGCTCGAGCGGGGAGTTCGCCAACACCCGCCACCCCGCGGGCGCGCTCACGGTCAGCCGGAAGCGGGCCTTGAGGTCGGGCTGGTCAAAGCTGGGGAAGAGAAGCTGCGCGTCCGAGGGGACCAGGAGCGTATACAGAAAGCTCTCCTCACCCTCGTCGACCCGGATAACGGCCGCGCCCGCGGGGGCGATCTCAGCCCGGAAGCCCGCGTCTAGCGTGTTGGCGCCGACTCTCAAGAGGGCGCGGGGGATGACCAGGTGTCCGTCGCGCCACTCGGGGTCTCCGACCGGCACGCCGTTAACCACCAGCTCCGACAGCTGCTCGCCCCGGAAGTCGAGGATCAACTCCGCGGCTCCCTCGCTCCGCTCGAAGCCGATGGTTACGCCGCCCGCCACCCGGTCGCCACCGGTCAGGTCGAGGGCGAGCGTGTAGGTGACCTCCGACAGGGTGGCGGCGCGGTTGCGGGCCAGCTCCCGCGACACGCCGGGCTGGGCGAGGGTGGCGGTGGGGGGGTGGCCGAGCGTCACGGCGCACGCTGCGAGCAGGCCGCAAGCGGCGGCGAGAAAGGCGGCGTATTTCCGGCTCACCGGGGAGTGTAGCGGTTCATCTCGTCGCGGGTCTGCACGCCGGCCGCGCTGGCAGTGGCAAGTAACCGTAGCTATAATGTATCCTGGGCACCGCTGCGGGCCAAGGGCCGGGCCCCCCGCCGCCCCCGCGCCACCGCTCTCCCCACTGGCAGCGCTATCACCGCGGCCACCGCCAGCGAAAGCGCCAGCACCAACCACCCGTCCGGGGGGCGCGCGCCCAGGGCGGCGAAGCCGGCCCGCACCACGCTGGCAGAGCCGAGCACGACCGCGACCCCCACCACCACCCCAGAGAGAGAGTTGGCGAGCCACCCGTTCAGCCTCTGCTCCCCCATCAACCCCCGGTCGTTCACCGCCAGCAGTAAAAAGACCGCCGCGAAGGGGAGGAGCACTCCGTTGAGGGCCTGGGCTAGGATGATGACCGGGATGGGCCGCACCCCCGAAAGCCCGAAGGCGAGCCCCGCCCCCAGCACCCCGCACCACACCGAGCGGTAGCGCCAGCCGCGGGCGTCCCACCGGCCGGCCTGGTCTCCGAACAGCGAGCGGGCGGTTACCGCGGCGGCGAGCGGAGCCGTCACCGCCGACGAAAAACCAGCCGCGAAGAGCCCCAGCGCCAGCAACCAGGTGCTTCCCCCGCCGATGGTCTCCTCCAGCGCGGCGGCCAGTAGCTCGAATGAAAATTCGCCCGCCACGGCCGTGCCCACTACCAAAACAGCCATCGAGATCGCCCCGCCCAGGATTACCGACAGCGAGATACCGAAGCGGAGCTCGCCCACGCTCTGCCCGGCGGCGATGCCCGAGCCGAGGAAGAGGTTGTACGGCACCACCGTGGTACCCACCAGGCCAAGGACCAGGAGCTCCGCGCCGGCGGGCAGGCGCGGCACCAGAGCTCCCACCGCGAGCGCGGCGGGGTCGGGACTGAGCAGGAAGGCCGCGGCCAGGAAGGCCACCCCCATTACCGCCACGGTCAGCGCCAGTAGGAGGGCCACCCTCTTGGGGGTACCCGTCCACAAGAGTCCGGCGGCCAGCGCGCCGATCGCCAGCGTGACCCCCCAGCCAGGAAGATCGAGCCCGAGTAGGACGCCGGCACCGCCGCCGAGGATGTTGCCCGCCTCGTACGCCGCGTTTCCGAGTACGATGGCGCCCAGCACCAGGAGGAGTACCAGCGGGCCGGCCGGGGTCCCCGCGGACCGGTCTCGGATCGCCTGGCCCAAGTCCTTGCCCGAGACGACGGTTAGCCGGGCAGCCGCTTCTTGCAGCACCACCGTGGCCACGGTCGAGAACGCCAGCGCCCAGAGCAGCGCGGTGCCGTGCGCCGCCCCCGCCGCCGCCGCGGTGGTGACGGTGCCCGGGCCGATGAAGGCGGCGGCGATGACCGACCAGAAGAGGACCGAGGCGAGGCGCGACATAGAAAAAGATTCTACCCTTACTCCGGCTTGGGCGGCAACCTTTCTCGCTGCGCCATCGACCCTCCCGGCGGCAGTCCTTGAAACCCGAGGGAGGTGGATCGGTATCAGAGGGTGACCATCCTCCTTGCTATGATCCAACGCTTCCTATTTTCGGTCTTCCTCGCGCTCCCCACGCTCTTGTTCGCGCCGGGCGTCCGCGCCGCGCCCTTCCCCTCGCCCGCCGACACGCTCCGCCTGGAGGAGCTAATGCGGGGTCCAGTCTCAACCCCTTACGACACCCGTCCCCACGCGCGCGACCCGGGGCAGGTGCTGGACGAGATCGACGACGCCTACCCCGGCGAGCTGCGCGAGGCGGGCGTGGGCGGCACCGCCGTGCTGCACGTCCTGATCGATGAGCGAGGCCGGGTGCGCAAGACCCGGGTGGCGCGCGGCTCCGGCCGGACCGCTCTGGACGCCGCGGCCCGCGAGGTCATGGCAGGCACCCGCTTCATGCCCGCCCGCCTGGAGGGGGAGCCGGTACCGGTCTGGGTGCAGCTCCCCATCACCTTCGGGGCCTCGGGCGACCGGGGTCGGAGAGAAGAGAGGCGGCGGGACGCCTGGGACGAGTACCACGACTTGCTGCGGGAGCGGGGGCGGCTCCTGCGCTCGCTGGAGCGCTGGACAGAGCGGTACCGGCGGGAGCTCCGCCAGCTCCGCCGCGAGGAAGAGAGCTACCGCGAGGAGGCCGAGAGGCAGGGCGAACTGGCCGCCGCTCTGGGGCGCGCCCAGCGCGACCTTTTGGAGGACGAGGCCGGGGAGCTCGAGGACGAGCTCGACCGCCAACGGCGGCGGGTGGAGCGTCAAGCGGACGACGTGGAAGAGCAGCGCGAACAAGTCCGCGAGGTCTTGGAGAAGTTGCGCGAGGCCGGGAACGAGCTGGCCAGCGTAGAGGAACGGATCGACGGCGGGTAAAGCGAAGCCCTCCATCCCTGTCTTGCGTCCCCGCCGATTAGCAGCGAAAATGGCTTGCCGGTGGGGGCCAGCCGTCGGCCGCAGGTGGGGCGCCCCCACTTCCTCGCTCGACCTGGAGCCGCCATGAAGACCCACCTGACCATCGTCGCCGCCCTCCACATCGCCTTCAGCGTTACGGCTCTGCTGGGGGGGAGATGATGTTTGCCACCACGCCCCGGCGCCCTACGTGGTCGTCTAGCAGCCGGCCGTGAACTCCATCCTACTCCTGGTCGTCGGGCTGTCGGCGTTTGCCACCGGCTACCTGGTCTACTCGCGTTACCTCGCGCGCCGCATCTACCGGCTCGACCCTGACTTCCGCACCCCAGCGCACGAATTCGAGGACGGGCTCGACTACCTGCCTACCAACCGACACGTCCTCTTTGGCCACCACTTTACCTCGGTGGCCGGGGCAGCTCCCATCGTGGGTCCGGCCATAGCCGTAATTTGGGGGTGGCTGCCGGCTTTCCTGTGGGTGGTGCTGGGGACCATCTTCGCGGGGGCGGTGCACGACTTCGGCGCGCTCTGGATCTCGGCCCGCAACCGGGGCGAGTCCATCGGCACGCTCACGCAGGGCATCCTCGGCCGCCGCGCGCGCACGCTCTTTCTGCTCATCATCCTCTTTCTCATCATCATGGTGAGCGCGGTCTTCTGCGTGCTCATCGCCAACCTGTTCATGAGCAACCCCGGTTCGGTGATCCCGGTGTGGGGCGAGCTCCCTATTGCCGTCGCCGTGGGGTTGCTGATCTACAAGACCAAGGCGGGCATCTTCTGGCCCAGTATCGCCGCGCTGGTCACTCTTTACGTGCTCATCTGGGCGGGGCAGTTCTGGCAGCCGGAGATGATCGACCTCTTCGGCTTCACCCCCACCAGCACCCAGTTCGAGGCGGCGGGCGGCGACCTGGCCGCGGCCCGGGAGCTGGCGCGAACCGACGGGGTACGGGCCAGCTGGATCGTGGTGATCCTGGCGTACTGCTTCGCCGCCTGCCTGCTGCCGGTTTGGCTACTCCTCCAACCGCGCGACTACATCAACTCCCACCAGCTCTTCGTGGCACTGGGACTCATTTTTCTAGGGGTCCTGGTAACCAACGCGCCGCTCGCCGCGCCCGCCATCAACGCGGCGGTGCCGGCCGATACGCCGGGGTGGTTCCCGCTCCTCTTCATTACCATCGCCTGCGGCGCCATCTCGGGTTTCCACGGGCTGGTGGCCTCGGGCACCAGCTCCAAACAGCTCGACCGGGAGAGCGACGCCCGCTACGTCGGCTACGGCGGCGCCATCGGCGAGGGCACCCTGGCGCTCACCTCGATTGTCGCCTGCACCGCCGGCTTCGCGGCGATGGTGGGACGAGACGCCTGGAACCGGCACTACTCGTCGTTCGCCAGCGCCGCCTCGGGCGGGGTGCAAGCTTTCGTGCAGGGGGTCGGCCACCTGGCCGCGGGCATCGGAATACCCCAAGAACTGGCCGTGATCTTCGCCGCGGTGGTGGTAATCTCGTTCGCCGCCACCTCCCTCGACACGGCGTTCCGCATCCTCCGCTACATCCTCCAGGAACTCGGCTCCCAGTACCGGGTGGCTCCGCTCCAGAACGGCACCGTAGCCACCCTGGTGGGCGTCTTCCTGACCGGACTCTTGGCGCTGGGGGTCGACCGGGGAGCGGGGGGGATGCGGCTCTGGCCCCTCTTCGGCACCACCAACCAGCTGGTGGGGGCGCTCACGCTGCTGGTGGTCACCAGCTACCTGCTCTCTCTCGGCCGCAAGGCGTGGGTCACGGCGCTGCCGATGGTCTTCCTGTTCTTCATTACCACCTGGGGGATGGTGCTAGAGCTGGACCGCTACCTGGGTGAGAGCCAGTGGCTCCTCTTCGGCTTCGGGGCGGCCATCTTTGCCCTGGAGATCTGGCTGATCCTGGAGGCGGTGGTCGCTCTGCGCCGGTTGCTCGGGCGCCGCCCGCCCGCCCCCGGTCCGCCCCCCGAGAAGGTGGCGTACCAGCAGGGGGTGGCCGAGGGGCCACAGGCGTGAGGAGCTTCTGCCTCCAATGACCGAAACGATCGACCCCCGCGTGCGGATCGGACACGTTCATCTCAAAGTGGCGGACGTGGAGCGGGCTCTCGCCTTTTACCAGGGCGTGCTCGGCTTCGAGTTGCGGCAGCGCATGGGCAAGCAGGCGGCCTTCGTGAGCGCCGGTGGATACCACCACCACATCGGCCTCAACAGCTGGCAGAGCGAGGGCGGTCCGCCGCCCCCGTCCGGCTCGACCGGTCTGTATCACTTGGCCATCGTCTACCCGGACCGGCGCTCGCTCGCCGACGCCTCGCGGCGCCTGGAACAAGCCGGCATCCCGCTCGAGGGAGCCGCGGATCACGGAGTCAGCGAGGCGCTTTATCTGCGCGATCCGGACGGTAACGGCGTGGAGCTCTACCGCGACCGGCCTCGGGAAGAGTGGCCGCGCGCCCCGGACGGAGGGCTGCTCATGCGCACGGGGCCGCTCGACCTCGCCGCCCTGCGGGCAGAGCTCGAGTAACGGATGGGCACTACCAGTTCTTTGTTTGTCCGCCTGCAGCCCAAGCTCCGCGCCGCGCGCGAGCTCTACCAAGGCGTCTTCTTCGGCCCCTACCGCCAGACCGCTCTGCGCGAGGAGAGGCGCCAGCGCGACCTCTTCCTACTGCTCACCCTGCCAGACCTTCTGGGCCTCCCCAACCCGGTCCACTTCTACACCCTGGAGCTCATGCCCGACCTGATCGGGGAGTACCACGACTGGCACCGGCGCATGGGGATGGAGCACGCCCCCGAGGGCGGTTTCCGCTGCTGCTGAGCTCCGTGGACCCCGCTCGCCCGGTTCTCTTCTTCGGCGGCAAGGGGGGTGTTGGCAAGACCACCCTCGCCGCGGCCTACGCCGTGCTTTCGGCGGATGGGGGCACGAAAACGCTGCTGGTCTCAACCGATCCGGCCCACTCCACCGGAGACGTGCTCGCTCACCGTCTGGGAGCCGCGCCCGGCGAGGTGCTCCCCAACTTGCACGCGCTGGAGATCGACCCCGAACGGGAAGCCGACCGGTACATCTCCGGGGTCAAGGAACGTATTCGGGAAGCGGCCCCAGCCGGCGTTCGCGAGGAGGCCGAGAGACAGATCGACGCGGCCCGGGTTACCCCCGGCGCAGCCGAGGCGGCGGTGTTCGAGCGGGTCTGCGAGCTGCTGGAGTTGGCGGGCAAGGAGTACGGCAGGGTGATCTTCGACACCGCGCCCACCGGCCACACCCTGCGGCTCCTCTCCCTGCCCGAACTGATGGGGGCGTGGGTCGAGGCCCTGGTGTCGCGGCGGCGCCAGGCGAACGCCTTCCACCGGGCGTGGCGGCGGTTGGGGGGCGCGAAGAGCGAAGAGGGCGCGGAGCCAGACCCGGTGCTGGAAGCCCTGGAGCGCAGGCGCGAGCGCTTTCGCCGCGCGCGCGAGGTGGTGACTGACGCCAAGCGCGCCGCGTTCGTCTTCGTGGTCGTCCCCGAGCGTCTCCCCATCTTGGAGACCTGCAAGGCGGTCCAACTGCTGAAGCGGTACGGTGTCCCGGTGGATAAGGTGATCGTGAACCGGGTGATCCCCGCGCACGCGGACGGTGCCTTCGTGCGCCGCCGCCGGAAGCGCGAGGCCACTTACCTGGCGGAGATCGACCGGCGGTTCGGACCGCTCGCACGGCTGCGCGTCCCCCTCTTGGAAGAGGACGTGTGCGGGGTGGAGCCGTTGCGCCGGTTGGCCGGGCTGCTCTCGTAACTCCGGATTGACTTTTGCTGCGCTAGCTTGGAAATGCCGATGCTATCCCCTCACCCCGTCTCCGGAGCCCGGTGGCCGTCGTAACGGTAGCGCGCCAGCTCGGCGCGGGGAGCACCGCGGTGGCGAACCGGGTGGCCGAACTGCTCGGGTGGCGGCTCCTCGACCGGGAGCTGGTGGAGCAGATCGCCGCCGACTTGCGGGTGGCGCCCGAACAGGTGGAGATGCACGACGAGCGGGTAGAGACCTTCATCGAGCGGCTGGGCCAGTACCTCTCGGAGGGCTTCCCCGAGGGGCTACCGGTGCCGGTGGTCCCGCCGGTATCGCCCGAATCGGCGGCTCGCGTGGCCGGGCGGATCATCACCCGGGTAGTGGGCGAGGAGGGGCCAGCGGTGATCGTGGGCCACGGCTCCCAGTGCCTGCTACGGGGAGACGCGCGTGCCTTTCACGTACTGCTGCACGCCCCCTTCGAGCTCCGCGCCGGCCAAGCGCGGGAAAGGTACCGGGTATCCGCGCGCGAGGCCACCGAGCGCGTCCGCCAGTCCGACTGGGACCGCATGCGCTACATCCGCGAACACTTCGACTGCGATTGGCTGGACCCGGAGCTGTACGACCTGTGCGTGAACACCGGCCGTCTCGGCGTGGAGGGCTCGGCGGCGGTGATCCGCACCGCGGCCGAGTGCTTCTTCGGCGACCTGGGGAGGGTTCTCTGAGCGCGCCCGATCAGCCGCTCCAGCAGCCAGCCCGGGCATGACACCGGCCCCCCCCCTCCGGCTCGGCCACATCAACTACAGCAACTGCCTCCCCATCCACGCCGGAGTGATCGAGCGCCCCCCCGCGGGCGTCGAGATCGTGGCGGGGGTGCCGTCTGAGCTCAACCGCCTGCTCGAAAGGGGGGAGATCGACGTGGCCCCTTGCTCCAGCGTCGAATACGCCCGCCACGCGGACCGCTACCGGCTGCTCCCCGGCCTGGCGATCGGGTCGCGCGGAGCCGTCCGTAGCATCGTCTTTCTTTCAGACCGGGAGCCCGGTCGGCTGCACGGCCGCAAGGTGGCCTTGCCCAACGCCTCGGCCACCTCGGTCGTCCTGCTCCGCGTCCTCTTCCACGCCCGTTACGGCGCGGAGCCGGAGTACTTCTGGTTCGACCAGCGTCGCGACGACCCGTTCGAACTCGGGGCCGACGCCGCACTGTTCATCGGCGACACGGCGCTCCGGCCCGGCCTCCACCCGGAGCGGCGGGTACGCCTCGACCTGGGGACCGAGTGGGCCGATCAGACCGGGCTCCCCCTTGCCTTCGCGCTCTGGCAGACGCGCGCCCCGGTGGTGCCGGGGGTGGCGGGGCTGCACCGCGCCCTGCTCGCCTCGCGCGAGCGGGGGCTCCGCAGGCTCGACGCCCTGGCCCGGAAGTCCGCCGCTAGCTTCGGGGTGGCGCCGTCCGAGCTGGCGGCGTACTGGGGAGGGCTGTCTTACGGGCTGGACGCGGAGATGCGGGAGGGCCTCCACGCCTTTTACCAGTTGGCCGCGGAGATCGGCGAGGTGCCCGAGGAGCCCGCTCTGCGGTGGGCGGTGTGAGCTACCCCGCCGGGCGGATGTAAAAGCCGCCGATCCTTCCCTCGCCGTCGATGGCGAAGAGGAGGACCGCTCGTTCGGGCGCCCTGTCGAAGCGGACGGTGCGCAGGTAGAGCCGGAAGTCGTCGTCTCCCCGCTCCACGCGCTCGTCGAGCAGCTCGGCCTCCCGCCCCAGCCGCCGGGTAAGCCGGTCCCGCACCTCCGCCAACTCCTCCCGGTCCAGGGCGTCGCGCATCTCCGGCGTGAAGCGTTCCCAGAGCCGGTCCAAGTCGCCCCGGTAGTACCAGCCGGTGTACCGCCTGCCCAGGTCGAGGGCGGTGACGTCGCTCTCCACCCGCTCCGGCACCCCTGCCGTGGCGCAGCCGGCGAGCAGCGCCGCTAGCGAGAGTACGCCCACGAGCAGCCGCGTGCGTGTCATGGCACCTCCGTTCAGATAAAAAGGTCTGGCTAGCTGTCCCCAAGACACCGCTTGCCCGCAGCCGGTTCCGCCGCAACCTTGCTGAACCATGCCACCCCCGATCCTCTCCCGGCTCCACCTGCTGCTGGCCGCCGCACTCTTTTCCACCGGGGGGGCGGCCATCAAAGCCACTTCTCTGTCGGCGTGGCAGGTGGCCGGTCTCCGCTCCGGGATCGCCGCCCTGGCCGTGCTCACGCTGGCGCCCGCCGCCCGGCGCGGGTGGAGCTGGCGCGTGCTCCCCGTAGCGTGCGCTTACGCCAGCACCATGATCTTGTTCGTGGCCGCCAACAAGCTGACCACCTCCGCGAACACCATCTTTCTCCAGTCCACGGCCCCCATCTACATCCTCCTCTTGGCCCCGCTCCTACTCCGGGAGCCGGTACGCCGCACCGACCTCGTCTTCATGGGCGCGGTGGGGGCGGGGATGGCTCTGGTGCTGGTGGGGGTACCCCCGGCCGCGGTGACCGCGCCCAACCCGGCCGCCGGAAACCTGCTGGCAGTGGTGGCGGGGGTCACTTGGGCGCTCACCATCACCGGCTTCCGCTGGCTGGGCCGGGGGGAGGGAGGGGGCGCGCTCCCGACGGTGGTGGCGGGCAACGGGCTGGCGTTCGCGGCGTGCCTGCCGGTGGGGCTGCCGGTGGCCGGAGCCGGGGCGGGAGATTGGGCGATGGTCGCCTACCTGGGCATCTTCCAGATCGGCGCGGCTTATATGCTCCTCTCCACGGGCATCCGCCGGGTCCCGGCCCTGGAGGCGTCGCTCCTCCTCTTGGTCGAACCCGCCCTCAACCCGGTGTGGACGTGGCTCGCGCACGGCGAGAGGCCGGGTGGCTGGGCGGTGGCGGGCGGCGCCGTAATCCTCGCCGCCACCCTGCTCAATACTGCGCGCGACGGCGGCGCTGGCACGCCTCGCGCGTCACCGGGCTTGCCGCCAACCCTAGCAACTCAAAGCAAAGGAGTAGTCATGACGGAGCTGGCCCAAATGAAGTGCGAGGCGTGCCGCAAGGGAGCTCCCACCGTAACCGAGGTGGAGGTGCGCGAGCTGAAGCCGGAGCTCCCGCGCTGGGAGATCGTCGAACGGGACGGTGTCAAGCGCCTGGAGCGGACTTTCCGTTTCGACGACTTCGCCGCCGCCCTCGAATTTACCCGCCGGGTGGGCGCGCTGGCCGAGGAAGAGGGGCATCACCCCGCCCTCCTGACCGAGTGGGGCAGGGTCACGGTTACCTGGTGGACCCACAAGCTAGGCGGGCTGCACAGAAACGACTTCGTGATGGCGGCGAAGACGGACCAGGCGCACGGCGAGTAGGGTTTTTCGCCGCCGTGTCAGAAACGGACGGTCTAGACCGTTATATAAGGGTACACGATCACCGAACCCAGCTATTCGTCGTGCGCGCCCTAGCAACTGTCTCGACCTTGGCCCTCGCCCTCCTCTCCGGGTGCGGCGATCTGCTGTCGCCCGACCCCGAGGCGGCAGAGGGGGTGGTGATCCGGGTGGAGCTGGTGGACCACGCGGCCAAAAGGGTGGACTTCCGGGTGGTCAACCGTGCCTCGGAGACGGCCTTTTTGGCGAGTTGCGGCGGCCAGGTCATGATCGAGGTAGACAGGGAGGGCGACACTGGCTGGACTACCCACAGCTCGTCCGGACCGTGTCCGGCGATCTACGAGATGAGCCCGTTGGCCCTGAAACCGGGTAAATCGCTGCCGGGAGAGAGGGGTGTGTCGGAGCCCGGCCGCTACCGGCTCCGCGCCGGGGTGGCCTTCGAGTCGGACCAGCGCTTGGAGTGGACGGTAACCTCGGACCCCTTCGACCTCCGTTAATGGCCATTGACAGCCGAGAGGGCAGCGCTTATTCATTTACCCATGATTAACCGTCGGCCGGGCTACTCTTTTTACTACCCCTACGCGACCCGCGACACGGGCCGCGGCCGGAGGGGGTTGCCGGGCTAGCCGGACGACCAGACCGAAAGCGCCGGGCGGCCCGTGGACTGTTCCACGGGCCTTTTTTTGCGCTGATCCGGAGAGATCATGATTATAATCACCAAGCCGGGCGTCACCGAAGTGGAGATCGACCACATCCGCGAGCGGGTCGAGCAGCTCGGCTTGCGCACCCACCTCTCGCGCGGCGAGAGCCGCACCGTGATCGGGTGTATCGGCGACGAGACCCTTCTGCAAGAAGCCCCTCTGTTGGCCATCCCCGGGGTGGAGCGCGTAACCCCGGTGCTGCGGCCGTACAAGCTCGCCTCGCGCGAGTTCGCGGCCGACGCGACGAGGGTGTGGGCGGGCGACGGCGCCGAAGTCGGGGGCACAGCCCTGGCCGTGATCGCGGGGCCGTGCTCGGTGGAGGGGAGGGAGATGATCCTGCGTACCGCCAAGGCGGTTAAGGAGGCGGGTGCCGTGCTCCTGCGCGGCGGTGCGTTCAAGCCCCGCACCTCGCCCTACGCCTTCCGGGGGATGGGGGAGGAGGGGCTCCGGCTGCTGGCCGAGGCGCGCGCCGAGTCCGGTTTGCCCGTGGTCACCGAGGTGATGGACACCCGGCACGTGGATACCGTGGCCGAGCACGCGGACGTGCTCCAGGTGGGCGCCCGCAACATGCAAAACTTCGCCCTCCTCTCCGAAGTTGGCCGGGTGCAGCGGCCGGTGCTCCTCAAGCGGGGTATGTCGGCCACCCTTTCGGAGCTGCTCATGGCCGCGGAGTACGTGATGAGCCGGGGAAACGGGGAAGTGATCCTGTGCGAGCGCGGCATCCGCACCTTTGAGACCGCCACCCGCAACACCCTCGACCTGGGCGCTGTAGCCGTGCTCAAGCGCGAGACCCACCTCCCCGTGGTGGTGGACCCGAGCCACGCGGCCGGCCGGGCCGACCTGGTGGCGCCCCTGGCCTTCGCCGCCGTGGCGGCCGGGGCCGACGGCTTGATGGTCGAGGTCCATCCTGCTCCCGAAGAAGCCCTCTCGGACGGAGACCAGTCTCTCACCCCGGCCGGATTCGCCGCTCTGATGGAAGGTGTGCGCCCCTTCGCCAAGGCGGCCGGGCGCACCCTGCCCGAGCCGGTGGAGGAGCTTGCGTGAGCGCCCGCTTGGAAGCGCTGCGGCAAGAGATAGAACGGATCGACGGCTCTCTGGTCCGGCTCGTCTCCCGGCGGGTGGAGCTGGCACGGGCGGCCGGGGAGGAGAAGAGGCGGCTCGAGCTCCCCACCCTGGACCCCAAACGGGAAGCCGAGGTGGTCCGCCGCGCCGGGGAGTTGGCGCGGCGGGCGGGGCTCGACGCGGAAGAGGTGCGGGAGCTCTTCTGGCGCGTCATCGGACTCTCGCGCCGTGACCAGTCGGGGCGATGAACGAGCTTTCTACCGCCGCGGTGATCGGGTTGGGGCTGGTCGGCGGCTCCGTGGCCCGCGACCTGGCGAGACAAGGCGTACGTGTTCTCGGTCACGACAGCAACCCCGCTAGCCTGCGCCAGGCACAGGAAGCCGGGGCCGTCCACGCACTTCTCGGCCCCGGCTTCGCCGGGGTCGAAGAAGCGGATGTGGTGATACTGGCGGTGCCGGTGAAGACGGCGGCCGAGCTCCTCCGCGCACTCGCTCCCCGCTTACAGTCGGCCCTGCTGGTCACCGATACTGGAAGCACCAAGAGGTCCGCCGTAGCCGCGGCCGAAGCCGCCGGCTTGGGTGCCCGCTTCGTGGGCGCCCACCCCCTGGCCGGCGACCACCGCGCCGGATTCGCGGCGTCCCGCGAGGGGCTCTTGCTGAACGCGCGTGTCTACCTGTGCCCCGCCCCCTCGGCCACCCCCGCCGCGCTGAGGGCGGCGCGCGGCTTCTGGTCTGGGCTCGGCGCCACGCCGCTGGAGCTGGAACCCGACGACCACGACCTCCGGCTGGCGTGGAGTAGCCACCTCCCCCAGCTCATCTCCTCGCTGCTCGGGAGTGTGCTGGCCGAAGCCGGGGTCGCGCCCAGGGAGCTAGGCCCCGGCGGGCGGAGTGTGACCCGGTTGGCGGCGAGCGACCGAGAGCTGTGGAGCCAGATCTGCCTGGACAACGCCGACCACCTGGAGCCAGCTCTCCGCCTGGTGGAGGAGCGCCTCCGCGCCGTGCGCCAAGCCCTGGCCGAGGGAGACCAGCCAGCCGTCCGCCGCCTTTTCGGGCAAGCCAGCGCTTGGAAGGGCTGAGCGGTTAGCACCGATGTTGCGGCGGGGGCCGCCATGGCCCGCGTCATCCACCCGCAACACCACCTTTCCCTGGCCGACTACGCCGAGGTGGCCCACCTTTCGCCGGCGGTCCACGAGCTCCGCGCGGTGGCCGATCAGCTAGCCCCGGAGCTCCGGGGGCGCACCGTCTGGATGATCAACTCGACCGCCGAGGGCGGGGGCGTGGCCGAGATGCTACCCACCCTGGTGTCACTCTTGGGCGAGCTGGGGGTGAAGATCGAGTGGGCGGTGATCGGCGCGGACGATCCCGCCTTCTTTACCCTCACCAAACGGATCCACAACCTTATCCACGGGGAGGGAGACCCACTCCTCACGGAGAAGGACCGGGCCCTCTACGAGCGGGTGAGCCGGGCGAACGCCGACGCCATGAGGAGGTGGATCGGAGCAGACGACGTGCTCGCCGTCCACGACCCCCAGCCGCTGGGAACGGGGCACCTGTTGCAGCAGGAGACCGGCGCTCGGGCGCTGTGGAGGTGCCACATCGGCCTCGACCTGCGCACCCCCGAGACGGGCGCGGCGTGGAACTTCCTGCGGTCCTACACCGAGGGCTACCGGCATACCGCCTTCTCGGCTCCCGAGTACATCCCCGGCTACCTGGCCGGAAACGCCTCGGTGATCCACCCGGCCATCGACCCCCTCTCCCACAAGAACCGCTCCCTCTCCATCCACAAGCTGGTGGGCATCCTGGTGGACTCTTCGCTGATGCGCGCCGCCGGTCCGGTGCTCGCGCCGCCCTGGCCCGAACCCGCCCTGCGCCTCCAGCCCGGCGGCTCGTACAAACCCGCCACGGAGCCCGAGGACATCGGGCTGCTCTTCCACCCCGTCGTCACCCAGATCTCCCGTTGGGACCGGCTCAAGGGGTGGACGCCATTGCTGGAGGGGTTCGCGCGCCTCAAGACCGACCGCTCCCGGGGCAACGGCCGTAGCGAACGACACGGGTGGATGGTTGAAAAGGCGCGGCTGGTGCTGGCCGGACCCGACCCCGCCTCCGTCCAAGACGACCCCGAGTCGCGAGAGGTTCTGGCAGAGCTGGAGCGCGCCTACGCCGGACTCTCGCCAGAGCTCCAGCGCGACGTGGTCTTGCTCACGCTGCCGATGGGGTCGCGCAAGTACAACGCCCTGATGGTAAACGCTCTCCAGCGCTGCTCCACGGTGGTGGCCCAGAACTCGTTGCAAGAAGGGTTCGGGCTCACTGTGACCGAGGCGATGTGGAAGCACGTGGCGGTGATGGGGACGCGGGCGTGCGGCATCCGCCAGCAGATCCGCGAGGGGGTGGAGGGGCGCTTGGTGGAAGACGCGGAAGACGCCGGCCAGGTGGCGGGCGTGCTCGACGAACTCCTGGCCGACCAGTACGCGCGCCGCGACCTGGGCCGGACGGCCCAGCACCGCGTGCACCAAGAGTTCTTGATCTTTAACCAGCTGCGCCGCTGGCTGGAGATGCTGGCCGAACTGGTGCGCTAGCCTTGGTCACGGTGCGCTCCCGGCCGCCACCCTTGTCCCAGAGGAGAAGAACAGCTACTGTATACCAAGTATACGCTAACCGTACCAGGGGCGCCCGTGTCACCCACACCACTAACTGTCCGGCTCCCCGGCTGGCTTGACGAGGAGCTCCGTTCTCACCTGGCCGAATTCGGGGAAGGTCCGTCCCAGGGACTCCGCCGGGTGGTCGAAGAGTGGTGGGCGCGCGAGAACTTTCCCGCTATCGAGTTCCGCACCGGGCCCGCCGGCCGCCGCGCCGTGCTCGGGGACGGCCCGGCGGTAGCCGAGGTGGTATCGGCGTGGCGGGCTTCGGACGGAGACTTCAAGAGCTTCCGCCAGCACTTTCCGGAGCTCTCCAGCGCCCAGCTCATCCAGGCCCGCGACTACTACGCCCGCTTTCCGGAGCTGGTTGAGAGGGCCATCTCTGAGGACGAGCGGCTCAAGGAGTATCTGGAGCGAAAAAGGGAGGGCGGCTGATACCGGCTCACGCCCGCCGCGCCGCCACGAAAGAGCGCACGCACAGAAGCAGGAATACCAAGGAAAGGAGGAACATCACCGCCTGGGTCACGGCCGCTCCGGGCCTCTCCACCGTGCCGCCCCCTAGCAGGGCGAGGGCAGCGGGTACCCCCCTGGCCGTCCCCAGCACCCCGAGCAGGGCGAGGGCAGCGGCTCCGTGCATGGCGTGTTTGCGGAGGCGCTCCCGCGTGGCCAGCCAACCGAGCAGGATGAATAGGGCCCCGAAGAAGGCGGGGATCAGAGCGGTGACGCTGACTCCGCCGGTGCCGAAGTAGGCGCTGAGGCCGAGGACGATCAGTAGCGCGCCGAATGCGAGGGTAAGTTTGGGCATGGGTTGTGCTGGCGAAGGTGTTGTTGCGGGGATATTATACGGTCGCGGGCTCCCTGCCGGAACCCCCGCCGGGGAAAGAGGTACAAGCACCTTCCCGCTGCTAAATTCAAACTCGAGTCGCTGCGATGATCGATTTCGGACTCCTGGCCCAGGCCCCGTGGTGGGTGCCGGTGCTCTTCGTGCTGGCGGTCGGCCACATCTCCAACGTTTGTATCACCCTCTACCTGCACCGGGGCAAGACCCACGGCGGGGTGGAGTTTCACCCCGTGGCCGCGCACTTTATGCGTTTCTGGCTCTGGCTCACCACCGGCACCAACACCCGCGAGTGGGTGGCGGTTCACCGTAAACACCACGCTTACTCCGACCGGGAAGGAGATCCGCACTCTCCGGCGGTGGAGGGGTTCTGGTCCATCGTGCTGGGCGGGGTGTTTTTCTACCAGAAGGCGATCAAGGACCGGGAGCTGCTCGAGAAGTACGGCAAGGGGTGTCCGGACGACTGGATGGAGAACAGTGTCTACACCAGACACGGCGGGCTGGGGCTCTTGACCATGTTGGCCATCGACCTACTCCTCTTCGGGCCGGCGCTGGGGTTCCTGGTGTGGACGGCGATGATCTTCTGGTTCCCGGTGCTGGGCAACGTTGTCAACGGTATCGGCCACGCCCTCGGCTACCGGAACTTCGGTACCAAGGACCATAGCCGTAACATTGTTCCCCTGGGTCTCATCATCGCCGGGGAGGAGCTCCACAATAACCATCACGCAGACCCGCGTTCAGCCAAGTTCAAGGCCCGCTGGTGGGAGTTCGACATCGGCTGGGTTTACATCAAGCTACTAGCGCTGGTCAAGCTGGCCGAGGTGGTGTACGCACGCAGCGCCTCGGTCAAAGAGTTCACCGCCCAGTACTACGGGCAGACGAAAGACGCGGCGGCCGAGTACCTGGAGGAGAAGAAGCTGGCCGCCGAAGTGTACTACCGGGAAAAGAAGCAAGCCGCCGAGCAGTACTACGATGAAAAGAAGTTGGCCGCCGAACGGTACTACGCCGAAAAGAAAGCCGCCGCCGAAAAGCTGTACGCCGAAAAGCGGGAACAGGCCAACTTCATCTTGGAGCAGGCCGAACGGACCCGCGACGAGCTGGCCGAAAAGGCCGGCCCCAGGGTGGCCCGGGAGAGCCGCTAGCCCGCCACTTACCCTGCCCCACGGTACCGGCCCAGCCACTCGAGGGCTTCCAAGAAGAGGGGGATACCCGCCAGCAGCCACACACTCCTGAGCCCCAGGTTCCGGTACGCCATCAGCAGCGAAAAGCGGTCGCTACGAATCGCCTCGGGGAGCCGACGGAGGTCGGGCACCAGGCGGGGGCGCCCGGAGTACCCCCCGGCTTGGGAGGGGAACCTTTCCATCAGCCGACCCTCCTCTTGCCGGAGAGCCGTGTAGAAGACCAGGCACACCCCGGCGAACAGCGCCAGCCCCAGCAAAATGTCCCCCGCCGCGAGGAGGAAGCCGAGCAGGACGCACAAGCTCCCGGTGTAGAGGGGGTGCCTTACCATCCGGTACACCCCGCTGTCGGTGATTTCCCGGTTCTTGCGTAAGTTGCCCGCCCCCCACGCCCGTACCCCCACCCCCACCAAGAACAGGAGCCACGGTACTAGGAACTCCGCCGCGAGCCGGGGGGTCAGCAGGTCGGCCGGGCGGGCGCCCCCCCACACCACGTTGACCACCACCACGGCCACGGCGGCGGCGGTCAGCAGCGGCCTCCTGCGTCCGATCCAACCGGTCACGGAGTTAGTCCAAGAGCCGCAGCGGCATGACCAGGCATAGAAAGTCCGGGGTGTCCTCGTTCCCCACCGGCTCAATCGTAGCCGCCCCCTCCGGCGCTTTGAAGCTCATGCGCACTTCGTCGGCGGGCATGTTGCCCAGCAGCTCGATCAGGTAGTTGGCGTTGAAGCCGATCTCCAGCGGCTCCCCCTGGTACTCCACCGGAAGCTCCTCGGTGGCGTCGCCCAGGTCGGGTGTCTCCACGGTAAACTTGAGGGCCTCTCCCCCCAGCGTGAGTTTGACCCGGTGGGTCTGGTCCGAGGCCACTATGGACATCCGCTTGACCACCCCGGCCAGGGCGGTCCGGTCGGCGATCGCCACCTTGTCGTTGTCCTTGGGTATCACCTGCTCATAGTTGGGGTAGGGACCCTCGATCAGCCGGGTGTAGATCTCCACCCCCTGGCCGCGGAAGCCGAGGTGATTCTCGGAGTGGCGCACCTCCACCCGGTCGTCGCCCCCGAGCAGCTTTTCTACCTGCCTCAGAGCACGCGGATGGACTATCAGGTCGGCTGCCTCGGAACCCCCTCCGTTGCTGAGGGGGAGGGTCATTTTGGCCAGCCGGTGGCCGTTAGTGGCCACCATCCTCATCTCTCGGTCCGAGAGGTGCCAGAGCACTCCGTTCAAGATGGGTCTGGTCTCCTCGGTGGAAACCGCAAACGCCACCCGCGAGATCAGCTCACGCAGCTCTTCCCCCTTGAGCGTCCAGCTCCCCGCGAAGTCCACCACCGGAAAGCCGGGGAACTCGTCCTTGGGCAGCCCGTTGAGCCGGAAGCGGGCGCGGCCACACTGGATAGTGGTGGCGTCGCCTTTGGTGGTGAGGTGGACGGGGTCGGGGGGGAGCTCGCGGGCAATCTCCTGGAGCTTGCGGGCCGGGACGGTTATGGCACCCCCCTTCTCGACCTCGGCCGGCACCCGGATGGATACCGCCGTGTCCAGATCGGTACCACTCAGTTTGAGCCCCCCTTCGTCTGCCTCTAAGAGGAGGTTGGCGAGGACCGGCAGCGTGGTGCGGACGGGTACGCTCCCGGCCACCGCCGCCAGTCCTTGTTGGAGGTTATCTCGGGTAACGGTCAGCTTCATAACTTATTGGTCATGAGGAGGCATTTCCACACCGGTTATTACAATCTCTGTGAAAGATAAATTAACCGCAATAGTAGTAGAGGGTGTGGAAGTGTGGAAGGATCTCTCCCGGCTCTCCCCACCCCCGGCAGTTAGCGCCTTTTACGCCCTTGGCCGGGTGTGGAGAGGGGTGTGGGGAAAGTATACTTTATCCACCGCGTCCACCGCCGCAGTGGCTTGTCCAACTATCCACACCCGCTCCCGGTGACTTTCCACACTCTATCCACCGGGTTTCAAACTCCGGGCCGTGTTTGCCTCCGGAGTCCTTCTACCCTTTCGCGCAGACCGGGGTCGGACTGCAACTCCTCGGTCATCTTGTCCACCGAGTGGATCACCGTGGAGTGGTCGCGGCCGCCGAACAGCTTACCGATTTCGACCAGCGAGAGGTCGAACGACTCTTTGATGAGGTACATGGCTACTTGGCGGGGTACCGTGAGCTCCTTGGTCCGTTTCTTGGACTGGAGGGCTTCGGGGGTCACCCCCCACGCCTCGGCCACCCTCCGGCGCACTTCGTCGGGGGTGGCGGAGCCTGCCCCGTTCGGAAACCCGCCCGGGGTGGCCCGGCCTAGCGACTCGGTGGCCAGCTCCAGGGTAATCTCTCGCCGGTGCAACGAGGAGTAGGCCAAGAGCTTGATCACCGCCCCCTCCAGCTCCCGCACCGATGAAGTACAGTGCCAGGCGATGTAGGAGAGGACCTCCTCCTGGGCGGTAATCTCGAGCCCGTCCTCCTCCACCTTGCGGCGCAGGATGGCTACCCGGGTCTCGAAGTCGGGCGGCTGGATGTCTGTCACCAGCCCCCACTCGAAGCGGGAGATGAGCCGGTCCTCGGCCCCGATCTCGTTAGGGGGCCGGTCCGAGGTGAGCACGATCTGCTTGGAGGCGTCGTGCAGAGCGTTGAAGGTATGGAAAAACTCTTCCTGGGTCTGCTTCTTCCCCGCCAGGAACTGGATGTCGTCTACTAGCAGCACGTCGATACCCCGGTAGCGGCGCCGGAAGTCGGGCATGGTGCCCGCCTGGATGGCGCCGATCAAGTCGTTGGTAAAGCATTCGGAAGAGAGGTAGACCACCCGCTTGGAGGGGTCGCGCCCCAACGTTATCTGTCCTATCGCCTGCATCAGGTGGGTCTTGCCCAAGCCAACCCCCCCGTAGATAAAAAGCGGGTTGTACATGCGGGCCGGGGCCTCGGCCACGGCGTGGGCCGCGGCCGCCGCGAGTTGGTTGTTGTTTCCGACCACGAAGCGCTCGAAGGTGTAGCGCTGGTTGAGAGGAGAGGGGGAGCTCCCGTCCGGCGCGGAGCCAGGCCCTGCGGGAACCAGCGCCGGTTCGGGCGGAGCGAGCCGCACCGGGGGGAGCTCGGCCAGGGCGCCGTTTCCGTGGTACTGGACCGAGAGGGTAAAGCGCCGCCCGAAGAGCCGCTCGCCGATGCCGGAGATCATCTCGGCGTACTTCTCCTCGACCCAATCCACGGCGAAGGGGTTGGGGGTCGAAATCACCAGCAGGTCGCGGGAGATGGCAACCGGCTCGGTGGGGGCTAACCAGGTTCGGTACGCTTGGTCGGTGAGAGTGTGGCGGGCCTCTTCGAGGATGCGGCTCCAGACTTCGGCGGCGGTATGCTCCATCGGTATGATCGAAGGGGACGAAAGATGGACTAGCCAAGCTACGCGGGCGATGTGGAAAAGTCAAGCACGCTGGGCGCCTCTCCCTCACGGCCGCGGGCCTCCGGCTAGCGAGCTTGACTACCCAGGTCAAGGGTGATATGATCAGGGTCTTTGCGCAAAGATAATAAGCCTTCTCTCCATGAAACCGACCTACCGTCCCCGCAACCGGAAGCGGGTCAACAAGCACGGCTTCCGCGCCCGTATGTCCACCAAGGGGGGACGCCAGGTCATCAACGCCCGGCGCAAGAAGGGGAGAAAGCGGCTGGCCGTCTCCCGGCCCAAGAAGTAGCCATCGGCCACGGTCTCGTCCGGGCGTGGCGGATCACCTCGTCGCGGGAGATTCGGGAGCTCTTCAGAGGGGGGAAGCGCGAGGAAACACGTCACCTGGACGTGTTCATGGCCCCTTCTCCCGCTTCGTTTCCGCGGCTAGGGGTGGTGGTTCCGCGCCACCGGCAGAGCGCAGTGGCGCGGAACCGGCTCAAGCGCCGGCTGCGGGAGATCGGCAGAACGGAGGCCCTGCCCGCCTTGCGCCAACGGGGGCGTCGTCTGGACTTGCTGATCCGCGCCCGCCCCTCGGCGTACGGGGCAGCTTTCGACGAGCTCGCTGGCGGGCTAGCGCGGTTGATCGAAAAGGTATGCTCGCACGGGGATTGCTAGCCATCATACGCTTCTACCAGGGAGCCGTATCCCCGCTCACCCCGCCGTCGTGCCGGTTTACCCCCACCTGCTCGGAGTACGGCCGGGTGGCGGTCGAGAGGTACGGCGCGCTCCGGGGGAGCTGGCTCTTGGCCAAGCGGCTACTCCGCTGTCACCCCTTTCACCGGGGGGGGTACGACCCGGTACCGGACAAGTATTGAGCACCCCTTGGATACGAGAGTGAAGCGGGCCGGCCGACTCTATATTTAGATGGAAAAGCGCATACTCCTCGCGGTCTTGCTGATGACCGCGGTGATCCTGCTCACCAACGTCCTCTTTCCGCCGCCCCCTCGGCCGGAGCGGGCCGTGCGGGGGGAGGCCGACACCGCCGCGGCCGGCGGTGCTACCCTCCCAGTGGCGGCCCCGCTCCCTGCCCCGCCGGTTCCCGAGCCCGAGCCCGGGGGCGTGGCCGACACGGTCACGGTCTCGACCCCTCTCTACCGCTATAGCTTCTCCACCCGCGGCGCCAAGCTGGTGGGGGCCGAGCTGCTCGAGCACGCCTCCTTCGTGAACGATGGCGCCGCCGCCAATCTGGTCCCGGCGGGTGGCTCCATGCTCGGTTACCGGCTGGTCCTAGGCGCCGACACCGTGGATCTGGACGGTTCCCTTTTCCGCGCCGACGCCGCAAATCTACGGCTAGACGCGGGCCAGGACCCCCGCACGGTTACCTTTCGATATACCGGGGAAAGCGGCTTCGGCGTCACCCTCGCCTACACCTTTTATCCGGACCGCTACCTGGTGGGGGTGCGCGGCCGGGTGAGTGGCGTGGAGGGCCAGGGCGCCGTGCTCCTAACCGGCTTTGGCGGCGGGCTGGCCCCCAACGAGACCGACCTGGACCGCTGGGCCGGAGAGTTGGCCGTGGTGGCGCGCCAGGACCGTTCGGTGGAAACGCTGCGGTTCCGCGCTCTGGAGCAGAGCCGCCGGGTGGAGGGGCCGCTCCGCTGGGCCGGGATCAAGGACAGATACTTTCTCGCCGGCATGGTCGCCGAAAGCGTCCCCTTCGCCGGCTTGACGGCGGCCCGGCTGGCGCCGGAGTCGTTCGACCGGCAGAGCGCCCCGCGCGCGCGGACCAGCGTGGCGGTTCCCTTGGCCGAAGGTGGCCGCTTCGGCTACCGAGTCTACCTGGGGCCCATGGAGTACGGTCGCATGGCCGCTGCCGGCAGCGACCTGGAGCAGGCCAACCCCTTCGGCTACCGCTGGCTCCAACCCATCCTGCGGCCTATCGCCGCGGCCATCCTCTGGGTGCTGGCTCTGCTCCACGACAACCTGGGCATCGCTTACGGCTGGGTGTTGATCATCTTCGGGGTGATGATGCGGGTGGTGACCTGGCCCCTTCACGCCAAGGCGATGCGCGCCCAGCTCCGCAACATGGCGGTGCAGCCGCTGATGCAGGAGATCCGGGAAAAGTACCAAGACGACCCCCAGCGCCAGCAGCAGGAGATGGTCCGGCTGTACAAGGAGGAGGGTTTCAATCCGCTCGCCGGGTGTCTGCCCATGCTCATCCCCATGCCCATCCTGATCACGCTCTTCTTCGTCTTCGAAAGGACCATCGAGTTCCGGGGGGTCCCTTTCCTGTGGATGCCCGACCTCTCGCTCAAGGACCCGCTCTTCATCCTGCCGGTCTTCCTGATGGCGTCGATGTTCGCACTCCAGATTATCAGCCAAAAGCTGAGCGGCATGGAGATGAACCCGCAGATGAAGATGATGATGTACGTGATGCCCGCGCTGTTCGGGTTCATCTTCTTCTTTCTCCCCGCCGGGCTCAACCTGTACTACGCTACCAGTAACGTGGCCACCCTGCCACAACAGGTGTTGATCGCCAGGGAGCGTAAGAAGGCGCAGGAAAAGATGAAGGCGGAGCGCGCCCGGGCCGAACCCGAGGCCAAGCCGGGGAAGCAGCGCCCGCTCGCCCCCGCCGGCGAGAACCGGGCGGCGCGCCGCAGAGCCGGGCGTAAGACGGGTTGAACCCGGGGCTCGACGACACCATCGCGGCCGTGGCCACACCCCCCGGCCGGGGGGCGGTGGCGCTCGTCCGTGTCTCAGGTCCCGGAGCGGGCATGGTTCTCCTGCGGCTCTGCCGCAGGGAGCGGCTCCCCCCGCCCCGCCGCCAGCTCCTCTTGCCGGTCCACGACCCCGAAACCGGCGAGCTCCTGGACCGTTCCCTGGCTACCTGGTTTCCCGCGCCGTACAGCTACACGGGCGAAGACACGGCCGAGCTCTCTACCCACGGTGGCTCGCTGGTCCCCCGCTTAATCCTCGACGCCGCCCTGGCGGCGGGTGCCCGCACCGCCCGGCCGGGCGAATTCACCCGCCGCGCCTACCTGAACGGCAAGCTCGACCTGCTCCAGGCGGAAGCCGTCCTCGACCTCATCGACGGCAACTCGCGCGCCCTGCACCGCGCCGCACTTTTCCAGCTGGAGCGCGGGCTCTCGCGCCGAGTCGCGGAGCTGCGCGAGGGTGTCATCGGGGTAGAGGCGATGACGGTGTACGCCATCGACTTCCCCGAGGAGGACGAGCCGCCCGTACCCGCTGGGCGCATCTCTGAGCAAGCGCGCCGGGTGGCGGGAGAGATAGACCGTCTCCTGGCCACGGCGCCCGAGGGGGAGGCGCTGCGAGCCGGTGCGCTGGCGGTGCTGGCCGGGCGCCCCAACTCGGGCAAGTCGTCCCTCTTCAACGCCCTGTTGGGGAGCGAGCGGGCCATCGTCACCGAGATTCCCGGCACCACCCGCGACGCGCTGGAGGCGGGAATCACCATCGAAGGGTATCCCTTCCGGTTGGTCGACACCGCCGGGCTGCGCCAGACCGGCGAACTGGTGGAGGGGAAGGGCATCGAGGTGGCCCGCCGCTTCCTGGAGGCGGCAGACGTTATCCTCTTCTGCGCCGAGCGGGGGCGGGAGCTGGACGGCGAGGAGCTGGACTTCCTGCGGGGGAGGGGGAGTAAAACCGTCCTGGTCCGCACCAAGTCAGACCTCCAACCGGCGGGCGCGGCCGGGAGCGGGCCAGAGGAGGTTCCGGTCTCGGCCCACCGAGGCGACGGGCTCGAGCGGCTGCGTGCCCGGCTCCTGGAGTTGGCCTTTTCTGGGGCCCTGGCCGAGCCGGGGGAAGAGCCGCTGCTCACCCGCTGCCGCCACGCCCGCGCCCTGCGCGCGGCCCGGGTACAGCTGGATGGCTTCGTGGGCGACCTGGAGGCCGGCGTACCGATGGAGTTCGCCGCCACCCGGCTGCGCGACGCGGTCGCGGAGCTGGAACAGGTGGTAGGCGTAGTCACCCGCGACGACGTGCTCGAGCGGCTGTTCGGGGAGTTTTGCGTGGGGAAGTGAGCGTGGTCTAGGACTCTTCGGCCACTTCTTCGACCTCCTTCAGCAGCCATCCGTCTGGGTCCACGGCCAGGAATTCGGGCCGGGCCGGGAGCGGGACCAGCAGAGTTTGGCTCCTCTTGCCCGCGACCTCCACGGTGCGTCTAAGCGGACCGTCGGCGCCCCCGAATGCTAGCTCCAGCGGAAAGCGGAAGGCGGGCCACTCTTGCGGCTGTGTCTGCTCGACCGTGAGCACGACTTCGCCGCTCTGGTCGTCCCACCTCCACCTGACACGGAGCCGCGGATACCCGGGCTCGAAGAGCCACTGCTGGAAGAACCAGCCCAGTTCGCGGCCAGACGCCAGCTCCACCTCGCGCCGCAGGTCGTCGCTGAGGGCGTTGCCGTGCCGGTAGCGCTGGTGGTAGCGGCGCATCCCCCGGAAGAAGGCGTCGTCTCCCAGCAGCCCCCGCAGCATGTGCAGCACCCAAGCCCCTTTCTGGTAGTTATTCCGGTTGAGTAGCGCGAAAAGGTCTCCCTCCGATGGGTCCACGATGGGCTGGCCGGTCACCTCTGAGTCGAGGTAGGCGCGGGCGCTGGCCGCCATCATCTCCCGGAATCGCCCGGTCCCGTCGGCGTGCTCGAAAAACAAGGGGCCGAAGTAGGAGGCGAAGCCCTCGGAGAGCCAGAGGTGGTGCCAGTCGGACTCGGTCACGGAGTTTCCGAACCACATGTGCGCCACCTCGTGGGCCACCGTCGGCTCGATTTCGCGGCGTGCGGAGATGCTCTGCTGACTGTAGAAGATGGCGCCCACGTTCTCCATCCCCCCGAAGCGGGTAGCGGCCTGGACGTGGGCCAGCTTATGGTACGGGTAGGGGGCGATGAGGTCGCTGTAAAAGATCATCATCTCGTCCGCGCGGGCAAATACGCGGGCCGCGTGGGCGCTGTCGGGCGGAAAGACCCACCAGCTCACCTCGGGGCAGGTGGCGCGCGCCGCCCCGGTGCTGCCGCACGCCCTGCCCAGGGAGCGGATCTCGAAGTTGGCGGCGCCGATTACCATGGTGTAGGTGGGGATGGGTGAGCTGGTCCGGTAGCGCCATATACCCGCCTCTTCAGTCTCGCCTCCCTCGCCGTTGGCGATCACCGACCAGCCACTTTCGGGGGGAGTCCGTACCGTGAAGGCGACGCTGGCCTTGTCGCTGGGGTGGTCGATGGAGGGGAACCAGAAGCGCGCGCGGTTGGGCCAATTGTCCGCAAAGACGGTGCGCTGGCCGTGGACGTTGGCGCCGATGATGAGCCCGTCGTCGGGAGTACCGGAGTAGCCCACCTCGACCAGCAGGGTGTCGCCCGCGCCAGCGGTCTCGGGTACGGGGACACGCAGTTTGCCGTCTTGGTAGCGGAAACCGGCGGCCGCGCCGTTGACCCGTACGCCCGAGACGGCCAACCCGGTGAGGTCTAGCGGCAGCGTGTCGGCGCCCGCCCCGGTGAGCCGGATGTACACCCTGGCCGACGCTTCAATCTCTCGTCCGGTGTTCGGAAGCGTAAGGTCCAGGTCGTAGTGGAGGGCGTCGAAACCGGGGGCGTAGGGGCCGGGGGGAGGGGCCACGCCCGGCTCGATCGGCGCGGGCTCCACCACTGGCGGCGGTGTGGGGGGCAAGGGGGCGCAAGCCGCCAACGCGGCAGCTGCCAGCAGGGCGGCGGAGCGGAAAGGAGTGGCCGTGGTCATGGGAACTAGTCGGGGTGAAGGTGGGTTGGATGGTAGCCACTTCGCGCGCGCGCGGCCAGCACGGAGCGTTTGACGCATACGGTCGGCTAGCTATCTTGCGCCCGTTAACCGCGCCAGCGCGAGCGGGTAGCGCGCGACCAGCCCCTTAGCACCCACCCGAAGAGGAGACGCCGTGTCCGCCCCAGAACACTACTTCCACGCCGCCGACCTGGCCAAGTTCGGGGAGATCGGCGAAGAAGCCCCCGAGCTGGCCGAAAAGTTTTTCGACTGGTACGGCGCGGTCTTCGCCGAAGGGGCCCTCAGCGCGCGCGAGAAGGCGTTGATCGCCCTGGCCGTGGCCCACAGCGTCCAGTGCCCGTACTGCATCCACGCCTACTCCGAGGAGTGCTTGAAGCTAGGTTCCGACGCCGGTGAAATGACCGAAGCGGTCCACGTGGCCGCGGCCATCCGGGGTGGTTCCTCGCTGGTGCACGGGGTGCAGATGCGGAACCACCTCCAGTCACTGGGGATGTAGCCGTGGGGCGGGTACTACCTACCCTGCAAAAGCGGCGCGCCCCGCTGGCCTCCGGCCGGGTCCAGCGCCGTACCCTGGCGCGGGTAGCCCTCGGGCGGAGCTTCGAAGAGCAGCTGGAAGAGGCGGGTTTGTATCCGCTCGTCCCCACGGGGATCGAGATCTTCCAGATCAACCTGGGCAAGAAGTGCAACCAGACTTGCCGGCACTGTCACGTGGACGCGGGGCCCGACCGCGCCGAGATGATGCCCGACCAGGTGCTGGACCGCTGCCTGGAGATTCTCGAAGAGAGCGACATCCCCACCCTCGACATCACCGGCGGCGCCCCCGAACTACACAAGCGGTGGCGGGAGACGGTGATGCGCGCCCGCGCAGCCGGCAAGAAGGTGATGGACCGTTGCAACCTCACCATCACCCTGCTGCCCAACTACAGCTACCTGCCGGAGTTTTTTGCCCGCAACCAGGTAGAGGTGGTGGCCTCTCTTCCCCACTACCGCCAGAAGGCGACCGACTCGCAGCGCGGCGAAGGGGTGTTCGGGGAGTCGCTCGAGGCGCTCAGGCGGCTCAACCAGGTGGGGTACGGTAAAGAGGGCAGCGGACTTATCCTCAACTTGGTCAGCAACCCGGTGGGCACCTTCCTCCCAGGCGGCCAGGAGCAGCTCGAAAGGGAGTGGAAGCGGCAGCTCGGGCGGCTCTACGGCGTCGAATTCAACCGGCTCTTCACCATCACCAACATGCCGATTTCACGCTTTCTCGACTTCCTGCAGCGCGAAGCTAGGTTGGAAGAGTACATGGAGCGGTTGGTAAACGCCTTCAACCCCGCCGCGGCTGGGGGGGTGATGTGCCGGAATACCCTCTCGGTGGGGTGGGACGGCACCCTTTACGACTGCGACTTCAACCAGATGCTGGAGTTGCCGGTGCACCCGGAGGCGCCGCGCACCGTATTCGACTTCGACCTGGAGGCCCTTAACCGGCGCGAGATAATGCTGGGCCCGCACTGCTTCGGGTGTACGGCCGGAGCCGGTTCGAGCTGCGGCGGGGCCACGGCTTAGCTTGCCGCCTAGACGCCGGCGCCCGTTGCCGGCGCCCTCCCTGGTATGAGCGGTGGCCCACGCCTCTCCGTGGTGGTGCCGGCGCTCGACGAGGCCGGGGAGATCGAGCTGCCGCTGCGCTCGCTGGCCCCCTTGCGGACGCGGGGGCACGAAGTCGTGGTGGCCGACGGGGGCAGCCGGGACGGCACCCCCGAGCGGGCCGCGCCGCTGGCCGACCTGGTGATCGGGGCGCCCCGCAGCCGGGCCCGGCAGATGAACGCGGGGGCCGCGGCCGCTTCGGGCGGGGTGCTCCTGTTCTTGCACGCCGACACCCGCCTGCCACCCGGCGCCGAGCTGGCCCTGCTCGGGGGCATGGAGGAGTCGGGGCGGGGTTGGGGCCGCTTCGACCTGCGGCTCACGGGGCGACACCCCTTTTTCCGCTGGGGCGAGAGGTGGATCTCCTGGCGCTCGCGCGTCACCGGTGTGGCCACCGGAGACCAGGCCATCTTCGTGCGGCGGGAGCTGTTCGAGGAGGTGGGCGGCTACCCCGACCTCCCCCTGCTGGAAGACGTGGCCCTCAGCAAGCTACTCAAACGCCGCGGTCCGCCGCTCTGCCTCAGGGAGTCGGTGGTGAGTTCCAGCCGCCGCTGGGAGGAGCGCGGCATCCTGCGTACCGCCGCGCTCATGAACTCCATCCGCCTGGCCTACGCCCTGGGGGTGAGCCCCGGGCGGCTGGCGCGCTGGTATAAGTAGGAGACCACGCTCCAGACACCACCAGCGAGTACTGCCGCCGCTCGAGTGGGTGCCGGTGGTAGCTTTTCTTTACGGGCGGCCGACTCCGCCACCGCGATCCACGATTGGCTGCTCTCACCGCAGCACGAGCTCCAGCAGCAGACGCCGGTCGAAGCCCTACGCAAGCAGCGGCTTCCCGACGTCCTCCAGGCGGCCAACGCCCTCGAGCACGTC
>JBOHRN010000008.1:0-2408 GCA_050732775.1 Longimicrobiaceae bacterium | reverse complement strand
TTGCCGGAAACATTGCGGAAAAGAGGCGACATCATGAAGCGGCGGCGGATCGCGCCGGCGGCGATGCGGCGCTGGTTCGGAGCCGAACACGAACCCAAGCAACCATAGGTCTCGCTCGTACTGTCCCGGCAGATGGAGGCAGGTCATTGACCCTCTCTCTCTCCTTGGATCGTTCTGAACCGCCAGGGCTTTGCTCGGAAGGTGCAGGGTTGGCCTGCGGACTAGCGGTAGTGTATCGTATGGACAAACCCCAAAAGGCCTCCATGAGGACCTGTATGAGCGCGTGCCCGGCGTGAACCGCCCGGCGACGCCCCGCCCCGCCGCCCGCCCCGGCCTGGTGCTCGGCAAGCAGATCGAGGGTCTGGTCGATCTTAGCCGCACTCTCAATTCTTCCTCCCCTCTACCGCCGACGAGACCTTTCGTCCGCTCGCGGACGTAAGCAGCAACGGCGAGCCACTTCACCCAGGCACCATATACATTGACACCATCTGCATTTCACGCTATTATCACAGCAACAAACCCGAACCTGAGAGGACTCATGGCACACACCACACCCCTCGCCGAAGGCGCGACGGCCCCGATGGATATGCGGGGCGCGTTTGAGGAGCGTTACCGGGAGTTGGTGCATCATGTGGCGCAGACCGCGCCGGCCGCGACGCTCGCGAAAGCGCTTGCCTCAACGGATCCGTTCAGCGGGTTGGCAGGGGCACTCGGGAGCGCCATGACCCTGGATCCTCCACGCGATCCTCTTGCCGCCGCGCGGGCTCGGAGTGTCGCGACGCGCGCGCGCCGTCTGGAACGGGCGGGCGGCGTGCTTCGCGTCGGCGAGGTCGCCAATCTCCTCGGTGTCTCGACGCAGGCTGTCCAGGCGCGCCGGTCCCGGGGCACGCTTCTGGCCCTTCCGCAGCCGAACGGAGAGCACGTCTACCCGGCCTGCCAGTTCGAGAAAGCCGGCGTGCTCCCTGGCCTCTCCAAACTGCTTCGGGCGTTCCGCGACATCGATCCGTGGACGCAGCTTACCGTCTTGCTCGCCGCCTCTGAGCGGTTCGCCGGCCGCAGTGCGCTCGATCTTCTACGCGAGGGCGAAAACGAGAGCGCGCTCCAGATCGCAGGGACGTACGGCGAACCCGTGGGGTAGAGGTGTCCGAACCTTTGTCCCCTCCGGGGTCGCCTCCGATCCCGCCAGCGGACTTGGGGGCGCGCGCTCTCCCTACGCACGTGGTGCGGACGGGCGCGATCCTTTATCGGATTCATCGTACGACGAGCGGGCCACTCCATTTCGGACCCCGCACCAAGCCGGAGAGCCGCGGCCGGTGGGATGCACCAAACGACGAGTTCGGCATCTGCTACCTCGCCGAGCACCCTCACCTCGCGTTCGCCGAGACGCTTTTGCGAGACCTCGACCTCGACGAGATCGCCAGCGCGACCCTGGCTGCTCGAGCTCTGACCCGGGTAGAGGTGGTGCGGAACCTCGCGCTCGTGAGGATGCACGGCGCGGGGCTTCGGAGGCTGCGCGCAACCGGGGCCGTGGTGCAGGGGCCGTATGCGACGACGTGGACCTGGTCGCTGGCGCTTCATGGCCACCGGGAAACACCGGACGGGATTCGGTACCGCTCCCGCCATGACGACGACGCCTTCGTGATCGCCATCTATCACCGAGCGATGAGCGCACTTGCTCCGGGGCCGAGCGTCGGTCTGCTGGATCCCGCGCTCGTACGCGCCCTCGGCTCGTGGCTGGACCGCTACGGGATTGGCCTCGGACCATGAATCGGATGAGGATCGCCGCCTCTCACGATTTACCTTCCGGTGGCGCCAAGCGGGCGCTGCACAATCAGGTCGAGGAGCTGGTTTCACTCGGCCATCGAGTAGACGCCTTTGTCCCATCTACGGCCGACGAAGAGTTCTTTCCGCTGGCGGACGTGGCTTCTTCAGTACGGGTATTTCACCGCCCCTCCCCTCCCGACCGCGAGCGGGCGCTGGAGGGTCGGGCCTCCCTGCTGGACCCCGCCCGATGGCTCCCTACAACAAGCCGTTCGGCTTCGTGCCGCTGGAGGCGATGGCTTGCGGACGGCCAGTGCTCGGTGTGCGGGAGGGTGGAATTCCGGAAACCGTCGTAGAAGGAAAGACCGGATTTCTCGCGGAGCGCGACCCCGAACATTTTGCCTACCGTCTCATTGAATTGTTGAGAGAGCCGGAGAAAACAGCGGGCGTATCGCGGCTAGCAGCGGAAATCGTACAGGAGCGGTGGAGTTGGGAAGCTTCCATTCACGAGCTTGCTCGATTGCCGGAAACATTGCGGAAAAGAGGCGACATCATGAAGCGGCGGCGGATCGCGCCGGCGGCGATGCGGCGCTGGTTCGGAGCCGAACACGAACCCAAGCAACCATAGGTCTCGCTCGTACTGTCCC
>JBOHRN010000007.1:0-28188 GCA_050732775.1 Longimicrobiaceae bacterium | reverse complement strand
GCCATCGAGGCGCTTAAGGGCGAGATGAAGACGTTCGAGTCCGGCTGCTCGCTGCTGAGCTCGCGGAACAGATCGAAAGCGAAGGAGTTGCTCGCCGCGACGACCTCTTGCTCGGCGGCGGTCAGTTCGCGCGGCAGCTGTTCCAGCGGCGCCGGCGTGGTCGGGCCTTCCTGGCACGCGGTGAGCAAGAGCAGCAGAAGCGGCAGGTAACAGAGACGGCGTTTCATGATGGTACCCCCTCGGACGGTGAAATCATAGGTCGTAGTGTTGAGTGCGACCTTCCTATATATAACGCCTGAGCGGCCCGATTTCTGACAACGGATCGCCTCAACCCCCCTCGGCCAGCCCCGCTTGCGCCAGTACCAGCAGTAGAGTTCTCTGGATGGCCAGGTGGCCGTCCTGGTTCAGCCACCACTCGTCTAGCGAGTGGGTCCCCTCCCCCACCCCGCCACGCCCCACCGTGGCCGCGGGCACGCCTAGCGAGATGGGCACGTTGGCGTCGGTGGAAGAGATGCCCAGCTCCGGTTCCCACCCAAAGTGCTCCACCACCGCCAGGGCCCGCTGAATGAGCGGCGCGGACAGCTCGATCACGCCCGAGGGTCGGTCGCCGACCAACTCGACCTCAACCGTGAGGGGTTCTCCCGAACGGCGGAGTTCGTTCTGCTCGGCCACCGCGGCCGGAACCACGGCGTTGAAGAGGGAGTCGATCTCCAGCAGCCGGGGGTGGTCGATGGAGCGCATGTCGACCTCCATCCACACCTCGAAGGGTATCGAGTTCACCGAGGTGCCGCCGCCGAGGCGCCCGACGCTGTAGGAGGTACGCGGCCCCTGGGAGGTAAAATCACCCGCCGCCTGGTCGAAGCGCGTCATGATGCGAGCCAGGGCAAGAGCTGGGTTCGGGTCGCCGAAGTCTCCCCAGGAGTGACCGCCCGGACCGCGCACCGTGACCCGGTAGCGGCGCGACCCGAGCGCTCGGTGGACGACGCGCCGGTCGCCCCCGCCGTCGACCGAGAGGAAGGCGTGGATGGACGGTGCGCCCTCCTGGAAGAGGTGCTTGACGCCCCGCAGGTCGCCCAGCCCCTCTTCCCCCACCGTCCCCACGAACCATACGTCCCAACGTGTGCGCAAGCCGGCACGCTCCATCGCCCGCAGCACGGTGAGAGTAACCATGAGCCCGCGCGCGTCGTCGCCCACACCGGGGCCAAACAGGGTGTCGCCACGGAGCGTGACGGAGACATCGGTGCCCTCGGGGAAGACGGTGTCCAGGTGGCCCGAGATGACCAGGGTGGAATCTCCCTTTGTCCCCCGTCGTACGCCGACGGCGTTGCCCTCGGTGTCGATCCATACGGTGTCGGCGCCCGCCTGGCGGAGCATGTCCGCGTAGCGCCGGGCGCGCGTCTCTTCCCGGAACGGCGGCGCGGGGATTTCGGAGAGCTCGATATTCTGGCTTACCGTGCTATCTTCCAGCTCCTCGATGACCTGGAAGGCGCGGCGTACGCCAGGCTGCTCGGCCAGGCGCGCTACCTCCCGGCGGTAGGCAGAGTCGGCCGAGGGCGTCACCTCCTGGGCGGTCATGGAGGCGGGCAACATACCCGCGGCGAAGACGAAGAAAAAGAAGAGGCGCTGGCTGTTCATGACGTGAGTCGGGGGGTTGGCTCCACCATACGCCCGGCCCCGGCCTGCGTCAAGCGAGTAACCCGATCAGGAACTCCCTAGTGCGGGCGCCGATTCCGGGCGATTGGCTCTCGCGCGGCCCGGCCAGGTTGAGGACGTTTACCCGCTGCTCTTCCAACCAGTCGCGCACGCGCTCCACGGCGGCGGGGTCGTCCGGATCGGCTAGCAGGTAGGGGCGGCCGTGCTTTTTCGCCATCTTCACGGTGTACGCCGTGCCGCTACCGGGTACGGGTTCGTCCGGGCAGAGGATCAGGGTGGCGTTGGAGTCGCGGACGTTCCACTCGGTGCGTTGGCCCGGACGCGAAGAGGGGGTTTCCTGGAGCGGATACCGCTCTGGAATCGCCCCGTCTTCGGCTCGCCTCGCGGCCGGGCACCACCCACCGCACGCTACCCCCAGCTCGAGCGCTACGTCTAGGGCGGCCCGGTCTACGCCGGTCTGGCCGCCGGAGACCAACTTCACAACCGGAACCCATCCATCAGCCGCTTCTCGGTGTCTCCCTCCAGCTCGGCCTCCAACTCGATGTGGGTCTGCAAACCGCTGCCCGCGAGCTTGTCGCGAAAGAGCTGGTCGAGCTGGAAAACACCCGCCGGGTTGGACATCTTGATGCGCAGCCGGACCGGCTTCTCATCCCCCGGCTCGATGCGGACCGCCTCCACAGCCGCGGCCGAAACCGAGTGGATACTGGTCGAGCCACCAGCGATGGAGATGCGCGAACGGCCCTTAGCCATGTCCAGGGCGTCGGCGACGCGCACCACACCCGCCTCGAGCGTGAGCGGCCGGCCCTTGGAGCGGTGGGCGATGATGGCGTGCAGCACCTCGGCGCGGAGCAGTGTGGCGGTGCGCGCTTCGTACAGTTCGCCCAGCAGGGATTTTATCTTCTCCTGGGCCACGAAGAGGGAGTATGCCTCGTGGTCAGTGCGGTGGATAGACATGCCAACGTCGTGCAGGAGGGCTGCGAGTACCACTACTACCTCGGCGTCGTACCGGGTGAGCCCGTAGCTCTTGACCACCCCCGGCTCGACCCCCGCGTCGACCAGCATGCGCAGCAGCTTGACCGCTATGTTCATCACGATCTTGACGTGGACCGGACCGTGGTCGGTCATGCCCAGCCGCTCTACCGCGGTCACGTTTTCGGCTATCCAGAGGGCGTACAACTCGTCGTCGCCGTTCACCAGTTCGATGAGCCGCTCCACCTTGGCGTTCCCCTTGGTGGGAGTGTTGAGCATGAGCCGGTGGGCGAAGCGGTCCTCGACCTTGCGGGCGCTTTCGAGGGCGGCCACCTCCCGGTCTCCCGGGCTGGCTCCCCCGTAGGCAGATTTGAGCTCGTCGCTCATGCGCTTGGCGTCACGGTTTCGCGGGCGCTGGCGGCGAAGCGCGCCGCTAAAAATCGGGCTGCCGTCTGCTCGGCCCAAAAGCGGGGGCGCCAGGGCGGCCCCGAGATAAAGCCGACGTGCCCTCCCCCGGGGGTGAAGCGCTCTGTCAGCCACGGATTTTCGGCTACCTGGGAGCGCGGAAACGCGCTGGGCGGTAAGAACGGGTCGTCGGCCGAGTGAATCAGCATGGTGGGTAGGCGGATAGCTGGTAGAAACTGGTTCGAGCTGGAGAGGCGGTAGTACTCCGCGGCGCCGGAGAAGCCGTGCAGCGGGCCGGTGACCGCGTCGTCGAAGGCTCTCAGCGTACGGACTCGGAGCCCGCGCGGAACGTCGCACAGCCCGGCCAGCGCCGCTTGCTTTTGCCTCACCTTTTCTCGCAGCGAGCGGAGAAAGACGCGCGAGTAAACGCGCCCCATCGGCCTCTCCAACATATCTGCGCTAGCGAGTAGGTCGCAGGGCACCGAGACGGCGGCGGCCGCGTCCATTACCTCTCTCGCCGCGCCACCTTCTTCGCCCAGCCATTTGAGCAGCACGTTTCCGCCCAGCGAAAAGCCAACCCCGCCCAACCGCAGCCCGGGGTGCCGTGCGCCGAGCCGCTCCACGGCGAAGGCCAGATCGCCGGTGTCGCCCGCGTTGTACGACCTGGCCAGCCGGTTCGGCTCGCCGCCGCACGAACGGAAGTTGAGCCCCACTCCTAAGACCCCCCGGCGGGCCAGCGCCCGGAAGGTCTCCAGCACATAGCCCGAGCGCGCGCAACCCTCCAAACCGTGCAAGACTATGGCTGCGGGCAACTTCGGCGTCTCTCCCGCTGCCGGCCAAGCGAGACCTTGCGTGGCGGCGAAATCTAGCTCAAGGAAGTCGCCGTCGGGGGTATCGAGCCGCCAGCGCTGGAGGGCTACTCCGCCGCGCCGGCGCAGGTAGCGCCCGGCGACGGTCTGGGCGTGGCCGCCGGGCAGCCACCACGCTGGCTCGAAGCCCGTGGCCAAGTCGGAGGTGCTCAGTAGGTCGCGTAGACCCCGGTTTCGCCCTGGACCGTGAAGGTGAGCACTTGGTATGACTCCGAGTACGGCCCCTCCATGCCGGGAGAACCCATGGGCATGCCGGGCACGGCTACTCCCGCTACCCGGGGCCGTTCGGCCAGCAGCTTGCGGATGGTCTCGGCCGGGACGTGCCCCTCGACCACGTAGCCGTCCACCAGCGCCGTATGGCAGGCGGAGAGATCGGGCGGCACCGCGTGCTCAGACTTGACCGAGCCCAGCTCGTTACTGTCGTGGACTTCAGTGCGAAAACCGTTCTCCTGCAGGTGCTCCACCCAGTTGGCGCAACAACCGCAGGTGGGGCTCTTGTAGATGGTTACCAGCGGCGCCCCGGCGAGAGCGGCCCGGCTCGCGGAGTTCCCGGTGTCCTGGCTCAACTGCTCGGGAGGTGGCTCAGAGCAGCCGGCCACGGCTAAGAGAGAGGCAACGATGGGGATGAAAACACGCATGGCGTGGAGCGGAAAAGGGTGATTCGGTCTTGTGCAGGGGGTACACCGGCGCTCGGGAAGGGTTCAGATGCTATTGGATAGACGCGCCACGAGCGCTTACCTTGTAGCCATCATGCGGTCGGCTTTCCTGCTCTTCGCTCTGGCCACGGCGTGCGCGCCAGTGACCACCTCGCCTACCCCGGCCCCCGAGCCGGCCGGCAAGAGAACGCCTCCGCCCGTGGAGTTCGAACCCGTTCGGGTGGTACTGGACAGCGCCCCGCCGGTCGAGATCGAGCTCGAGCCGCCTGCGCCCGTGGCGCTCCTTCCCAGCCGCAGGATCGTGGCCTTCTACGGAAACCCCCGCTCGACGCGCATGGGCATCCTCGGGCAGATAGCCCCCGACCGCATGCTCTCCCAACTGGACCGAGAGGTGGCGGCGTGGGAGCAGGCCGACCCTGCTACCCCCGTTCAGCCCGCCCTCCACCTGATCGTAGTGGTGGCCGCCGCCGACCCCGGCTGGGATGGCAAGTACCGTAACCGCATGCCCTCCCAGGTGATCGACACCGTGCTGGCGTGGGCCGAGCGGAGCGACGCCGTCCTTTTTCTCGATATCCAGCCGGGGCTGAGCACCCTCAGGGACGAGCTCCCCCGGTTGGAGCCGTGGCTAAAACTCCCGCAGGTCCACCTGGGCATCGACCCGGAGTTTTACATGAAGCGGGGCAACAAGCCGGGCACCCACATAGGCACCATGGACGCCAGCGACGTGAACTACGCGGTGGAGTACCTGGCCAAGCTGGTAAAAAAGCACGGGCTGCCACCCAAGGTGCTGGTGATCCACCGCTTTACCCGGGGGATGCTCACCAACGCGGCCCGCATCGAGCTGAACCCCGCTGTCCAGGTCGTGATCCACATGGACGGTTGGGGACCGCCCAGGCTCAAACGCGCCTCGTACCGGAACTTCGTGGCCAGCGAACCGGTCCAGTTCACCGGCTTCAAGCTCTTCTACCGAAACGACACTCGCGGCGGCTCCCGGCTGATGACCCCGGAGGAGATTCTGGAGCTGGAGCCGGCGCCGGTCTACATCCAGTACCACTGAGGGCGGGCTACCCCGGCCCCGCGGATTGACCCACCACCCGCACCCCCGCCCCGGCGGCGCTCGCGGCGGCGCGGCCCCGTTCTACGTTCACCAGGGAGAGCAGGGCTCCCCCCAGCACGAAAAATCCGATAACCGACAAGATGGCCGCGCGGCTCGATCCGGTGACCACGATGGCAAGGGCGAAGAGGGCGGGACCGAAGATACCGGCAAACTTCTCGAACACCGAAAAAAGTCCGAAAAACTCGCCCGACTTGTGCTTGGGTATCATGGAGGCGAAGAGGGAACGGCTGAGGGCCTGTGTTCCCCCCTGCACCGTGCCCACCAGCACCGCCAAGATGAGAAAGTGTAGCGCCGTGGTCATGAAGTAGCCGAGCACACTGATGCCCGCGTAAACGACCAAGCCCGCGTAAATGGCCCGCTTGGCACCGATCTTCCCGGCCAGGGCGCCGAACACGAAGCAGAACGGGATGCCTACGAATTGGACCAGCAGGATGGAGCCGATCAGCGCCCCCCGCTCGATCCCCAACTCGGCGCCGTAGATGGCGGCCATGCGGATAATGGTACCGATACCGTCGTTGTAGATCAGAAATGCCAACAGAAAGAGGAACGCCTCGCGGTAGCCGCGCAGCTCTCGGAAGGTCTCTCCCAAGCGCTCGAACGCGGCCCGGAGCGGGCTCTCGCGGAGGCTCTCGTCCGGCTCCAGAGTACGACCCGGCTCGGGCACGCGCCTGAAGAGGGGAATGGAGAAGCCAACCCACCAGAGCGCCACCGACACGAAGGCGAGCCGGGTGGGGAGGGTGGCCTGCTCGGGGGTCAGGTCGTCCCCGGAGGGCAGTCCGAACACGCCCGGAGCCAGTATCCAAGCCAGATTGAGGGCCAAGATCAGCCCCCCGCCCAGGTACCCGAGGGCAAAACCCGAGGTGGAAACCCGGTCTACCTCCTCTTCGCTGGCGACGTGCGGAAGCAGGGAGTCGTAGAAGACCAAGCTGCCACTGACCCCCACGTTGGCGACGATGAAGAGGATGGAGGCGAGCATCCAATCCCCCTCGTGGATGAAGAACATGCACGCCACCGCGACCGAGCCCAGCGCCACGAAGGAGCCCAGGAAGCGCTTCTTGGCCGCCGCGTAGTCGGCCAGGGCGCCGAGAAAGGGGGCCAGCAGGGCTACCCCGGCCAGACCGATGGTAGTGGCGGCGGCGTACCTCTGGGTGGCCACCCCCTCGGCCGCGCCTACGCTCGCCACCGAGGCGAAGTAAACCGGAAAAACGGCGGTGAAAATGGTGACCAAGCCGGAATTGGCCCAGTCGTACATGGCCCAAGCCCGTAGCTCGCGGCGATGAAGCCCGAGCCGCTCGAGGAGTTTGCGCCGCGGGGCCGGGGTGGGCAGATCGGTAACGTCCGGGTCACGCTTCACGGTTCGGCCGCCGCGGATACGCCCCCCGGCCCCAGCACCCGCCCGGGAGGAGAGCAGAGGGGGATCGGGGGCACCCCTTCTTCCCGGTCTGGTCTAGCCGTTACCCCCTGCGCGGGAATCGAAACCGTGCGCGGGGGTACGGCACCGTCGGCCGGAAAACGGCTCTCGACACCGCCAGGAGACCGGACCACCAGCTCTTTGCCCTTGCGCTCTACCGTCCACTCTTCGATCACCCCCTCTTCCAGGTACACCCCCTGGACGCTAACCGGGTCTCCGCCCCGCGCCACCGCGAAACCGGCAAACTGGCCGTAAAGTGAAAAGACCGCCGATTGGAAGATGATCAGCGGCCGCTCCGGGTCCACGGCGAGACGACGCTCGCGCCACACCCCACCCTCCTCCGACGACCAGATGACCGCACCCGCCACCGCCCTGACCTCGAAGCGCCGCGGCCCCTGGTCCAGAAAGTCGAGAGTGACCGCGTAACGCTCCAGACGCCCGCTCTCATCCCGGTGCAAGCTAACCCGCAGGAGGGCTCCCACGGCTTGGTAGTCCACGCACGCCAGTAGGCTGTTTCCGCGCCACTCGAAGCGCTCCCGGGTGATGGGCGTTCCATACATCGAGCCGAGGTAGCCTCCGGTTCTGACCTCGGCGGTGTCCGCGAGCGGTGGGTAAGCGCCGGCCGCGGCGAGCTCGGCGGCCAGAAGAAGCGCTAGCACCGGTTAGCCCGCCGGCGGGAGGTCTCTCCCGGCGCAAAGCTGGTGGAGTTCCTCGTCGCTGAAGGTGCGGTCGGTCTGCTTGGCGGCGTCGAAGAGACGGCGCTGGAGCGCCTCGTCGCCGGCGTCGTAGCCGTTTTCACGCAGCCAGTAGCGCACGTTGGAGAGCCCGCTCATGGGCGAGATCTCGATCTTCTGGCTCATCCCGAAGACACCGGCCGGGACCCCGGAGTAAATTCTGTCTGCCAGCCAGGCGTCGCCCTTCTCCTCGGCCTTGATGATGGCGGCGGCGTGCACCCCGGTGCCGGTCCGGAAGGCGTCTCTGCCGAACACCGGCCAGTTGTGGGGGATGGGTACCCGGCACGCCTCGGACACCAGCCGCACGTAGTCGGGCAGCCGCGACAGCTCCCGGTGGTGCAGCCCGAGGAGTTTGAAGTTGACCAGCAAGAGGTCTATCTCGGCGTTGCCACAGCGCTCTCCCACCCCGAGCACGGTGCCGTGAATCCTTTCAGCCCCCTCCTCGATGGCGGCCAGGCAGTTGGGGAGCCCCAAGCCCCGGTCGCGGTGGCCGTGCCAGTCGATCTTCACCTCTTCGCCCGAGGGTTTCACGATCTCCTCGCGCACGAACCGGACGAGCCGGCGGACTCCGTGCGGGGTAGCGTGGCCCACCGTGTCGGCCAGGCATATGCGCCGGGCGCCGTGGCTGATGGCGGCCCCGTAGAGCCGCTTGAGCGTCTCGGGCCGGGCACGGGTGGTATCTTCGGTCACGTACATGACCGGTAGCCCCTCGCCCGCGGCGAAGCCCACCGCCTCCTCTGTCGCCCGCAGCATCTTTTCGAGGGTCCAGTCCTCGGCGTACTGGCGGATGGGGGACGAACCGATGAAGGTGGCCGCCTCGATAGCGACCCCGGTCTGCTGTGAGATGTCCGCGATCGGCTGCAAGTCGGCGCGCACGGTACGGGCGGCACAGTTGGGCTCCAGCGGCAGCTTTTCGTCGGCTAGAGCACGTGCCAGCCGCTCTACGTCGCGGGCCGCGCGCGGGCCGGCGCCGGGCAGCCCCAGGTCGGCGGAAGAGATCCCCAGCTCGGCCATTAGCCGCAGCAGTTCGAGCTTCTTCTCGATGGGTGGGTCGGTCACCGACGGCGACTGGAGTCCGTCGCGCAAGGTCTCGTCGTTGAGTTCGATCCCGCGCGCCGTGGAGTAGTCGAATGACTCCGCGACCGTGTTCCAGTCGTAGATCAGTTCGGATTCATTCACGTATCCCCCGTCGCTCGCAAGTTGACGAACAAAAAACTCAGCAGCAGAAATACCCCGGTGGCCAGTGCCCCGGCCCTCCAGCTCTCGATGAAGAGCATCAGTCCTCCGATCAGGGCGCCCAGAAAGCCACCCAAGTATACGATCAGGACCAACTCCTTACGGCTCACCCGGAGGATCAGCTCCTCTACCCGGCGGAGCGGA
The DNA here is from genome assembly GCA_050732775.1 of Longimicrobiaceae bacterium. Classification (GTDB taxonomy): domain Bacteria; phylum Gemmatimonadota; class Gemmatimonadetes; order Longimicrobiales; family Longimicrobiaceae; genus JBOHRN01. Next base: position 18,994 of record JBOHRN010000007.1, on the reverse strand, counting down.
TACCCTGCCAGCTTCTCCTCCACCATGCGGGCCACGGGCAAGTCGACCAGAGCGGCCGGAACCCGGCGCTGGATGAAGCTCCAGAGGGGGTCGAAAAGGAGCCGTTCGATCCTCCTTTCGGCGTCCGGGGGCAGGTAATCTCCGACCCTCCCGATGGGCACCGACAGCATCCACGAAGTCTGATGGGCGGTGGCCCGTTCCACCAGAGCCCGGAAGCGCGGTCCCCGGACCGCAGACACCGCCCAATCGCCGAGCCGCCCGGTCATCTCTCTGCCTCGTTCCTCACCCACCAAATCGAGCAGATCGCCCACCCGTCGGCGCTCGGCGGCCCGCAGCACTCCATCTAGCCGGGAGAGTACGATCTCCTCGGCTCCCCGGTGGCGGATCATGTACACCACCCGCTCGCTAACCGCCTCCCGGATGCGCCCCCGCTGCCCGCTCGAAAGGTCTCCGAAGAGGGAGCCGACGGGGCGGTCGAGTAGCTCCTCGAATCCTTCGTTGACGGCGGTCGCGATCCGGGCCTGCACCTCCGGTTCGGAGAGGAGGGTGGAGAGTTCTTCGACCCCGCCCTCCTCGACCAACTGGACCGTACGCTCGAGAGTGCGCTCGGTTGCCACCAGTTTGCCCACCAAACGCTTCCACCCCCGCTGCTCGTCCAAGAACCTGTCCACCATGCGGCGCAGCACCAGTTGGATTTTCTCCCGGCTGGCGGGCTCGGCGAGTACGCCGGAGAGTCGCTCCAACAGGGTGGGGAGGTAGCGCGATACCAAGCTTTCGCCCACCTCCACGGCGCCCGCAGAAAGGTAACTGCGCAGCGGCTTATCCGAAACCAACAACCGCTCCAGGGGGGCGCGCACCGCCTCGTCCACGGAGTGGACTAGTTCCGGGCTCTCCCTCACCCCGGCCCACACCTCGGCCGCGGCGCGCAGCAGATCGGCCCGCAGCTCCGGGGTGAGCACCCCGGAGAGAGGGCGGTGGCGCAGGTCGGTGCCCAGAGAGTGGGCGAAGTCGCGTAGCCGCGACTCCAATTCGGGCGAATCCAAGTATATTTCCACCCCCTCCAGGAGCTTGGCCAGGAGCCGCTCCAGCACCAGCTCCAGCCCGGCGAGTTGCTCGGGCGCCATGAGCTGGCGGAGAGAAGCCAGCTCCCGGTTCAAGAGCCCGCCCAAGGCGTCGCGCAAGGTTTCGTCGAAGCGCTCCCTAAAGCCCTCCGAACCGAGCCGCCGGGCGATGTCGCCGGGGGTGAGCAGCTCGCGGCCCACCGTCTCTCCCACCCTGCGAGCGATGCGGTGGATCTCCTTGGGAATGGCGCCCTGGGGAAAAAGCCGTACCCGGCCCAGGTAGAAGGGCTGATAGGGGTGGAAGAGCATCCACACCGCCACTGCGTTGGTGCCCAATCCGGCCACCACTCCGATGGCAAGGGGGAGCAGCCACTCCCACACGGTCAGGCCCAGGAACTCCAGCAAAGATTAGGAGCCCTTCCCGGCCGCCCCGGCGTCCTCTACCCTCGAGTGATCCCCAACGTCCACGCTGCCGTCGACCCCCCGCACCGTGGCTTGGTCGCCGATCAGGGAAGCGCGCAGCCGGGAGTCTTCGATCACCGACCCCTCTCCCACGATAGTGTCGGAGAGCCGCGAGCGACGGACCACCGACCCCTGGGAGATGGTCACGTTGGGGCCGATCTCGGCCTCCTCCAGGGTCACACCGCCGGCTACGTGAACCGGGTCGTGCACCGTGACCCCGGCTGTTTCGGGCGGCCGTCTGCCCCGTGAGGTGGCGAGCAGGTGCCGGTTGGTCTCCAGCAGGGTTTCGGGTTTGCCCGCGTCGTACCACCCCTCGACCTCGGCCACCCGGAGCTTGGCTCCGCGGTCGATCATGTACTGGAAGGCGTCGGTCAGGAAAAACTCGCCGCCCGGCCCCGGTTCCGACCTCATGACGTGCTCGATGCCCTCGAACAGGAGCTCCCAGTCGCGCAGGTAGTAGAGCCCGATGTTGGCCAGCTTGGAGACCGGCTCCCGGGGCTTCTCCACGATCTTCTCCAGGTAGCCATCGCCGTCGGTGACGATTACCCCGAAGCGCTGGTAATCCTCGACCTGCTTGGCCCAGATCAGCCCGGCGTCGCCCGGGGGAAGCGATTTTACCACCGCCAGGTCGGTGTCGAAGATGGTATCCACGAAGATGACGAGCAGCTCCTCGTCCACGTACGGCCGGGCGAGCTGGACGGCGCCAGCGGTGCCGTCCTGTACCGTCTGCTCGATAAAGCGGGAGTCCAGCTCAGGGTACTCGGCCTTGACATACTCCTCCACCTTCTCCTTGAGGTGGCCGGTGATAAAGATCGCCTCGTCGACCCCAAGCTGTTTGAGGTCGTCCAGGATGTAGCTCATCACGGCTTTGCCGGCTACCCGCAGGAGCGGCTTGGGGGTAACGTGGGTGTGGGGACGGAGCCGGGTGCCCTTGCCGGCGAGCGGGATGACGACTTTCACACTTTCTCCTGGTCGGGGGTTCGGCCTTCAAGACACAAGGTAAGCGCGCGCCGCGGCCGCGCGCACGTTCCGTTCCGGGGCCCGGTGCTGGAACTCGATTGCGCATTCCTTTCCGGGCGCCGATCTTGCGCTAGCCGGCCGACCCCGTTCCCCGTACCACCCCATGACCGAACCAAACCTGATAATCAGCTTGGGCTCGGTGGTGGTGGCGGCGGCGATACTGCTGTTCGCGCTGCGGCCCGCCGGTGTACCCGGCGTGGTCGCTTACATCGTGGCCGGACTCCTGCTCGGCCCCGGGCTCGGGCTCCTGGAGGTGGGCGAGGACGTGGAGCTGATCTCCGAGGCGGGTATCGCCCTGCTCCTTTTCCTGGTGGGGCTGGAGCTCTCCCTCAAGACCATCCGGGACATCGGCCGGCCGGCGCTGGTGGCGGGCACAGTTCAGATGGCTGTTACCCTGGCCGGTGCGTTCGGTATAGCCCGGTTGGCCGGCTTCGGGGCCACCGAAGCCCTGGTGATCGGGGCGGCCATGATGTTCAGCAGCACCGTGCTGGTAGTTAAACTCTTGGAGTCTAAGCGGGAGCTTTCCGCGCCGCACGGGCGCCTCGCAGTGGGCGTGCTACTGGTGCAGGATCTGGTAGTGATCGTGGTGCTCACCCTGGTAACCGGGTTGAGTCCGGCGGCCGGCGACTCGGGCACCGGGGCGATCGCCCTAGGTTTGGCGGGCGCCTTTGCCGGCATGGCTGTCCTGGTCGGCGGCGCGTTGCTCGCTTCGCGCTGGCTGCTTCCGCGGCTCTTCTGGTGGGCTTCACGTTCGCCCGAACCCATGTTCGTATGGAGTGTGGCGTGGTGCTTCCTGCTTGTTAGCGCGGCCGAGCTGCTCGGGCTCTCGCCGGAGATCGGGGGCTTTTTGGCCGGGGTGAGCTTGGCCCAGCTCCCGTACAACCAAGATCTGTGCCGCCGGGTGAAGCCGCTCAGCAGCTTCTTCATAGCCGTCTTCTTCGTGCTCCTGGGCGTGCGCATGGAGTTGGACGCGGCCTTGGCGTACTGGCCCGCCGCGCTGGCGCTCTCCCTGTTCGTGTTGACCGCCAAACCGCTGGTCCTGGCTGTTACCCTGCGCTGGCTGGGGCAAACCACTAACAGCTCGCTCCGGAGCGGCGTCGCCTTGGCCCAGGTGAGCGAGTTTTCCTTTATTCTAGGCGCCCTCGCCCTCGGCTCGGAGCTGATCGGCGAAGAGGGGGTGTCGCTCATCGGCGTGGTGGGGCTAGCCACCATGACGGTATCTTCTTTCGCCCTCTTGCACACCGGGCGGGTGGCCGCCTGGCTGGGCGGCGCGGCCGGTGCTGGAGACCAAGGACGGCCCGCCGCCCTCCAGAACCACGTGATCGTGGTGGGGATGAACTCGCTGGGCCGCGAGATCGTGGAACGACTGACTGAACGGGACGAAGCCGTCCTCGCCATCGACACCGACCCTGGTAAGCTGGCGGGCCTGCCCGCCGACACGCTGCTCGGCAACGTGGAGTACCTATCGGTGCTCGAGGAAGCAAACTTGCACGACGCCAAGCTGCTGGTCTCGGCGCTTCAGATTGAGGATACCAACAACCTCCTCGCCTACCGCTGCCGCCGGGCGGGGGTGCCGTCGAGCATCCACGCCTTCGACAACGCGGTTATCGGAGAGTTGCGCAGGATCGGGGTCAGTCACCTGATGATCTCCAAGAACGACGGCATCAAGCGGATGGCCGAAGGGCTCCAGTCCGCGGGGGTGTTGGAGCGGTGACGGCGCTCACCGTCCTGCTGCTGGCCGCGGCGGTTGCTTTCGGCGTGGCGCGGCGGCTCCGGCTTCCGGCCGTGCCGCTGCTCATGGTGGCGGGGGCGGGGCTGTCTTTGGCCGGTTTGGTACCCCCGCTGGAGCTACTGGAAAACGCCGTCATCCTGGGGCTCACCTTCCTGGTGTTCACGGCCGGCGCCGAGCTGAACCCTAACCGGGTGGAGCGGGGGCGGGGTACGGCCGCGAAGGTGGGCGTTGCCCAGTTCGCCCTGCTGGGGGGCGCCGGATTCGTGGCCACGCTGGGGATGGGCTTCTCACCGACCACGTCCCTTTACCTGGCTCTGGCCGTCGCGGCCAGCTCCACTCTGGTGGTGGTGCGGCTGCTGCAGCGACGGGGGCAACTCTTCGAGCCCTTTGGCCGCTTGGTGATCGGGGTGCTCCTGCTGCAAGACACCTTGGTGATCCTTCTGATACCGGTGGCCACCAAGGCGCCCGAGGGGTGGGGGGCGGTGGCGCAGGGGATGGCTGGAGTGGCCGTGTTGGTGGGGCTGGCTTACCTCTGCTTCCGGCGGCTAGCGCCGTTTCTCGCCTCCCGGTTGCACCAAGACGAAGAGGCCATGCTGCTGGCCGCGCTCGCCATCTTGTTCGTAATGGCGGGGCTGTCGTACGCCCTGGAACTCCCCCTGGTAGCCGGGGCCTTCCTGGCCGGGGTGGCCCTCTCCGGCTTTCCCGTGAGCGGCTTGGTACGGGGGCCGCTCAGCTCCCTGTCGGACTTCTTCCTGGCCATCTTTTTTACCGCGCTGGGCGCGCTGGTGTCGGTTCCGTCTCCCGACATCTTCCTCAAGGCGCTTATCCTTTCGGCGCTGGTGGTGGTGCTCACCCCGCTGGTAGTGACCGTGGTGGCCGAGCGGGCCGGGCTTTCGAGCCGGGTCTCGATCGAAGCCGGACTCCTGCTAGCCCAGACCAGCGAGTTTTCCCTGGTGATCGGGCTACAGGGACTCTCCGAGGGGCACGTGGAGCGGGAGGTATTCACCCTCATAGCCTTGGTCACCGCCTTGACCATGCTGCTCACCCCCCTGCTGGCGACCGACCGGGTAACCTGGCGGCTGCTCGACCTGCACCCCTTGCGGCGGCGGGACACACTCCTGAGCATACCCTCGGGGCACGTGCTCCTGCTCGGGTGTGGCGACAACGGGCTGCCGCTGCTGGAGACCCTGCTCTCGTCCGGGTATCAGGTCCTGGTGGTAGACGACGACCCCTCGGTAATCGCCCGGTTGGAAGAGGGCGAGGTACCCGCCATCCGCGGCGACGGCTCGGATTTGGAGGTGCTGCGCCGGGCCGGGGCAAAAGACGCCCGCATCATAGTTTCTACCATGCGGCGGGCCCGCGATAGCCAGGCCCTCCTCCAGTACCTCTCGGGCGCCGGGGTGCCGGTGCTGGTGAGGGTCTTCGACGCGGACGACGCGCGGCGGATCGAGGCACTAGGCGGCACCCCGGTCCTCTACTCCCGGGCCGCGGCCGACGACTTCGTCAAGTGGCTGGACCAGGCCGAGGAGTACGGGCTCGAGCGAGAGCGGCGCAAACGGCCCCGCAGTGTGTGAACAGACCGGAAGCTGGAGAAGAGGTGAGAGCGTGAACCGTTTGGTGCGTGGCGGAGGGCTCCTCGCCCTACTATTCGCGGCTTCATGCGGAGAAGGGCCGGGAGAAGACGCCGCCCCGCCGGCCGCGACCGAAACGGCCCCGGCCGGGCAGCTCTACACCCGCACCTTTGTGTTCCTGGGCCGTCGCGACGGCGCCCCGCTAGTAGTTCCCTTCTCGTTCACCGCCGTTCGCGGCCCGGAGGGCACACTGAGGACGGCCCGCGGCTGGCTGGCTCACGGCCCCACCTGGGACCGATTCCTGGACCAGAGCTGGCAGAGCTGGGGGCAAGGCACTCACTGGCGCGTGCTTCCGACCGAAGAGTTGCGGGTGTTCGTGGGCGGTCCGGCGGAGCTCGAATCCCTTCTCTTCGAGAGGGGCGAGCGCACCTTGCGACTAGACATCACGGGCGTGGCGGCCGCTTGGACACCGGTGGGCCCCCTGCGGGTTCGCCTCTTGCAGGGGCGACTGAACTTGGCCGGAGAGCGGGTGACTGGGCCGGTTCTCGAAGTCCAGCGCATCGGCTCCGCAGACGCGGCGGGGCTACCGTTTGAGTGGCTCTTTCTCACCGGAGAGGGCGTAGAACCGCTAGTGGCGGCGCGCTCCGGCGGCGAAGCCGGCTGGGCGCGGCTGGGAGAGGAGGAGCGCAGTGGAGAGCAGCTTACCCTTGAGTGGACGGAGCTGCGGCCGCTGGAAGAGGCGCGGCGCGACATCCCCACAGCCTGGCGGCTCGGGGTTCCCCGGGAAAGGGTGACTGGCCGGGTAACGGCTTCGGGGTTTGACGCGGTGCTGGGCGAGGAGCGGCGCGGGCGCCGCGCCGCGGAGGTGTTTTACACGGTGGAGGGAGAGTTCACCACGGGCGGTGATACGCGCGAGGTTTACGGCGTGGCACACCACGCCCAGAACTGAGCTTACCCCTGCCCCTCGAGAAAGCTCGAGATTCCTGCCCTGGCGTCCGGGCTCATGCGGGCGATCACGTTGAGCTCGGCACCCACGCGGACCGCCTGCTCGAAAGCTAGGCCGTCGATGCCGTAAAGGAGCCGCTTGCACAGGGCCACCGCCGAGGCGCTCCGCCCCGCCAACTCAGAGCAGAACGCCGCCACGCCACGTTCAAATTCAGAGCTTGAAAGTACCCGGTTTACCAGGCCCAGGCGCTCCGCCTCGGCGGCTCCGATCCTCTCTCCCAAAACGATCAGTTCGAAGGCGCGTTTTTCCGCAACGTTGCGGCGCAGCATCGCCGCCACCATGGCGGGCACGAAGCCGAGGTGGATCTCGGGGTAGCCGAACTCGGCGTCTTCGCTCGCCAGCACCAGGTCGCACGCCGTTGCCAGCCCGCACCCCCCCGCCAACGCCCTACCTTGCACCGCCGCCACCACCGGCTTCTTCATCCGACGGATCGAGGTAAAGAGAGCGGCGAGGTGGTCGGTGTCGTCCAGGTTCTCCTCCACCTCGCCGCTGGCCAGGACTAGCAGCTCCGACAAGTCGGCGCCGGCACAAAAATCCTCACCCGCTCCGCAGAGGGTAACCACCCGCACGGCGCTATCGGCGTCAGCGGCCGCCAACCCCTCCCTCAGCTCCGAGACCATCCGCCGGTCCAGGGCGTTACGCTTCTGGGGACGGTTCAGGAGCAGGGTGCGAACCCCCTCATCCACCTCGCGCGTCTCTACCCTGGGACCGTTCTCCATCACCACCCCGCGGCTTGCCGTTCGTTGATCAGCGCCGCCACCTGGTCCGGCACCTCCACCTCCAGGCGGAGCATCGCCGTTGAAAGGACCTTGCCCTGGGCGTCGGTCTTGAGCGAGACCGTGCCCCCCCCGCCTAGCGCTTGGTGGAGCAGAAAGTTGAGGGCGTGCAGGTTGGGGAGCTCGAAACGCTCGACCCCGCCGTGGCAAATACCCTCGAAGTGGCGCTCCACCCGCTCCGGGGTGAGTTGCTCGACCAGCAGGTGATAGAACTCGGGCCGGTAGGCGATCACGCCCACATTGGCGGTGTCGCCCTTGTCGCCCGAGCGAGCGTGCGCGAGGTGGAGGAGGGGGAGGGTGGGCATCGGTTCACCCGCTGTAGTTCGGGGCCTCGCGCGTAATGGTAACGGTGTGGGGGTGGGACTCCCTCATGCCGCCCAGGGAGACGCGCACGAACTTGGGCTTGGTACGAAGCTCCTCTACGGTCCGGCATCCCAGGTAGCCCATGCCCGAGCGGACACCGCCCGCGAGCTGGTAAATGGTGTCCGACGCGGGGCCCTTGTACGGCACCCGGCCCTCGATGCCCTCGGGCACCAACTTGTGGCCGTCGCTCTGGACCTCTTCCTGGAAGTAGCGGTCGGCGGAACCCTCCTCCATCGCGGATAAACTGCCCATCCCCCGGATCGTCTTGAAACGCCGGCCCTCGAGCAGGAACGCCTCGCCCGGACTCTCCTCGGTGCCGGCCAGCATGGAGCCCATCATGACGGCGTCGGCCCCGGCCGCGATCGCCTTGACCACGTCGCCCGAAAACTTGATACCCCCGTCGGCGATGACGGGGACGCGCCCCTCCGCCCCCGCCACCGCCTCCATGATAGCGGTAATCTGCGGCACCCCCACGCCGGTAACTATCCGGGTAGTGCAGATGGAGCCCGGCCCCACCCCCACCTTGACAGCGTCGACACCCCTCTCCACCAGCGCGGCCGCGCCCTCGCGCGTGGCCACGTTGCCGCCCACCAGCTGCACCTCGGGAAAGCGCTCGCGGGTATCCGCCACGGCCCGCAGCACGCCCTCGGAGTGGCCGTGCGCCGTGTCTACCACCAGTACGTCTACCCCGGCGTCTACCAGGGCGGCGGCCCGCTCCAGCTCCCGGTCTCCCGCGCCCACCGCCGCGCCCACCCGGAGCCGCCCGCGGTCGTCCTTGCAGGCGTTGGGAAACTGGCGCCGCTTCAGGATGTCCTTGACCGTGATGAGTCCGTGTATCTTGCCGTCGGCGTCTACCACGGGCAGTTTTTCGATACGGTGCTCGCGCAGCAGCCGCTCGGCGCCGGCCAGAGAGGTGCCCACCGGCGCGGTGACCAGCCCCTTTGTGGTCATGACTTCGCCGACCTTGCGGCCGTGGTCGGTCTCGAACACCAGATCCCGGTTGGTGAGGATGCCCAGCAGCAGGCCGTCTTCATCCACCACCGGCACCCCGCTGATCGAAAAGTGATCCATCTCCGCCAGTGCCTCGCGGATGGTGGCTTCGGGCCGCACCGTGACCGGCTTCTCGATCATCCCGCTCTCCGACCTCTTGACCCGGTCGACTTCTTCGGCCTGGCGACCCACCGGCATACTCTTGTGGATGACGCCGATACCACCCTCCCGCGCCATGGTGATGGCCATGCGCGACTCGGTGACCGTGTCCATTGCCGCCGATAAAAGAGGGATGGCCAGCCGGACCGAAGGGGTTAGGCGCGACTCCAGCGAGGTGTCGCGGGGGTGGACCGCGGAGTGGCGGGGGACCAGGAGGACGTCCTCAAAGGTGAGCCCCTCGCCGAGGAATCTGTCGGGCAGCTGGCTTACCATGAAGAAGGGTAGCGCCGAGCGGCAGGCGTGTCAACGCGGCCTGGTCTACCCCGAGCCTTGTTCCGGGGCCGCGGGCCCGGTGCGAGAAGGGGGTGGCGGTGAAGACGGGAGCCCGGGCGCGCGGCTGGCGGCCGGTGGCTCTTTCAGCACCTCTTCCACGCCGCGCGCCAGGTCGCGGCCCCGGCTGACTACTCCCGAGACCACCTTGCTGGCGACCGACAGCGCGCTCATGGTGCCCTGGATGGCGCGCACTCCGACACGCTGGCGACGCATGCCGTCTTCCAACCGCTCGCCGAAGCGCTGGAGGGGCGAGACCGGCTTCGGCGCCCCCTCCCGGTTGTACTTGGAGCTGAGGAACTCAAGGTAGTCGAGGGCTTGATACAGCCGCTCCTCGGGGAGCGCCTCGAGAGCGCGCAGAAAGCGCTGGCGGAGTATCTCGTGCATGCGGTCACCGTCCTGGTTGGGGGCGTTCATCTTAACCTTGTACGATGAACCCCCCGCGCGGGTTTCCCCGCCTCAAAAACTTGCCCTCACACCCAGGTTGAGGAGGCGCGGAAGTCCCGGCTTGATACCTTCTGGCCTGCGCGAGGCGATGTAGGTGGCGTCGAAAAGGTTCTTGACCGTGGCGAAGAGCTCCGCTCCCCCCGTGAAGCGGTAGCGCGCGGACAGGTTCCAGACTTCGTACGCCGGGATCAACCCGTTGCGGCCGTTGGCCAGCGGCGCCGCCGTCTCGAAGTTGTCGGCGAACTGCTCTCCCACGTGGGTACCGTCGAGCCGGAATCCATAGCCGGCCGGGTGGTCGAAATCCACGCTTACGTTGAGGAGCTGCTCGGGCGCGTACGGGAGCCGGTTGCCCCGCACGTTCACGGTGTCGCCGGCCGCGCTCTCCATCAACCGGTCGGCCGCGAAAACAGCGTCTACGTAAGTGTGGTTTACCCCCGTGGTAAGAGAGAACGGCCACGCCAGAATCTCTCCCCAGTCGGCCTGCCACGCGCTCTCGACCCCGGCGTGGCGAGTCTCCCCCTGGTTGGCGAGCTCGGCCTGGGCCACCGACCCGGCCGAGAGGGAGGGGGCAATGATCTGGTTGGTGAAGTCGAGCAAGAAACCGGTTAGCTCCAGATACACTCCGGCGGCCGGGTGCGCCCTGGTGCCCAGTTCGAAGTTCCAGCTCTCTTCGGCGTCCAGCTCCAGGGAGACGGGATCGCCCACCCGTTCACCCGGGGCCAGCTCGCGGTCGTCGAAGACCAGGGCGTCCTTGACCCGCGGCGGCGAGAAGCCCCGGTGGGCGCCCGCGAAGACGGTAATCCGATCACTCGGGAGCCAACTCACCCCTAGCCCGGGGATAAGCTCGGAAAGAGAGCCCCCCGAGCGGATGTCCACGTCCTCGGGCGCGCGGGTAACTTCGCCGCTCCCGGGATCCAGCCGCCTTACCCGCGCGCGCAAGATATTCCGTTCGTACTCAAACGCCTCGAAGCGCAGCCCGGGCGTAACCCGGAAGCCGGGGAAAAGGTGAACTCGGTTCTGGACAAACGCCGAGAAGGCCGTGCCCGTGCGGATCTCGTAGTCCCGAATGACTCCCGTGCGCGAGGTCGGCGTGCTCCCGTTGACACGGCTGTCGTACGCCCGCTCGGCATGGAAGCGGAGCCCCGCGTCCAGCTCGCCCGGCACGCCGAAGAAGGCGTGGTTCCACTGTAGCCTCGGCTCGATCCCTGCCACCTCGAAGCTCCGGTTACGGTTTCCCGTGCTGGGCTCGAAAGAGAGGCGGGACCCCCCGTCCTGGTAGCTGTAGTCCTGGCGCTGCCAGTTTCTGCTGGTGGTGTAGCCGTAAGCCGTGGTGGTAAGCCGCGCCCCCGCCCCGAGTCCGGCTTCATGGGTGATGGAACCGGCGTAGCGGCGGATGCGCAAGCGGTCGTCCGGATTAGGATGTCGGTCCGGGTCGTCCAGGAACATCTGCTCGGTGAGCCCCACGTAGGTGGAGTTGGAGACCTCGTCGTATACGCTCAGCTTGACCCCCAACTCGGAGCTACCGCCCAAGCCGAAACCGACCTTTCCGGTCACGTCGGTCACCTCGAAGAGGAGCCCCCTGAGGTTGTTGGCCTGCTTGCGGAGCAGCGACAGGTTGGCGCCCACGTTCTGCCAGCTGCCACCAGCGCGGCCGAGGAAGTTAAAGTAGCCGCCCCCGCCGCCTTGCACCCGCGCCGACGTCTGCGGTTCCAGCGGAGGGTCGGGGGTCACGTAGTTGATCACGCCGCCGATGGTCTGGGGGCCAAAAAGGATGGAGCCGCTCCCCTTTACCACCTCGACACGGCTCATCCGGTCGATCGGAGGGGTGTAGTACATCTCGGGCTCGCCGTACGGGTTAAGGGCCACCGGTACGCCGTCTTCCAGCACCAGCACCGTGCGGCTCCGGTCCGGGGCCAATCCGCGGATACCAATGTTGGCGCGTAACCCCGCGCCCTCTTCTTCCTGCACGTGAACGCCGGGCACGCTCTTCAGGACTTCGTTGCCGGAGAGGGGGACCCGTTCGCGCAACTCGCGCGTGCCGATCAGCGCCGCCGACCCGGGGATGCGAGCCAGGGCCTCTTTGCTGCGGCTGCCGATCACCTCTATCTGGGGGATCTCTAGAGCGGCCGGGCGGAGCCGGAGGTCCAGCCGTACGCTCCCGGCGCCCCTCACCTCCACCGTACGGGTAACCGCTTCGTAAGCGAACGCTTCAGCCAGCACCTGCTTGGCTCCCTTACTCAACCCGGAAATCCTGAAGCGGCCCTGCTCGTCGCTCACGTCGCCGGCCTCGCCTCCGATAGCCACCCGAGCTCCGGCTACGGGAGCGCCAGTCGCCGCGTCGCGCACCGTGCCGTACAGGTCGCCCGTTTGGGCCCGAGCACCGGCCGGAAAGAAGGTCATCCCCGCGACCAGTAACAGTAACGCCGATCCCTTCGACATTCACCTCTCCTTTGGTTGGCTGTGGTTGTACGAAGCGTATTGCGATTGAGAATCGTTTTCAATCATGGCAGATGATAAGCGGGGATCGGATAGCTGTCAAGGGGATGAAGTAAACGCGGATTTGACGCCGTAAAAGAAAGTTGCCAGTATGTCGGCTGTTATGGTTGTCCGCCCCCTGCGACAGGTCGAACCCCACGCCGGCGCCGCCACCCTCTACGACGACTGGCTGGACCAGATCGCCGAGGTGCTCGCCGGCGGCGGTGACAGGTGGGAGCTGTGCCGGAAAGTGCTCAGCGGGATCTTTTACCCCGGCCTCGCCGGAGCCGATCGGGAGCGGCTCCCCCGCCCCACCCGCGTGGCCCTGGCGCAGATGGACGCCCGCAACGTCACGCTCGAGCCCGAGTACTACTCCGAGATCGACGCCGACGAGTTCCAACGGCGTAAGCCGCTCATCTGGATGTGGCAGATGTTCGACAAGTCGCCGTTGGGTGGAAACGTCCACCTAGGGGTTAGATTTCGTCGAGTTATAGCGCCGTATATATTTAAACGAGTAGGAGATAACTTCAAGTGCTTCCACTTTGTCGAGTTCTCCTTCGGGTATAACCTGGAGGTGGGGGACGACGTGGTGGTGCACCGCAACGTGCTCCTGGATGACCGGGGCGGCATCGTGCTCGGCGACCGGGTCTCCATCTCGGACTACGCCAACGTTTACTCTCACACCCACTCCATCGTGAACCAGGAAGACGTGACCGACGCCCGCACCGTGATCGGAGCGGGCGCGCGCGTTACCTACCACGCCACCGTGCTGGCGGGCACCCAGGTGGGCGAAAACTCCATGGTGGGGGCGATGGCGGTGGCCACCCGCGACGTGCGGCCCTGGCACGTGAACGTGGGTATACCGGCCAAATCGGTTCGGGTTAAGCCGAACGCCCCCGCCGAGGCGTACGAGACCACCGCCGTGAAGAAGAAAGAGGAGTGAGAAGGGCCGGGGTGGTGCCCACCGACGTCGACGACTCGGTCAACGCCCAGATCCTCGCCGTATCCGAAGACCGGCTGCACGGCTTCCACGAACGACCCTTTAGCCAGATCGCCGAGCTCTCGGGCGTCCCGCTGGATACGGTTCTGGAGCGTATCCACGCCATGTTGGAAGCGGGCGTGATCCGGCGCGTGCGCCAAACCCTCCTCACCACCTCGCTGGCTCCAGGCGCGCTGGTGGCGTGGAAGGTCCCGGGCGACGTGCTCGCCGGGGCCTTCGAGTTCATGTCGGGGCAAGACCCATTCTCGGGCCACGTGGTCATCCGCACCACCGACCGGGAGACCGAGGGCTCCGAGTACCGGCTCTGGACCACCCTCAAAGTGCCGCGTGAGTTCTCGCTGGAGAAGCACTGCCGCTATCTGGCCCAAGAAACGGGCGCGCAAGAGTTCCGCATGATGCCCGCCAAGAAGCTCTTCAAGCTGGGGGTGGGACACGTCCGCCGACGCGGCCTGCCACCAGGCAGCCGCGCCCCGGAGCCGGCCGCGGTCATCGACACCGAACTAGTCCGGCTCGACGACCACCAGTGGCGGGTGCTCACGGCTCTGAAACGGGAGTTGGATCTTGACGAGATCCGGGAGCCTCCGTGGGCCCGCCGCGCCGGCGAGGCGGGCGTGACCCCGGGCGAGTTCGTGCGCGTCGGCCGCGAGCTCGAAGCCAAGGGGGTAATCGGCCGCTTCTCCACCTTCCTGGAGCACGTCAAGCCGTCGGCCACGGGCAAGCGCGTGACCCGCTACAACGGGCTCTTCCACTGGCGGGTACCCGCGGGTCGGGAGATCGACGCCGGGCGCGAGGTGGGGCGCCACCACGTGATCACCCACGCTTACTGGCGCGAGGGCGGTCCGGCGTTCGGAAACGTCAATCTGATGGCCGTGGCCCACGGCATGGAGAAGGGACCGCTACTGGAGCACAAGGCCGCCATCGACGCCCACCTGGAAGAGGCCGGCGTCCAGGTCTCTTACAGCAACGTATTCTGGGGCGGGAAGAGCGAGATCAAGCCGTCGGAGATATCTCCCCTCGCCTACCGGGAGTGGTGCCAATCGGCGGGACTCGACCACGAGGAGATGCACTCATGAAAACCCACGCTGGCGGCGCGTAAGCAGAGGTAGTAACTTTTTTCGATCTCCCACCCCGTTTGGATGCGTGCCATGACGGAGCCGTCGCCGAGGTACCTGCACCTCAAGCACGTTCAAGAGTTACTCAAGCTCGTCCACCTCTCCCGCGCGGAAGGGGCGGACAGAGAGCGGTACGGCACTTCGCCCACCCTCTACATAGCCGACGAAGACCCCACCGGCCAGCACTTTCGGGAGTTGATCGGCTACCGCATCAGCGGCTTCGACTCCCTCAACCTGGGCACGGTGTCGTTCCGCAGGTCCGCCTCTGGCGACGGCGACAGCTATCCACGCCGCTCCTTGGCCAACTACCTTTCCCAACCGCCTAAGCAGATCGGCTTCGGGGAGACCCTTGCCCCGCCGGGCGCCATAGAGGTGCACCTGCCACCCCTGGACGAAGAGATCCCCGCGTTCCTGCAAAAGGTCCGCACCGGGGGTAAATCCCGCGGGCTGGTCCTGGACACCGGCATCGTGGAGTGCGCGTTCGACTTCCGCAGCCAAAACCCCTCCCCCGACCGGAACCTCGCCCTTAACCGGAAGCCCCTCTTCGAGCACGTGATCCGTACCGTCTCCGGGCACGTTTTGTCGGGCTACTCGGTGGGTATCCGCTCGCAGCTCCTGCGCGAGGTGCCTTTCGTTATGCTCACCAGCGCGGTGCAGCACGGGCCCAAGGGAGAAGCGCTCCTGCCGGCTCTCGCCCTCAACCGGACCTTCATCTGCGCAGAGACCGAAATCCACTCCCCCGACACGGTGGCAGAGTGGACCCGGGAGACGCGGCTCTTCTCGGCGGCGGCGGCGAATCCGCGCCACCTCTTCGGTGGCTGAAGCAGCCCCCGTCTCAGCCCTTCGTGATAGCCCGCACGAGCCCCTCCTTATCCATCTCGCTGCGGCCCTCGATATTCATCTCTTTCGCTAGGTTGTATAGTTCGGTTTTCGAACGGGCTTCGAGCGAGCGGTTGGGGTTGCCGGTGCCTTGGGTGCTCTTGTTACGGGTGCGGCCCTGCTCGCGCCGACTCTTGTTCACTGTGCGCGCGGCAATTTCCTCGGCTCGGTCCTCGGACTTCCCGCGCTGCTTGCTACTATCCTTGATGTGCTCGTACTTGCGCTCGTCCTTCTTGCTCCACGCCTTTGGCATCTGTACCTCCCGGTAACGGGTTGCCGTCGCTAGCGTAGCGTCCGCGAGCATAGCGGCGCCAATTTCATGCCAGTGTTGTTACGGGCATCCCCGGCGCCAGCGCCGCCGTATTACCGCGTAGGTGCGCGTGGGGCGGCATCGTCGCAGAGGTAACCGACAAGCTGAACGTGAGCCGGACGCCGGTTCGCGGCGCGCTCGACCGGCTGCCCTGCCGCGCCGTCCTGGAGGCCTGCGCATCCTCGCATCATTGGGCCCGTTGGCTGATCGGACGGGGCTTCGAGGTGGTGCTCTTGCCGCCCCGCTGCGGCACGATTAGTCCAAACTCCTTTCATATCGGAGGTGCCAATGTCCCGTATCCGATTCGCTCCGCTGCTGGTCGTCATTCTTATTGCTGGTTGCAAGGACGCCGTCGAGCCCGTGCCGAACCCAGTGGGATCGCTGTCTTTCACCTACTCGGGGGCGGTGGACGGCACCTTCGACGCGCAGGGAGAGTATCCGGCGCCAGGCGCTCAACCAACCAGCTTTGCGGCGGCTGAACCTTCCCCTCTGGGTGGGGGGGTAGCCATCATCGGACTCCGTACCCGTGACTTGGTACAGGACGCGTTGATATTGGATGTGGGGACGGTCACACAACCCGGCACGTACTCACCGAGGCTTAGCCTGTTCTTTTATGGCGTGGCGGCCGGCAATATCTCCCCCGCCCGTCTGTTCATGCAGGAAGCCGGCGAGGTGGTCGTGACGAGCGTTAGCGATGAGCGCATCGAGGGGACGTTCACGGCTATCCTCGTCGCAGGGGACTTGCTGTTCCCGATGCCGCCGGACACGGTGCCACCGGACACGGTGGTGGTCACAGATGGTGAGTTCGATGTCCCCATTATCGATGAGACATCTTTGGGGCCCGCGATGACGAGAATGCGTTCCGACACCCCGTTCGTGTTCCGCTGCGCGCTAGCTGCGTGGATCGCGAGCGCGCCAGCTGGCTGCTGGTGATCCCGTGACAAGCGTTCGAAGACGGCATCTAGGCCGGCTGACACAACGGCGAAACGATTTCGACCGATCCACGCCTTGCCCGGCACTGCCCGGCAGCTCATGCTGCGCGATAGCTTCACACCCTCGTTATGTGGCGCAGAGCTCCCGAGATCCATTGTAGCTATCTGTCAATCGATGAACTCGGCACATATCTCGTCATCCGGCTCCAAGCCATTTATGACATCCTTACTGTCCGTATATAGCTTCTGGAGGGCCGGGATCATCACTGGACAGAGCCACTGGGAACTACGAACCTCGGAAAGCCTACGTGCCCCGCCGGTCAGGTGCAGCGCCTGGTTCGGCGGGTTTGAACTCGGCCTCGAAACGGCGCTGGATCTCCTCTGGCGACACGTCTTCGGTCTGATGCCCGAGCAGCCATTCGTGCCCGAACGGGTCGCGGATACGGCATTGACGTTCGCCCTGCCCCTCATCGGTGGGTTCGATCACCATCGTGGCCCCGGCCTTGACGGCCCGCCGCGCAAGCCTGTCCACGTTATCGACGTGCAGATGAATGGAGGATCCCGTACCGCCAAACGCCAAGGGGCTAAGGACGCCGTAGTCGGGATGTTCGTCCGCGAGCATCAGCGTCACCGAAGCCAGCTTGAGTTCCGCGTGTGCGATCCGGCTGAGGAGCGTGCCCCTTGACTCCGTACCATACTCCAGGGTTTAGATTGGTTGCAACAGGAGAAGACATCATCAAAACATTCACCATTGGACAGATTGCCCGCCGTTCCGGAGTTGGCGTGGAGACGGTGCGGTTCTACGAGAAGCAAGGTTTGATCGACGAGCCGCCACGCACTGCGGCGGGATACCGGCAATACCCGGAAGACGTAGTTTCGCGACTCCGATTTATTCAGCGGGCCAAAGACCTGGGGTTTTCCCTCAAGGAGGTCGATGAGTTGACTTCGCTCCGGCTCGATCCGGCTACGAGTAGCGCGGACGTGAAAACACAAGCCGAAGCCAAGATCGCGGACATTGATGCGAAGATTCGAGACCTGAAGAAGATGAGGAAAACCCTGCTGGAGTTGACGCACGCCTGCAGCGGGCAGGGGACAACCCGCGAGTGTCCCATTCTGGAAGCCTTGAATACAGATCAGGAAAGCTGATGCTGACGAGCGAGAGGGGGTTATCGACTACGGCGCGCAACAGTTGGCACAGAAGAGTGATCGTACTGCCGGGGTTAAGCATCGCGGTGCTGCCTAAGCTCGCCTGCCCGGCTTGCTGGCCTCTGTATGCGGGAGTTCTCGGCTCAATGGGTCTGAACTTCGTGAACTACACGGCCTTCGTCGTACCGCTAACGGTGGGATTCCTACTCTTGGTGATGAGCTCCCTTGGGTATCGAGTCGCCGAGCGCCGGGGGTACGCCCCGTTGGTAGCGGGCATTGGCGCGGCGGCCGTCGTGCTTTTGGGTCAGTTCGTAATTGCCTCTGAACCAGTCGTATACGGAGGTGTCGTCCTGCTGATGGGAGTCTCGCTTTGGAACGCATGGCCGACGCGAGCCACAACCGGGAGTGTGTCCTGCCCCGTCTGTGCGACGGCGGCCCCGCTCACGGCTTGTGAAACAAACCATGCAGTCCACAAAGGAGAGGGAAGATGAGCACCAAGCGTAAAGTAGAGGTCTTCACGGCGGGGTGCCCCGCCTGCGACGAGGCGGTCCAGTTGGTGAAACGCACCGCGTGCGACTCGTGCGAGGTCACCACCCTGGACATGAACAACCCGGATGTTGCCCGTCGGGCGAAGGATCTCGGGATTCGCTCCGTTCCTGCGGTGGTCGTCAATGGCCAACTCTCGGAGTGCTGCGCGAACGGCGGCCCGACTGCGGAATCGCTCCGAGCGGCGGGGATCGGCCAAGCGGCGTAGAGCCCATCTTCCCGAAAACAACCCACGACAAGAGGAGGTGAGGTATGGCGACGGCAACCAAGGAAATGCAGGCGTGCATAGAAGCCTGCAATGAGTGTATTGAGGCAGCGAACGCGTGCCTGAGCGAGCACATTGGAGAGGCGGAAATGGCGGAGTGTCTCCGGCTTTGCCTCGACTGCACGGACCTGTGCTCGGCGTGTGTCCCAATGCTGGCCCGCAGCTCGCGTTACGCGCAGCAGGTCTGCGGCATCTGCGCGGATCTCTGCGAGGCCTGCGCGAGCGAGTGCGCGAAGTTCGATTCGGAGGCGTGCCAACGCTGTGCGGAAGCCTGCCGCCGATGCGCTGCGGCCTGCCGAGAAATGGCCGCATAAGAGGGTGCCGAGCAGGAGCAGCGAATTATCGGGTGGGCACTCCGCGCAGTGCTCACCCGGCTTGCGTTTGCATCAACGCCGGACCAAGCCGCCCAACG
>JBOHRN010000006.1:0-13300 GCA_050732775.1 Longimicrobiaceae bacterium | reverse complement strand
CGGCGGCGGCGGCCGCCGCGCACGCCTCCTCCAGCTGCCAGCGCCCGCGGTCCCGGTCCTCCACCAGGTTGCTGATGGCTCGCACTTCCAGGAATGGGATGCCGTAAAGCGTTGCCAGGTGGGCGGCCGCGGCACCCTCCATGCTCTCGGCCAGCGCGCCGAAGCGGCGGGCCAGCTCGACCCCCCTCTTCTCGGTGCCGGAGCACGCCGACACGGTCACGAAGCTGCCGCTGGTAAAGCTGATCCCCGCCCGCCGGAGGGCCTCTCCGGCTCGCTCCACCCAGCCGGGAGACAGGGGAAAGGCGTTGTGGCGGAGTGGCCGTTCCAAGAGCGGGAAGCCGATCTCCTCGGTGGAGAGCCAGCCGCCCGGGGCCTCCACCCCCTCGTCTCCGTACGCCTCCGAGGTGGCCAGTACTACACCGCCCGGCTCGACCCCCGCAGCGGTGTACGCGCCGGCCACGCCGAAGCAGAGGACGCCCAAGACCCCGCCCCTCTCCAGCGCCACGGTCAGGGCCTGGGCGGTATTGGTCTTGCCCACGCCGGTGGGGAGCAAAAGGACGGGCACGCCAGCGACTTCGCCTCGCCACGCCCGCCTGCGTCCGAGTTCTAACTCCCGGGTGCGGGCCAAGCGCGGGCGCAGGGGAGCGGCTTCGGCTCTGGTGGCGCAAGCGATGATCAGCCGCGCCCGTTGCCGGCCCGCTGCCCCTTCGCCAAACTGGGGGTGGTCAACTCTTTTTGACATCTACACCTGCTTCCCGTGCGAACAGTCGTCTCACTTCTCGCCGCGGTCATGGCCGCCGGATGTACGCCCCCGCCCCCACCCCCGGCTCCCGCCCCACCACCGCCCCCCCTCCCGGCCGCTGTCTGGACCGCCGCCGCCGACTTGGTGGTCCAGAGCGGGACTCGCCCGGTCCTCCTCCCCCACCCCTTTACCCGGCTAGAGGTGGTGGCCCCGGGCCAGTCGGCGGGCTCGCTGCGGGTACGCTGCGAGGTGTGTACCGAGACGCTCGCCGGTGAGGTGGCCCGGAGTGGGGTGATTCACCGGCCGGCCTCACCGGCCGTTGCCGCCGGCGGGTCTCTGGCCGGCTTCGTCCTGGCGGTACGCGAGGCCGCTTCCCGGCGGGATATTGACGGTCTCGGCCGGGTTATGTCAAAGGAGTTCGTTTATTCGCTGTCGGGGGGCGAGGGGGTGGAGACGGCCTTGGCGGCGTGGGAGAGGGAGCGCTACCGCCGCTTGGACCGGCTCCCCTTCCTGCTCGACCGGGGCGTGGCCCGGGTAGACGGCTCGGAGCTGTGGGCCGCGCCTCCCGAGTTCGTGGAAGGGCTGGGCTATACGGGGCTCCGCGCCGGATTCCGGCGTGAAGGGGGGCGCTGGGTATGGCTTTTCTTAGTGGGAGGTTAGAAGGCCGTTTGTACCGCCTGGCGTATCGAGCGACCAAGCTCGCCCGGTCGGCGACAGGCCTTGGCTTCGCGTAGGATTTGCCGCTCGTGCGCCGCCCGGAAAGTCCGGCGCCGGCCAGCAGGTTTCGAGGCGATCCTCTACGCCTTGACATAGGGGGTAGGGGTATATTACTATAGCGCAAGGGGTATGGGTAAAGCGACGGCGGCTGCTGCGTGACCTCGATCTCCTCCTGAGCTTCCGCGGACACGATGGATAGAGAAGAGTTTGCACACCTTCTGAAGATATAGGATAATGAAAAAGATTATCATCAGCGTGGCGCTGGGAGCCGCGCTCCTGCTCGCTGCCCCGGCTCCGAGCCCGGCGCAGCACGCCGGACATGGACGACCCGCGGCCGATACCATGGACGCGGCAATGGCCGGTCAGGAGATGCCGCACCGGATGTTGATGGCGCCGCTCGGCGGGGGCTGGCACCTGATGGGGATGGCGCAGGCCGTTCCGATCGGGACCTGGGCTACACCCTTTGACGGCAGTTCGCCGCTGAACGACGAGGAGTTCTACCTCACGCAGCCGGCGATCATGGCGAACCTCGAGAGCCCCGGCTCACGCCTGGTGCTGCGAACGACGCTCAACTTCGAGGGCGTGACGCTGGACGAGGGCGAGTACACCTTCGGCGCTTGGGGCGAGGGCTTCATCGACAAGCGCCACCCGCACACCCTCCTGCACGAGCTGATGCTCAGCTTCAACCTGTGGGATGCGCCGGGGGGTGCCTTCTCGATCTCCGCGGGCAAGGGCTTCGCGCCGTACGGCACCGACGACCCGATGGCGCGGCCGGTGCTCAAGTACCCGACCAACCACCACCTCTCCCAGATGCTCGAGCGGTGGACGTTGAGCGGTGCTTATCTCACCGACGGCGGCTTCAGCGTCGAGGCCGGTCTCTTCGGCGGCGAGGAGCCAGAGGGCCCGTATGACCTCTCCAACATCGAGAGCTTCGGCGACTCCTGGTCGGTGCGCGCGGCGCAGCGCTTCGGCGATGGGTTCGGCCCCCTCGCGCCGTGGGAGGTCTCGGCGTCGTACGCGCGGGTCGAGCACGGGCACGGCGAGCCGACCACCTATCTGATGAACGGCGCCATCCGCCACGACCGGCAGTACGGCTTCGGCCGCCTCTACGCTCTGGCGGAGGCCTCGCGCAGCGAGATCGAGGGGCCGGCGGAGGGCTACTACTCCATCCTGGGCGAGACATTGGCCGAACTCGGGCCCGACGGGCGCCACCAGCCCTACTACCGGATCGAGTACGCCACCCGGCCCGAGTACCACCGGGAAGGTGCGCTGGGCACGGATGAGTTCTTCCGCTACGACCACGCCCATGGAGGCGATGAGGGGGCGACTCGCTGGCTGATCAACTCCGTCGGCTACGGTTACGAACTGACGGATTACCCGTTGAGCGTTCGCCCCTTCGCGGAGGTGCAGCACAACCAGGTCTGGGCAGAGCGCGGGGGCGTAGATCCGGAGGCGCTGTTCGGCGGCGACAGCTTTTGGAGTCTCTCCGCCGGCTTTCGCGTCTTCCTGGGCGGTGATCCGATGCGGATGGGCAGCTATGGCGTTCTCGATTCGATGTCGGCGGCCATGCGGCTGGTGGCGGATGGCGACGGCATGCACGATGGGCACGACATGAACGAGATGAGCGACCATTCGGATCACTGAGTGCCGCGGGGAGCGGTTGGAGTGACGAAGAACTATTCTGGATCCTCGAGTATGGGATCAAGGATACCGGCATGATGGCATGGAGCGCACATCGCTGACGATCGAGGGGATGACCCGCAACCTCGGGAGGGCACAATGACACCGATCGAATGGACTGTGATCCTGGGCGGGCTGGCCGCCATCGCGTGGGTCAACTGGTACTTCTTTCTCGCGGGGCGGTCCTCCACGGAGGCGGCCGTAGACGCGAGCGGGGTCCAGGAAGTCACCATCAACGTGGCGGTCGACGGAAGACTCGCGCGGTTGATCAACGTGGTCGGCATCCCGATCGCCGCCGGCGTGCTGTATCCCGCCTTCGGGCTGCTGCTCAGCCCCATCCTGGCCAGCGGTGCGATGGCCTTCAGCTCGGTCAGCGTGGTCGCCAACTCGCTGCGGCTGCGCGCCGCGCGGGTGGCGTAGGCGGATACCATT
Organism: Longimicrobiaceae bacterium; assembly: GCA_050732775.1. Taxonomy (GTDB): domain Bacteria; phylum Gemmatimonadota; class Gemmatimonadetes; order Longimicrobiales; family Longimicrobiaceae; genus JBOHRN01. The sequence goes on along the minus strand of JBOHRN010000006.1, from coordinate 9,729 downwards.
TGAGATGAGGAGGAGAGAGATGGCAACCAGGGAGAGCATGGCGCCCCGAAATCCTCGCGCGAACGCACGGGGCGACAAGGCGCAGGGCGTGGATGCGGAGATCAAGGACCGCAACCTGAAGCGCCTGCGGCGGATCGAGGGCCAAGTCCGCGGGCTGCAGCGGATGGTCGAGGAGGACCGCTACTGCGCCGACATCCTCACGCAGATCTCCTCCGTTCACGAGGCCCTGCGCGGGGTCGGCCGGGAGCTGACGCGCAATCACCTCAAGCACTGCGCGACCGATGCCATCCGCAAGGGCGACCACGACGCGGAGGCGATGTACGACGAGCTGATCGACATGATGTACAAGCATATCCGCTGATTTATGGAGCACGACGGGCACGATCACCACCACGCCGGCGGCCACGACGAGCACGCCGGGCACAGCGTCGGGATGTTCCGGAACAAGTTCTGGATCTCCCTGCTGCTGACGATCCCGACGATCGTATGGGGGCACATGCTGATGCGGCTCACGGCGTACCAGCCGCCGGCCTTCCCCGGCTCGCAGTGGATCGCGCCCCTCTTCGGCACCGTGGTCTTCTTCTACGGCGGCTGGGTCTTTTTGCAGGGTGCCTGGCGCGAGCTGAAGGACCGGCTGCCGGGGATGATGACGCTGATCTCGCTGGCGATCACGGTTGCTTTCGTCTTCAGCCTGGTGGTGACGCTCGGCTACCCGGGGGTGCCGCTCTGGGAGGAGCTGGCCACGCTGGTCACCATCATGTTGCTCGGCCATTGGATCGAGATGCGCTCGATCTCCCAGGCCCAGGGTGCGCTCCAGGAGCTGGCGAAGCTGCTGCCGGGCACGGCCGTTCGGCTGGTGGACGGCCGGGAGGAGGAGATTCCGCTCGATGAGCTGAGGGATGGCGACCTCGTGCTCGTGCGGCCCGGCGCGAGCGTGCCCGCCGATGGCGTGGTCCGCCGGGGGCGGAGCTCGGTGAACGAGTCGATGATCACCGGCGAATCGCGTCCCGTGACCAAGTCCGAGGGTGAACAGGTGATCGCTGGCGCGACCAACGGTGACGGTTCGCTGCGCGTCGAGGTGACGGGCACAGGCGAAGGAACCGCGCTCGCCGGCATCATGCGTCTGGTGGACCAGGCGCAGAGCTCGCGCTCGCGGGCGCAGGCGCTCGCCGACCGAGCGGCGTTCTATCTTACGATCGTCGCCGTGGGGGCGGGTGCGCTCACGCTGGTGGTCTGGTTCGCGCTCGGCGCCTCGGCGGAGTTCACCATCGAGCGGGTGGTTACCACGCTGGTGATCGCCTGCCCGCACGCGCTGGGGCTCGCGATCCCGCTGGTGATCGCCATCTCCACCACACTGGGCGCCCGGAACGGCCTGCTGGTACGCGATCGCCGTGGGCTCGAGGAAGCCCGCACCCTGGACGCGGTGGTCTTCGACAAGACGGGGACCCTAACACTCGGCGAGCACCGCGTGGTGGGGATGGCCGTTGACCAAGGCACTTCGGACGAGGAGGCGCTGCGACTCGCCGCCGCTGTCGAACGCGATTCCGAACATCCGGTCGCCCGCGCGATCGTAGCGAGCGCGGAGGAGCAGGGCATCTCCGTCCCGGCGAGCGAGGATTTTCAGGCGATCCCCGGACAAGGAGTGCGGGCGCGGACCGAGGGCAGGGAGCTCGAGGTCGGGGGTCCCAACCTGCTGCGCGAGAGAGCGGTCGAGCCCGCGCCGGAGCTCCGCAAAGCGGCCGAAAAGGCGGCGGAGCAGGGCCAGTCGGCCGTCTACCTGCTCGAGGATGGCCGCGCGCTGGCCGTCTTCGCCATCGCCGACGCGGTCCGCCCCGAAGCGCGCGAGGCCGTGGCGCGGCTGCACGAGAACGGCATCGAGGTGGTGATGCTGACCGGCGATTCGCGCGCCGTGGCCGACGCCGTGGCACGCGAGCTGGGCATCGACACCGTCTTCGCCGAGGTGCTCCCGGAGCAGAAGTCGGAAAGGATCGAGGAGCTGCAGCGGCAGGGCAAGCACGTCGCGATGGTGGGCGATGGCGTGAACGACGCACCCGCTTTGGTGACCGCCGACGTGGGCATCGCAATCGGCGCCGGCACCGACGTGGCGGTGGAGGCGGGCGACGTGGTGCTGGTACGCAGCGATCCGCGCGATGTGGCGCGGATCGTGGAGCTCAGCAAAACCACCTACCGCAAGATGGTTCAGAACCTCTGGTGGGCGGCGGGCTACAACATCGTGGCGATTCCGCTCGCGGCCGGGGTGCTGGCGCCGTGGGGGATCGTACTCGCGCCCGCCGTGGGCGCGGTGCTGATGTCGCTCAGCACGGTGATCGTTGCCCTGAACGCGCAGCTGCTGCGGCGGGTTGATTTGTAGGAGCTCGCTGGCCGAGGAGCGTTCGCTTATGACAGTGGAGACGGACGCATGTTGCGGGAAGGGGCATTCTCCCGACGCCGCTCCCGGAACCCGGCCAACTTAACAACAACCGTCGCGGCTACCAGGACGCCCGGCAGGATCGCGTACGGAGTCTTCCGGTTCTCGAGCACCTGGTACGCGACGCCGTCATGCGCCCTCACCGAGCGCCGCTCCCCGGAGCATTCGCGACCGGTCCGGTCATCCCGTCCGTGGCCAGTACATGATGATCCCTACCCCGGGGCGAGACAAAGCAGCGCCCCGACCATCTCGGGGCGGTCCGGTTCGACACCATCGATGAGCCAGCCCCAAGCTTGACACCCTTCCTGCCGGTTGTTAGATTACTCTAAATTATGCTTTCACGCAGTCAAATAAACGCCGCCTTTTCATCGTGGAGCGATGATGGCCGACAGAAGAGAAGTTGCGGATCGTGTACCTCGGATACCTCGAGCCGAGGCCGATGGAGGAGGAGCGCTACCTAGCGGAATAAGACTGAGCCGCCGCGAGATGCTCAAGGCCGGGGCCCTGGGTGCGGTCGGGTTGGCCGCGGGTGGAGGCTCGCTCGCGGCGGCCTCGCAGGCGCCCTTGGAAGCGCCATCCGGCTCCAAGATCCAGCCGCCCCGCCCCGGCGGGATCGCGCACCGAGTGCACGCATCGCACGAGAACATGATGGCGGTGGGGGAGTTCGCCCCGGGCTCCTTCGACCCGACCGCATTCCTGACCCACTTCGATACCGGAAAGCTCTCCCGTCTCCCGTCCGGACAGACCCTGCGGGAGTACGACATCGTGGCCGTAGACAAGGAGATCGAGGTGGCGCCGGGAGTGTTCTTTCCGGCGTGGACGTACAACGGCCAGGTCCCGGGCCCCACCATCCGCTGCACCGAGGGGGACCGGGTGCGGGTGAACTTCGCGAATGCCGGCAGCCATCCGCACACGATCCACTTCCACGGCATCCACACCGCGATCATGGATGGCACCTTCGAGATCGTCCGGCCAGGCGGGCGCTACAGCTACGAGTTCGACGCGGAGCCTTTCGGGCTGCACCTCTACCACTGCCACTCGGTGCCACTCAAGCGGCACATCCACAAAGGGTTGTACGGCACCTTCATCATCGACCCGAAGGAGGGCCGCCCGCGGGCGCGCGAACTGGTCATGGTGATGAACTCCTTCGACACCAATTTCGACGGCGAAAACGAAATCTACGCCATCAACAGCGCGGCCTTTCACTACCAGAAGCACCCGATCCCGATCCGGCTGGGCGAGTTGGTGCGTGTCTACCTGGTGAACATCACCGAGTTCGACCTGATCAATTCGCTTCACCTGCACGGGAACTTCTTCCGTCTCTACCGGACCGGGACGGACCTGGAGCGCTTCGAGTTCACCGATACGGTGATGCTCTGCCAGGGAGAGCGGAGTGTGCTGGAGCTCACCTACAAGTTCCCCGGACGGTACATGTTCCACGCTCACCAGAGTGAGTTCGCCGAGCTGGGCTGGGTGGGGATCTTCGACGTGCGGGAGGCAACCGATGTCTGACGCGAGAGCGGCAGTGGCGGAGAAGCCCGCGCCTTCTACACCCGCTGCACCCTCTACCACCCCGCTCTGGCTCAAAGGGCTGATGCCGCTCGTCCTGCTGGCGGCGCTGGTCTTCCTTTTCCTGCGCTTCGGGCCGCTCGGCGTCTTTCAGCAGGCCTTCCCGCCGGTGGAGGAGTTGACCGTCGGGCGGATCACCCTCCCCGCCCCGGGTGAGATGGAGGTGCGGGTGACTAACGGCGGTCCCGAGCCTGTCACCATCGCGCAAGTGCTCGTAGACGACGCGGTCTGGGCGCACACCTTGGATGGCAGCCGCACGGTCGGCCGGCTGGAGAGCCGCACCGTCGCCATTCCCTACCCCTGGGTGGAGGGAGAACCGCACGAGGTGGTGCTGCTGACCAGCACCGGGCTCACCTTCTCGGGTGGAGTCGAGGTGGCCACGCAGACTCCATCGGCGAACGCCCGTTATCTAACCACCTTCGGCCTCCTGGGCGTCTACGTCGGCGTGATCCCCGTCTTTCTGGGGCTGCTCTGGCTGCCGTTCCTGCGCGGCATCAGGCGGCGCTGGCTCGACTTATTCCTGAGCCTGACGATCGGGCTGCTCCTCTTCCTGGGGGTGGATGCCCTGGCCGAGGCGCTGGAGTTCGCCGCGCTGGTGCCAGGCGCGTTTCAGGGGCTCGGCCTGGTGCTCCTCGGCGCGCTAGGCACCCCGCTGGCGCTCGCCGCGCTGGGTAATTGGCAGGAAGGCGAGGGCGGCCGCTCGCCACTCTACGTCGCCACCCTGATCGCCCTCGGCATCGGCCTGCACAACCTGGGAGAAGGGCTGGTGATCGGCGCCGCCTACACCAGCGGCGAGATCGCCCTGGGAAGTCTGTTGGTGCTCGGTTTCCTGCTCCACAACACGACGGAGGGATTGGGCATCGTCGCGCCTATCGCCCACGAGCACCCGCGGCTTCGCCACCTCGTGCTGCTCGGCGCTCTGGCGGGGGTGCCCACCGTGCTCGGCGCCTGGATCGGCGGGTTCACCTATTCCCCCACCCTGACCACGCTGTTCTTTGCCATCGGAGTGGGCGCCATCGCGCAGGTGGTCTACGAGCTCTGGCGCCTCTTCGCCCGGCGAACCGGAACCAGTCTCGCCGCTCCCCTGAACGCCGCGGGGCTGATCCTGGGCCTGCTCGTGATGTACGCCACCGGGCTCTTCGTGGCGGCCTGAGGGGCGGGGAATCCTGAGCGGCGGCCAAGGGGGCCGCCGCCTTGCCTTTGAAGCGATCAGAGTCGGAAAGGAGATATTCGAAATGGAACAGCGAGAACCCGCCCCGCGGGCCGATGGGCCCCCAACCCGTTTCCAGAACCATGCTCGGCTTATGCTGCCGGGCGCTGTCGCGGTTGTCCTGGCATCGATGATCGTCGGCTGCGATGCCCTGACTACTCGGACGCCGGATCCCGGAGACGTACTGGACGGACCCCTTCCGGGACTGACGGAAGAGGAGCTCGCGGCCTTTATACGGGGGGATGAGGGATTCGGGCGGCCGTTCTCCCCGAGTGAGGGCCTGGGCCCGATCTTCAACAACGTCTCTTGTGCCTCCTGCCACAGCGGAGATGGCCGGGGCCGGCCGGAGAACGGATTCATTCGCTTCAGCCGGGGAGACGACCTGGTGCCGCACCTCGGCGGGCCGCAGCTTCAGGACAAGGCGATCGCGGGAGCGGTGCCAGAGCGGCTACCAGAGGGGGTGCAGACCTCCTTTCGGCTGCCGCCGCCCGTGTTCGGTGTCGGGTTGATCGAGGCGATCCCCGAGTCCGTGATTCTCGCGCTCGCGGACCCCGGCGACGCGGACGGGGACGGCATCTCGGGGCGTCCGAACTACGTGGTGCCTGACGATTTCGTGCCGACCGACGAGCCGGGTGGGTTCGTCGCCGACGAGGAGTTCCCCGAAGGCGTGCCGCAGCTCGGGCGATTCGGCCGCAAGGCATCGGTGAGCAGTCTGCTCCTGCAAGTGGCCAAGGCGTATCACGAGGACATCGGCATCACCAACGACTTCCTGCCCATCGAGAATAAAAACCCACTGGCCAGCCGCGCTACGGAGGCAGCGGACCGGGTGCCGGATCCGGAGCTGCCAGCGGAAGAACTCCGTGCCGTGCTGGCCTACATCCGGCTCCTCGCGCCCCCCGCTCCGGGTGAGATGACGCCGAGGCGGGAGGAGGGGGAGGCACTCTTCGCTTCGATCGACTGCGCGAGCTGTCACGTGCCGGAACTTCGCACGGGGCCGAGCACTAGCGCGGCGCTCTCGAATCAGCCGGTCCGCCTCTTCTCGGACCTCCTGCTCCACGACATGGGAGAGGGGCTGGCGGATCACCGGCCGGATGGGGACGCGACCGGCCGGGAATGGAAGACCGCTCCGCTCTGGGGCTTGCGGGTGATGCGCGACTTCCTGAACGGCGACGCCTTCCTGTTGCACGACGGCAGAGCGCGCAGCGTCGAGGAAGCGATCCTGCTTCATGGCGGCGAGGCCGAGAGGTCCCGCGACGCCTTCGCCAGTCTGACCCCGGAGGCGCGTGCGGCGCTCCTCGCTTACGTGGAGTCGCTCTGATGAGCATCGACCGACGGAACTTCGTAAAGCTCACCGCCGGCATGCTAACGGCCGCGGCGCTTCCGGGATGCGCGTCTGTCGCCGTCACGCGGATCATGCCATCGGGCGGCGCGGTGCGACTGCCCCTCCGCAACTTTCCGCGGCTCGCGCAGGCGGGCGGGTACCTCAAACTCCAGCCGGACGGTGCCGCCACGCCGCTCTACGTACTGGCGCTGGACGGGGGCGAGTACGCTGCCCTGTCGCCGGTCTGCACCCACCTCGGCTGTACGGTGAACATCGAGGGGGCGCGACTGGTCTGCCCCTGCCACGGCTCGACCTATGATCGCGAGGGAAGCGTGCTCCGCGGGCCCGCCGAGCGCCCACTACAGCGCTTCCCGGCAACGGTTACGCCCGGGGGAGAGCTGGTCATTCGACTGCAGGGGGAACGATGAACGGCTGGATGTTATCGACGGGGTTGCTCGCCACGTGGTTCCTTGCCGTGCCGGCTACCGCACAGGTAACGCAGGACACCACCGCCCAAGACACCACGCGCACCCGGCCGTTCGTGGAGGGCGGGGTGTACGACAAGCCGTACCTCACGCGCCTGCTGGGCCGCACCGCGATCGGCGGCTACGCGGAGGCGCACGCCCGCTGGCAGCAGACCGACGGCGTGACCGAGGAGAGGGGCTTCCAGCTCAAGCGGTGGAACATCTTCACGGCCACGCAGGTCAACGACTTCGTCCGCATCGGCGCCGAGCTGGAGTTCGAGGAGCTCGCCGAGGAGATCAAACTCGAGTTTGCCGCGATCGACTTCACCGTTCACCCGTCCTTCACGCTGCGCGCGGGGGCGATCCTTTCGCCGCTCGGTCGCTTCAACCTGGCGCACGACAGCCCGCAGAACGAGTTCACCGACCGGCCGCTCGTCTCCACCGAGATCATCGGCACCGCACTGACCGAGCCGGGCTTGGGTGCCCTGGGTCAGTTCGGCCTCGGCGGCTCGGCCCGGCTCACCTACGAGCTCTACGCCGTGAACGGCTTTCACGATGGACTGATCACCGATTCGCCGGACGGAACACGGATCCCAGCGGGCAAGGGTAACGCGGAGGACAACAACGCGTCGCCCGCCTTCGTAGGTCGCATCGCCTGGAGCCCGCGGGTCGGCTATGAGTTTGGCGTCTCCGGCCACCACGGCGCGTACAACGTGTTCCTGCTGGGTGGTGAGCAGGTGGACGAGAGAAACGATCTCTCAATCTGGGCGCTGGACATGGAGGTTGCGGTTCTGGGCATGGAATGGAGTGGAGAGGCGGTAACCGCGAGGCTCGATGTACCTCCGGGACTCGACGGCATCTATGCGTCGGCGCAGCGTGGGCTCTACCTCCAGACGGTCCGTGCGTTCGGCCGCGGTTGGGTGCCCACCATGCCCGGCTCGTTCTTCGAGGCCGGAGCGCGATACGACGTGGTGGACTTCGACGCTGATCTCACCGGCGATTCGGTGCAACGTGTCACCCTGGGATTCAACTTCCGGCCCACGCGCGATACCGCCCTGAAGCTGAACTACCTGCGGGCGAGGACGCGCGACCGGTTCAACAATCTGGGGGAAGAAGCCGGAGTCCTCTTCTCCATCGCCACTTACTTCTGAGGTCATGGCGGTGCGCTCCCCCTTGAGCGCGAACACCACGCCGCTGAACGTGCCAAGGCATAGGATGCGGTCTTGTCCGCACTTTCCGGCGACCCTATACTGTGCTCGAACAACGTGGCGATGGAGTTCGCCGAAACCGCGGCAGACCTGCCGCTGATGACTCCTCCTCTCGGGTGCCGCCCCCGGAGGAGGTTTTTTGCATCTGAGAATAGGATAATCAACCGTGTTGCTCTTATATCTCGCCGCCGGGGGCGTTCTGGGTACGCTGGCTCGCTATGGACTCGGGGGATGGGTACACTCCTGGGCGGGCGCCGCCTTCCCCTGGGGCACGCTGGTCGTCAACGTGCTGGGCTCCTTCGCGCTGGGGTTCCTGATTCGCTTCACGGAGGCGATCACCCTGGCACCCGACCTGCGCGCCCTTCTGACCGTGGGATTCTGCGGTGCGTTCACCACCTTCAGCACGCTGAGCTACGAGACCGTCGCGCTGATGCAGGCGGGGGAGTGGACGCGCGCGCTTCTGTATGCGTTTTGCAGCTTCGCTCTCGGGATCGCGGCCGTGGCCGTCGGATTGGTCCTGGCCGAACCCGCCATACGATTGGGGAGGTAACATGCCGCACCGGTTCAAGGGAAAGCGCACGCTGATGCGCATCTTCCTCGGGGAGAGCGACAAGTGCGAGTCCGGGCCGCACCAGGGGCTCGCGCTGCACCAGGCACTGCTGCGCCTGTTCCGCGAGCGCGGCTTCGCCGGGGCCACGGTCCACCGCGGGATCAAGGGCTTCGGCGCGAGCGCCAAGGTCCATACCACCGACATCCTCCGGCTGTCCTTCGACCTGCCGATCATCGTCGAGGTGGTGGAAACGGAAGAAAAGGTCCAGGAAATCCTCTCCGAGCTGGACGGGATGATCGGCGGGGGATTGATCACGCTGGAGGCGGTGCGCGTAATCCTCTACCGTCCCGCCGGCGTTCGGGAGAATGAGCGCTGGCGCCACCGCATTGAGGGGCTGGAGGCGGACGACCCGGCATAGGTCCGCGTTATGGCCGGCGCGCGGACTCGGCGCTCGACGCGTTCCGGGGGGCGTATGCGGCAGGGCAGGAGCCACCAGCTACGACGCCGCGTGGAACACGAGCTTGACGGCGATGTGACCGCCTCGGGCTCGAAGGGACATCCGGCTGCCCCCGTACCGCCCAATAGCCGAAGGTAGTCCTAAGCAGGATAAGCAGGATCGGATCTCGAGGGATGAACACGAGCCTGATTTAGTGTGGACGGAGTTCGATGCTCCACGATGGACTCCTCGGTCGTACTCACCCGCGACAAACCGTCCCTCTCCTCAGGGCCGGTGTGCGCGCGAGGACCAGTGGATTGCCCGGATCTTCCACCCATCGTCCTCGCGGGTGAGCACCATCAGCTCCGCCCCCTGGGAGGTGATGCTCCGTCCCCGGTATTCACCTACCGTGGTGCTTGTCGAAGTGGCCCATGCAGTGCTACTGCTCACCCGGACCTGAATGGGGCCACGCTCTCGCGGGACGGCCCGGGCAAAGGCGATGTCCCTCGGCAGGTGGTGGGAAAGGTATTCGGAACGCGTCTC
>JBOHRN010000005.1:0-14848 GCA_050732775.1 Longimicrobiaceae bacterium | reverse complement strand
GAAGCGCGCCAAAGGTTGATTCTGCAAGGATTCGCCATGCTCCGCGTGGCGTGAATGAAAGCGCGCGGTTTTGAATCAGGAAGTTCGGCTCAAGAAACTTGAGAATCCACAAAGTGGATACCGACTTTTTTGTTTTGCCAAAATTTGGTATATTGAATTTGCACCAACTTAATCCCCGTAAGGCATTTATTTTGCTTGAGCATCCAGACGGGCGATTCTGTTCAATTTGCCTTCGGGTAAGTTGGTGCAACAGGGTCGCCCTTTTGGGTTTTTGAGCAAATATGAATCAAACCAAAAAGTTTTTCATCTATACGCGCAAATCAACGGACACAGAGGATCGCCAAGTCCGCAGTATTGCGGACCAACTGGCCGAACTCCGCGAACTGGCTAAAAAAGAACAGCTTGAAGTTGTTGATGTGCTTGTGGAAAAACAAACCGCCAAGATTCCGGGTCGGCCAGTTTTTGGCGACATGATTGCGCGTATTGAAAAAGGAGAAGCATCGGGAATTTTAGCATGGCATCCCGACAGGTTGGCGCGAAATTCCGTTGATGGTGGGAAAATTATTTATCTCGTTGATACTGGAAAAATTGCCGATCTAAAATTCCCGACTTTTTGGTTTGATTCAACTCCGCAGGGAAAGTTTATGCTCTCCATCGCGTTCTCGCAGAGCAAATACTACATTGATAATCTTTCGGAAAACATAAAGCGCGGACACCGGCAGAAACTGAAAAATGGCTTATGGCCTCAAATGGCTCCGCTTGGTTATCTCAATGATAAAGCGACAAAAAATATCAGTGTTGATAAAGAAAAATCTCCGTTTATCAAAAAGACATTTGAGGCCTACGCCACCGGAAACCATACACTCGCCCAGCTCCGAAAGATTATCAATGACCTCGGACTGAAAGGACGACGCGATGGAGAGCTTTCTATTTCAAACTTTCAATATCTGCTCAAAAACCCCTTTTACTACGGCCTTATCCGCTACAATGGCGAATTTTATGAGGGTAAGCACGAACCGATTATCACAAAGAAACTTTTTGACGAAGTGCAGGAAGTGATGGCGAGAAAATCAAAGCCGAAAACAAAGGAGCTTAAACCCTACGCGTACAGAGGATTTTTCCGTTGTGGAGAGTGTGGTTGTTTTATCACTACCGAAACACAAAAAGGACATAACTATTTGCGATGTACAAAACGGAAAAATCCTTGCTCGCAAAGATATGTTCGGGAGGACGCCATCATTTCCTCAATTCAAAATGAACTCCAAAAAGTTTCTTTGCCCGATGATTGGGCGGACTGGATGACCGGCGAACTTGAAAAAGAGAAAACGGAGATCGCTCAATCATCGGAGCTTTTTGCTCAAAAAATAAAAAATGAGATTGCAGGCGTTGACGAGAAGCTGGATAAACTGATGACCGCTTATCTTGAAAACGCCCTAACGCTTGCCGAGTATCAGACCGCAAGGAACAGGCTCGTCAACCAAAAGCAATCTCTCAAAGACAAATTGACGGCTTTTGAGCAAAAAGCAAATAATCGGTTCGAACTGGCGACCCGTTTCATTTTGCAGAGCAAACAAGCCAAAATTTTGGCAAAAGATGAAAATCCGCAATCGCTCCGCGATTGCTTCAAAAAAGTCGGTTCGAACTTCCTGATTCAAAACCGCGCGCTTTCATTCACGCCACGCGGAGCATGGCGAATCCTTGCAGAATCAACCTTTGGCGCGCTTCGCGCGCCTGCCGAGGCGCGTGGCGCCGAGGCAACCTCCTCCCAAAATCGGGATTTGGATAAAATGCGGAGGGCCGGGGATTCGAACCCCGAAGGGCTTGCGCCCGCCGGTTTTCAAGACCGGTGCAATAGCCGTTCTGCCAACCCTCCGAGTGGCGGGCTTTACACCCACCCGCTTTGAAACTTCAGTAATACTGCCTCCCCAGTCAACCCGGGCACACGGCTTGCGCTTGCCGACTCGGCCCGGTCCCTTATAACAGATATCATGCGTACACTTACACTGGCCGTACCGGCCCTGATCCTGGCCGCCCCGCTGCTCTCCGGGTGCGACCGGGATGAAGCCGGGCCCGAGGGGGTCGCGCCCCGGGGCCGCGACCAGCGGCTCTCGCGGGAGGAGTTGGAGCGGGGGCGGCTCGACCCCTCTTGGAAGAGGTACGTGCAAATCGACACCACGGTGGCGTACGGAGACACCACCCCATTTCCCGAGGGCTGGGAAGAGATCAGCCCGGGGCGCGTGAACGGGGCTTCCACCGTTCTACCGGTGAGCGGCGACGTGGCCGGGCCGTCGGTGCTGCGGGTACAGATCCTCCTGGACCGCGCCTTTTTCTCGCCCGGGGTGATGGACGGACGCTGGGGCAAGAACACCGAGAAGGCGGTGTACTGGTTCCAGAGGCGGGAGGGGCTCCCGGCCACGGGGGTGGTCGACTCCGTTACCTTCGAGCGGCTGGCGGGGCGCGGCGGCGACCCCGGGCGGCTGGTCCGCGCCCACCGGCTCACGGCCGGCGAAGTGGCCGGTCCGTTCGTGGACATCCCCGAAGACATCTACGACCAGGCCGAACTCGAGTGTATGTGCTACGAATCCCTGGGCGAGAAGCTGGCAGAGACGTTCCACGCCACCCCGGAGCTGCTGGAGAAGCTGAATCCGGGCCGGGCTCTCAACAGTCTCCGCGCCGGGCAGACGATTTCAGTGCCCAACGTGCGCGACCCGGCCGCGGCAAGCGCTGCCCGCGTCGGTCGGCTGGTGGTCTCCGACGGCGGCGGCTACCTCCACGCCGAGGGAGAGAGCGGCGAGCTCCTCTTCCACTTCCCCTCCACGCTCGGCTCCCAGTACAACCCCTCCCCGGACGGACGCTACCGGGTGGTCTCGATCACCGAGGAACCGTGGTGGCACTACCAGCCCGAGCTCCTCACCGGCGAAGACCCCAACGACCCTGACGCCAAGATCCCCCCCGGCCCCAACAACGCGGTGGGCGTGGTGTGGATGGCGCTGTCCAAGGAGCACTACGGCATCCACGGCACCAGTGACCCGTCGTCCATCGGCTACGCGACCTCTTCCGGTTGCATCCGGCTCACCAACTGGGACGCCCGCTTCCTGGGGCGCAGGATCGGAGAGGGGGTGCCGGTCCTGTTCAGGGACACCTGAATGGCCGGCTTCGACGAACTCCTGATCGGTCGCTCCCTGGGGGGGCGCTACACCGTCGCCGAGACGCTCGGGCGGGGCGGGATGAGCGTGGTGTACAAGGCCAAGGACGAACGGCTGGGCCGGGAGGTGGCGGTCAAGGTGATCTCTCTCTCGGCGGGCACCGACGACGCCACCCGCGACCACCTGCGCGAGCGGCTCCGGCGCGAGGCCGCTTCATCGGCGGGCATCCCCCACCACCCCAACGTGGTCCAGGTTTACGATTACGGCACGGACGAAGAGCTGGACCTCGACTTCATCGTGATGGAGCGTATGCGTGGCCGCGACCTCAAGGACGCCCTGGCCGCCGGCGAGCGCTTCGAGCAGGCGGAGGCAGCTCGCGTCCTGCTCGAGGCGGCGCGCGGGGTGGCCGCCGGTCACGCCGCCGGCATAGTTCACCGGGACGTCAAGCCGGGAAACGTTTTCCTGGAGGGTAAGCCGGGCGAGCCGATCCGCTCGGTACGCATCCTGGACTTCGGCATCGCCAAGGCGCTGCAAACCGAGGGAGAGGCCGAGGAAGACCTCACCGTGGCCGGGCACAAGCCCCACTCTCCGGCCTACGCCTCGCCCGAACAGCTCGACCCGGAGCGGACCCTGACCCCGGCCTCGGACGTTTTTCAGCTCGGCTTGGTAGCGTACGAACTGCTCACCGGGGAGAGGCCGTTCGGGGATAACGAAAGGGAGCAGCTAGCCCGTGGCGAACCCGTCCCGCCCAAGCAGAGCGAAAGGTGGGCCGCCGTACCCGGACCGCTCCAGAGCGTGATCGGCTGGGCTCTCAAGCCGGATCCGGCCGGGCGGCCGGGCTCGGCCGCGGACTTCGCCGAAGCCCTTACCGAAGCGGCCGAAGCCGGAGCAGAGGCCACCGTGGCGGCGGCTCCGGCCGAAGACGAGACGTTGGCGGCCCCACCCCCCGCCACCCCGCCTCGCACGCGCCCGCACCGGCCTCGGCGCGGGTGGGGCGGCCCCAACCGCGCCGCTCTGGCCGCCGGTGCGGCCACCGTACTGCTGGTGGGCGCCGCGCTCTGGCTGATCGCGCAGGGGCGGGGCGGAGACCTTCCCCCGGAGGTGGAGCCCACTCCCGAAACCGTACGGGAGTTACAGGCGTCGGTCTCTTCGCGCCTCATAGAGGAAACGACCCCCGAACAGGGGCCCGACGCCGCACAAGACGTCCAGCGGGTGATCGCCGACTTGAATCGGGCCTGGCTGGACGGAGACCTCGGCCGGCACCTGTCCCACTACGCAAGCCGGGTCGATTTCTACAACCAGCCAGGATATACCAGGGAGGAGCTGCGGGCCGACCGGGTCTCGGCCAGGGAGAGCTACGACCAGGTGGAGATGGAGCTCGGCCGCCGGGCGGTTACCTTTCCACGGCCGGGGCGGGCGCGGGCCCTGGTAGACAAGACGTGGGACTTCAAGGGGCCCGAGGAGGAGTGGAGCGGGGAGGCCACCACCGAGTACCTGCTCGAACTGCGGGGGGGACGGTGGCTGGTGGTGGGCGAGGACGACGAGACGGTGGTCCGCTCGGAACGGGAAGAAGTGTAGTCAGTCAGGGTTGCGCCGTTCGCGCGCGCGCTCGCGCATCTCCCTCAGCCGCTCGCGCTGTTTCTCCAGCCAATCATCGACCTCGTCGGCGGGTAGGCGAGGGCGGCCGTCTTCACGCCCGGGCCGCGGCGGTGGCCGGGCCTCGTCTTCGTCCTCTTCGGGTTCGTCTTCCTCGCGCTCTTCCCTTTCATCATCATCATCATCACCACCACCTTGTGCACCGTCGTCGTCCAGTATGGGCAAGATGGAGGGCGGTTCGGATCGCGCGGCGGGCGGTGGGGCGTCGTCCACAGCCGGAGCCGGAGCCCCGTTCAAAAACACTACCCGTAGCGCCCGCAGCCGGGAGCCGCTCCGCGCGGCCTCCATCAGCACCCGGTCTCCCCGCTCCAGCCGGCCGGGCGAGAGGGAACCGCCGGAGGCATCGGACACCTCGGTGGCTTCATCGATCACTGCGAACAGGTCCGGAAGCGCTTCGTCTTCGGGGCGGACCGCCAGCACCCCGGACGCCGCGCCCAGCACCTCCCCTTCGACCTCCACCGGGTCCGGAACAGCGGAGAGATCGGCGAAACGGAGCCCGTTGACCAGGACCACCCGGTCGCCATCCAGAGCCACCGCCGAGGGGAAGGCGAGTCCGCTGGAACCGTCTACCCAGACACCGCTCATGGCCAGGGAGCCATCCACCCCCAAGAGATGCATGCGCGCACTCTCGGAGCCGTTCGAAAAGCGCAGGTCGATGGGCTCCTCGCCGGCAGGGACGCCGCGCAGTTTGAAGCGCCCGTCTTCGACCGTCACCCGCTCGGGACCGCCCACCACCCAAGCGAAGACCGAGTCTCCGTCCAGGGTGCCGGGCATGAATTCGCCCCGGAGTTCGGCCCCGCCACCACACCCGGCGAGTAAAACCGAGAGCGGAATGATGACCGATAAGGTATTTCTATGGCTCAATGGGCCTCTCGCGGCTCTTCCCCGGCGCCCAACCGAAGCAGGGCGCTGCGCACCTCTTTCATAACCCCGTCGATCTCTTCAGGGTCCGTGCCGCCAGGCGAGACCGGCGGGCCAAAGCGTACGGTGAGAGGTCTCGGGTGGATGAGCCAGGTGCCCGGGCGCATGACCCGGTAGCTACCCGCGACCACGGCCGGAACCAGGGGGACCCCGGCTTCGGCGGCGAGCATGAAAGCCCCCTTCTTGAACCTCTGCAACCGGCCGCTCCGGGAGCGGGTTCCCTCGGGAAATATGATGACGGTGATGCCCTCGTCGTGGAGGCGGCGGCCGGCCCGGTTCAAGCTGTCGATGGCTGCCTGCCGGTCGGAGCGGTCGATCTCGATGTGTCCGGCCGCCCGCCAAGCCTGCCCAAAGATGGGGATTTTGGCCAACTCCTTCTTGGCCACGAAGCGCGAGGGCACCGGCATGACGTTGGCGATGGCCAACACGTCGTACCAGGAGACGTGGGCCGGGAGTACCACGCGCCCCTCGCCACCCGAGACGTGCTCGAGGCCCTCTACCCGCACCGGGGTGCCGCTGGCCCACAGGAGCACGCCCGTCCAGCCGCGCGCCACCCAGTCGTAACAGCCGCCCCGGTGACCGAGGAGCGCGGCCACGAACACCACCGACGCGAAGAAGAGTGTTGCCCAGACGAGGTTGGCCAGCACCCAGCCGGTCCGTAAGACCGCCGTCATCCGAAGTGTTGGTATCCGCCGGAGTCGAGCGGTTGCCGTTCGCCATCCCGGTCTAGAGCCACTCCCTCTCCCGCCTCCACCCGCCCCACGCGGGTAAGGGGCAAGCCGAACTCTTTCTCGAACTCTTCCAGGTGCGGCTCCACGCTCCCCTTCCGGGCGCAAAAACAAAGCTCGAAATCCTCTCCGCCAGAGAGGGCCAAGCGGAGTACTGCTTGCGCTTTAGCTTCGTGTCTACGGAGTAACGGTTGGACCGGTAGCCGGTCCCACTCCAGCACCACGGCGACACCGCCGGCGGCGGCCAAATGGGCGGCGTCGCCGGCCAGCCCGTCCGAGAGGTCGATCATCGCCGCGGGTACTTTACGCCCGGCCAACCACAGCGCCTCCCGCAGCCGCGGCCGGGGCCGGACGAAGCGGTCTCGCGCCGGGCCGGGCGGCTCTACTCCCTCTTGCCAGAGCGCCACCGCGAGGGCCGACCCGCCCAGCTCCCCGCTAACCCACACCTCGTCGCCTT
This sequence comes from Longimicrobiaceae bacterium, assembly GCA_050732775.1. Taxonomy (GTDB): domain Bacteria; phylum Gemmatimonadota; class Gemmatimonadetes; order Longimicrobiales; family Longimicrobiaceae; genus JBOHRN01. The sequence goes on along the minus strand of JBOHRN010000005.1, from coordinate 7,940 downwards.
CCTTGGCTCCGGTTCGTAACACCGGCTCCGGGCACTCGCCGACAACCGTCACCCCCACCAAGAGCGGACCCGGAGAGCGGCTCAAGTTCCCGCCCAGCAAAGCCCCGCCGCAGCGATCGATCGCCTCCCCCGCCCCGTCCATCAGCGCGGCGGCAAAGCCGTCCGCGTCGCGACCGGCCACCGCCAGAGAGACCAGCACCCCTATGGGGCGAGCCGCCGTAGCGGCCAGGTCGCTGAGGGCGGCGGCCACGGAGCGGTAGCCGATCTCTCCGGGCGCCAGCCATTCGCGTCGGAAGTGGACACCCTCCAGCTGTACGTCGCACGACAGCGCGACGCCGTCTCCCCTGACCACGGCACAGTCGTCGCCCGGCCCCACCAGCACACCCTTCGTTTCTAGCGGCGGGCGGTACCGCAAGAAGCGCCGGATGAGGTCGAACTCCGGGCCGGGAGCGAGGGGTACGGTCGCGCGCTTCACGCCTCCGTATAACCCTTTCTGGCTCTGCTGGCAACTCTTCCCGCCCGCCCGGATGAAAACGGCTGAAAAATGGGTTACCTTTACAATCCGCGAGCGCCCCCTTGGCGCGGCACTCTAGTACCCGAATCGAATCGCCCAATGAGCGCGAAGCCGAACCGCGAAGTGGTGGTGGTGGGAGACAAGGTCCTGATCAAGCCGGAAGAGAGCGACAAGACCCCCTCGGGACTCTACCTGCCCCAGGGTGTGGCCGAGAAAGAAAAGGTGGGCGGCGGCTACATCGTAAACGTGGGGCCGGGCTACCCCATGGCGCGCAGCGCCGACCAGGGCGAGCCGTGGAGCCGCCCCTCGGGGACGGGGGAGATGGAGTACGTGCCCCTGCAGGCGAGGAAAGGAGATTACGCCGTCTTTCTGCGCAGCCCGGCCATCGAGGTCGAGATCGACGAGACCAAGTACCTCATCGTGGGCCACGCGAGCATCCTGCTACTCATCCGGGACCGGGCGCTCGGAGAGTAGCCGCCCGCCGCCAGAGCCAGACCAAGAGTCCGATCCCCCCCAAGAGCATCAAAGCGCTCAGCACTTGCCCCATGGTCAGCGGCCCCAGCACGGCACCCAGGGGGTCGCCGGGGCCGCGAAACTGGGCGTCGGGTTGGCGGAAGTTCTCGGTCACCAGCCGGAAGCTCCCGTAGAGGAGCAAGAAGAGGGCCCCGAAGGTACCGTGAGGAGGCCGCCACCCGCGCTTCCGCGTCCACCAGAAGAAGAGCCATAAGATTACCGCCACCAGCAGCCCCTCGGTGAGCCCTTGGTAGAGCTGCGAGGGGTGGCGCAGCGGCACCTGGTCACGGACCGCCTGCCACGACCCGCTCTCGTACGCCTGGGAAATGATTTGCTCCCGGCCGCGCATGGAGTCCGCCCGGTCGGCCCCCAGGAGCCGGAGTGCCACCGGGTCGGTGGGAAAACGCATGGCCCACGGCACGCTCTGGTCGGTAACGCGGCCGTACAGTTCACCGTTGATGAAGTTGGCGCAGCGTACGAAGAAGATACCTAGCGGAGTGGCCAAGACCACCGAATCTCCCAACTCCAGAAAGCTAGCCCGGCGGGTTCGCACGAACCAAACGGCTGCTAAGATCACGCCGATGAACCCGCCGTGGAAAGACATCCCCCCCTCCCAAACCTTGAAGATGCGGATCGGGTTGGCGGCGAAGGAGGAAAAGTCGTAAAAGAGGATGTAGCCGACCCTGCCACCCAGGAAAACGCCTACAATGAGAGCCACCAAGAGGTCGCCCACTTGCTCCTGGTCGAGCCGCAGGAACCGTTCGCGGGCCAGCCACTTGAGGATCAGGTAACCGACCCCGAAGGCGGCCAGGTAGGAAAGCCCGTACCAGCGCAGGTCGATGGGCCCCGGCAGGTCGAGGGCCACCGGGTCTAGCCAGGGGTAGGGTATTTCGAGCAGCGCCGCCGCGAAGGGTGTCACCTGAAAGGAAAGGGCGCTAGCGGGCGGCCGCCCTGGCGCGGGCTTCGCTCTCGGCGAGCCGCATCTCGTAGTACGGCCTCTCGGGCGAGTCGTCCGGCAAAGACGCCAGAATCTCCCGGTACGCCCCCGCGGCGTCAGCGTGATCGCCGACCCCGGCGTGGACCAGCGCCAACCGCTCCAGCGCCTCGCGCCGCCGGTAGTCGAGCGGGGCTTCGCGGCTCACGCGCCGGTACACCTCCACCGCCTCGGCGTACCGCTCTGCGGACTGGTACGAGACGCCAAGTAGCAGGGCTGCCTGCACACCGAGCGGCGCGTCTAGATCTGCCGCCGCCGGTTGCAGCGTTTCCACCGCCCGCGCGGGCTCCCTGGCGTCCAGGTAGAGCCGCGCCAGCGCCAAGCGCGCCTCGTCGGCGTAGATGGTGCCGTCGTAGCGGGCGATGAACGACTCCAGGTCGCGCCGGGCGAGTTGCACGTTGCCCGATTGCACCGACACCTCGACCTGCATGAAGTCGCTGGCCGCCCGCGCGCGCCGGTCCTCGCTGTAGGAGCGGTAGTAGAGTAGCCCCCCCACCAGGATGACCACGGAGGCCAGCCCCAGGATCGTCCAGCGGGCGTTCTTCTGTGTCCAGGCCAGCGCCTCCAGGGCGCGGGCCGAGAGTTCGTCCTCGGGGGCCGGGCTAGCGCCGCGGGTGTCGGTTGTGGGAGCAGCCATGAACGGTGTTATTTGGCGATGAGCAGCGCACAAGGTAGCGGGTGGGCAGTGCCCCCGACAGGACTCGAACCTGTGGCCTCCGGATTAGGAATCCGGCGCTCTATCCGCCTGAGCTACGGGGGCGGCCGTGGAAGCAAAGATAACCCTTAATTCCCCGGATAAAAAGCCACCTAAGAGTTCCCTCCCGAGTCCTGGCGCAGCCACTCCAGGGCTAGTTCGAGGCGCCCTAGCGCGTTCTCTGGTCCCAGCACCGAGACGACCACATCGATACCGGGGCTGGCTGCCGAGCCGGTGAGCGCTATCCGGAGCGGCTGGGCCACCTTCCCGAACCCGACCCCGAGCTGCCCGGCCGCACTCCGCAACGCCTCTTCAATACTCTCGGGCGTCCAAGCGTCGAGCCGCTCCAGCGCGTCGCGCACGGCCTCCAGCCGCGCCGCGACCTCGCCCGCGTGCCGCCAGTGCTTGGCCACGGCTTGCTGGTCGTACTCTACCTCGGGCCCGAAGTAGACCCGCGCCTGGTCCACCATCTCGCGCACCGTGTGGGAACGCGGCTTGAGCGCTTCGACCAACCGCGCCAGGTCGTCACGGCGCTCCTGGGCTTCGGTCCCGGAGATCACGCCCGCCTCTTCCAAGGCGGAGGTCATCAAGGGGACCAGCTCCTCCGCCGGAGTCCTCACAATATACTGGGAGTTCATCCAGAGGAGCTTCTCCGGGTCAAACACCGAACTCTTCTTATTGACACGCTGGAGAGAGAAGAGAGAGACCATCTCGGCCCTTTCCATCACCTCCCGGTCCTCCCCCGGAGACCAGCCGAGCAGTGCCAGGAAGTTGGCCAGAGCGTCCGGCAGGATGCCCCGTTCCCGGTACTCTTCTACCGACGCCGCGCCATGCCGCTTGCTGAGCCGCCTGCCATCCGGGCCGAGGATCATCGGTACGTGGGCAAAGCGCGGCACCGGCAGCCCGAGTGCTTGGTACAGCATGATCTGGCGCGGAGTGTTGGAGAGGTGGTCGTCGCCCCGGATCACGTCGCTAATACCGGCTTCGGCGTCGTCCGACACCGCGGCCAGGTTATAGACCGGTGTGCCGTCGGAGCGGAGGATGATGAAGTCTTCCACGTCCTCGCTCCTGAAGCGGGTCTCGCCGTGGACTAAGTCGTCCCAAACCGTCTCGCCCCTTGGCACTTGGAAGCGGACAGTGTAGAGATCTCCCCGCCCGGCCCTGAGCCGGCTCTCCTGGCCGGAGAGCCGCCGGTACTGGTACCCCTCCCCGATCTCGGCCCGCTGGGCTGCGAGCTCCCCGGGGGTGTAGTAGCAGCGGTACGCCTTCCCTTCGGCCAGTAGCCGCTCGGCCGCCGCCCGGTGGCGCTCCACCCCGTCGGCCTGGTGGAGCGGTCCCTCGTCCCAGTCGAGCCCTAGCCAGCTGAGACCGGAGAGGATAGCTTCGGTCATCTCGGGGCTCGACCGCTCCCGGTCAGTGTCTTCGATGCGCAGCACGAAGGTACCGGTATGCTTGCGGGCAAATAGCCAGTTGAAGAGAGCGGTACGCGCTCCGCCGACGTGGAGGTGGCCGGTGGGGCTCGGCGCGAAGCGGACGCGGACCTGCGGCGGGTTGGTCATCATAGCGGCAAAGATAAGGCACGCCGCCCGCCGCTGACCACCCCGGTATGGTCGGGCCGGGCGGGGGGGCGTAGAATGACGGGAACTCGCGCGGAGCGCCTGGCCACGGGCGCGAAACCTCCCCGAGACGGAGTGAGACGTGAACCAAGACCGATCTTCAGCTTCCCGCGACTTTATCCGCCAGATCATCGACGGCGACCTCGGCTCCGGCAGGCACCGGAGCGTGACCACGCGGTTCCCGCCCGAGCCGAACGGTTACCTGCACATCGGCCACGCCAAGGCGATCGTGCTCAACTTCGGGATCGCGGAGGAGTACGGCGGCCGCTGCAACCTCCGCTTCGACGACACCAACCCTCTCAAGGAGGAAGAGCGCTACGTTGGTTCAATCGTGGACGACGTGCGCTGGCTCGGCGGCGACTTCGGGGATAAGCCCCTTTTCGCCTCCGACTACTTTGAGCAGATGTACCGCTTCGCGGAGTGGCTGGTGCAGACCGGACACGCCTACGTGGACAGCCAGAGCGAGAAAGAGATCCGCGCGAACCGGGGGACGGTAACCGAGCCGGGGACGCCGAGCCCCTTCCGGGAGCGGAGCGCTGAGGAGTCGCTGCGGCTGCTGCGGCGGATGAAGGCGGGTGACTTTCCCGACGGAGCCCACGTGCTGCGCGCCCGTATCGACATGGCCGCCAACAACATGCTGCTGCGCGACCCCCTCCTCTACCGAATCCGCCACGCCACCCACCACCGCACCGGCGACGCCTGGTCGGTCTACCCCATGTACGACTTCGCGCACACCATCGAGGACGCCATCGAGGGAGTTACACACTCCCTCTGCACCCTCGAGTTCGAGGTGCACCGGCCGCTCTACGACTGGGTGGCCGAGGGCTGGGTAGAGTTTGTTGAGTCTGAGGGTGGCCGGCCGGCGCGACCCAGGCAGTACGAATTCGCCCGGCTGGAGCTAGACCACACCGTGCTCAGCAAGCGGAAGCTGGGCGCCCTAGTGAGCGAAGGGTACGTCAGCGGGTGGGACGACCCGCGCATGCCCACGCTGGCCGGATTGCGGCGGCGCGGCGTTACGCCCGAGGCGATCCGCTCGTTCTGCGAGCTGATCGGAGTCTCCAAGGCGAACACGCGCATCGACAGCGGCAAGCTCGAATACGCCGTGCGGGACGACCTGAACCGGCGGGCGCCGCGTTACATGGCCGTCATCGACCCGGTGAAGGTCGTAATCACCAACTACCCCGAGGGCGCTAGCGAGACCTTCGACGCGCCCCTCTGGCCCCGCGACGTGCCGCGCGAGGGCACGCGCCCCCTCCCCTTCTCCCGCGAGCTCTTCATCGACCGGAGCGACTTCCGTGAGGACCCGCCCAAGGGGTTTCACCGGCTCCAGCCGGGTGGCGAGGTACGGCTCCGCTACGGCTACGTGATCCGTTGCGACCAAGTGGTGCGCGGCGCCGAGGGAGAGGTCTCGGAGCTACGCTGCGCCTACCTGCCGGAGACACGCGGCGGCGGCTCACCCGGGGGGAGGGCCGTCAAGGGCACGATCCACTGGGTCTCGGCAGCCCACGCCGCGCCGGTGGAGGTCCGGCTCTACGACCGGCTCTTCCGCGTCGCCGACCCCGAAGCGGAAGGAGCCGACCCTCGCGAGCGTCTCAACCCCGAGTCGCTCGTGGTGGCAGCCGGGGCGGTGGCCGAGCCCGCGGTGGCCGGGCTGGCGCCGGGCAGCCACCTGCAACTCGAGCGCTTGGGATACTTCTTTACCGATCCGGTGGATTGGGCGCCGGGCCGACCCGTGCTCAACCGCACCGTCACCCTGCGCGACAGCTGGGCGGCGCGCGAGCTGGCCGCTCCCAAGCGCCGGGCGGCGATGAGCAAGGGGGGTGATGGGGAGCAAACGGAGCCCGAGCGCCGGCAGGCCTCCCAGCCCAAAGCGCGCCAGGAGCAGGAGCGCTCCCCCGAACTCGAAGCGCTCCGCCGCCGCTTCGAGACCGAGCTCCGGCTCGACCCGCGAGACGCCGAAGTGCTTACCCGCGACCGCGCAACCGCCAGTTTCTTTGAGGCCGCCGTGGAGGCGGGTGCGCCACCGCAACTCGCCGCCAACTGGATGGTGCACGAACTCCCGCGTGAGTTGGCAGAGCGGAGCGCGACCGAGCTTCCCTTCGGCGGACGGGAGCTGGCGGCCCTGGTGCGGCTGGTGGCAGACGGTTCTCTATCTAGCACGGGTGGCCGGCGAGTCCTGGCCGAACTGGTGGCACGCGGTGGGGATCCAGGCGAGATCGTGGAGCAGCAGGGGCTCCGCCAGGTGAACGACGAGGAGGAGTTGACGCGGCTGGTGGATGAGGCGCTCGCCTCTCACCCCGGCAAAGTGAAGGAGTACCGAGACGGCCGCACCGGGCTGCTCGGCTTCTTCGTGGGCCGGGTCATGCACGCCAGCGGTGGCAGCGCCAACCCGCGCGTGGTCAAGGATCTGCTAGCCGAGCGGTTACGGTAAGGGCGGCAGTCCCTCCACCCCCCGGCCAGCTAGCAGGTTGCGGTTCAAACGCTGTCACCCCGCCGGCGGCTCCTCCATCTTGCCGATGAACAGGATCGCCCCGGAGAACCGCTCGCGGATGGCGAAGATGAAGGGGCGATCGGCGCGGAAGCTGGGTGGCGCGGATTCGTTCATCGAAACCTTGGTCACCGCGGCAGCCGTCGTGCCCTCTTCGTTCACATTCACGTAGGTCTTCTGGAAGACCTCGCTGATGAAGGGGTTGGCGGGGCTCATCCCGGTGAAGTCCTGCTCTGGCCCGAAGGCGATCCCCATCCCGAGCGCCTCGAGTGCATCGTTGAAGCTCTTCTCGTATTCGAGGCGGAAACGGGGCAGATAAAGATCGAGCGTCCGCTCCTCGAAAGCATTCGCGATCTCACTCCAGCTCTCAGCATCCAGGGTGCGAATCAGGTCGTTCACGTTTCCGTCCGGCGCGGGCAGGACGACCGTCATCGCGAACGCGCCACGGCCGTAGGAGAGGTCCACGGCCTCATACTCCGCGGTCGCCACGTGCTGCAGCTCGGCCTCGGGACGGTGCATCAGCTTGACGGTCACGGTGCCGCCGTCCGAGGTGGTGAAGGGGGCATCGTGCGTGCGATCCTTCGAGAACTGGTCGGTCCAATCTCCCTTGAAGTAGATGGCGTTGATCAGGTACATCACGACATCGGGAGGCAGCGGCGCTTCTACGATATCTTCGATCTTTCCTTCTGTGCTCTCGTTGACCCAGGCATTGATCACGTCCACCGAGGCGGGATCCGTGAAGTCGAGCCCCGCGACCTCCGCGTCGAAGTAGGTTTCCGTGGTATCAAAGAACGCCTGCTCGAAGGGAAAGGTGTCGCGGTACCAGATCGAGTTGCCGATCAGCATCTCAACCTTAGGGTCGAGGCCGCGCAGCAGGTCGATGAGAGACCGGTAGGAGGCGTTGATCTCAGACTGCGAGAGGCCGTCGAAACCGAGGGTCGAGCGCATGGCGTCAAACGTCTCACCGCGGGCGCCGTTGAGCGTCATCCCCAGTGCCATCGAGGCGCTTAAGGGCGAGATGAAGACGTTCGAGTCCGGCTGCTCGCTGCTGAGCTCGCGGAACAGATCGAAAGCGAAGGAGTTGCTCGCCGCGACGACCTCTTGCTCGGCGGCGGTCAGTT
>JBOHRN010000004.1:0-24469 GCA_050732775.1 Longimicrobiaceae bacterium | reverse complement strand
CGATTCGTGTTCGCCATTACAGCATCCGCACGGAGGAGGCGTATGTCCGCTGGATCCGCAGGTTCGTCCGGTTCCACGGCACGCGCCACCCGTCCGGTCTCGGCCCTCTGGAGATCGAAGCGTTTTTGACCCACCTGGCGACGGAGGAGCGCGTTGCGGCCTCGACGCAAAATCAGGCGCTCAACGCGCTGGTGTTCCTCTACCGAAACGTGCTGGATCGGCCGTTCCCGGGACTCGACAAGCTGGTGCGTGCGAAGAAGCCGAAGCGGCTTCCGGTGGTACTCACCCGCGAGGAGGTCGCTCACGTGCTGGCGCAGCTCGACGGCACGCACCGGCTGATCGCGAGTTTGCTCTACGGATCGGGGCTTCGCCTGCTCGAAAGCCTGCGTCTGCGCACCAAGGACTTGGGCTTTCGAGAAAGCCAGATCGTGGTGCGTGACGGCAAAGGTGGCAAGGATCGGATTACCATGTTGCCCGAACGCCTACGAGCAGCGCTGCGGCTGCATCTCAAACGAGTCGAACTCCTGCATCAGGCCGATCTCGAGGCGGGATTCGGTTCCGCCTACCTCCCCGGTGCGCTGGAGCGCAAGTACCCGAACGCGGGCCGGAGCTGGGGCTGGCAGTATGTTTTTCCCGCCCGAGCCCGCTCGCGAGACCCCCGCTCCGGAACCGTGCGTCGCCACCATCTGGGCGAGTCGGCGGTGCAAAGAACGGTTGCGATAGCGGTGCGGGAGGCAAAGCTCACGAAGCCCGCCTCTTGTCACACCTTCCGCCACTCCTTCGCGACCCACCTGCTCGAAGATGGCTACGACATCCGCACGGTGCAGGAGCTGCTCGGCCACAAGGACGTGCGGACCACGATGATCTACACCCACGTGCTCGCTCGCGGCGGCAAGGCGGTCCGCAGCCCGTTAGACGCCAGCTGAAGTGTGGCGGAGTCCGGAATCCGTCCCGCTCGCCGGCTTCACGCCCCCCGCCGCCCCGCCCCCTCCGTGCTACGCCAAAAAACCCGCGTAACACGCTGGTTGAATTGGCACAGCTATGCTTGACAAGGCCGTGGCTACGCACAAAACTCAACTCCGGCCAAACGCTCGTAACTCCCTTGGACGGAAACCGCGGAGGAAGATCTTGCAGCACAAAAGGCCGAAACTCCTGGCAAAGGTCCGGCGAGCCGTGCGTCTGAAGCACTACGGCTACCGGACCGAACAGGCGTACGTGCAGTGGATCCGCCGCTACACCCTCTTTCGCCGCCACTATGATCTAGACCCACGTACCGGACCGGGCCGGGGTGGGGGCACGTGACCCCGGCCGGAGAGGTTTTATCCGACGCCGCGAGCGACGGCCACGAACGGTTCACGCTCAACTGGCCTGGTAAGCAGAAGGCGGCCCGGCTGGCCCGCCGCGAACCTTGCGGGCGGCTGGTGGACGATCCGGAGCGATCTTTTGGCCCCGCGGGCGCGCCGCACCGCTTCATCGAGGGAGACAACTTGGAAGTGCTCCGGCTGCTCCGCCCCGAGTACGCAGGCCGGGTACGGCTAATTTACATCGACCCGCCGTATAACACCGGCCGCGACACGGTGTACCGCGACAACTACCGCGACCCGGCCGGCGCCTACCTGAAGGCCAGCGGGCAGCGGGGCCGCGAACGGGCCGAGACCGACGGCCGCTACCACTCCCGCTGGCTCTCCATGATGTACCCCCGGCTGGTGCTGGCGCGCGAGCTCTCGCACCCCGAGGGGGCCGTCTTCGTGAGTATCGACGACCACGAGGTCCACAACCTCCGGCTCCTCATGAACGAAGTCTGGGGGGAGGATTGCTTCAAGAACTGCATCGTGGCCTCGCGCGGGGTCAAGAACGTGCAAGCCCAGTTCCAAACTGTAGATTCTCTGGCCGTGGGGCACGAGTACCTGCTCTTCTACGCGCGCTCGCCCGGCGCCCGCTTCCCCAAGCTGGAGATCCCCCTGCCGCGCCCGCGCCCCGGCGGCTGGAACAACCACTGGCGCGGCACCGAACGGCCCACCATGCGCTACCAGCTCTTCGGGATAGTGCCGCAGCGGGGGCAGTGGCGTTGGGGTCGCGCGCGTAGCGAAAAGGCGGTGGATAACTACCAAAGAATGCTGCGCGAGACTGGCCACCGGCAAGGAGACGGGCCGCCCCCCGCGGAGCGGGTCGACGCCTGGTGGCGCGAGCAGCGGGTAGACTTACTCCGGCTCTCGGCCACGGGGAAGCCCGAACACTACGTGCCCCCGCGCAGCAGCAAGCTGGGGAGCGACCTGTGGACCGACCTGAGCCCGCGTGGTAGCGGCCGTTTGGCCCGCCTCTTCGGCACCAAGGTGTTCGACAACCCGAAACCGGTTCCCCTGATCCGGCGCCTCCTCGGCTTCGCCACCGAACCCGGGCGCGGCGACGTGGTGCTCGACTTCTTCGCGGGTTCGTGCTCCACCGCCGAGGCGGTGCTGGAGCAAAACCTGGAGGACGGCGGAGACCGGAGCTTCGTGATGGTGCAGCTCCCCGAGCCCCTAGACCCGCCGCTAGAGCTTGGTGACGGTACCCGGCTGGAGACGCTCGCCGACTTGGGGCGCGAGCGGATACGCCGGGCCGCGGCCGACCTGGGCGCCGGGGGGGTGGGGATGCGCTCGCTGCGGTGGGTGCAGCGGTGAGGAGCAAGCCCCTCGGCTCCGACGACGTGAGCGGGGCCGAGTTCGTGCGCGAACTGTTGGCCGGCGACCCCACCTACGCCGTCAACTTTGACCGCATCCAGTGGGACTCGGAGATAGGCCGCTACGTGATGGTTGAATTTCTGCTCTGCGAGGAGGAACAGTGCGAGCGGGGAGTAACTCCCCACACCAGCCACCCCAACCGCTACTTCCACAAGAACGCGCGCAAGTTCATCTCCTTATGGACGATCGCGCACAAGTTGGACGCCGTGCTCTATCTGGTCAACTACGCCCGCGCCGGTACCCGCCACCAAAATGAGGTACGGGTGATGAAGGTGCAGGGCCTCGACGCCGCCCGGCCGGAGCCGGTAGGTACCCGCAACTGGGAGGGGAGCCGCGCTGCCTTTGGCCGCTGGTTCCGCGCCCTGAACCGCCGGGGCGCCGCGGGGCCCCTTGAGAAGGCGAGCGAGGGCTAGGCATGACGTCACCCCCCCCGGGCGCCGAGGAGAGCGTCCGCCGGCTCCGCACCGAGATCCGCCACCACGACTATCTGTACTACGTCCGCAACCGGCCCGAGATTTCGGACGAGCAGTACGACGAGCTCTTTTCCGAACTGAAGCGGCTCGAAGAGGAGCACCCGGAGCTGGTCACGCCCGACTCCCCCACTCAAGGATTAGGCGCCGAGCCGCTCGACAAGTTTCCCCGCGTGGAGCACGCGGCCCGGATGTTCAGCTTGGAGTCGCACCGGGAGGAGCAGGCGCTCCGGCGCTGGGACGAGCGGGTCCGCAAGGGGCTGGGCCAGGACGCGGAGGTGGAGTACGTGCTGGAGCCCAAGCTGGACGGCGCCTCGGTCGAACTGGTTTATCAGGACGGCCGGCTGGTCCGCGCCGCCACCCGTGGCGACGGCACCGTGGGCGAGGGTATCACCGAAAACGCCCGTACCATCGGCTCGCTGCCCCTGCGGCTCCGCCGGGGCGGCCAGCGCACTCCCGGTTTTCTCGCGCTACGGGGCGAAGTTCTCATGCATATAGAGCCCTTCGAGCGGCTCAACCAGGAGCTGGTAGAAAGGGGTGAAGAGCCGTTTGCCAACCCCCGCAACGCGGCCGCGGGCGCGCTTCGGCAGCTCGACCCGCGGGTCACCGCGGCCCGCCCGCTCGAGCTGGTGGTCTACGACGTCTTGGCGGGTGAGGTGCCGGGCGTCTCCACCCAGTGGCAGGTGCTGGACGCCCTCAGCGACTGGGGCTTCCTGGTCAACGACCGCTGCTGCACGGTGGCCACGGTAGAGGAGATGCTGGCGTATCATCGGGAGCTGGAAGCGGCCCGAGACCAGTTGGAGTACGAGATCGACGGGGTGGTGATCAAGCTCAACGACCTGCTCCAGCGCGAGCGGTTGGGCGCCACCTCGCGCCACCCACGCTGGGCGTACGCCCACAAGTTTCCGCCCCGCAAAGAGGTGACCACCGTCTTATCCATCGTCCCCAGCGTGGGCCGCACCGGAGTGGTCACCCCCATCGCCCTGCTGCGGCCGGTCCAAATCGGCGGGGTCACGGTGAGCCGCGCCTCCCTCCACAACCGGGAAGAGGTGGCCCGCAAAGGGGTGCGCGAGGGAGACCGGGTGCGGGTGCAGCGGGCCGGCGACGTGATTCCGCAGGTGGTGGCGCGGGTAGAGTCGGGAGAGGAGCGGGGACCCGAGTTCCGGCTGCCCGAAAAGTGCCCCTCGTGCGGCACCCGGCTGGTCGAGCGGGGGCCGTTCACGCTCTGCCCCAATGGACTCGAGTGCCCGGCCCAACTGGTGGGCCGCCTGGTCCACTTCGGTTCCCGCGGCGCCCTCGACATCGCAGGGCTGGGGGCCGAGACGGCCCGCCTCCTGGTTAGGGAAGGGCTGGTGGCGACGCTCCCCGACCTCTTCGCGGTCAGCGCCGAAGAGCTGCTCGCTTTCGAGGGGTTCGCCGAGAAGTCGGCCGCCAACCTGGTGGAGGGTATCAAGCGGGCGTCGCGGGTCGAGCTACACCGCTTCTTGCACGGCTTGGGCATCCCCGAGGTAGGAGCTGCCGTGGCCCGCGAGCTGTCTCGCCACTTCGCTAGCTTCGCGCGCTTGCGCTCGGCCACCGAAGAGGAGTTGCAAGAGGTGGAGGGGGTGGGTCCGAGGATGGCCGAAGAGATCGCCGGATTTTTCCGCGAACCGCATAACGCCGAGGTCCTGGACCGGCTCCTGGACAGCCTGGTTACCCTGATCGAGACCGGGCCAAGCGAAGAAAAAGCGCTGCCTCTGACGGGTAAGAAGTTCGTCTTCACCGGCTCGCTGGAGCACTTTAGCCGCGAGCAGGCCAGGGAGCGGGTGGAACGGCTGGGCGGCCGGGTTACCTCGTCGCTGAGCGGCGCGACCGACTACCTGGTGGCGGGCCGGGACCCCGGCTCGAAACACGCCCAAGCCGGGGAGCTGGGAGTAACAGTCCTGGACCAGGGTGGGTTCGCCGCTCTCTTGGCAGAGCCGGAGAGAGCGCCTAGTCGCACCTGATGGCCGCACAGCTTACATTCCAGCCAGGCTGCTGTCCGAATCGAGAGGTGCTCGAGAGGTGAAAAACTCACCCCCTTTTCACTCCCCTTACGCGCACGGCTTCGCGCGGGCCGCGGTGTGCGTGCCCGAGGTGAAGATTTGCGACCCCGAGCACAACGCCGCGCGCACCCTGGCTCTGGCCAGGCGGGTCTCCGGGGCGGGCGCGCTGGTGGCCCTCTTCCCGGAGTTGGGGCTCACCGGCTACAGCAACGACGACCTCTTTCACCAAGACACTCTGCTCGACGCGGCCCGCGAGGCGCTCGGCGCCGTGGTGGAGGGCAGCCGGGAGCTCGCGCCCGTGCTGCTGGTGGGCGCGCCGTTGCGCTTCGAGGGAAAGCTCTTCAACTGCGCCGTGGTGATTCACCGGGGGCGTATCTTGGGGGTCGCGCCCAAGAGTTACCTTCCCAACTACCGCGAGTTTTACGAGAAGCGGCAGTTCTCGGCGGCGCGCGACGCCCTTTCGCGCGAGGTAGACCTCGCGGGCGGACGGGTGCCGTTCGGAAACGACTTGATTTTCGACGCCGCGGGGGTTCCCGGCCTCTCGCTGCACGCCGAGATCTGCGAAGACCTGTGGGCGCCCATCCCCCCCAGCAGTTACGCGGCTCTGGCGGGGGCCACCGTGCTGGCCAACCTCTCGGCCACCAACGCCACCATCGGTAAGGCTAAGTACCGCAAGGAGCTGTGCGCCGCCCATGCGGGCAAGTGCCTGGCCGCTTACCTGTTCGCCGCCTCGGGGCCGGGTGAGTCGACCACCGACCTGGCGTGGGACGGCCACGCCCTGATCTTCGAGAACGGCGACCTGCTGGCCGAGTCGGAGCGCTTCGCCGGCGAGGAGGGGGTCATCATGGCAGACGTAGACCTGGAGCGGCTGGCCCAGGACCGCATGCGGATGACCTCCTTCAACGACGGGGTGGCCGATCACCGGGAAGGGGTGCGGGGGGTGCGGCGCGTCTCTTTCGAGCTGGAGCCGCCCCAGGGCGAGCTGGAGCTGCTGCGCGAGGTGGAGCGCTTTCCCTACGTGCCCAACGACCCGGCCGAGCGGGACGAAAGGTGCTTCGAGGCGTACCACATTCAGATTCAGGGGCTAGTGCAGCGGCTCAGGGCCACCGGTATCGACAAAGTGGTGGTCGGGGTCTCGGGCGGGCTCGACTCGACCCAAGCCCTGATAGTGGCGGCCAAGGCGGTAGACCGGCTGGGGCTGCCGCGCTCCCACGTGCTGGGCTACTCGCTCCCCGGCTTCGCCACCGGCGAGGAGACCCGCCTGAACGGCCTGGCGCTCATGCAGGCGCTGGAGGTGAGCGCCGGAGAGATCGACATCCGCCCCTCGGCCCGGCAGATGCTGGCAGATATCGGCCACCCCTTTGCCAGCGGCGAACCGATCCACGACGTGACCTTTGAGAACGTACAGGCCGGGGAACGGACCTCCCACCTCTTCCGGCTCGCCAACCTGCGCGGCGGGCTGGTCTTGGGCACCGGCGACCTGAGCGAACTGGCCCTGGGGTGGAGCACCTACGGGGTGGGCGACCAGATGTCCCACTACAACGTGAACGCCTCCGTCCCCAAGACTCTCATCCAGCACCTGATCCGCTGGAGCGTGCGCACCCGGCAGTTCGACGCGGCCACCGCCGAAGTTCTCCAGAAGATCGTAGACACCGGCGTATCCCCCGAACTGGTGCCCGCGGCCGGGGGTGGGGCGCAGTCTACCGAAGAGGTGGTGGGGCCCTTCGAGTTGCAGGACTTTCACCTCTACTACCTGACCCGCTTCGGCTTCCGGCCAGGCAAGATCGCCTACCTGGCCCACCACGCCTGGGGCGAGCGGGAGCGCGGCCGCTGGCCCGAACTGGTACCACTGGAGCGGCGCAACCAGTACGACCTGGCCGAGATCAAGGAGTGGCTGGAGGTCTTTCTGGAGCGCTTCTTCAAGAACCAGTTCAAGCGCTCGGCCCTGCCCAACGGCCCCAAGGTGGGTTCGGGCGGATCCCTCTCGCCGCGCGGCGATTGGCGCGCCCCCAGCGACGCCTCCGCCGCTCTGTGGCTGGAAGAGCTGCGCGAAAACGTGCCGTAAGTACCGTGGACAACGTCTCTATCGCCCGCGCCCTCGGCGAGCTAGCCGACTTGCTGGAGATTCAGGGCTCCAACCCGTTCCGGGTGCGTGCCTACCGGAACGCGGCCCGCACCGTGGAGACCCTCGCCACACCGGTGGCCGGCCTGGTCGGGCGGGGGGACGACCTCACCACGCTGCCGGGGATCGGCAAGGAGATGGCCGCCCACCTCACCGAGCTGGCTACCACCGGTAACTGCTCGGTGCTCGACCAGCTGTGCCGGCTGCTGCCGCGCGAACTGCTGGGGCTGACGCGGCTCCCAGGTGTGGGCCCCAAGAAGGCAAGGATCTTGTGGCAGGAGCTGGGGATCGATTCGCTGGAGGCGCTTGAGGCGGCCGGCAAGGCTGGCAAGCTCGCCCTCTTGGCCGGCTTCGGAGAAAAGACCGAGCAGAAGATTCTGCGCGGCTTGGAGCAGCACCGCCGCTTCTCGGCCCGCCACAAGCTGGTAGACGCCGACCGGCTAGTGGAGCCGCTGCTGGAGCGGCTCGGCGGCGCCGAAGGGTTGGAGCGGTTGGAGGTGGCGGGTAGCTACCGCCGCCGCCGGGAGACGGTGGGTGACATCGACCTGCTGGCCGCCGCCCGCTCCTCCGGAGCGGTGAACGAGGGGCTACTCTCGTACCCGGGGGTGGAGGAAACCCTGGCCGCGGGAGACACCAAGTCGTCGGTGCTGCTGGCGGGCGGGTTACAAGTAGACCTGCGGGTGGTGGAGCCGGAGAGCCACGGCGCGGCGCTGGTCTACTTTACCGGCTCGCAGGCCCACAACGTAAAACTCCGCCAACGAGCGCGCGGGCGGGGTCTCAAGCTGTCGGAGTACGGAGTTTTCCGAACTGGTAACGGAGCCCTGGGGCGACCGGTGGCCGGGGCCAGCGAGGAGGAGGTTTACGCCGCCCTGGGGCTCCCCTGGATCCCTCCCGAGCTGCGCGAGGACCGGGGAGAGGTGGAACGCGCCGAGGAAGGCACTCTTCCGCTGCTGGTCGAACAGTCGCACCTGCGGGGCGACCTCCACTTGCACACCGTCTGGTCCGACGGCAAGGGCTCGGTGCAGGAGATGGTCCGGGCTTGCGCCGGGCGGGGTTACGAGTACCTGGCCATTACCGACCACAGCCGCACCCTGGCCATGACCGGCGGGCTCGACGCGGTCCGGCTGCGGCGGCAGTGGGAAGAGGTAGCTAGAGTTCAGGAGGCCGAGCCAGGTATCCGGATACTGCGGGGGATGGAGGTCGACATCCTGGCCGACGGCTCCCTGGACCTGGAGGACGAACTCCTGGCCGGGCTGGACCTGGTGATCGTCTCGGTCCACTCCCGCTTCGGGCTCTCCCGCGCCGAGCAGACCGCGCGCGTCCTCAGAGCTCTCGCCCACCCCGAGGTCAACCTCCTGGCTCACCCCACCGGCCGGCTCATTAATCGCCGCGACCCGTACCAAGTCGACCTGGACGAGGTGCTGGCGTCGGCGGCCGAGAACCGGGTGGCGGTCGAGCTCAACTCCAACCCCAACCGGCTAGACCTCAAGGACAGCCACCTGATGGAGGCAAAACGGCGCGGACTCAAGGTAGCCATCAATAGCGACGCCCACTCGGTGGCGGGGCTGGAGCTGATCCGCTACGGGGTGGAGCAGGGGCGGCGGGGGTGGTTGGAGCCGGGCGACGTGCTGAACGCGCTCGCCCTCGGCGATCTCCTGGCCGTGCTGGCCAAGGAGTAGTGGAACCTCTCACCCGGTTCGGCGAACTATAGCCCTCTTTGGGACCCGCACCGTTCAACCCGGATGATACTCATGGCTCGCACCGAATCCACCATGCTCCAGCTCGGCAGCAAGGCGCCGGACTTCAAGCTGCCAGACACCCTGGGGAAGGGCAGCCAGGTGAGCGTTTCCCAGTACGACGGGGTTCCCGGCCTGCTGGTAATCTTCCTCTGCAACCACTGCCCGTTCGTGAAGCATATCCGCGAGCAGCTAGCCGAACTGGCCAAGGCGTACCAGCCCAGGGGGGTGGCGATCATCGGAATCAACTCCAACGACTGGGAGAGTTACCCCGACGACAGCCCCGAGAAGATGATCGAGGAGATCCGCGAGGTAGGGTATACCTTTCCTTACCTGTACGACGAGACCCAGGACGTCGCCAAGGCGTACAAAGCCGCCTGCACTCCGGACTTTTTCCTCTTCGACAAGGGCCGTAAGCTGGTGTACCGGGGGCAGTTCGACGACTCCCGGCCGGGCAACGGCGTGCCCGTGACCGGCAAAGACCTGAGCGCCGCCCTCGACGCCCTCTTGGGCGGAAAGCAGATCTTCCAGGAGCAGAAGCCGAGCATCGGCTGCAACATCAAGTGGAGGCCCGGAAACGAACCGGACTACTTCGGCGCGCGATGAAGCAGTCCCGCGGCTCGCCCGCGGCCGGGAAGGAGGAGCCCGGCGCCCGGCGCTTCGCGTGGTTGCGCCGCTGGACCGACCCGCTCTGGGTACAGATCGTCCTCCTCATCGCGGCCGTCCTCTTTATCCGCCACTTCTTGCTAGCCGCCTTCTCCATCCCGTCGGGAAGCATGGAGAACACCCTCCTGATCGGCGACTACCTGATGGCCAACAAGGCGATCTACGGCGCCCCCATCCCCCTCACCCCCTGGCGCACGCCGGCTTTCCGCCAGCCCCGTTTCCAAGACATCGTGGTTTTCCGGCCCGGCTACAACCAGCCGGTCATTGACGTGGTCAAGCGGATCATCGGCGTGCCGGCAGACACCGTGGCGATGCGCGCAGGGGTGGTGTACCGCAACGGGGAGCGGCTCCGCGAGCCGTACGTTCACGACCAGGGGATCCCGGACGGCGCCATCGCTTACAGCGGCCGCCAGGTGGCCCTCTCTCCCGGCGTCGACCCCGAGAGCTACGGCTACCACTGGCACCTGGACCACCTGCCGGCAGGCGTAGAGGCGGAGTCGTACCGCCCCAGCCGCGAGAACTGGGGGCCGTTGGTGGTACCCGAGGGGGAGTACCTCCTGCTCGGCGACAACCGAGACCAGTCGCTCGACTCCCGTTACGTCGGCTTCATCGGCAGGGACGAGATCGTGGGCCGGCCGATGTTCATCTACTATTCAATCGATAAGAGCGCTGACCGGCCCTTTCCCCGCTTATTGACGGCGGTCCGCTGGGGACGCATCGGCGATCTGATCCGCTAAAGGGGCATGAAAATACTCATCATCGGGGCGGGCGATGTCGGCTTTCACCTGGCCTTCCAGCTCTCCTCCGAGGAAGCCCACGAGGTGGTGGTGATCGAGCTCAACCCGGAGCGCGCCCAGCGCATCCAGGACGCCATGGACGCCCAGGTGATCGAGGGAAACGGCGCCAGTTTGGGAGTCCTCGAAAGGGCCGGC
Organism: Longimicrobiaceae bacterium; assembly: GCA_050732775.1. Taxonomy (GTDB): domain Bacteria; phylum Gemmatimonadota; class Gemmatimonadetes; order Longimicrobiales; family Longimicrobiaceae; genus JBOHRN01. The sequence goes on along the minus strand of JBOHRN010000004.1, from coordinate 13,799 downwards.
ATCACCGGCTGCGACCTGGTGCTGGCGGTGACCAGCTCGGACGAGGTCAACCTGATGGCGTGCCTGGCCGCCTCCCAGTACCGGGTGCCGGTCAAGATCGCGCGGGTGTCCAAGTCGGACTACTACCACGAGGGTGGCGTCCTGACCCCAGAACGGCTGGGGGTAGACCTGATGATAAACCCCGAGCGGGAGTGCGCGGCCGAGACTCACGAACTACTCCAGAGCGCCGCCATTACCGAATCGATCCACTTCGAGGGCGGGTTGGTTCAACTGGTGGGGATGGTGGTCCGGGAAGGGGCGCCGATCGCCGGCAAGACCCTCATGCAGCTGGGCGCGGGCGGGGTCCGCAGCCGTTTCCTGATGGTGGCCCTGGTGCGGGGCGGCCGCACCGTGATCCCCAGCGGACAGGACCGGGTCGAGCCGGGCGACCAGATCTTCGTCATCGGCGAGCCCAGCCGTATACCGGAACTCCTGCCCTTGGCTGGCTACAGCGGTTTCAAGCTCAGGCGGGTGATGGTCGCGGGCGGCAGCCGGGAGGCGTGGTTCCTGGCCAGGATGCTGGAAGAACACCAGGTAGAGTGTACCATCCTCGAGCGCGACCGGCGGCGCGCCCTGGAGCTGGCCGAGGGGCTGGACCACTGCCTGGTGCTGCACGGCGACGCCACCGACCTGGACCTCTTGGAGATGGAGGCGGCCGGCGAGGCCGACGCTTTCGTGGCTTACACCGGGAGCGACGAGACCAACCTCCTCTCCTGTCTCCTGGCCAAGAATCTGGGCGCCCCCAAGGTGGTCTCCCTGGTCGACCGCTCCGACTACATACCGTTGGTCACGCGCGTGGGGGTAGACGCCGCGGTCTCGCCCCGCCGCTCTACCGTGAACGCCATCCTCCGCTACGTGCGCGGGGGCACGGTGCTGGCGGTGGCCACCCTCAGGGGGAGCGAGGCCGAAGGGATCGAGTTCCGGGTTTCGGATAGCTTTCCCCACGCCGGCAAGCGGCTCGCCGAGGTTACCTTTCCCAAGGGGAGCTTGGCGGGGGCGATCATCCGCCAGGGCCGGGTCATCATCCCGCGCGGAGGCGACGCCATCCGGGTAGGCGACCGGGTAGTAATGTTCGTGCTCCCCGGCGCCCTCCCCGAGGTAGAGGAGCTCTTTGCCAAGTAAGGGCCGGCTCAGCTTAGGCGACGTTACCCACCTGGTCGGGGCCATCCTGCTGGGCACCGGCTTTGCCTTGGCGGTCTGCGCCATAACCGGGTTCGGCTTCCGGGACGGCTCCTTCGCCCCGCTGGGAATCTCGGCCGCGCTGACGCTGGCGGCGGGCGGTCTGGCTCGCGGCTTTACCCACGTACCCGAGGACGTAAACTTCCGCGAGGCGTTCGCCACCGTGACCTTCGCCTGGGTGGCGGTGGCTACCGCAGGGGCCCTCCCCTACCTCTTCTCGGGAGTGATCCCCGACCCGGCCGCCGCCCTCTTCGAATCGATGTCGGGCTTTACCACCACCGGCTCCACGGTGCTGGAGGACATCGAAGCCGTGCCCCCCGGCCTGCTCCTCTGGCGCAGCGCCACCCAGTGGTTGGGGGGGATGGGTATCATCGTGCTGGGGGTGGCCATCCTGCCGTACCTGGGGGTGGGGGGGATGCAGCTCTTCCGGCTCGAATCTCCCGGCCCTACCCACGACCGGCTGCGGCCTCGCATCCGCGACACCGCCAAGCTCCTCTGGTGGGTTTACGGAGTGCTCACCGCCGCCTGCATACTTCTTTATCTGCTAGGGGGCATGACGGTGTTCGAGGCGGTCAACCACGCCTTCACCACCCTGCCCACGGGCGGCTTCTCCAGCCGCAACGCCTCCCTGGCCGACTTCAACCCGTTCGTGCAGTGGGTGGCCATCATTTTCATGTACCTGGCGGGGATGAGCTTCGCGCTCCACTACCGGGTCTTGTCGCGGGGACCGCGCGCCTACTGGCGAGATACCGAGTGGCGGCTGTACACCGGCTTTATCCTGATCCCTTCCCTGCTCGTCGCCCTGTGGCTGGTCATGGACGGCTCTCCCCTGGAGCTGGCGGTGCGCGACGGAGTTTTCCAGGTGACCAGTATCATGACCACCACCGGTTACGCCACCGCCGACTACGTGCTCTGGGCACCCTCCCTGCAGGTGCTCTTGCTGCTGCTCATGTTCATCGGGGGGATGGCGGGCTCCACCGCGGGCGCTATGAAAACCGTGCGGGTGCTGCTGGTGCTCAAGCACGTGGGGCTGGAGCTCCGTAAACAGCTGCACCCGAGGGCGGTGCTGGTGCCCAAGATCGGGGGGTTGGGAGTACGCGAACCGGTCTTGCTGAACGTGCTCGGTTTCGTATTTCTGTATATGATCATATTTGGTATCGGCACCTTCCTGCTGGCCGGACTGGGGCTCTCCATGCCGGGCGCGGCCGGGGCCGCGGCCACCTCGCTGGGCAACGTGGGGCCGGGGCTGGCGGAGCTGGGACCGGTCGAGAACTTCGGCTTCCTGTCGGGGCAGAGCCAGCTGATCCTGACCGCCCTCATGCTCCTCGGCCGCCTGGAGATCTACACGGTGCTACTGCTCTTTCACCCCCGCTTCTGGGCCCACCGGTAAGGGGGCCCCCAGCTATTCATCATGAAGTTCCTGGTCTCCGAGCTCTCCTACTTTGTGCGGCTCCCGAGCACCCGGAGAAACGCCTCCATCCTGCTGCGTTTCTTTGCCATCCTGCTGGCTATGATCGTGGTCTATACGGTACTCTTCCACCTCCTCATGGTGGCGGAGGGGCGCGAGCACTCCTGGATCACCGGCTTCTACTGGACCCTTACCGTGATGTCGACCCTGGGCTTCGGCGATATCACCTTCCAGAGCGACGCCGGACGGCTATTCTCCATCCTGGTACTGATCTCGGGAGTCCTCTTCCTGCTCATCCTCTTCCCCTTCACCTTCATCCAGTTCTTTTACGCGCCGTGGATAGAGGCCCAGTCCCGGCGGCGGGCGCCGCGCGAGCTGCCGGAAGAGACGCGAGGACACGTCATCCTCACCAGCTACGACCCGGTCACGGTCACGCTGATCGACCGCTTGGACTCCTTCGGGCGGCAGTACGTGCTGCTGGAAGGAGACCTGAAGCGGGCGCTGGAGCTGTACGACCGGGGGGTGCGGGTGATGGTGGGCAGCCCGGACGACCCGCGCACCTACCAGCGGGCGCGGGCCGAGGGGGCGGCGCTGCTGGCGGCCACCGGAGACGACTACGCCAACACCAATATCGCTTTCACGCTGCGCGAGGTGGCCGGGCGGATCCCCGTGGTGGCTACGGCACGGGCCGAGGATTCGGTCGAGATACTCAAGCTGGCGGGCGCCTCGCACGTGATCCAACTGGCCGGTATGCTGGGGCGATCCCTGGCCCGCCGGGCCCTGGGCGGGGACGTGCACGCCAGCGTGGTGGGGGCGTTCGACCATTTGAGGATCGCCGAGGCGCCGGTCACCGCCACCCCCCTGATCGGCAAGACGCTGCTCGAGAGCCGCATCCGGGAGGCCACCGGGGTTACCGTGGTGGGAGTGTGGGAGCGGGGCAACTTCGAGACAGCCCGCCCCCATACCCGCATTGAATCCACCACCGTGCTGGTAATGGCGGGGACGGAGGAGCAACTCGAGCGCTTCAACGAGTTAACCTGCATCTACGGCGTGCCGGACTCTCCGGTGCTCATCTTGGGCGGCGGCAGAGTGGGGCGGGCGGCCGCCCAAACCCTGAAGGAGGGAGGCGTGCCTTACCGGATCGTGGAAAAAAACCCCGAGCGCGTCCGCCCCGGTGGCAGCTACGTACTCGGTACCGCCGCCGACCTGGGGGTGCTGGAGAAGGCCGGTATCGAGGAGGCACCGAGCACCATCGTGACCACCAACGACGACGCCACCAACATCTACCTGACCATCTTCTGCCGCCGGCTGCGGCCCGACATGCGCATCATCAGCCGGGCCACCCTGGAGCGGAACGTCTCGACTCTCCACCGCGCGGGCGCCGACTTCGTGATGTCGTACGCCTCCATGGGCGCCAACGCCATCTTCAACGTGCTGGAGCGGGACGACTTGGTGATGCTGGCCGAGGGGCTGGACATCTTCCGGCATCCGGTGCCGGAATCCCTGCTAGGCACCACTTTGCGTGATAGCCGCATCCGCGAGACCACTGGGTGCAGTGTGGTGGCACTGGAACGAGACGGAGCCACGGAGGTAAACCCCGATCCCGAGCAGCCGTTGGAGCAAGGCACTGAATTGATCCTGATAGGCACCACCGAGGGGGAGCGTGCTTTCGCCGAACGCTTCGCGGCGTGAGCCGTGGCCCGGGTCGTGCTACCTGGCCCCTCTCGCAAGTTACCTATTTTTCTTTTTAGGGTGTAAGTTACCATTGCCAAAGGGTTTATAGGTATATAACTTGCTCTTTGATCTTGGCGGTTGTTGAAGAGTGCGGCTTCACTGAAGGGGCTAACTTATCAGCGGCCTTTTAACAGATTGGGATAACGACGCATGGCAATGGACGACAACTTGCTCCGGCGCGCCCTGACTGACGCGGAGACCGGGCTGGGAAACGCCTCCTACCTCCGGCTGGAGCTCGAGAGCACCGTGGAGCGGGCCGAACGGTACCGCTTTCCGGTGAGCATCATCACCATCCGCTGCACCGGCGAGGACGTGGCCGGACTTGCCCGCACCGTGGCAGCCAGGGTGCGTCGCTCCGATTGCCTGGCCCGCTCGGCCCCGGAGGAGATCTCCCTGGTCATCACCCACGCCAGCCGGCAAGAGGCCGAAGAGGTGGTGGAGCGGCTCCGCGGCGTGTGTAAGGAGCGGGCCGCCGCCGGCAGCGCCGACCTGCACACCTTCCGTGACGACGACTACCGTCTCCTTCTGGAGAGGGCCAGTTGATCGCCGTTTGAACCCTAGGCACCGGTAGACCCGGGTAACGGCCGGTGCCGGTCCGCGGATTGCGGAGCGGCGTCCCTCATGATCGGTCTCCTGCACGGCTACCTGCTAGAGGGTTCGGGCAGCAACCTGTGGACGCGCGCCATCGCCCGCTCCCTCTGCCGCCGGGGCGAACCGCTCCACCTGGTCTGTCAGGAGAACCACCCCGAGCGCTACGACTTCATCTCCCGGGCTCTCAGCTACGGTAAGGACGGTTCGGTCGAGACGGTTTTGCGGCGAGAGACACCGTATCCGGCGCCTTGCACCCTCCACAAACCGAGTTTGGGCGCCACCCTTCCCGTCTACGTCTGGGACCAGTACGAAGAGTTCGAGCGGGTGGTGCCGATGACCGAACTCAGCGACGCCGAGATCGAAGCGTACCTGGAGCGCAACGTGGAGGTGGTGACCCGCGTGGTGAGGGAGCACGCAGTCACGGTGCTGCACGCCAACCACGCCGTACTAATGTCGGTAGTGGCGGAACGGGTGAGCCAGGCGGCGGGAGTGCCGTTTACGGTCATGCCGCACGGCAGCGCCATCGAGTACGCGGTCAAGAAAGACGAGCGCTTCCTGCGCTACGCCTCCGGCGCCCTCTCCGAGGCGGCGCGCGTCTTCGTGATTGGCCGAGAGATGCGCCAGCGGGTCGTCTCGGTTTTCGGGCAGACGCTGCCCGCAGTGGCGGAGAAGCTGGTCGAGCTGAACCTGGGGGTCGATACCGAGCTGTTCGAGCCGGCGTCGCGCCGCGACCGCGCCGCCCGCATCGGGACGCTCAAGCGGGCGCTGGCGTACAGTCCACGCGGCAAAGGGCCGGCCCAGTCCGAGCGGCTCGGCGAGCTGCTCCCCGGCTGCTCCACCCGAGAAGAGCTGCTGGCGGCGCTCTGGCTCTCATCGGAGTACGATCATAAGCTACCCGACCGCGACTTGGAGGCGCGCCTGGACCGGATCGACTGGACCAGCGCTCCGGTCATCTTGTTCGTGGGTCGGCTGATCGCGAGCAAGGGCCTCCATTCGGTGCTGGCGGCGTTGCCGCCGATTTTGGAACACGTCCCCAACGCCCGCCTGCTGGTGGTGGGGCACGGGCCGCTGCGCGAGCCGATGGAGGCGTTGCTGTGGGCGCTACGGAGCGGAGACCGGGAGCTGGCCGAGAATATCGTGGCGTGGGGGAGTTCGCTCGAGGGGCCGGGCGAGCGACCTCTGGAAGAGGTTCGCGCCTACTGGGACACTCTGGCGGAGAGCGGCGCCCTGGACGGCTACTTCGAGCTGGCCCGAGCGCTGCTCGGCGAAGATTCGGTGGTCTTTACCGGCTACCTGACCCACACCGAGCTACGCCACCTCTTTCCCTGTTGCGACGCGGCCGTGTTCCCCTCGGTGGTGGCCGAGGCCGGCCCCCTGGTCTTCCTGGAAGCGCTGGCCTCGGGGTGCTTCCCCCTGGGCACCTACTTCGCCGGGATGGCGGCGAGCATTGATTCGCTGGCGAGCGAGCTCCCGGACGCGGCCGAGGCGATGAAGCTGAGCCCAGAACCCGGCCAAACCGTGGCCGAGATCGCGGCCAAAGTGCCGCGCGCGCTCGCCTTGGGAGCCAGTTACGGGAAGCAGCTCCGGCGCGTCGCGGTTGAGCGCTACGACTGGCGGAGCGTGAGCGGGAGATTCGCGGCTACCCTGAAAACCGTAGCGGAGAGCGAGGCGGCGTAATCACCTCGCAGACGAAGCCGTCTCTTCCTTGGCCGGGTCGGGGAGCTCGCCGCGAGGGGCGAGGTCGAGTCCCACGTAGCGCCGCCCGTCCCACAGAACCGGCAGGGCCCTCGCCACCGAAAAGCCGACGGTGGCGAAAACAATCACCGCGGTGACCACCCTCCAGAGCGACAGGTGAGCGACGCCGATGCCCACCCGGTCCCACACGAAGAGGACCCCCAGGGCGCAAAACGCCACCGCCTTCATGACGCCGTACAGGGCCCGGCTCCAGCGCGAACTCACCAGCTGCTGGGTCCAGCCGTGGCGCATCATGGTCTTCTCGCCAAAGGGGGTTTTCCCCACCTGGTAGGCGACGCTGCGCACGAAGTCGGTGAGCACGGTGCGGGTAATCATCACCACCGGTACCCACATCGGTACCAGCGCCGTACCCGAGCTGTCTTTGCGGATGGCAAAGAAGACCCACAGGACCAACTCCACGATGCGGTCGCCCGCGATGTCGAAAAGGGCCCCCGCCTCGGACTCCTCGTGGCGCCGGCGGGCCACCCATCCGTCCAAGGCGTCCATGAAGATGGCCCACGCCAGGAGGGGAACCATGAGGGCGTCCAGCCACCACCAGTCGATATTCTCCTGCCGCGCCCACACGGCCACGATCACGAAGATCAGTAGCACGCGGGCTATGGTGAGAAAGTTGGCCATCCGCTTTTGTTCCGTTCGGTCTGCAATTTACCCGTACACCGGCAAGGGAGGAGGGAGCCGCCGCTCAGAACCCTCGCCCACCCCCGCCCCCGACGCCGCCCCCGCTGAAGCCCGACCCGGCCGAGCCGCGCGGAGACGACGACCACCGCGAGCAGACCAGCGCCCATCAGGTACGCCGCCTTCACCCGGTCGGGGCGCCGGGCGTAGTACCCCCCTGCTTTGAGTTGATCGTACAACAGATCGCGTACGGCTGGCAACTCTTGGTAGCAGTAGTCCTCCCGTTCGCCGGTGGTAACTTCAGCACGCGCGCCAGCTTCGAACAACGCCCGCAAGAGCGCCCGTTCGTGCGGGACCAGCTCTTCACAACCGGGTCCGCTGCGGCGCAAGAAGGCGTACTCGCTACCGAACAGCTAAAAGCGGACCTCGGGGGCCTCCCGCTCCCCCTCGTCCAGCTCGAAGAACTCCCTCGACCCGAAGTGAAAAAGGCCGGCCACCAGATTGGAGGGAAACTGGTGAACCGCGGTATTGAGGTCGCGCACCACGGCGTTGTAGTAACGGCGGGCGTTCTGGATGGCGCTCTCGATCTGGTTGAGGGACTGTTGCAGATCGGCGAAGTTGCCGGACGCTTGTAGTTGCGGGTACGCCTCGACCGAGACCATCAACCCCCGCAGGGCTTGGCTCAGGAGCCCCTCGGCCCCGGCTCTTTCGGCCGGACTGGCGTCTTTGGCGTCCACGGCGCGGGCGCGGGCGTGGGTCACACTAGCCAGAGTTTCCCGTTCGTGACCGGCGTAACCCTTGACCGTCTCCACCAGGTTGGGGACCAGGTCGTGGCGGCGCTTGAGCTGCACGTCGATGTCGGACCAGGCGTTCTGGGAGCTGACCTTGAGTGCCACCAGCCGGTTGTAGATGGCGATCCCGGCGAAGACCAGGAGTAGGGTGAGGATCGCGACGACGGCGAAGAGCCAGAGCAGGGTAGACACGGCTGCCTCCGGTCGGGGGGGGAAACACGGCCTCGATTGCCCTCATCATAGCCACTGGAAGCCGTGCGGCAAGGGCCGGGTGCCACCCGCGCCGGTTGCCAGAACGAACCTTGCGGAGCAACTTCCCCGTGCCAACGACCTCAACCGAAAGAGTACCCCATGCCCAACGTAGCCCGCAAACTGATCGAGTCGCACCTGGTCGACGGCGAGATGACTCCCGGCGCCGAGATCGGGCTCAAGATCGACCAGACCCTCACCCAGGACGCCACCGGCACCCTGGTCATGCTCGAACTCGAGGCAATGGGTCTGGAGCGGGTAAAGACCGAGCTCTCGGCCCAGTACGTGGACCACAACCTGATCCAGGAAGACCACAAGAACCCCGACGACCACCTCTTCTTGCTGAGCGCCTCCCGGCGCTTCGGGATCTGGTACTCGCGGCCGGGAAACGGGGTGAGCCACCCCGTCCACCAGGAGCGCTTCGGAGTGCCCGGTAAGACCCTGGTGGGCTCGGACAGCCACACCCCGGCGGCCGGGGCCATCGGTATGCTCGCCATCGGCGCGGGCGGTTTGGAGGTGGCCTTGGCCATGGCGGGAGAGCCCCTCTACCTCAAAATGCCCGAGATCTGGGGGGTCCGGCTCAGCGGCGAGCTCCCCGACTGGGTGAGCGCCAAGGACGTGATCCTGGAGATGTTGCGGCGCCACGGCGTGGACGGCGGCGTCGGCCGCGTCATCGAGTACCACGGGCCGGGACTCCGCTCACTCTCGTGCATGGACCGTCACGTGATCGCCAACATGGGCACCGAACTGGGCGCCACCACCACCGTGTTCCCCTCCGACCAGGAGGTACGCCATTTCCTGAAAAGCCAGGGGCGGGAGGACGACTGGAGCGAGCTCACCGCCGACCAGGGCGCCGGGTACGACGTGCAGGAAGAGATCGACCTCTCGGAGCTGGAGCCGCTCATCGCCATGCCCTCCAGCCCGGGCAACGTGCGGACGGTGCGAGAAGTCGCGGGTGAGCCGATCTACCAGGCGTACGTGGGCTCCTCGGCCAACCCCGGTTACCGCGACTTCGCCGTGGTGGCCGAGATCGTAAAAGGCCGCACTGTCCACGAGCGGGTGTCTCTGGACATCAACCCGAGCTCGCGGCAGACGCTGGCCAACCTGATTGCCGACGGCCACCTGATGTCGTTCGTGCAAGCCGGAGCGCGGCTCCATCAGGCCGGCTGCAACGGCTGCATCGGCATGGGACAGGCGCCGGCCACCCACGAAATCAGCTTGCGCACCGTGCCCCGAAACTTCCCCGGCCGTTCTGGCACCCGTGAAGACCAGGTGTGCCTGGTGAGCCCGGAGACCGCCGCCGCTTCGGCGCTGAGCGGTAAGATCACCGACCCGCGGGAGCTGGAGACGCCGTATCCGCGCCCGCGCGAGCCGGAGGAGCCGATCCTCAACACCGAGATGCTGGTCGCGCCGCTGCCGCTCGAAGAGGCCCGCGCCGTAAAGCTGGCCAAGGGCCCCAACGTCGCCTCCCTGCCGGAGTTCGAGCAGCTCCCCGACCGGCTGCGACTGCCGGTTCTCCTCAAGATGGGCGACGACATCTCTACCGACGAAATCATGCCCGCGGGCGCGCGGGTGCTCCCCTTCCGCAGCAACATCCCCAAGATCTCCGAGTTCAGCTTCGACATGGTGGACCCAAGCTACCACCAACGGGCGCTAGCGGCGCGTGAGGAGGGGATGGATGGCCACGCCGTGGTGGGCGGCGACAACTACGGCCAGGGTTCCAGCCGGGAGCACGCCGCGCTGGGCCCCCGCTACCTGGGGCTCAGGGTGGCGCTGGCCAAGAGCTTCGCCCGGCTACACTGGCAGAACCTGGTAAACTTTGGCGTACTAGCGCTCACCTTCATCGACCCGGCCGACTACGACAAGGTCGAGCGGGGCGACGTGCTCCTGATAGAGGAGCTAGCTGACCAGTTGCGGGGGAGCGGAGAGGTAAGAGTAAGCAACCAGACCAAGGAGCTGACTTTCGCCGCGCGGCACGAACTCTCCGAGCGGCAGCTCGCCATACTCGAAGACGGCGGGCTCATCAACTGGATCAAGCGGAAGCTCGAAAACGATTCCGACCTGGAGGTGATCGAGGAGCAAGAGCTCTCTTAGAAGGCTGTTGAAGAACGTCGGGCCAGGGGGCGTTAAGGAACAGCCCGCAGCAGCGGATACGGGTTCACCGGCTCACCCTCCCACCAACTCTCCGGGCTGGGGATGCGGATCACCTCGAAGTGGAGGTGGTAGCTCCCCGGCGCGGCGTTTCCGGTGTCGCCCACGTAGCCGACCACCTGCCCGCGCAGCAGCGGGGTACCCTGCGACAGACCGGCGGCGTAGCCGTCCAGATGGGCGTAGTAGTACAGCGTGCGCTGGCCCGGGGAGAGGTGGTAGATGGTGTGGCCGCCCCGGTCGTTCCAGCCCATCCGCAGCACAGTTCCGTCGGCGGCGGCCAGCACCGGCGTGCCGCGAAGTGCCATGATGTCGATGGCCACGTGTCTCCTCCCCCCGCCCCGCGTCTCCCCAAAGGTGTCGCGCAGCTCCTCCGGCCGTACGCCCCGCACCGGAATCAGCAGCGGGGGCGATGGATAAGCGCTCCCTGCGGGCGCCGCCCCGGAGGTGGTCGGGCTTTGCGCCGCCCGCTCGCGCGGCGGAGTCCGGGTTGCTTCCCAGAGTAGCGAGCCCGCGAAGGAGATCAGGAAAAGGAGCCCCAGCCCGCGCGGAATCCACCCTGGAACCGGTTCGCCCACCGGTAAGCGGGTCAGATTCTCCTGCGGCCGCGCCGGAAGAGGCCCAGCACGAAGAGGAGCAGCAGCGCCCCGATGAAGGCCACGAAGATGGTTCCGGCCAACCCCCCGAAGGGCGCGCTCCAACCGAACTGGCCGAAGAGCCAGTTGCCCAAGAACGCTCCGATGATACCCACGATGATGTCACCGATGAGGCCGTAGCCGATGCCTCCCATGAGAAAAGAGGCGAGCACGCCGGCGACCAGCCCTACCAGCAGTAGCGTGAGAAAGTCCATGATCTCTCCGGTTGGTGTGGGGGATGCCGGCAAGATACGCCGCGGGGGCGCGTCCGGTCAACGGTGGAACCCAGGGGCGCGGACACTTTACCAATACGGATAACGCCACCCCACAACCCTGAAACCGCCATGAAACTCACCGGCTTTGGCTTGCTGGCCGCGACGCTCGTCTGCTCTTGCACGCCGGAGGGGACCACAGACCCCGGTCCGGGGTCTCAAACCCGAGTGGTTGGCGGCATCGAATACCGCGCCGATACTCGGGTCGCCGAGAGCTATCCGGTCCAGCTACACACCACGGTAACCGTCACCAACCGGACCGAAGCCAGCTGGGAGAGCGAGTGGCCGGGGGGCTGCCCGCTCACCCTACTCGCCTACCGGAGCCCCAGCCGGACCGGAGAGCCCGCCTGGGACCAGAGCGAGGACCGCGCCTGCATCCTGAGCTTGCAGCTGGTCACCCTCGAGCCCGGCGAGCAGGAGCGTTTCGCCACCCGGGCCACCGCCACGGAGATCCTGGGAGACTCACTCCCCGACGGACCCTACTACCTGGCCGTGCTGGCGCACGCCGGCCAAGAGGGCGTAAAGCTGGCCGCGGGGGAGGCCGATCTGGAGCGCTGAACGGCGCGGCTACCCACCATTACGAAGTTTCGCCCGCCGCACCCTCACCCCGCGGCCTTGTGCCCCCGGGCGGGAGGGGCGAGGTTCCTTTACGCTGCGGGCACGGTTCCGGCAAGACCGCCAGAAGAGACCCGAGACTGAGCATCATGCCCCGAGAACCCTCTCTCAGCGAGCAGATCCGCGAGGCCGTCAGCCGTGTGCGCGCCGGTACCGACCTGGTGCCCGAGGTCGCGGTGATCCTGGGCACGGGGCTGGGCGGCCTGGCCGAGCGCATCGAGGTCGAGGCGGCCGTGCCGTACCAGGAGGTCCCCCACTTCCCCCTCTCCACCGTGGAGAGCCACAGCGGCCGGCTACTGCTGGGGCGGCTCGGCGGCCGGCCGGTGGTGGCGATGCAGGGCCGCTTCCACCTCTACGAGGGGTATACCGCACGGCAGATCGCCTTCCCGGTGAGGGTGATGCGGGCTCTCGGCGCGGGGACCCTGGTCGTGACCGGCGCGTGCGGGGGGATGAACCCGCTCTGGCATCCGGGCGACCTGGTGCTCATCGACGATCACCTCAACCTGCTCGGGGCCAATCCGCTCACGGGGAGTAACCAAGATGAACTGGGGCCGCGCTTCCCCGATATGTCCGAGCCGTACCACCGGGGGCTGCAGGAGAGTATGCAGCGGATCGCCCTGGAACGCGGGATTCCGCTCCGCCGGGGGGTTTACGTGGCGGTGCCGGGACCCAACTTGGAGACCCGCGCCGAGTACCGCATGCTGCGCGCGCTGGGGGCCGACGTGGTGGGCATGTCGACCGTGCCCGAGGTGATCGCGGCGGTACACGGGGGGATGAAGGTGCTCGGGCTCTCGATCATCACCGACGCCTGCCTCCCCGACGCCCTGGAGCCCGCCGACGTACCCACCATCATCGCGACGGCTCGCGGGGCCGAGCCGAAGCTTACCGAGCTGGTCGAGGCGTTCGCGCGCACCCTTGGGTAAAGAGGTGGGGGCCGGGGCGGTGAAAGAGGGTCTCGCGATTCTCGTCTTCGTGCGGGTCCCCGAGCTGGGGCGGGTCAAAACCCGCCTCGCCGCCGGCGTGGGCGAAGCCGCCGCGCTGGAAGTCTACCGGCGGCTCGCCGAACACACCCTCGAGCGGGCTCGCCAAGTCGCGGGGGGCGCCCGGATCTGTATCTGCTACACGCCCGACGACGCCGGTGCCGTGGTGGCGGGGTGGTTGGGGGAGGATGAGCGGACTTCGTTTTACCCCCAGGGAGAGGGCGATCTGGGGACGCGCATGGAGGGCGCTTTCGCCCGCGCTTTCGCCCACGGCCACCAGCGGGTGGTGATCGTGGGCTCCGACCTGCCGGCCATGACAGCAGAGCTGCTGGAGCGGGCCTCGGCCGCCCTGGACGAGCGAGACGCCGTGCTCGGCCCCGCCCGGGACGGCGGCTACTACCTGCTCGGCCTGCGGCGGCTTATCACCTCCCTCTTCCGCGAGGTGCCGTGGAGCGGACCCCGGGTGCTAAAGGTCACCCTGGACCGTCTCCGCGAGGACGGGGTGGAGCCGTGGCTCCTCGAACCGCTGAGCGACGTGGACACCGCCGAGGACCTACCGGCGGGGTGGAGCGGGTAGAGAACGGCGCGCCGTCCGGTGCCTCCGGAGACCACGGAAAGACTCGCCAGAGCTCGCCCGGAGGCGAGCCGGTCATGCGTAGGCGACGTGCTCGAGGGCGTTGGCCGCCTGGAGGACGTCGGGAAGCCGCTGCTTGCGTAGGGCTTCGACCGGCGTCTGCTGCTGGAGCTCGTGCTGCGGTGAGAGCAGCCAATCGTGGATCGCGGTGGCG
>JBOHRN010000003.1:0-12338 GCA_050732775.1 Longimicrobiaceae bacterium | reverse complement strand
AGTGCGAAGGTATTGGATGGGTTCGCTGTTTCCGGCACCCGATACCGCCTGCGCGAGGACCGACAGAAGCCATCCGCCAAGGGCGCCGCCGAGCGCTCCACCCCCCGCGCCGATCAACAGCCGTGTGGTCAGGCTGTAGTCACAAAAGTCATCCGAGACGATCGGGTGCGGAATGCTTGTATCCCATCGGTTTGTGATAGATGTCATTGCTGGTCCGCCGGGGGGGAGTCCTGGCGGGAGCAAGGGCGCTTCACGCCACTGCGCGAACGCTCCCGCGGGCAGTGTGACAGCGAACAGGGCTACAAAAACGAAGTATCTTGCGCGCATGTTTTTTCCCGGTGTACGCTTCAATGCGGAAGCTGCAGGGCGTGGAACCCGTCGAAGCTTCCGGCGAAGAGTCTGCCCGCCGCGATGGCGGGAGGAGTGGTATAGCTGGGGCCACCGTTGGAGAACCCCCCGATATCCCAGCGGAGCTTGCCCGTGGAATCGATGCAGAGTATACCCGCCAGGGTAAGATAGGCGCAGGTACCATCGGTAACTATCCGGGCGGTTACCGAACTCCCGCCGGTGGTATTACGCCAGAGGAGTTCTCCCGTCTCGGCGTCTAGCCCTTCGATCATCCCGGCGAGGTTGGCAACCACCGCAACGCCATCGATGACCGCTACCCCCGATTCATAGGGCGCCGTTGAGGTATAAGTTTCGTATGCCCGGTGCGTCCAGCGGACCTCTCCGCTTTCGCGATCGATCCCGTAGACTGTGCCGTTCAGCGAGCCGATGATGAAGAGTTCGGGGGTGAGCGCTCCGGCCTCGACCACCCCGCCGGTTCCCTCCTTCGTCGGGGCGTCGGGTATGGGCACCTTCCAAAGAATTCGGCCGTCGTCCGCATCCAAAGCGAAGACATGCCCCTCGCCGAGGGCATTCTTTGAGGGATCGATGCGCCCGCGGGCTCCGAAGTACACGACGCCGTCGTCCACCACGGGGGCGAAGGGTCGCTCGCCCAGGTCGGTGCGCCAGAGTTGTTTTCCGGTGCGCGCGTCCACCGCATACAGGTTCCGGTAGGATCCCGGGGTGTAGATACGTCCATTTTGCGCTGCTAGCGGACCAGACGACGGATATGCCTCCTCCGATGCGAACTGCCAGCGAATCCGACCGCTCTCTCGATCCAGCGCGTAAAGGTTCCAGTTGGGGACGATAATGAGGTCATCATAGGCAGCCACATTGGCGAATGGCTGTGGATACCCAGGCAAAGCATTCGGCAGAGTGCGCTCCCACTCCACCTCGCCGGATCTCGCGTCCAACGCCACCACCCGGTGGTCTTCCGCAGTGATAAAGACGGCCAGTTGATCGTCAGCATAGGGTTGGCTTTGTGAGCCCGCCCCGTCCTCATGGGTCCACAAGGGTTCGAGCGGACCGGGGTTTCGTGGCGGCGCAATGGAATCGCAAGCTAATAGAGCCAGTGCCGCACAAAGTGAAAGGATCCCCGTCTCGGATTGTTTCCAACTCATATGCATTCTCGGTGAGGCGGGGGTGCCGTTTTGTTCACCCCCGCCTTGATCGCCTCAGTAGGGTTCGGGGTCGCAGATGAACTTGCCCGGTGGAGGTACACACGGCTCCGGTTCAGGCGGCGGCTCATCTGTCCTCTGTAACACATCGAAGTCGCCGATGAGGACGTCCTTGAACTCCTGACGTGCTGCGGGATGATCTTTCTGCTGTGTGTGGCTGATGTGGAACGTCGGCAGATCCATGTTGATTTGGCGATACGCGTCGGGGTATTCGGTGCTCCAGTGCGGTATCATTCCGTCGCTGGGATAGATGTAAACGTTAAACCCGTCGAAGCCTTGCACCGCGCCGATGAAATCGTGCCAGGCGACCGGCATCAGGTGCAGGTACCACGCCACGGTCAACCAGTCGCCGGCGTGTGCCTGAAGCCAATAATCCGGGTGCTCTCGATAATGGAAATAGAGCGCCAGCGCCCCATACTTCGCGATGACGCGTATGATCGCCCAGGTGCCGGGATCGCTGCTGATCACGCTGAGCAACGCGTAGTTGGGTATCACCTGCGTGGAGATTCCCACCTTGCGGGTAAGGATGGCGCTTTCCGTATTTAGGCCTCCCGGGGAATTGAGCTGCGACAGGAAGGTGGAGCCGGGCACATCTTGCTGCGTCACCGGAAGACTATAGCCGAATCCGAGTCCGACCAGTGAACTATTGGAGGCGAGCGCATAGCCCAAATACTGCATGGCGCCGAAGCTGAACTGTAAGGCGTAACTGATCACCGGGTCCGTGTACCAATCGGGATCATTCGCCTCGTAAAAGCTTAGCGCGCCGAAGATGGACGCCGCCATGCCACCGAAGTAGTTGAAGACCCGTCCGTTGATGACGTTGGCCGCGATTGTCGCGCCCAGGTGCGGTGTGCCGATGGTGGCAAGGCGATCGATCCGGCTGCTGTAGTCGTTGCGCTGCACGTAATTGCGTGCGACCAGTCCTCCATTACTGTGAGCGAGGCCGATGATCGAGTTTCGTCCCCATGCGTTCAGATCGGACCGGAGTTCGGCGCTTTGATCATCGAAGCTGGCGTGCCAGGTGGTCTCCGGAGTGCGAATGTCAATTTGAAGCAGATCTTCCAGGTAATTCGCGGTGGGTACCCACGCCGTACCCTGGTTGGAGAATCCGTGATTGAACTCGACGGGTTGCTCCTGCGCCGCGGTGGCTGAAGCGGTGGCTAGCGCCGCCAGTATGCCGCACATCGTTGCGGCAAAACGCGAGCCCGCAGCACGTGTCATGAGACGAATGCGCTCATTCATGGTCGCCTCCCGACTGTTGGACCTGGATTTTGCCGATTTCCTGCACGAACTCGTTTTGCCGCTTTCCGTTCTCGTCGAACATCGTCGTTTCGATCGAGGTCAGAACCCAAACTTTGTCACTTCCCTCTCCTTCGCGCCGATACCGGCGCCTGGTTTCGATCTGCTTCTTTCTATCCTTCAAAACCGTGGTTCGGGTGACGGCCCCGATCGCCGGGTTGAAGTTCACCCGAAGCTCTCTGTCCTTTTCCCTTTTTCGAAATTCCAGCCCACCGCTCGTACTCTCGGGTGCGGCCGCGAATTGGGCATTGAGCCGGTCCAACGCGCGGGCTGCTCCCCGCGGGGTGACGATCATCTGGTCTGCGCGCGCCGCTCTGCGCTCCGCCGCGGTGAACGTCGGAGCGTTTCGTGCGGCGGCGGGGGCCTCCGTGTCCGCGGATAATTGGAACAGTGGCGTGAGTGCTACGCGGTTGGACGAGGGAGCAGACCCCTCGGGGATCAAGTCAAGAGGAGGTCTGGAATCGGGGGCTTGCAAGGTGCTGCCATTCCGCGCCGTGGCGGTAAATGAGCTCTTCCGTTTGTACCCACGCTCTACATCTACTTCTGCTGGTGGAGGATATGTGGAGCCGAATGGCGACTGCGCCGTGGCAAACTGATTGTCGATGTGCCAAACGCCTTCGTAATCGGACCACCGATAAATCTCTGTCAGAGTTATGGAGTGGCGTTCGGAAGAGTTTTCCCAGTCGGGAGGAAGTCCGCCACTCCCCGAAAGAGTAGTCTCATACTCATAGTAAGTTGCCTGGCCATCGTCTATGACCGGGTAAAGGACCATTGAGGGGCTGTCAATTTCGGGACTGACGGGGGTGGTTATCTCCGCGCGGTCGGCATCCGAGCAGGCGGCGAGTGCGATCAGCGCGACGAGCGCGACCGCTCCGGGGGGGGGGGGTACATCTCGACATGGTGAACTCCTTTGCTTGTGAAGTGTTCGACAATCACAACACGGAACCACACCGATCTGAACTGCCTGTGCTACCTGGGAGCTTTTCTCGGCGCATGGGGCCGGTTCAGCCAAAAGCAAGCTCTTTTACAGGGTACGCCCCCCTAGCCGATCTGTCAAGGGAGCCTGTGCGGGTAATGGTTTCTTGTGTTCAGGCTGATGCCATGGTTTTCAACGAGACTCGCGGCGCCGAGGAGCCGGGGGCGCCAAGGGCGCTTGTGAAGCGGGCGGGTAAACGGGTATCATTTCATGCTCGGCCACCTTTCACTCAACTATCACCGAGACGTGCGCGACGTAGCCCTCTACCACGGAGAAGACCGCGGCTGGGTCGAGGTAATTACCGGCGTGATGTTTAGCGGCAAGTCTGAAGAGCTGATCCGCCGGATACGACGCGCCCTGATCGCCAAGAAGCGGGTCCAACTCTTTAAGTCGTCGCTGGACGACCGCTACGCGAGCGTGGGCAGCATCACCTCTCACGACGGGAGCGGGGTGCGGGCGCTGCCGGCGCGCTCGTCTCTGGAGGTGGCGCGCGCCGCCAGAGCGGACACCGAGGTGTTCGCCATCGACGAAAGCCAGTTTCTGGACGACGCTGTCATAGACCTGGTCACGGCCCTGGCGGACCGGGGAGCACGGGTGATCGTGGCCGGTACCGACATGGACTTCCGGGGGCGGCCCTTCGGGCCGATGGCCGGGCTCATGGCCATCGCCGAGACGGTTGACAAGCTCCACGCCATCTGCGTCTGCTGCGGCGACACCGCCACCCGTAATCAGCGGCTGGTGAATGGACTGCCGGCCCCGGCCGAAGCTCCCACCATCCAGGTGGGGGGCGCCGAGAGCTACCAGGCGCGCTGCCGCCGTTGCCACCAGGTACCGGCCGCCTCGCGGGATCAGACCTCGCTGCTCGAGCTCTTGGAGAGCGACCCCGAAGACGCGCTGGTGCTCACGCGCGAGAGCTTGGTCGGGAGCTGGAACAGGCCCGGGCCCAAGCACTTTACCCGGCCCACTAGGCCGCTCCCCGCCGAGGACCCCGCCGACCCCGACGAGCCCGCGCCGTCGGCAGGGGGTTACGAATACGGGGGGCGGGGTTGATATCTCGCTAGGCCACTGGCCGGTAGGCGCCGCGTTGTTACTCCCGAGGCGCGGACCGCCCGCGGATGGCAGCCACGATGTCGGCCACGGCCCGTTCGCCGGTGGGGCCGTGCGCGTGGTAGAGCCGGTTCAGGTGGTCTTCGGCGATGCGCGCGCACTCCTCCCGCTCGTCTCCCGCGACCCGCTCCAACTCGCCGCGCAGGCGGCGCACTTCGGCCACCAACCGGCGGACGTCTTCTCGCTTGGCCTCTGCCTCCAGCAGGCGCAGTTCAGAGTCGTTGAGGGGCCCGCCCGTCATCCAAAACCCTCCCGGGCGAAGGTGATATAATCCACATTCACCGGCTCCCGGCCCGCGTCACGCGCAAGGCGGGCGATCTGGCCGCGGTGGTGGCTGGCGTGAAGGGTGACGTGCAGGAGGATGTCGCCGACCCGGGTTCGGTAGTCGGTCCCGTCCGTGGTTTGGTACTCCACCGGGTGCTCGAGCCGCTCCTCGTCCAAGCTTTCCAGGAAGCTGGCATAACCGCGGGTGTTCTCTTCCAGCACGCTGGCGCACTCGGTCAGGGAGAAGCCGGGCCACCCCTCCAGCGCCGAGGTGTCGCCCCCCCGCAGCCGTGCCAGCCAGAGCCGCTCCGAGCCCAGGACGTGGGAGAAGAGCCGAAGCTCACCCGCCTCGGCGCCTTCGAGCCGCCGGAGGTACTCCAAAACGCGCAGGTCTGCCCAAGTCAGGTGCGCGAATAGCCGGTTCAACTCGGAGATCATGAGGGGCGGCGGGTCAAAGAACACTTTCACTTGCAAAAGTGGCGCCGCTCGAAAAGAGGAGTCAGAACGAGATCCTTAGACCTACGTCTGCCACCAGGAGCACTACGCCTTCTTTGGGCTGGTCGCCAAAGGTGGCGCTGTAGCGGGTATAGCCGATTCCGGGGGTGAGGGTGACGCGGCGGGTGAGCCCGAAAGCCAGGCCGGCTCCTGCCTCGAACCCGGCCGCCAGCTCGGAGCTCTCGCGAGCTGGTGGCTCCTTCGCGTTGGCCTCCAAGTGGTGAACCACTACTCCCGCCCGCAGCCACGGCCGTCCGGCCAGCGGAAAGCCGAAGCGCACCCCCGCGTGCGGGCCGGAGCTGGTGAAGTCGATCCCTCTTCCGTGACAGAAAACACTCTCGCAGCCGAAGCTCCTCCGGCTGTAGCCAGCGTAGACCGCGAGCCGGACCAAAGGGGCGTACGAAACGGTCAGGCCAAAGGAGGGCCGGGGCACCAACTCCAGGCCGGCGCCGGAACTCTCGGTGGCGCCAACGCCTCCGCCAGCACGAAGCTCGACCGCGAAGGTCTGGGCGCGGGCGGGGTGGGCGACCAGAATGGCGAGCGCGCACGCCGCGGCTGCGAGGAGCTGTCTTTTCATCTAGCGAACCGTGACGCGGCGCTCCGTAGTGCGCACGCCGTCGGAGAAGAGGAGCTCTAGCTCCCTCGCCCCGGTGCGGACGCTGCCGGCGCCGCCGCGGGCGAAGGAAAGTACCTCCCGGGTGCGCGCGTCGCGGACGATCACCATCCGGTGGCGGGCTTGGTCCCAGCGGAAAAATACTCCGGTCCCCTGCTCCCGGAGCGAAAAGGCGGGCGTACGCTCCGGTGGCGTGCGGTGGGGGGTCGCCACGGAGGTCATTACGGCCGCCACGCCGCCGCCGGAGAGGCGCAGCCGGTCGAGCCGGTCGGCGCGCGCTAACCGGCTGGGAATGGTAAAGGCGAACTGCCGGGCGGCTAGCGAGCCGTGGTCTACCGGCGCTCCCGCGAACGAGATCGAAAAGAGCACGGCTCCCCGTTGGTCGAGCCCCTCGAGCCGGTACGGTCCGGGTTGGGCGGGCAGGCGGGCGGGGGCCTCCAATTCGAAAGCGGGCTCCAGCACAGCACCGCCAGCGGTTATCCGACCCCACACCAGTAGCACCGGCTCCGCGATCGCTTCGGTGGGGTCGGTCCAGTAAGACGTGTCCCGAAACTCCATGATCTCCCGGTAGGTGTAGTCGCTGACCCAGACGGGGTTGCAGTAGCTCATCAAATCCTTGTCGAGGGCCGGGTCGTGCAGGGCCTCCGTGTCCAGGTCGAAGCCGAACACGCCGATGCTCGCGTTCTCGTAGGGGTAATTCTCATCCACACCGCCGGGCCCTCCGCAGGGGGCGTGCAGCCGTCCGAAGTTGTGCCCCAGCTCGTGGGCCAATACCTGTCCCCCGTAGGGAAGCTGGTCCACGCCCAGAGCGGCCGGGAAGCCCACGTAGCCGACGCCGCCGGGGCCTCCCTCGCGGCGCAGAATGCCGTAGTAGTAGCGGTTACTCTGGTCGAGGGTGCGCAGTGCCCAGAGCTCGCTCAAGATGGTGGCCCAGCCGTTGAAATCGACCGCTTGGGCGTCGGTCGAATAGGGTGACCGGAGCTCCACATCGTACTCCTCCAGCGGGAACATGCCCAGTAGCGGCGCCAGGTACTGGTCCAGGTTGGAGCCGTTTACGTTTCCGGTGGTCCCGAAGGCGGTTTGGTGGATGGGCACCACCCGCAGCCGCAGCGGCGGGCTCTGCCTTACCGTCAGAGAGAGGGTGCCCTGGGCCGGAAAGCGGGTCTTGCTCTCGGGCTTGAGCGGCACCAGGCCCCCGGGGTCGGCCTCCACCGCCAACGAGAGCCCCGGCCGGATCAGATCGCCGGGGATACGCACGTTCCAGGAACCGGCCAGTTCGCCCTCGTCGATAGCCGTGGGCACGAACGAGGATGGAGGCGCGGTCACGGTTTCCACCAGGGTGCCGCCGTGGTAGAGCTCGACCCGAACGTCGGGTAAAAAGAAGCTGAGCTGGTCGCCCCGCAGGAAGACCCGTAGAAAGCCGTCGCGCCCCGCCACCAGAGGCACCCGGCCGTCGTAACGCTGGCTGCCCTGGGTTACGTACAGACCATCCACCGCGAGCCCCAGCGCGCTGGGGTTTACCCGCAGGGTGGCCGTGGCGCTGAGGTCGGCCACGCGCACCGTCACCTCGGTCTGGCTGGGGCGGCGCCCCAGCAGCAGATCTCCCACAACCTCGACGTTGTCCTCGTCGGCGCTGGACCAGACCGGCAGACCCCACGCGGGAATGTGCCCGTACGGCTCGCCTTTCTCATCCAGGACGGTGACTGAAATAGCGACCGACTCGCTCTCGGTCAGGGTAACCAGTGAATCACCCAGCTCCAGTGCGGCCGGTATCCGGCCTGTGTCCAGAAAGATGTCCGAGCACGCCGCCAGCGGAAGGAGTGCTAGCAGCCAGCCGTAAAAGGGTAGACGGATCATCCCGCCGGATGGCCTAGGCCGGAGCGTGGCACTCATACGTCCAGGTTCCGCACGTAGATCGCGTTCTCCTCGATAAACTTGCGGCGGGGGTCCACCTGCTCGCCCATCAGGGTGGTGAACACGCTGTCGGCCTCGACCGCGTCTTCCAGGGTTACCCGTAAGATGGTGCGCGCCGCGGGGTCCATGGTGGTCGACCAGAGCTGGTCGGGGTTCATCTCGCCCAACCCTTTGTACCGTTGGACGTGGACTCCCTTGCCGTCCCCCCCGTCTTTGAGCCGCTCCAGGATGCGGTCTCGCTCCTGGTCGTCGTACGCGTACTCCTCTTGCTTGCCCTTGCGGAGTTGGTAGAGCGGGGGCTGGGCGATGTAGATCATCCCCTCCTCGACGAGCTCGCGCATCTGCCGGAAGAAGAAGGTTAGCAGCAGGGTGCGGATGTGGGCCCCGTCGACGTCGGCGTCGGTCATGATGATGACCTTGCCGTAGCGGGCGTTCTTGAGTTCGAACTCGTCCCCGCCGATACCGGTGCCGATGGCGGTCACGATGGCGCGGATCTCCTCGTTGGAGAGGACTTTGTCGATCCTCGCCCTCTCCACATTGAGGATCTTTCCGCGCAGCGGCAGGATGGCCTGAAAGGAACGGTCTCGCCCCTGCTTGGCGGAACCGCCCGCCGAGTCTCCCTCGACCAGGTACACCTCCGAGATCTCGGGGTCGGTGATCGAGCAGTCGGCGAGCTTGCCGGGCAGGATTGACGACTCCAGCGCGCTCTTCTTGCGGGTCAGGTCGCGGGCTCTGCGGGCCGCCTCGCGCGCGCGCGAGGCCGAGAGCGCCTTGTCGATGATGGCGCGGGCAACAGGGGGGTTCTCTTCCAGGTACTCGGCCAGCTTTTCGCCCACCACGCTCTCTACCGCGCCCTTGACTTCGCTGTTACCGAGCTTGGTCTTGGTTTGCCCCTCGAACTGGGGGTCCTTGACCTTGATCGAGAGCACGGCGGTGAGCCCCTCGCGTACGTCGTCGCCCGAGAGAGAGTCGATCTCCCCCTTTTTGAACAGCCCGGCTTTGCGGGCGTAGTCGTTGATGGTGCGGGTGAGCGCCGACTTGAAGCCGGTGAGGTGGGTGCCACCCTCGTGGGTGTTGATGTTGTTGACGAAGGTAAAGGTATTCTCGTTGTACCCGTCGTCGTACTGCATGGCCAGTTCGAGCTCCACCTCCTCGCGCTGTTGCTCGATATAGACCGGTTCGGGGTGAAGCGGCTTGCGCGCGCCCCTCAGGTACTCCACGAAGCTCTTGACCCCGCCCTGGTAGCGGTACTTTTCCCGCTTGCGGCTCTCCTCGCGC
Organism: Longimicrobiaceae bacterium; assembly: GCA_050732775.1. Classification (GTDB taxonomy): domain Bacteria; phylum Gemmatimonadota; class Gemmatimonadetes; order Longimicrobiales; family Longimicrobiaceae; genus JBOHRN01. Next base: position 2,830 of record JBOHRN010000003.1, on the reverse strand, counting down.
TGGTCGGAGATGGTGACGGTGACGCCCTTGTTGAGAAAGGCAAGCTCGCGCAACCGGGTGGAGAGGGTGTCGAACTGGTAGCTACGCTCGGGGAAGACCTCCAGGTCGGGCTTGAAGGAGAGTTCGGTGCCAGTCTCCTTCTTGGGGCAGCTGCCGGTGACCTCCAGCTCTGAGGTCTTGGCCCCGCGCGAGAACGACATCTGGTACACCTTGCCGTCGCGCTTGACGGTGACCTTGAGCCACTCGGAGAGGGCGTTGACCACTGAGATGCCCACCCCGTGCAAGCCGCCAGACACCTTGTAGCTGGTCTTGTCGAACTTGCCGCCGGCGTGCAGCACCGTCAGCGCCAGCTCCACCCCGGGCATCTTCTCGGTGGGGTGCACGTCCACCGGAATCCCCCGGCCGTTGTCGACCACGGTGATGGAGTCGTCGGCGTGGATCAAGACGTCGACGCGGGTGGCGTAACCGACCAGCGCCTCGTCGATGGAGTTGTCTACCACCTCGTAGACCAGGTGGTGGAGCCCGCGCGGGCCGGTGGAGCCAATGTACATGCTGGGACGCTTGCGCACCGCCTCCAGCCCTTTGAGGACCTGGATTTGCCCGGAGGTGTAGCCGGCCCCACTCGGTTTCTTGGCCATCTGGTTCGGTTCCGTTTAGTCGGGGTAACCCGTCGGCGAGGGGACGAAAACGAGCTTTTCGATCCTGCCTTTCTTCCTGCCCGCGTTGAGGCGGTAGAGCAGCTCCCGCTTCATCAGGTTTAGCTCCATGAGCCAGGGGGAGGTGGTCACCCCCACGATCAGCGTGGAGTCGGAGACCCGGATGGGGTTGGTCACAGACGCGATCTTCTCGCCCACTAGTCGGTCCCACTCGGTGAGCGCCGAGACCGCCTCGAGGCGCGCCGCCAGACCGCTCCGGTCCAGGTACTTCGAGAGCACCTCGCCCAGCGGCCGGGGTGTGCTCCGGGCGGGGCGCGGGGACGGGTATCTAGGTCGCGCGGATTCCATTGTGGATACTGAAATATAGCTCCTCTTCCGGCCCCCGTCAAAGCTCCCGCAGGACCCCTGCGCTGACGGAAAAGCGGGGGAGGCCTCCCTTCCTGGGTTCGAAGTCGCCCGGCTTGGGAGCGGTGGCGATCACCTGGCCGCTCCCCTCCTCGATCCACGCCAGCAGCCGCTCTGAGCGGCCGGGGTCGAGCTCGGCGAAAACGTCGTCCAGGAGCACCAGCGGCTCCAAGCCCCGGGCTCGTTTGACGGTCTCGGCCTCGACCATGCGCAGGGCCACCGCCGCGGTACGCCGCTGGCCGCCAGATCCGAAGGTGCGCAGGTCGCGCTCCCCGCATGAAATGGCCAGGTCGTCCCGGTGCGGCCCCACCACGGTGGCGCCGCGGCTGGCCTCCTGCCCGGCCCGCTCCAGCAGCTGCTGGCGGAACTTTTCCTCGACTTCCGCCAAGGTGGCGTCGGCCGATCCCTCTCCCAGCGACGCCCGGTAGCGCATCTCTCCGCTCTCCCCCCCCGAAACGCGGGCGTAGCTCGCCGCGAACTCTTCGGCTTGCCCGCGCACCCAGCCGGCCCGCGCCACCGTCAGCACCGCCCCGTGCGAGACCAGGCCCCGGTTCCACGCCGACACCACCGGTGCGGGGGCCCCTTCCCGCAGAGCCGCGTTGCGGCGGGCCAGCACCTGGCGGTACCTCTGGAGGACCGCCAGGTAGCCCTGCACCGACAGGGAGAGAACGATGTCCAGGAAGCGGCGGCGCTGGCCGGGCGGGCCCGAAACGATCTCCAGGTCCGAGGGCGAAAAGAGGACCGCGCCCAGCCGCCCCACCGCGTCCGAGACGCGCTCGGGCTCGACCCCATCAACGATCACCTTCTTGCGGCGTCCCTGTCTCTGGAAGGCGGCCGAGAGCGAGCTCTCGGCCCCGTCTTGAGAGGCGAGCCGGCCCTCTATCCGGAAGACCTCGGCCCCGAACCGGATCAGCTGGTCGTCGGGAGCGCCCCGGAAGGAGCGGAAGACCTCCAAGTAGTAGATGGCTTCCAGCAGGTTGCTCTTGCCCTGGCCGTTGTCACCGGTCACGGCCGCGCCTGGGGGAGGAATCTCGAGCCGCTGCTCCTCGAAGTTGCGAAAGTCGCTGAGCCGGAGCCGGGACAGGTGCACGAGCTACCCGTTACTCATAAAAAAAGATGATCTGTCAGCGAAGCTTCGCGCTGGCGGCTTCGTGCCGGAGCAGCCACAGCTTCCGCTCCAGGCCGCCCCCGTAACCCCCCGGCCCCCCGGCCGCCACTACTCGGTGGCAAGGCACGACCAGCGCGATCGGGTTCTTGCCGTTGGCTTGGCCCACGGCCCGCACCGCCCGCTCCGAGCCCAACTCGCGGGCGATGACTCCGTAAGTGCGCGTCTCCCCGAAGGGGATGGTGCCGAGGCAGTTCCACACCCGGCGCTGGAAGGGGGTGCCGGTCGGGGCGAGGGGCAGGTCGAAGGCGCGCCGCTCGCCGGCGAAGTATCCGGCGAGCTCCTCTTGGACGCGTCGCCCCAGCTCATCTCCCAGCGTGGGTTGGTCGCGAGTCCCGGCGGGGGGGTGACGGCCGTTGGGGTAAAAGCGGAGTTCGCGGAGTCCGGCGTGGTCGTAGCGGACCAGTAGCGGACCCAGCGGCGAGGGCAGAAGTAGCGCGGTCATGGAAGCAAGGTTGATAACTGGCAAGCAAGACTGCCTTTGAAAAAACGGCTGGCGCCCGTGTTGTTCGCGGGCGCCAGCCGTACCTCTCGCGAGGCGACCACGACGCTTGAGAGAGTCGGGACGGCCGGATTTGAACCGGCGACCCCCTGAACCCCATTC
>JBOHRN010000002.1:0-157094 GCA_050732775.1 Longimicrobiaceae bacterium | reverse complement strand
GTATCTCCGTGAGAGAGGTGGCGCAGCTGGTAAAGGGTACGGTAGAGGGCGACGCCGACCGCCAGCTCACCGGCGCGGCCCCCCTCGACTCAGCCGCACCCGGGGATCTCTCCTTCGTTGCCAATTCGAGGTACCTGGGGTATCTTTCCACCACTCAGGCCGGGGCGGTCCTGGTGAGCCGGGGCGCGCGGGCCAAGGGAGCGCGGGGGGCCACGCTCATCCGGGTGGACGATCCGCACCGGGCTCTGGGTTTGGTGCTAGAGGCGATGTTTCCGGAGCCGAAGCCGGAGCCCGGTATCCACCCCACCGCGGTGGTGGACCCGATGACCGAGATAGCCGGGGGCGTCTCGCTAGGCCCTTACGCGGTGGTGGCTTCCGGTTGCCGCATCGGTGCGGACGCCCGCATCGGGGCGCAGGTCGTGATCGGAGAACGGTGCCTGCTGGGCGCCGGGTGCGTGATCTACCCCCAGGTCACGGTGTACCCGGGTACGGTAGTGGGGGAGCGCACGGTGATCCACGCCGGGGCCCGTATCGGCTCGGACGGTTTCGGCTACTCCTTCGCTGGCGGGGAACACCGCAAGATCCCGCAAGTGGGAGGTTGCCGGGTTGGCGCCGGTGTCGAGATCGGTGCCAACACCACCATCGACCGGGGATCGATCGGGGACACGGTGATCGGAGACGGAACCAAGATCGACAACCTGGTCCACGTGGGGCACAACGTGGTCATCGGCCCGCGCTCGGTGGTGGTGGCCCAGGTGGGCGTCTCTGGAAGCACTCGCATGGGAGAGGGAGTGGTGATCGGAGGGCAGGCAGGGATCGGAGGTCATCTGGAGATCGGGGCGGGCGCCCGTATCGGGGCCCAGTCCGGGGTAACCTCAGACGTGCCGCCCGGAGAGACGGTGTCGGGTTACCCGGCCCGGCCCCACCGCGAGGCGCTCCGCGCCCAAGCCGCCCTCTTTCGTCTGCCCGAGCTACTGAAGCGCTTGCAAATGAAGGCAAAGAGTAAATGAAAGCGCCGCGCCAACAAACCGTTATCCGCCCCGCCGAGATGGAAGGGGAGGGCATCCACACCGGCGTCCGCGTCCGGCTCCGGGTAGAGCCCGCGCCCGCCAACTCCGGGGTGGTGTTCCAGCGCACCGACGTGGACCCGGTGGTCGAGATCGACGCCAAACCGGAGCGGGTAGCGTCGACCGAGCGGGGAACCACCCTGGGTAGGGGAGGGGTTACCCTGCGGACGGTCGAGCACTTTCTGGCCGCGGTGGCAGCGCTCGGGATCGACAACTTGCGGGTCCAGGTACACGGCCCCGAGCTCCCAGCCGGAGACGGCAGTTCGCGGGATTTCCTGGCCCTCTTCGAGCAGGCGGGGGTAGAGGAGCAGGCGGCGGTGGCCCGCGTGCTCCGGGTGGAGGAGCCGTTCTGGGTGCGGGAGGAGAGCTCCAGCTACATGGTGGCGGCCGCCGACGGGTACCGAGTCTCGACCACCATCGAGTTTACCCACCCCATGGTGGGACGCCAGTTCGGCTCGTACCTGATCGAGCGGGAGACCTTTGCGGCGGAGCTGGGATCGGCGCGCACCTTCGGTTTCGTGCGCGAGGTGGAAGAGCTGCGGGCGCGCGGCCTGGCCATGGGGGGTAGTACCGCCAACGCGGTGGTCCTCACCGACCGGGGCATGGCCGATGGTGTGGAGCTACGCTACCCCGACGAATTCGTGCGCCATAAAACCCTCGACATCGTGGGAGACTTGGCGCTGGTGGGGGGGAGGATAGCCGCCCACGTGGTGGCCGAGCGGCCCAGCCACGCGGGCAACGTGGCCCTGGTGAGAGAGCTTCTTGCGCGCGCCGAACACACGGGGGAGACCGGTCCCGTGCTCGACGCCCGGCAGATCCTCCGTAACCTTCCCCACCGCTACCCCTTCCTGTTGGTGGACAGGGTGGTTGAATACGAGGCCCGCAAACGGATCGTGGGCATCAAGAACGTCACCATCAACGAACCCTTCTTTACCGGGCACTTCCCCGGCCACCCGATCATGCCGGGGGTGCTCATCATCGAGGCGATGGCCCAGGTGGGAGGGCTACTCCTCATGGACACGGTAGACGACATGGAGGACAAAGTGGTCTACTTCATGTCTCTCGATAAGGTCAAGTGGCGCCGGCCGGTCACTCCGGGAGACCAGATCCGGTTCGAGTTGGAGGTTCTCCAGATCCGGGGGGCCACGTGCAAAATGAAAGGAGTCGGAACGGTGGACAGACAAGTGGTCGCGGAAGCGGAGATGATGGCTCGTGTCGTGGATCGCTAACCGTAGGGAGGCCCTCGCCCGCCCGGCGGCCGGCGAGGCGGAGGTCCACCCCACCGCCATCGTGGACCGTACGGCCGAGTTGGCCGGCGGGGCCTCGGTGGGGCCCTACTCGATAGTCGGCCCGGGCGTCCAGCTAGGTGCTCGCACCACCGTGGGCTCGCACGTCCTGATCGAACGGGACACCACCGTGGGCGACGACTGCGCTATCTCTCACGGCGCGGTCCTGGGCAGCGACCCCCAGGATCAGAAGTTCAAGGGAGAACCCACCCGGCTCTTGGTGGGCAACCGCACCGTGATCCGCGAATACGCCACCCTCAACCGGGGGACTTCGGCGCTGGGTTTCACCTCGGTGGGTGATGACTGCCTCCTGATGGCGTACGTTCACGTAGCCCACGATTGCCAGATCGGCGACCACGTGATCCTCTCCAACGGGGTAAACATGGCTGGCCACGTTACCATCGACGACTGGGTAATCGTGAGCGGGCTCACCCCCATCCACCAGTTCGTGCGCATCGGAGCCCACTCCTTCGTGGGAGGCGCCTCGCGGGTGGTCAAAGACATCCCCCCGTACGTCAAGGCGGTGGGAAACCCGATCCAGCTCTACGGACTCAACTCGGTGGGGCTCCAACGCCGCGGCTTCGACCAGGATACCCGCAGGGAGCTGAAGCGGGCTTACCGGCTCTTCTTCGGTTCCACCCTCAACACCAGCCAAGCCCTTGTCCGCGCCCGCCAAGAGCTGGCCCCGCTCCCCGAGGTCGAGACCTTCCTCTCCTTCTTCGACAAGACCGAGCGGGGCGTGTCCGGGTGACTCGCGCGGGCTCGGCGCCTACCGGCGTAACGCCGGGCATTGTGCCGGTAGGAGTGGTGGGCGCCGGCAAGCTGGGCTACCACCACGCGCGCCTCCTGCGCAGCCAGCCCGACGCGCGGTTGGTGGGGTTGTACGACGCCCATCCGGAGCGGGCGGCCGAGGTGGCCCGGGAGCTGGAGGTACCGTCTTTCTCCTCGGCCGCAGCGTTATTCGACCAAGTAGCGGCGGCGGTCATCGCGGTGCCCACCACGGCCCACGCCGAGGTGGCTCGTCCGGCCCTGGAGCGGGGGGTACACCTCCTGATCGAGAAGCCGCTCGCAAGCTCCTTGGCCGAGGCCGACGAAATCGTGGCCGCGGCCGAACGGGCCGGAGCCCTGCTCGCCACCGGTCACGTGGAGCGCTTCAACGGCGCCTTGAGAGCGTGCGAGCCGTACTTGGAACGCCCCCTCTTCGTGGAGTCGCACCGGTTGGCTCCGTTCGGGCCGCGGGGCACCGACGTGGCCGTGGTTCTGGATCTGATGATCCACGATATCGATCTGGTCCTGTCGCTGGTCGGCCGGCCCGTGCTCTCGGTCGACGCCACCGGCGTGCCGGTCCTCAGTCGCAGCGTCGACATCGCTAACGCGCGGCTCAACTTCGACGGTGGAGCGGTGGCCAACATCACCGCCAGCCGGGTGTCGCTGGAGAGGATGCGCAAACTCCGGCTCTTCCAGAGATCCGGCTACCTGAGCTTAGACCTGGCCGCGGGCAGGGGAGAGTTTCTCCGCTTGCGGCCCGGCGCCCTGCCCGCTGCCGGCGTCTCTCTGGCCGACGTGGTGGAGCGGGTACCGCTCGCCGGCGACGGCACCGAGCCGCTCCGGGCCGAACTGGAGGCGTTCCTGGCCGCCGTGCGGGGAGAGCGGGAAGTGGTGGTGAACGGGCGAGACGGGAGGCGGGCCCTGGCCGTGGCCCTGGAGATCGTGGAAAAGACCGAAGCCCATGTCGTTGATTCGGCTGCGACATGACCGCAAGGCGCTGGGAAGCGGGGCTAAGAGGCCTTCCCCGTGGCGGCTCGTCTTCCTATTGGTGTTGGTGTTAGCCCTCATCTGGTATCTAAGCAGATACACCTAAACCACTGGTGCGCGGTACTATATTCCTCTCGGCCGGAGAACCGTCCGGGGATCTCCACGGCTCGGCCCTGGCCCGGGAGATACGCCGGCGCTGGCCCCAGGCACGGTTGGTGGGGCTGGGCGGCAAGGGTATGGCGGCCGAGGGGGTGGAGCTCCTGGCCGGGCTATCCGAGCTGGCGGTGATGGGGTTTGCCGAGGTGGTCCGGCACCTTCCGTTCCTCCTGCGGCTCCAGCGGCGGGCGGTTCACTCCCTGAGGGGCGCGGACCTTTTTATCCCTATTGACTACCCGGGACTCAACTTGCGGCTGGCTCGCGCGGCCCGTAAACGGGGCGTCTCCGTCCTCTACTACATCGCTCCCCAGGTGTGGGCGTGGCACCGGAGCCGGGCGGCGCGGCTGGCGCGAGACACCGACCTGGTGGCGTGCGCGCTCCCCTTCGAGGAGCCATTTCTGCGCGCGGCCGGGGTGGACGCCCGCTTCGTTGGACACCCTCTGCTGGATCTTGCCTCGCCCGCCGCGAGCCGGGAGGAGTGGTGCGCGGAGAACCGCCTCGACCCCGGCCGGCCGCTGCTGGCGCTGCTCCCCGGCTCGCGCGGACAGGAAGTCTCCCGGCACCTGCAACTCTTTACCGAAGCGGCCAAACTGCTGGTGAACTCCGGCGTCCAGCCCGTGGTGGCCAGCTCTCCCGCCCTCGGCGAAGCGGTCTACCGGGGAGTTGAGTTTCCCCGCGTCCAGGGCAGCAGGGGGCTCTTGGCCCACGCTCGCGCGGCCCTGGTCAAGTCGGGGACCTCGACGCTGGAGGCCGCCCTGGCGGTTGTTCCGATGGTGGTGGCGTACCGCATGCACCCTCTCAGCCACGCCCTTGCCCGGCGGCTGGTGGAGGTCCCTCACATAGCTCTGGCTAACCTGGTGGCGGGCGACCGGGTGGTACCGGAGTTGGTGCAAGACGAAGCCACCCCGGAAGCCCTAGCCGCCGCGCTGCTCCCCCTGTTGGCAGAAGGGAGCGACACACGCCAGGCGCAGCTTAACGGGCTAGCCGGCGTGCGGGAGCGGTTGGGGGGGCCGGGCGCGGCGGAGCGGGTGACGGAGTTGGCGGCCGAGCTGCTAGCCGCCCGGTGAACGGTCTGCGCCGGGCGTTGGCCGTCCGGGCCGGTGGCGCGGCCGCCTTTGCCCTCTTGGCCAGCTGTCGCTTCGAGACGGCGGGGGAGGAGCACGTCGCCACCCTGAGAAGCGGGGGCCGGCCGTTCATATCCGTACTCTGGCACGGTCGCATGCTACCGGTCATGTTCCGGCACCGGGGAGAGGGCATGGTGGGGCTGGCCAGCCGAAACCGGGACGGGGAGCAGGTGGCCCGGCTGATGGAGAGTTGGGGGTACGGTGCGGAGCGCGGGTCGAGCAGCCGGGGGGGAGCGGCGGCGGTGCGGGGTCTCCTGCGCCACTTGGAAGGGGGCCGCAGCGTGGCCGTGACCCCGGACGGGCCACGCGGTCCGAGAGAAGTCCTCAAGCCCGGCGTGGTGGCTCTGGCGCGCGCCAGCGGCGCTCCCATGCTGCCGGTGGCCGCTGGTGCCAGCAAGGCGTGGTGGCTGGGCAAGTGGGATCGGTTCCTGGTTCCGAAGCCGTTCGCGCGCGTGCGCGTCGCTTACGGTCTTCCGATTGACGCGCCGAAGCTCGAAAACGGCGACGAATCCGTGCAAACACTTCTCTCCGCGCGGCTGCAGGCGCTCATGGAGGAAGTTGATGCGTGGTAGGGTGGTGGTGGAACGGATCTGGAGTGAGGAAGGAGCCGGCCTCCTCCCGGCGCTCCTGGCGCCGGCCGAGCTCGCTTACCGGGCGGCCCTGCGAGTCCGTAACGCCGCCTATGACCGGGGGTGGCGGCGGGTGGAACGCGCCCCGGTACCCGTCGTCAGCGTAGGAAACCTGACCGTGGGCGGGAGTGGCAAGACTCCGTTCACGGCCTGGCTCGCCGGCCGGCTGCGGGGTATGGGTTTGCGCCCGGCCGTGGTGTTGCGCGGTTACGGCGGAGACGAGACCCTCCTGCACCGTGAACTGAACCCCGGGGTGCCGGTTTTCGTGGCCCGGCGCCGCCCCGCTGGGGCAAGACGAGCGGCAGCAGAGGGGTGCGACGTAGTGCTCCTCGACGACGGATTCCAACACCGCGCGCTCTACCGTGAGCTAGACTTGGTGCTTATTGCGGCCGATAGCTGGAGTGGAGCTGTCCGGCTCTTACCCCGGGGGCGGTGGCGGGAGCCGCTGGAGGCGCTCGGGCGCGCCGACGCGGCGGTGGTGGTCCGCAAGACGGCGAACCGCTCGAACGCCGACGCCGCGGCCGCCCGGGTGGCGGAGTGCCACCCGCGGCTCCCGCTGCTTACTTGCCGGATTCGGCCGAGACGGTTTTTCTCTCTCTTCCCCGAGCGGGCGGATCTGCCCCCGCCGGTTTTCGCGCATCAGCCGGTGCTGGCCGTGGCCGGGATCGCCGACCCTCGCCCCTTGGTACGCCACCTGGAGGAGGCGGGCGCCTCGCCCGAACTCCTCCCTTTTCCGGACCATCACCGCTACACCCAGCGAGACGCCCGCGAGATCGTACAGAAGGCGAAGGGGCGGGTCGTGATTACAACCTCTAAGGATGCCGTCAAGCTCGGTTCCCTTCTTCCGCCTCACCTCGCCGTGTTCGTGCTCCGGCAAGAGGTGGAGGTAGAGCGTGGTTCGGGCACCCTCGACCGCCTTCTCCAGGGGGCGCTCGGCTGGTGAACGCGGACGTGGTGGTGATCGGGAGCGGTATCGCGGGTCTCTCGTTTGCCCTGCGGGCAGCCCGGCTGGGAGAGGTAGCCCTTATCACCAAGAAAGACCGGCCCGAATCCAACACCAACTACGCCCAGGGCGGCATCGCCGCGGTTACGGCGCCCGACGACTCCTTCGACCTCCACGCCCGCGACACTTTGCGCACCGGAGCCGGGCTCAGTCACCCGTCTGCCGTGCGGGCGATGGTGGAGGAGGGTCCGGCGCGGGTGCGCGAGTTGGTCGAGTTGGGGGTCCAGTTCAGCGTGGGATTGGGCCGCGAGGGGGGGCACTCGCGGCGCCGGATAGTGCACGCCGACGACCTCACCGGCCGGGAGTTGGAGAGGGGACTCCTGGCCGCGGTCGAAAGAGAGCCCCGGGTGCGGATGTTGGAAGACCACTTCGCCGTGGACCTCTTGACCTCGGGAAAGGGGGGTGACCGCCGCTCGGCGGGCGTGGAGGTGCTCGAAGCCGAGAGCGGGAAAGTCGTGCCGGTCCGGGCGCGCGCCGTACTCCTGGCCTCGGGTGGATGCGGGCGGGTGTACCTCCACACCACCAATCCGGCCATCGCCACCGGAGACGGCGTGGCCATGGCGTACCGGGCGGGGGCCGAAGTAGCGAACATGGAGTTCGTCCAATTTCACCCCACCGCGTTGTACCCCGCCGGGGAGCACGCCTTTCTACTCTCCGAGGCGCTCAGGGGCGAGGGGGCCGTGCTCTTGCGGGCGGACGGCGGCGAGCTCATGCCGGTTTACCACCCCGCCGGCTCGCTGGCCCCGCGCGACGTGGTGGCCCGCGCCATCCTGCGTGAAATGAAGCTCCGCGGCGACCGCTTTGCCCTGCTCGACTGCACCCGTGTACCCGAGAAGACGATCAGGGAGCGCTTTCCCAACATTCGGCGGGAGACCTCGGCGCGCGGCTACGACATGATCCGGGAGCCGCTCCCCGTGGTTCCGGCGGCGCACTATCTTTGCGGGGGCGTGCGCAGCGACCTCTACGGCCGTACCTCGCTCCCTGGGTTATACGCGGCCGGGGAGGTGGCGTGTACGGGCGTACACGGGGCCAACCGACTCGCCTCCAATTCGCTCCTGGAGGCCCTGGTTTTCGCCCGCCGGGCCGCCGACCGCCTCGCCAGCGAGGGACTCCCCGAGCCAGCCGCTGAGGTAGAACCGGCGTGTAGAGAGGATCTGTGCGGTGAGGCTGGGGGTGGGGAGGCGTTGCCGGGCTCCGGGGAAGAGCTGCGGCGGTTGATGTGGGAGCAGGGGGGTATCGTCCGCTCTGACGCCGGCTTGGAGCAGGCCCGGGAGCGCCTGGAGGGGTTTCTCCCCCAGAGCCGTACCGGCGGGGTGGAGGAGCAAGAGCTGCGCAATCTGATCCAGATCGGGCTCCTGATCGTCCGCTCCGCGCTCCTGCGCCGTGAGAGCCGCGGACTGCACTTCAACACCGACCACCCGCACAAGGACAATGAACTGTACCTGCGCGACACCGTTCTCGCCCGCGGAGATCGGTGACCATTAGCCGTGCGGCGGGCCATTCGAAAGCGTGGTACTCACGCTGGTTCGGCGAAGAGTATCTGCAGCTCTACCCCCACCGTGACGCGGGTGAGGCCGGGCGCGCCGCCGCCCTGGTAGTCCGCTCCGCGCGCCCCGAACCGGGAGGGCGGGTGCTGGACTTGGCGTGTGGAGCCGGACGCCACCTCTCCACGCTCGGGGAGCACGGCCTCAGACCGGTGGGGCTCGATCTATCCCTCCCCCTCCTCTTGTTGGCGAAAGCCCCGGCTCTGGTGCGCGGGGATATGCGCCTGCTCCCCTTCGGCCCCGGGACCTTCCAACTGGTCACCAGCTTCTTTACCTCTTTCGGGTACTTTCCCGACCCCCGCGAAGACCTCAGGGTGCTCGCTGAGGTCAGGCGCGTGCTCGCCCGGGGGGGTAGCTTTGGCTTCGACTTTCTGAACGCCCGGCGGGTGCGGGAACTCCTGGTGCCGGTGGACGAGCGGGAGACGGATGGCCGCCGGGTGGTGCAGAGGCGGCGGCTGGTGGAGGGCGGCCGGGTGGTGGAGAAGAGGATCGAGATCACCGGTGCGGGGGGCGAATCCGAAGGCGTGTTCCATGAGCGGGTGCGGCTGTACACGGTGGCGGAGTTGCTGGAGCTGTTTCACAGAGCCGGGCTCGAACCGGTGGAGCGCTTCGGTGACTATACGGGTGCCCCCTTGGAGAGAGAGTCGCCGCGGGTCATCCTGATCGGGCGGGCCCGGTGAGCGTGGAGATCGAGGTCCAGCCCCTGGACAGCCCCCGGTTGGTGACCGACCACCTGGCTGGTTCCGGGAGCGTTCGCCGTTTCTTGCCCGCTTCCCCCACTGACTTAGCCGCTTTCCGAGAGCGCGCCGACGATGCCGCCCGGCGCTTCGGACGGGAGGAGCGGAGGGCGGTGGCCGAACTGCTCCAGCCCCTAGCCGACGAGGGTGCCCGGAAGCTGCAACGGTTCGTGCACGAGGGTGGGGTGATGGTGACCACGGGCCAGCAACCCGGCCTTTTCGGCGGGCCCGCGTACACGCTCAACAAGCCGCTCGCCGCTAGCAAGTTGGCCCAAACCCTGGAGAACCGGCTGGGGATCACGGTTCTGCCGGTTTTTTGGATCGCCTCGGACGACCACGACTGGACCGAGGCGAACCACCTCTACCTGACCACCGCGAACGGGGAGCTGCGCCGGCTCGGGCTCCCGGACGACGAGCTCCCCGTCCCCCTGTCCGAACGGACCCTGCCTGCCGGTATCGGACCCCTGCGCGAGGAGCTTTGCCGGGAACTAGCCGCGCACGGACGGCGGCGCATAAAAGGGGTTGCTGGCTACCGGCCGGGTGCCAGCGCGGCCGCTGCGTTTACCGAGTTGATGCGGTCCCTTTTGGAGGGCACCGGACTTTTCTTGGTGAACGGGGCTGATCCCCTGCTCAAAGGGATGGGGAGACGGGTCTTGCAAGCGTCTCTCCAGGACAGCCAAGACCACCAGGAGCGGCTCAGCGAGCGCACCCGCGAGCTGGAGGGGCAGGGGTACCAGCCCCAGGTGTCCGTCCTGGAGGGGGGAGCCAACCTATTCTTGCGCACGGAGAGCGGCAGGGAGCGCCTCTTCCGCTTCCGCGGCGGCTGGCTGGCGCGGGCGTCCGGCGAGCGCTTTACAGACCGGCAACTCCTCGACGTCTTGCTCGCCGATCCCGGCCGCTTTAGCCCCAACGTGCTCCTGCGCCCGGTGGTCGAAGCCGAGGTCCTGCCTACCATTGCTTACCTGGGCGGCCCCGCCGAGGTCTCGTACCTCGCCCAGGCGGCGGTTCTGTTCGAGCGCTGCGGTGTGCCCCAGCCGGTGGTGGTACCGCGTCCATCGCTCACCCTGGTCGAGGCCGGAGTCCGCCGCGAGGTGGAGTCGCTCGGGCTCTCCCTGGAGCGTCTGTCCGAGCCCCCGCACGAGTTGGCCATGGGCGTCGCTAGGCGGCTGCTCCCCGAGCCGGTGGCGTCGGCTCTGGCGGAGCTGCGGGTCAGTGTGGGGCACGCCTTCGAGCTCTTGATCGAGCGGGGCAGGGGGGAGATCGACCCCACCCTGGCCGGTCCGTTGGGCGCGGCGCGCAACCGCGCCCTACTGGAGGTGGCGCGCGCCGAGAAGAAGGCGCTCGGCGCGGTCAAGCGGGTCCACGCCGCCGAGTTACAAACCCTTGACCGGGTTCTAGCCCAGCTGCGGCCCCTGGGAGAACCCCAGGAGAGGGTGGTCAGCATCTTGCCATACCTGGCTCGCCACGGCCCCGGGCTGCTCTCCCGCATCCTCGAACGGACGGACTTCCCCCTTGCCTGACGACGATACTCCGCCGTTGGGTACGCTTCCCTCGGACCCGGTCGGGGAGGCGGCCGGGCCGGACGCGCACCCCGCGCCCTCGGGTTCCTTCGGGTCGGGCCTGGTGGCGGGCGGCATCCTCCTCAGCCGACTAGCCGGATTGGTGCGGGAGCGGGTCTTCGCCCAGTTCTTCGGCCTTACCCTATACGCGGACGTGTTCCGGGCGGGGCTGCGCATGCCCAACGTGCTCCAGAACCTCCTGGGCGAGGGCACTCTCTCGGCCTCGTTCATCCCGGTATACTCCGAGCTGCTGGAGCGGGACAGAGAGGGGGAGGCGGGACGGGTGGCGGGCGCCGTCTTTTCTATCCTGCTGGCGCTGGCTGGGGGTTTGGCTTTGCTCGGTATCCTCTTTGCCCCGGCGCTGGTGAGCTTGTTTCTACCGGGGTTCGGGGGCGAACGGCGCGAGCTGACCATCGCCATCGTCCGTATCCTCTTTCCCATGACCGGGGTTCTGGTCCTCTCGGCGTGGTCGTTGGGTATCCTCAACAGCCACAGGAAGTTTTTTATCCCCTACGTGGCTCCGGTGCTGTGGAATGCGGCCATGATCGCCACCCTGCTGATCTTCGGCGGGGCACTTCCGCTCGACCGGTTGGTGGTGGCGCTGGCCTGGGGAGCCCTGATCGGCGGCGGGCTCCAGTTGGCTATACAGCTTCCGTGGGTGCTCCGGCTGGAGCGTCAGCTGAAGGTGGGGTGGGGCGCCCGGCTGGAGGGGGTGCGGGAGGCGGTGAAAAACGCGGGCCCGGCTATCCTGGGACGGGGTGTGGTACAGCTCAGCGGTTACGTGGACATGGTCCTGGCCAGTTTACTGGCGGTGGGTGGGGTGGCCGCCATCGGCTACGCGCAAACCCTGTACCTACTACCGGTCAGCTTGTTCGGGATGTCGGTGGCGGCGGCCGAGCTACCCGAGCTATCCCGTGGCAGGAGCGGCGCGGTAGAGGCGCTGCGCGAGCGGACCTCGGCTGGCATGCAACGGGTGGCCTTTTACGTGGTGCCGTCGTTGGTGGGGTTTCTGGTCCTGGGAGACGTGATCGTGGCCGGACTCTACCAGACCGGGGAGTTCGACCGGACCGATACACTGGTCACCTACCTTACCTTGGCCGGATACAGCGTGGGGCTGTTCGCCTCCACCGCTACCAGGCTCTTCTCGTCGACCTACTTTGCTTTGCGCGACACCAAAACCCCCGCCAAGTACGCGGCCGTGCGGGTGGCGCTGGCCGCGGCTCTCGGATTCCTCTTGATGGTCCAGTTCGAGCCGGTAGAGCTATTCGGGATCACCGTGGGCCCTGGATTGGGGGCCGGGTTGGGGGTGGGAGACCGGCTGCTAGGGGCGGCCGGACTGGCCGCCGGAGCCGGGCTGGCAGCGTGGGTGGAGTGGTGGCTGCTGCGCCGCACCCTTGGGCGTCGCATCGGCGCGGTGGGGGCGGGAGCCGGGCCGTTGGCGCGTATGTTCCTGGCGGCCGCGTGCGGAGCGGGGACGGGGTGGGGGGTGCGGTTGCTCCTGCCGGGGCTCCACCCAGTCTTCACGGCGGTGCTGGTGGTGGGCGCGTTCGGAGCCGTCTACTTCTTGACGGCGGCGGCTTTGGGCTTGGGCGAGGCGAGGGCCTCGCTCCGCCCGTTGCAACGGCTCTCCCGGCTGGCTAGACGGTGATCCCCGCCAGCGTCACTGTGCGGCTTCCCGGCTGGGTAGAGCCCTTCTTGCGGGAACAGCCGGACTTCATTCCGGAGTTGAAAGCCCGCATGGAGTTGGCCGTAGAGCTGGCGCGCCGGAACGTGGAGCACGCCACCGGCGGGCCCTTCGGAGCCGCCGTATTCGAGCGGGAGAGCGGCCGTCTGCTGGCCGCCGGGGTGAATCTGGTGGTTCTGGCGGGTATCTCCGCGGCCCACGCCGAACTAATCGCCTTGACCCTGGCCCAGCTGAGGGTGGGGAGCTTTGACCTGGGCGCACCCGGCCTGCCAGTCCACGAACTGGTCACCAGCGTGGAGCCGTGCGCCATGTGCCTGGGTGCGGTCCCCTGGTCGGGTGTGCGGCGGGTGGTGTGCGGGGCGGCGGGTGAAGACGCCGAACGGGCGGGGTTCGACGAGGGAGCCAAACCGGACGCTTGGCCCGCTGAACTGGAGCGGCGCGGGATCGAGGTGGTGAGGGGGGTTTTGCGCCGAGAGGCGGCCAAGGTGCTGCAAGAGTATGCGGAGCGTGGAGGGCAGATCTACTGACGGACGTTTTTCCACCCGTTACCGGAACGCCCGCCCACCCGAGCGGGGTAGTAGGCGGAATGACCTCAAGCACCCCGCTCGAGCGCAAGCTCGGCCGTCTCCCCTCCGGCCCCGGCGTATACCTCATGAAGGACGCCGGGGGCGAAGTTCTCTACGTGGGCAAAGCCAAGTCGCTCCGCCCCCGCGTGCGCTCGTACTTCCGGGGATCCGCCGGCCACGGTATACGCCTCTCCGAGCTGGTCCGCCGCACCGCGGACGTGGACGCTTTCGTGGTCGAGTCCGAGCCGGAGGCGCTGCTGCTCGAGAACAACCTCATCAAGGAGTACCAGCCCCGCTTCAACATCCGGCTCCGCGACGACAAGAGCTACCCGTACATCAAAGTGACTCTCCAAGAGCCCTTTCCCCGGGTGTTCGTGACCCGGCGGCTAGTCCGCGACGGCGGCCGCTACTTCGGACCCTACACTGACGTGGGGCGCATGCGCCGGGCCCTGGAACTGATCCGCAGAGTGTACACGGTCCGTTCCTGCCGCTACCGTCTTCCTAGCGAGCGTCCCGCCCGCCCCTGTCTCGACTATCACCTGGGACAGTGCCTGGCTCCCTGCGCGGATCTCCAATCAGAACAGGAGTATAGGGGCATGATTCAAGAAGTTATGGAGATCTTGGAAGGGAGTACCGGCAAGGTGGAGGAGCGCATGCGGCGGGAGATGGAAGAGGCGGCCGGGGCGCTGGAGTTCGAACGGGCCGCCCGCCTGCGGGACGCCCTGAGGCATCTGGAGCATCTGGAGGCGCGCCAGAGGACGGTGGACGTGAGTGGAGCCGACCGGGACGTGGTGGGGCTGGCCCGTGACGGAGACTCGGGGTGCGGGGTGGTACTCAAGATACGGGAGGGGCGGCTCCTGGGGCGCGAGACCCAACTCCTCTCTAACCTGGCCGGAGCGAGCGACTCCGAGGCGTTGTCGGCGTTCGCCACCCGTTTCTACGGGGTCACCTGCGCGGCCGAGGGAGCCGATCTGCCCCCCGAAATCCTCTTCCCCTCAGAGTTCGAGGACCGCCCCGCGCTGGAGGCACTACTGCGCGAGCGGAGCGGTCACGCCGTGCGTACCCGGGTGCCGAGACGAGGAGAAAAGGTCCGCTTGATCGAGCTCGCCGGCCAGAACGCACGCCACCTCCTGGAGGAGCGGCGACTCATGGACACGAGCGGCGAAGGGCGGACCCCCGGCGCCGTGTATGACCTCCAAGCCGCCTTGGAGCTGGGCGTGGTGCCGCGTACGCTGGTGTGTTTCGACGTCTCTCACACCTCTGGCACCGAGACCGTGGGCGCGGCCGTGACCTTCGAGAACGGAGAGCCCGACAAGTCCGGGTACCGGCGCTTCCGCGTCAAAGGGGAAGCGGGCAACGACGACTACCTCTCCATGCGTGAAGTAGTGACCCGCTACTTCCGGCGCCGCTTGGAAGAAAACGAACCACTCCCCGACCTGGCGGTGATCGATGGAGGCAAAGGGCAGCTCGGCGCCGCCCTCGGGGCGCTGGAAGAGCTAGACCTGCCTCAGCAAGCCGTGGTCGGACTGGCCAAGCGAGAAGAGGAAATCTTCGCGCCCGGCCGCGCCGAATCGGTGCGCCTCTCCCGTCGCTCGCCCGCTCTCAAGCTCCTCCAGCGGCTTCGCGACGAGGCCCACAGATTCGCCCTGGAGTATAACCGTAAGCTCCGCGCCAAGCGGACAGTTCGCTCCGAACTGGCCGACGTTCCCGGCGTGGGTCCGGCCCGCCAGCGGGTGCTCCTGGAACACTTCGGTTCGGTGCGGGCGATGCGCGCGGCCGGGCCCGCGGAGATCGCCGCCGTACCGGGTGTCGGCCCCGGTGTAGCGGCGCGCGTAGTGGCGCACCTCGCCAAAGAGAGCTAGAGAGTACGGTTCCTGCATCCCTTCCCAGCCAATCGACCCGTAGACAAGGGGAGACGATGAAGATCGCCGTCTTGCTGGGGGGTACCAGCTCCGAGCGCGAAGTTTCCCTGGCTTCGGGGCTGGGGGTGATCGCCGCGCTCAGGGAGCGCGGACACGAGGTAGCGGCCGTCGATACGGCTCGCGGCTTCATCCCCCGTGACCAGGAGGAAGGGCTCTTGCCCGAGGGAGTCCACGCCGAGCCCCCGGCCGGACGCGGGGAAGCCCTATCCCCCACCGCCCTCGGCGAAACTCCCCAGCTTCAGAGCGCCGAGGTCTGCTTTCTGGCACTCCACGGCGGGGCGGGGGAGGACGGGACCATCCAGGCCCTCTTGGAGCTCCTGGGCGTGCGGTATACGGGCACCGGGGTACTGGGCTCGGCCATCGCCATGGACAAGGATACCTCCAAGCGCCTACTGAGAGACGCCGAGGTACCCACGCTGCCGTGGCGGGTGGCGCGCGCGCCGGATTACCGCTACGACCCGGACGTGATCGGGGAGCTGGTGGGTTATCCCTGCATGGTAAAGCCGTCGGCCGAGGGGTCCAGCGTGGGCATCCACCTGGTGGAGCGCCCGCAAGAGTTGGAAGCCGCGGTGCGGGAAACCGCTAAGATCACCGACGCGGTGATGGTCGAGCGGTACGTCAAGGGCCGTGAGTTGACCGTGAGCGTAATGGACGACCGTGCCCTGCCGCCGGTCGAGATCAGACCCAAGAAAGGCATCTACGACTACGAATCCAAGTACACAGCGGGTATGACCGAGTACCTCTGTCCGGCTCCCCTGGACGAGGAGACCACGGCGCTGCTCCAGACCTACGCGCTCAGGGCGTTCCGGGTGCTCAAGCTACGCGGCTACGGCCGGATCGACTTTATTCTGGCCAAAGAAGAGCCCTTCTGTCTCGAGGCCAACACCCTGCCCGGCATGACCGCCACTAGCTTGCTCCCCAAGGCGGCCGCGGCCGACGGGACCAGCTTCCCGGAGCTGTGCGAACGGATCGTAGAGCTGGCTTAACCAGCGGGCCGGTGAGCGTCTGTTGAAAAACAGCCCGGGTGGACCAGCTGCGCGATTTGTCAACGGCCTGGTAATGGAACCGGTGTTTGCTGCTGGGTGTCTTAGAAGAGTGGAGAACTGACCCCGACTAATGGCTTACGAACCTTCCTTCGGCAACCCTTTTGGCTTCCGCGTAACCCCTTGGGTCAAACGGCTGCTGATCGCCAATGCGGTTTTCTTCCTGGTGACGTGGGCTTTCCGGGGGCTACTCCCATACCTGGTCTTCACCCCCGCCGAGATCCTGACCTCGCCGTGGACTCCTATCACCTACCAGTTCGTCCACGCCGGGCTCCTGCACCTGCTCATCAACATGCTGATCCTCTTCTTCTTTGGCCCGCCCTTGGAAGAGAGGTGGGGCTCCGGCGAGTTCATCAAGTTTTACCTGGTGTCCGGGCTGGGCGGTGCGGCTCTTTCCGTACTCTTCCCGACCACGCCGATCCTGGGGGCGTCGGGGGCGGTGTACGGGGTGATGCTGGCGTACGCCCTGTACTGGCCCGAGAACCCGATCTACATTTGGGGCGTCTTCCCGGTAAAGGCGAAGTGGTGGGTGGCTTTCTTGGCCGGGATGAGCGTATTCTACCTGATCAGCGGCACCGCCACGGGTATAGCCCACTTGGCCCACCTGGGCGGCTTCGCCGCCGCCTACCTCTACCTCAAGAGCGACTGGGGACCGAGCCCGTGGGGGGGTTCCAAGCGTCCTCGGCGGGAAAAGCCGTCCCCGCCACGCCGGGCCGACCCGCTGGGCGCCGTGGGCGCCTCCTCTGCTCGCCAACAGCGGACGCGCGAACAGGAGAGCAAGCTCCTCGACGACGTGGACCGCATCTTGGACAAGATCTCATCCAGCGGACTCGACTCCCTCACCGAATCCGAACGCAAGCGGCTGGAGGAGGTGAGCAAGCGTTACCGGACCTCATAACCGGACCGCCCGCTTCATCTCCTGGGTGATCGATTGGCGCACCCGGCCGTACCCTTGCCAGGGATCCCGGCCGAGTCCGGCCAGGCGCCGCTTCAGATTCGAGACCGTGTAGCGGCCGCCCACGACCGAGGCAGATAGTTCGTCCCAAGCCAGGGGCACCGCCACCGGGGCGTTTTCGCGCGCCCGGGTCGAGTAAGCGGCTACCGCCGTCGCTCCCCGTCCGTTGCGCAAGTAATCCACGTACACCTTGCCCTCGCGCTCCCGCTTGGAGGCCACCTCAGTGAACCGTTCGGGAGCGGCCTCCGCGAGCTGTCCGGCCACCGCGCGGGCAAACTCCTTGACCTCGTCCCAACCGTGCCGCCGGTCGAGCGGCGCGACCAGGTGTAAGCCCTTGCCTCCGGTCGCCTTGAGGAACGCCTTCAGGCCCAGCTCGGCGAGGTGTTGATGGAGCACGCGAGCCGCTTCGACCACCCGCTCCCGGGGCAGGGAAGGGTCGGGGTCCAAGTCGAATATTACCCGGTCTGGTCGCTCCACCCGGTCGATACGGCACCCCCAAGTGTGAAACTCGAGCACGCCGAGTTGGACTAGTGATACTACCCCCTCGATGGAGTTCACGTACAGGTACCTACCCGACCCGTCCGACTCCTCGATGCTGACGCGCTTGACCGCGTCGCCGAAGCTCTTGTCCGCGTGCTTTTGAAAAAAGCACTCCCGGCCCCGGCCGCGCGGGCACCGTACCAGGGTCAGGGGACGGTTCGCCAGGTGGGGGAGGATGTACTCCGCGAGCCCCAGATAGAACTCGGCCAGCTCGCGTTTGGTGACCCCTTGTTCAGGGTAGAGGACCCGCCCCGGGTTGGACAGCCGCACTCCGGCCAGTGAGCTCTCGCTGGTTGATTTCATCCCGTTTTTCTCCTCCCTGGTGCGGCCGGACTCCGGTAGAACCCCGGCCTGCTCTCTGACGATCTCGGCCGGCTCTTTGTCCCGGCGCACCCCCTTGAAGGTGGGGTGCCGGAGGCGATTCTCGTCGGTCCACTCGCTAAACTCCACCTCGGCGACCAACTTTGGGGTCACCCAGTGGACACCCCTCGCTTCGGCGCGGGTCAACCCGCCCGCGAAGGGCGTGCGCTTGCGCTCCAGCCGCTCCAGTTCTGCGGAGAGAAGCTGCAACGTCTGCTCGCTAAAGCCGGTACCCACTCGCCCCGCGTAACGGAGCTCTCCCTGTTGGTGTATTCCCAGGAGCAGGGCTCCGAAGCCGGTCCGTTTGCCCTTGGGATCGGTGAAGCCGCCGATCACGAACTCCTGCGCGCGGGCACACTTGACCTTGAGCCAGTCACGGCTTCGGCGCGACAGGTAGGGACGATCCCTCCGTTTGGAAACGATCCCCTCCAGACCCAGCTCGCACGCCCTCCGGTACACCTTCTTGCCGTCGGTGTCCAGGTGGTCTCCGTAGCGGAGGGCCGGCCGGTCCGAAGCAGCCAGCAGCCGCCGGAGCAGCCGCTTCCGCTCCTCCAGGGGAGCCTTTCTCAGGTCGTACCCGTTCAGGTGGAGCAAGTCAAAGGCGACGTACACTAGGTCGTTGCCAACTGCGCTCCGCTGCAACCAGTTCTGGAGCCGCTGAAAGTCGGTTTTGCCGTCGGGGCGAAAAACCACCACCTCGCCGTCCAGCAGCGCCCGCCCGGCGGGAAGAGCGGCCACCGCCTCGCGGACGGCGGGGAAGCGGGAGCTCCAATCCTTCCCCCGGCGGGTTAACAGAGTGGCCCGGCCCTTTTCCAGTCGGGCCACGAGGCGGTAGCCGTCCAGCTTGACCTCGTGCAGCCACCCCTTTCCGCTGGGGGGCTCTGCGACCAAGGTGGCGAGTTGGGGAGCGAGCGTCGCGGGGAGCCCAGCTTCGCGCGCGCCGGGCGTACTCGCGGGGAAAACCTCCGCTTCGCCCCGGCCGGACGACCACACGCGGTCCCTTTCGCGGGCCACACCCTGCAGGGAGCGGCCGCTGAGTACGCTCTCGGGCCGCTCCTCCAGGATGTCCCGGGAGCGGCCGGTGCGCGCCTGGTCATCTTTTTCCTTGATCAGCAGCCAGTTGTCCCGGCCGTCGTCCGCTGACCTCATACGGACCAGCGTCCACCTGCCGCGCAGCTTCTCACCCTCCAGCCGGAACTTGAGCTTACCCTTCCGGTAAGCGGCGGCCGGATCGCCGTCGGGTATCCACTCCCCCCGGTCCCACACCAGCACGGCGCCGCCGCCGTACTCGCCCTCGGGGATGACCCCCTCGAAGCCACCGTACTCCACGGGGTGGTCCTCCACCTGGACCGCGAGCCGCCTTTGGGAAGGGCGCAGGGACGGTCCCTTGGGCACCGCCCAGCTCTTGAGCACGCCGCCGAGCTCCAGCCGGAAGTCGTAGTGGAGCCGGGAGGCGTCGTGCTTCTGGACCACGAACCCCCGGCCGCTGCGGCGCCGCTCGCGGCCCGAGGGCTCGGGAGTGCTCCGGAAGTCCCGCTTTTTTCGGTAACTCCGCAAAGACATTCCCAGCCCGGCTAGGCGCTCTTTTTCGAGCGCGGCTTCTTTTTGTTCCTCTCCACGCTGCGCTTGAGGAGGTCCATAATGTCAATCACGCCGGACTCCTTCTTCGGCTTGGGCCCGGCTACAGCCACCGGCTCGGTCTCGCCCTTCCCGGCCTTTTTTTCGATTAGCTCCAGCAGGTCGTCCCGGTACTCATCCCGGTAGCGGGAAGGGTCCCACTCCCCGGCCATCCCTTCCACCAGCTTGCCCGCCATCTCCAGCTCCTTCTTGGTGATACCGAGTTCCTCCAAGTCGCCACCCGGTAGGTCGAGCCCGGAGGGGTCGCGTAGCTCGTGACCGTAGCGGAGCAGCTCCAAGAGCAGAGCGTCGCCCCGGACCAGGACCGCACAGAGGTGCTGGCGTGCGCGCAGAACTACTGTAGCGACAGCGACTTTGCCGTGCTTTCTTAGAGTTTCTCGAAGCAGGGCGTACCCCTTACTCTTTTTCTTGGTGGGGGCGAGGTAGTAGGGGCGTTCAAAGTGCTCGATGGGTATCTCGGCGGCGTCGACGAAGTCCGAGATCTCGATGGTCTGGGTCGCTTCCACATTGGCTTTCTCGAAGTCTTCGTCCTGCAGGACCACGTAATCGCCCTCGGCGTACTCGTACCCTTTGACGATTTCTTCGTACGGGACCTCCTCGCCGGTCTCCTTATTGATCTTCTCGTAACCGACGGGCGCCATGTTCCTGCGGTCGAGTAGGGTAAAGCTCAAGCGCTCCCGCTTCTCGGCCGGGTGGACGGTCACGGGGATGTCGACCAACCCGAAGCTGACGCTTCCTTTCCAGATGACTCGGGACAAGATTTTCTCCTGCTTTGCCCAAAGAAGCTTGCAAACCCCGGGCCCGTAGCCGGTTCTCTATATTATGGATGTTTCGTATAATCTACATTATGTAAACTAATCTGGTGGATAAGGGTGGAAAACCATAGCTCACCCCCCACCCTTCTCCACACCGGTGGTCTCGAGGAGCGTCCGGGCGCGCGCGGCGAGCTCCCGGTCGTCGTCCTGGGCCAGCGAGCGCAGGGCGTTGCGACCGGCGCCCGTGGGTCGTTTGGCTAGCGCCTCCAACGCGGCCGCCTTGAGCCGGGCGAGCCGCTTGCCCCCGAAGAGCTGGCGCTTGCGGATGATGGCCAGGAGGGGCGTCACGCTCTCTTGCCCTCCGATCTCGCCCACGGCTTCCACCGCGGCTATCTGCAGCGACTCGTCTCCCTCAGCGGAGATGAAACTGGCCAGGAACGGCACCGCCGGCTTGCTGCCCGAGGCGGCCAGTTCGGAAACGGCCGCGCGGCGCACGCCGCTGTCCGCGTCCACCAGCAGGTCGACCAGGAGGCGCACGCCTTCTCTACCCTTTCTCCCCGCCCGCTCAGCGGCCAGGCGGCGAACCTCGGGGCTGGGGTGAGAGACGGCCGCTCGCAGCCAGCCGACCGCCACGGAAGCGGCCACCTCCGCCTCGTCGATCGCCTGCAGGACCGAGGCGGCCCGGCCCGGACTCCCCTCCCTCAGCGCTCCTGACACCACCCGGTCTGCTACTTTCCGGTCTGCCAAGAGAGCCCGTAACAGATCGCTCCGGAGCGCAGGGTCGTCGGTTCGTGGAAAGAGCTCCTCCAGCTCGCGCGAGGTGTCGTCTCCGAGCGAGAGGAGGAGCGCTAGAAAGCCGGTCCGCCGTTCGGGTTCAGCCGCGGCGAGCGCGGCCAGCACCGCCTCGACGCGGTGTTGTCGGAGGATACCCCGGAGCGCCTGCAGGGCGGTTTCGCGGAAGAGGCGCGCCCGTCCTCCGGCGGCCGCGGCATTGGCCAGGGCGGCCAGCAGGAGCCCGGCCTCCCTGTCGCGGCGCTGTTCCAGTAGGCGGCCGGATTCTCGCGCGGCGATCTGCGCCAATTCATCGAAGCTGGCTAGGTTGGTTGCCCGCCCGAGCTGGTCGGCCACGGCCTCGGCCCCCTCGCCACCCGTCGAGGCACGGGTAGAGCGGAAGAGTTGAAATAGCCCGCCCTCCTCCTCTTCCGGGGCGGTCTGGCCGCGCCGGGAGCTCGGCGCCGGAGCGGGCGGGGGGGCGTCCGGCGAAGGCGGAGCCAGGTCATCCGGGGTGTCGAGGAGGTCGAAGGAAAGGGTCGCTCCCTCTTCTTCTTCCAGCTCTTGGTCCCCCGCCTCCCCTTCCGGTCCGGCCTCGCTCGCCGCGGCGGGAGGGGGAGCCATCCGCTCCGGAGGACGGTAAGCTTCGCCACCGGAGGTGGCCACCAGCACGCCGTCCGGCACTCGCTCGCGGAGCGCGGCTACCGCCCCGCCGGCGGGCAGGTCAGAGGGGGCGCGCGACAGCACCTCGGCCAGGCAGCGGAGGTCTTTCTCGCCGACTTGCGGTAGGAATCCAAGCCGGATGACGTGCAGCACTATGAGCTGTCCCGCGGCGTGCAAAGCCGTCGGATTTACCACTCCAACCCTTTGGTCGCGGTGGTAGAAACCGGTGAATTGGACCTCCAGAACCAGGTGGGGATAAGACTCGAAGTGGCGATTCAGGGCGTCCAGCGCCCGGCCCACTCCCTCGTCCGGGGGGTGCCCGACCAGCATGGGCGCGAACGCTTCGAGGAAGTCCGGGACCGGGTCTGGCATTATAGCCGTCTGAGCAGTGAGAGAAGCCGGAGCTGCCACACTCGCCACACTGCCTCAAGAACGATGCCCTTGGACATCTTGCTCTCGCCGGTGTCTCGGTCCACGAAAGTGATGGGGATCTCCCCGATACGGAAGCCCTGCTTCCAGACCCGCAAGTTCATCTCGATCTGGAAGGCGTAGCCGTTGGACTCTATTTGTTCGAGGGGAAGCGCCTCAAGTACATTTCTTCTAAAGCACTTGAACCCGCCGGTAGAGTCCGCGAGCGGGACCCCGGTCACCCAGCGCGCGTAGCGGTTGGCCGCGACGCTGAGAACCAGGCGGCTGATCGGCCAGTTGACCACCGTTACCTTGCCGTGCAGGTAGCGGGAGCCGAGTACCACGTCGAACTCCTTGATCGCCTCCAGAAACACGGGGAGCTGCCGTGGGTCGTGAGAGAAGTCGGCGTCCATCTCGAAGAGGAAGTCGTAGCCGCGGTCCAACCCCCACCGGAAGCCGGCGGTGTAGGCGGTGCCCAGCCCCATCTTCCCCTCTCTGTGGAGCACGTGGAGGCGCGGTTCGGTGGCGGCCAGCTCTTCGGCCAACTCGCCCGTCCCGTCTGGAGAAGCGTCGTCTACCACCAGGACCTCCACGCGGGAGTCCTGAGCCAGCACCTCTCGCACCAGACGGGGGATGTTCTCCCGCTCGTCGTAGGTGGGAACTATGACCAACGCTCTTTCCACTTGAACCGGCCTCTCTGCCCGCGTAGCTTGGAAAAGATGGGCAAGCTACGCCGCGTCTACTGTGCGGACAAGCCGTCAGGGTGAGAATCCTCTACCTGGTCTCCGCCTTTCCCAGGCGTCCGGGAGACGTTATCACGCCGTGGCTGGTGGAGACCATCTCACGGTTGCGGAGCCGTGGCGTAGAGGTGGAGGTACTCGCGCCTGCCTACCGGGGGAGCGCGAGCGGGCGGGTGGATGGAGTGGTGGTGCACCGGTACCGTTACGCGCCCCGCGGGTGGGAGACGCTCACCCACGATCAGACCGCGCCCGACCGCATCCGTGACAACCCCCTCTATCTCGCCTTGGTGCCCTCCTACCTGGCCGCGCTCTCCATCGCCGCCACCCGGCTCGCCCGCAGCGGACGCTTCGACGCCATCCACGCCTTCTGGCCCCTGCCCCACGGAGTGGGCGGAGCCGTCGCGAAGCGGGCTTCCGGCGTGCCGTTGGTCTGCACCTTTTTCGGTGTCGAGATAACTTGGACGCGCTCCCGCTTCCCCTTGCTAAAACCGGTGCTGCGCAAGATCGTCCGGGAAGCCGACGCGCTCACCGCCATCTCCAACTACACCGCCGGCCTGCTCCGTGAAGAAGTCCCGGGCGCTGAGGTCGAAATCATCCCTTTTGGAGCCGCCGCCACCGCGCGCGAGGGCACCCCTCCCCCCTTCCCTACCCCGCACGCTCCGGCTCGGCTCCTCTTCGTGGGACGGCTGGTTGAGCGCAAGGGGGTCGACGTGCTGCTCGAGGCCGTGGCCAAGCTCCCGGGCGTCCGGCTCGCGGTGGTGGGCGACGGGCCCGCGCGCAGCGGGCTTGAAAGCCGGGCCAGTGCCTTGGGGCTGGGAGGGCAGGTGCGCTTCACCGGCTTTGTGTCCCAGCGGACGCTGGCCAGCGAGTACCAGCGCGCCGACGTGGTGGTACTCCCGGCCCGGTACGACGCCAAGGGTGACGTGGAGGGGTTGGGCGTCGCCCTGATCGAGGGTATGGCCTACGGCCGGTCCGTTATCGGCTCGGACGTAGGGGGTATCCCGGACATTATCCGCCCCGGCGAGACTGGACTGCTGGTGACTCCGGGCGACCCGGCAGCACTAGCCGCCGCCATCAGTCGGCTCGACGGTGACCGAGAGCTGGCCCGGAAGATGGGCGCGGCCGGGCGAGAGGACGCGCGCGCCCGCTTTTCGTGGCGGCGGATCACCGCTGACCTGGAAGCCCTTTACCGGCGCGTGATCAGCGCCTAGTTCAGAATCTCCGGCAAGCGTGCGCATGCCCGCACTCAAAGTCCTGCACTGTATCTACGACGACCTCCACAACCCGTGGGTAGGGGGAGGAGGAGCCGTGCGGGGGTGGGAAATCTACCGCCGGGTCGCCAGCCGGCTCGACACCAGTGTGCTGTGTGGCAACTACCCGGGCGCCCGCGACCGGGAGCTAGAGGGTGTCCGCTTTATTCACGCGGGCGCTGCCTCTCCCTACCCGTGGAGCCGGTGGACGTACGCGCGGGCCGCAACCCGCGCCCTCAAGAGGTACGACTACGACGCCGCGGTGCTCGACTTTTCGGCGTACACGCCCATCCCGGTGCCGGCAAAACGCCCCGTGGGTATGGTGGTGAGCCAGGTCACGGCGTTCACGGCGAGGGCGCGCTGGGGCCGGCTGGCCGGGGCGGCTGTAGCGGGCGCTGAGCGAGGCCTGCTGCGGCGGGGTAGCTTGTTCAGCGCCACCTCGGAGTGGACGGCCAGCCAACTCGAGCAGGTGGTCCGGCCCGGCTCCACGGTCGTGGTGGTGGGCAACGGAGTACCCGGCGAGCTCTTCGAGGTCGAGAGGCACGAGCGGGACTACTTGCTCTTTCTGGGCCGCTTCGACCTCTTCGCCAAGGGCTTGGATACCTTGCTGGACGGCTTCGCCCGGTTGGCGCGCGAGCGGCCGGATCTCCGTCTGGTACTAGCGGGGCGCGGCAAGGATGAGCTCCGGGTGAAGGAACTTTCCCGTAGATTGAAGATCGATGACCGAGTTGAAGTGCGGCGAAACGTGGGCGAAAGTGAACGAGCCGGGCTCCTGGCGGGCGCCCTCCTCCTGGTCATGCCGTCCAGATTCGAGGGGTTCGGCATGGTGGCTGCCGAGGCCATGGCCGCGGGCGTGCCCGTGCTAGCCGCCGGGGCGGGCGCCTTGCCCGAGGTGGTTGGTAACGGCGGGTTGTTGGTGCCACCCGGCGACTCCGCCGCTTTGGCCCGCGCCGCGGCCACCCTGCTAGACGACCCCGGGCGGCGTAGAGAGCTGGGGCAGTTAGCCCGGCGGCTCGCCCGGCGTTACAGCTGGGACAGCGTGGCGGAGCGCCACCTAGACTTTGTAGAGCTCGTCGCCCGAGGCGCGCGTACACTCCCCGGACAGACCGGCCAAGCCGTATGACGGGACCAGAAAAGAGCCGCGATTGGCCGGCACCGGGCACCGCGTACGGGCTCTACTTCATGCTATCGTTCGTGTACTTCCTGCCCGCTCTCCTGCCTGGGAGGCACATCTTCGGGACCGACTACTTGGCCGCGGGCTACTTTTTTCAAGACTTCATCAACGATCGCTTCGCCCAGGGCGCCATCCCAGCTTGGGTCCCGTACCTGTACGGCGGCGTCCCCTTCTTCGCCAATCCGGCGAGTTTGTTCTATCCCGTGCGGCTGGTGGCCGACCTGCTCCTGCCCACGGACCGCATCTTCCCGGCCCTCTTCATAGTCCAGTTCGCCGCCGCCGGGGCGGGCATGTACCTGCTCGCCCGCGAGCTAGGGTGCCGGCGCTGGGTGAGCTTGGTGGCCGGACTCGCGTTCCAGTTTACCGGCGTGACGGCGTCGTGGGTGTACGCCGGCCACGACGGGCGCATTATCACCGGCACCCTGGCCCCCCTGCTGCTGTTTTTCCTACACCGGGGAGTAAGGACCGGCGGGCTGGCGCCGTTCGCCGGGGCCGCGGCCACTCTCGGCTGCGTGCTCCTCTCCTTTCAGATCCAAACCGCCTACTACCTGCTGCTGGGAGCGGCGCTCTGGTCTTTTTTCTGCCTCTTTCACCTCGGTATCTACGAGCGCAGCAAGGCCCTGGCGGGTCGGGTGGCGCTGGGGTTGGGCGCCGTCCTATTCGGCTTTGCCCTGGCGGCGGTGAACTTTCTTCCTTTCCTCGGCTACGTCGGGGAGTCGCCGCGCGGCGCGGAAGGGGGACGGGGATACGAGTATTCGGTCTCCTGGTCCATGCCTCCAGCCGAGGTCATAGGGCTAGCCGTGCCCGAACAGAGCGGCGCCTCGGTGAGCGACCCCGAGACGGGCGAGCCGATGTTCCCCGAGTACGATGGCGCCAACCCTTTCAAACTCCACACCGAATACGCGGGCGCTACCGTGATCGTTCTGCTGGCGCTGGCGGTCGCGTACTCCCGCAGGAGCCGGTACCTCTGGTTCTTCCTGGGGCTCTCTCTCTTTGCCTTGACGCTGGCCTTCGGCGGCCACACCCCCATCTACCGGCTCTACTACGAGCTCCTGCCCGGCACCAAGAGGTTCAGGGCACCGGATCTCGCTTTCTTCCTGGTGCCGGTCGCGCTAGCGGCGGTCGCGGCCATCTCCCTGGAGCGGCTCGCTCTGTTGCGGGAGGTACCGGGGCGGCAACGCCAAGCTGGTCTAGACCCGCTCCGGCTGGTACCCCGGGTCGCGGCTGGTGTGGTGGCCGCCGCCCTCGCGGGGGCGCTGGTGAACGCGGGCAACGCGGAGGTGGCGTTGGGGTGGGCGCGCTTCGCCTTCTTCGCGGCCCTGGTCGGTGGGGCGCTCTGGCTCTGGAGCTCACGAAGGGTGGGCACGGTGGCCGCCGCGGCCATCCTCGCCCTGGCCACGACCGCCGACCTGTGGATCGTCGGCAAGCGCTTTCTGCATACCATCCCCCCGCCCTCGCAGACCTTCGCGGCCGACGACGTGGCCCGCTTCCTGGACTCTCAACCGGATCCCTTCCGGGTTTGGGTGCTCCCCTTCCCCGCGGGCACCGCGTACCGCAACCACGGAGATTACCTCATGCTCTTCGACGTGGAGCAAGCCGGCGGCGAGCACGGCAACCAACTCCAACGCTACAACGAGTTCGTGGGCGCGGGCGAAGACGTCTACGTGGACTGGCACAACTTCCTCCAGTACCCGGTTTTCCTGAACCTGGCCAACATCCGCTACATCGTGAGCGGGGTGGAGTTGCAAGGGCTTCCCGAGGTCCATAGGGGGAGCGCCCTAGTGTACCAGAATCCCGGCTCCCTGCCCCGGGCCTGGCTGGTGCCCGAGGTGGTGGTGGCCGAGCCGCCCAGGGGCGCCCTGGCCGCCATGAAGGAGCCGGGCTTCGACCCCCGCGTTCAAGCCGTGGTGTACGATTCAGTTCCCGGACTAAGCTCAAACCGTGGCCCGCTGAGGGGACGGGCCGAGGTGCTGGTGCACGAGCCGTCGCGGGTGGTGGTCAGGACCAGTGCCGACCGCGCTTCGCTGTTGGTGCTCGCCGACAACTTCCACCGGGATTGGCGGGTCACCGTGGACGGCGAGCCGGGTAAACTGGTGCGGGCCAACCACACCTTCCGGGGGGTCCCTCTGGCGCCGGGCGCCCACCAGGTAGTGTTCGAGTTCAAACCGGCCGAGCTGTACACCGGACTGGCCATCTATTTGGCCGGATTCGGCCTCCTCGCCGGGTACGGCGCCTTGCTCTTGGCGCGTCGGAGGAAGGCCCACCCGGACGGAGCCCGGTGAGCGGCCAAGAGGCGTGGAAGCGCACCGCCAGCTTTCTCTTCGTCGCTTTTGCCGCGGGCTTCCTGGCCCGCGCCGTGATACGAGACTGGCGGCGGGTGCAAGACTTTTCCTGGCAGCTGGAGCCCCTCCTGCTGTCGGTAAGCGTGGCCCTGCTGCTGGTGGTCCTGGGGTGGGGGGTGTGGGTGTGGGGGAGGGTGCTGCGGCTTTTTGGCCAGCAGGTCCCCTTCCCCGTCCTGGCCCGCGTCTTTTTCCTCTCCTCGCTAGCCCGCTACCTGCCGGGTAAGGTATGGCAGTTCGTGGCCGCGGCGAGGATGTCGGGCGAGGCCGGCCTGTCCGGCACCCTTCTGCTCACCTCGCTCGCCGTGCAAATGGGTTTCGTCCTGCTGGGCGCCTCGGTGGTGGCGGTTCTCGCGCTCCCCTCCTCGTCCCTCGGGTTGGAGGGCACCCTCTGGCCAGCGCGCATTGCCGCCCTTTTGGTGATCTTGCTGCTCGCCCACCCCCGTTGGCTCAACCTGGGCCTCTCCCTGGTACGCCGGCTTGCCCGCCGGGAGCCGTTGGAGTGGCGGGGTGGGTGGGGAGACGGGCTCTGGCTGGTGGCCCTCTTTACCGTGAACTGGGTAGCGTACGGGTTGGCATTCGCCCTCTTCGTGAATTCGCTCACCCCCGTCTCCGCGGACACCATCTTTCCGCTCGCCGGGGTCAACGCCCTCGCCTTCGTGGCCGGCTACCTGGTGATCGTGGCGCCCGCCGGACTGGGGGTACGCGAGGCGTCGATGGCGGTTCTCCTGGCACCGTACCTACCGGGCGGGGTGGCGGCGCTGGTCGCCGTGCTCTCGCGGCTCTGGTCGGTACTGGCTGAGATTTTGGGCGCCGCCGCCGCCCTTCTCTTCGCCCCTAGCGTGGCGCGGGGGAGGGTAAACCGTTAGATTATATCTCGAAAACCACACCCCGGCCTCTCGAGGAGGCCGGGGCTTTGTATCTCTTGCACGCACGCCGTTATGTTGGACCAACTCAAGGAGAAGATTTCGGGAGAGCTCGAACGGCTCAGCCACGAGCTCCAGGTCACCCTTCCCCGCGCCATCAGAAGGGCGGTGGAGCACGGCGATCTGCGCGAAAACTCCGAGTACAGGTCGGCCTTGGAGCGGAGGGAGTTCGTAGAGGCGCGGCTCGGCCACCTGAGCAGGCGGCTGGGCGAGTTATCGTCCATCGAGGTGGACAGCGTGCCGGTGGACCGGGTGGGTTTTGGTTCCCGCGTCACTGTGAAGGACGCTGACACCGGTGCCGTCGAGACTTACGACTTGGTGTTCGGGGACGACATCGACTTCGACAGCGGCCAGATCTCCCTGGCCTCTCCGCTCGGAACCGCTCTCTTGGGCAAGAAGATCGGCCAAACCGCCACCATCAACTTGCCGCGCGGCGAACGGCGCCTGATGGTCATCAAGCTGGTAACCCTGCCGGAGATGTTGGAGTAGCTAACCTTGCCGGCCCCGCAGCTCTTCCACCTCGGAGCGAAGAACGGCGATTAGCTCGGCCACGAAGCCGAAACCAAAGAGCATAACCCCCACGCTCTCGAGCAGCAGCACCAGCGTGAGCAGCGGCCGGTAGCCGAACGGCGGCATCCACCCACCCACTCTCAGCACCACCGCCAGCAGCCCCACCAAGAGCCCAGCAACGATCAGGGCCAGCCCAGTGCCTCCGAAAAACTGCATCGGTTTGGCGCTGAACTTCAGGTAGAACCAAACCACCACCAGGTCGCCGAGCCCGACCAACACCCGGCGCCGTTCGGTGTACTTGGAGCGTCCCGCCCGCCTAGGCAGGAGCTCCACGCCGATCTCGCTGACCGTAAATCCACGGTCGTGGGCCAGAACCACGAAGAAGCGGTGCCAGTCGTGCCGCAACGGCACCTCGTCCAGAACCTCGCGCCGGAACGCCTTGATGGAGTTGAGGTCGCTGGCCGGCACCCTGAAGAGCCGGCTGGAAAGCCGGTTGTAGGCGCGGCTCACTCCCCTCTTTTCGTAGCTACCGACTTTGCGGCCGGTCACTATGTCCCACCCCTGTGACAGTTCGGCCAGAAAGCGGGGGATCTCTTCCGGGGAGTGCTGGAGGTCTGCGTCGAAAAGGATCAGGTAGCTGGCGTCAGTGGCCCGGGCGGCAGTGAGCATCGCCTCGGTTTTGCCCTGGTTATGGCGGTGACGCAGCACCTTGGCGTGCCGCCACCGACTGGCCTCCTGGAGCGCCGCCTCGTAGGTACCGTCGCGGGAGCCGTCATCGACAAGGATCACCTCGCCGTCGAGCCCGTGCCGTTCGAAGGTCTGGCGCAGCTCCCGGAAGAGGGCGGGTACGTTCTCGACCTCGTCGTAGGCCGGGATCAGGACCGCGAAGTCACTCCGCCTCACCCGCCCTCGGTCGTTCAAACCCGTTTTCTCATGCGGGCAGAGAGGATGCCTAGTTGGTCCCGGTACTTGGCCACGGTACGGCGAGCGATCTGGATGCCCTGCCTCTGGAGGACGTTGACGATAGACTGGTCGGTGAGGGGGTCGGCCGTGTTCTCGGCTGCCACCAGCCGCTCTATCTGGTCTTTGATGCCGCGCGCCGACACGTCCTCGCCCGAAGTGGTGGAAAGCCCGGACGAAAAGAAAAACTTGAGTGGCAGCACTCCGCGCGGAGTCTGCACGTACTTCTCGTTGGTCACCCGCGATACCGTGGACTCGTGCATGTCGATCACCTCGGCCACCTCGCGCAGAGTGAGCGGCCGCAGGTACTGCACCCCTCGCTCGAAAAACTCCCGCTGCCGGTCCACGATGAAGTTCATCACTTTGAGCATAGTTTGCCGACGCTGCTCGATGGCCTGGATCATCCAGTTGGCCGAGTTGAGCTTGTTGGAGATGAACTCCTTGTTCTCGCCCGCGAACTTCTTCTTGTCCCAGGCGATCTCGCGGTAGGCGCGCGACAGCTTGAGCCGGGGCAGCGAGGTGTCGTTGAGAAAGACCAGGTACTCACCGTCGATCTTGTCGACTACCAAGTCCGGCATCACGTAGTTGTCGCGGTGGTTGGCGTACTTGAGCCCTGGTTTGGGGTCCAGTTTGGCCACTTCGTCGGCCGCGTCCTGGACCTGCTTGGGGGTGATGGAGAGCTCCTTCGAGACCTCTGACCAGCGGTGACTAACGAGTTGGTCGAAGTGGTCTCGGACGATGAGGTAGGCCAGCTGGCCAGCGAGTTCCTGCTCGACGGCCTCGGGGCGCGGCTGGCTGTTACCGTTACGGGCGGCGAGCGTCCGTACGGCTTCGTCGCGGAGTTGCAACAGGAGGCACTCCCGCAGGTCCCGCGCGGCTACGCCCGAGGGGTCGAAACCCTGGATGATCTCGAGCATCCTTTCGGCCTCGCCCAACTCGTACGGCGGCTCGTCCCACTGGCCGCTCCCTTCTGCTATAAACTGGTTTAGAGAAGAGATCACATCTTCAAGCGGACAGGTGAGATAACCGTCTTCCCCAATGTTCCCGATGAGTTCGTCCCCCAACAACAGCTCCCGCTCGGAGAGGCGCAAGAGCGTGAGCTGTTCCCTGAGGTGGTCCGAAAGGTCGCGGGTGGCCACGGAGACGGGTTCGTAGTACTCCCGCTCCTCGTACTCCTCGCGGCGCCCGCCGGTGTCGAAACCGTTGAGCAGGATCTCCTCCCAATTGATCTCCTCCTCGTCTTCCTGTTCGTCCCGCTCCGGCTCCGCTGCCTCCTCTGCGGCCCTCTCCTCCATGTCGAGGAAGGGGTTGTTCATCAACTCCTGCTTCAGGTGTTGTTGGAGGTCTAGCAACGGCATGTAGAGGAGATCCATCGCCTGGTAGAGGCGAGGGTTGATCTTCATCTCCTGCTTTAGGGCGGTGCCCTGGTAGAGTCCCGTCTTCATACCTGCGACCTGTTATCAGTTGGGACGGGGTAGCGCGCGCGCATCCGGGTGGTGAGTGTGGGGCCGAGGTAGATCTCGGCCACCTCGTCATTCCAGACCAACTCGGACACGCTTCCCGACACCCGCACCCTTCCATCGTACATAATATAGGCGCGATCCACAATATCCAAAGTCTGCTCCACGTTGTGGTCGCTGATCAGCACCCCGATCTTCCGGTGCCGCAGTTCGGACACGATCTGCTGGATGTCGTGAACGGCGATCGGATCCACCCCGGCGAACGGCTCGTCCAACAGCATGAATTTGGGGTCGCCCACCAGGGCGCGGGTAATCTCCAACCGCCGCCGCTCGCCCCCGGAGAGAGAGTACGCCCGCGCCTCGCGCAGGTGCCCGATGCCCAGTTCGCTCAAGAGCCGCTCCAGCCGGTGCTCCCGCTCCCGCTGGGAGAGCTCGAGCATCTCGAGCACGGCCAGGATGTTCTCCTCCACCGTGAGCTTGCGGAAGATGGACGGTTCCTGGGACAGGTACCCCACCCCGCGGCGGGCCCGTCTGTACATCGGCACCGGGGTGAGATCTTCACCGTCGAAGAATACGCGGCCCGCGTCCGGGGCGATGAGCCCCACCAGCATGTAAAAGGTGGTGGTCTTGCCCGCCCCGTTGGGCCCCAACAGCCCTACGATCTCGCCCTGGCCGAGAGAGAGGTCCACCTCATTGACCACCCGTCTTTTCCGGTACACCTTGACCAGACCCTTCCCCGACAGCGTGGAGCCGCCCTTCAGGGCGGCGGCGGTCGTCTGCTCCGCTGGTTCCGGCTCCAGGGCTTGCTCGATGCACCGGTCGAGCTGCTCCAGCAGGCCCGCCCGGCTCGCCCCCGCCTGCTCGCGCAGGGAGGAGCCGAGCCGGACCTCTCCGATCCCTCCTCCCGCGCCGCGCGAGCACTCCACGGTGCCGTCGGTCTCGAGTCGGCCGAGGACGTGCTCTTCTAGGTAGCGGACCGTCTCATCCGCGGGGAAGCGGGCGGGGGTGTCTCCATCGCCGTCTTCGCCATACCAGCGGCGGTACTCCTCGCGCACCGCGGTCAGGAGTAGCTCCGGGGTCACCACCCCTTCCTCGTCCGCGTGGGCCGCCAGGGAGCGTAGCACGATGAGGCTAGAGAGTTCGGCTCCGCCCGGCGAATCGGCCGTCACCTTCCCGGCTCCTCTCCGGGTGGCTCTTCTGGCTCCTCCGGCTGGGTCTGCTCCTCGTCCGGGGCGGGTTCCAGAAATGCGCCTCGCTTCATACCCTCCACCGTGGCCGTGTCGAGCTCGCCCTCCGAAAAGGTGAGCTCGATGGAGTTGCCCGACAGGTAGTTGAGGGATGGGGGGGCAGTGGCGTCGTCCTCGTCTTCCACCTGGTGGAGGGCCCGCGCCCGTCCCTTGGCGAGCAAGCGCTCCAACACCGTCTCGGAGCTGTCGGCGGCCGCGGTGTCGGGCGGCTCCGTCTCGGCGAAGTAGCCGGTAATAGTGTCGCCCAGGAGCCAGTCACGGTCTAGGGGGACTCCGTCGGACCAGCCGTCCCCGGTCCCGGCCGTGGCCTCGGCCTCCGGATCGAACTCTCCGGTCTCGCCCCGGGCCCGGCCCACCGCCACCACCTCGCGGAGCCGTTCGTTCTGGAGCCGGGCGTCTAGTGAGTCGGCTCGCAAGCGGAACTCCTCGGCCACGGCCAGGGGCCGTTCGCCCCATGCCACGGCGCGGGCTAGCTCCTGCTCGACGAAGAAGAGGGTGATCCCGGCTGCGTCCACCCTCAGATCCTCGCCGTCCAAGCGTGCGTTCCGCTCGGCCGTGACCCGCTCCACGCCGCCCTCGGGCACCTTGGCCTCGATCCTCTCTCCGGACAGATCGAAGCGTTCGCCCGACACCGTGGCGTCTCCCTGGAGCTCCAGGTAGTCGGAGCCGCCGTCGAAGAACGCGCTGGCACCCGAAGCGTCCAGGTCGGAACGGTAAATCTCAACCCGGCCCGAGGCGGTAAGCCGGTCTCCCCCCACTATGCGCACCCGGTCCGCGTCTACCCGGAAGGGCTCCTCGCCCTCCCGCTCGGGCACCAGAGTGAGCCGGGGACGGCCGCTGGCGATGACCTCGCTTGCGGGCCTGCTTTCGGTCGGGCGCAAGTACTCCAGCTCCGGCCCGCTGAGCGTGGAGCCGCGCTCCAGATCGGTATAAACCACATTACCGGTAGCGTGGACGCGGGCCTCGGCGTCGTAGTACACGGCTCGGTCCGAGGCCACCGAGCGGGCGGTGTCTTGGAAAAAAACCTCGCGGAAGAGGTGGACCTCGCCCGTTCGCTCGTACATCACCGCGCTGTCGGCGCGTACCTCGGCGCCGCCCGAACAGCTCACCGTGCCGGGACCGGAGATGTAAACGGTGGACGCGCCGCCCTGCACCCGCCGTTCGAAAAAACGGCTCTCCACCAGCTGGCACGAGCCAGCGTCCACCTGGGAAGCGAGCGGAGTCGCCGGGAGCCAGACGGCTAACGCGGCAAAACAGAAGGCAATAGCTCCCGGCCGGGTCATCATTGCGGCTCCATCGGTAACTCCGGGAGCTCGATTTCACGCTCCGGGCGGAGCGGCTCCGGGCGCCCGGGCCGAATGTCCGGGGCGGGCGGGGTGGCAGAACCGTCTATTTCTTCGCTGGTGCCGCCGCGTACGCGCACGTTCTCGAAGCGGGCGTCTGACTCGAAACTCTCTCCCCGGTACACCCGGCCCCCGTCCCGCATTACGGTGGGGAGTTCGCTCCAAATGAGGTCCTGGTCCACGCTGTAGTGCAGCTCCTCGGTCTCGACGCGGCGGACGGTCCCCTTCTCGTCCCGGATGATCAGGATCACCTCCCCGCTAGCGGTCATGGTGCCGGTGCGCCAGTCGTACACCCCGGTCCGAGAGGTCAGCTCTCCCGCCGGCTCGCCCCCCGCGTCGAAGAAGTCGAGCCGCACCCCGCGCAGGTCGGCCTCCGAGTTCTGTTGGTACAAGAAGGCGGTATCGCTGAACAGTACCGCCTTGCGCACCCCTTCGTCGGTGATCACGTGGCGCACCCCGAAAGCGATCTGGTCGGCCGGAAGCTCGGGAATCTCGCCGCTTCCCGGCGAGGTCGTGTCTCCACACG
Source organism: Longimicrobiaceae bacterium (assembly GCA_050732775.1). Classification (GTDB taxonomy): domain Bacteria; phylum Gemmatimonadota; class Gemmatimonadetes; order Longimicrobiales; family Longimicrobiaceae; genus JBOHRN01. The sequence continues at coordinate 122,454 of JBOHRN010000002.1, read as the reverse complement.
CGGCGAGGATGGCTAGCAGGGCGGGAAGCGCTTTCTTGATCACGCCGCCCCCGCCCGCATCAGATCGTGCAGATGCACCATCCCCACCACCAGCCCCCGCTGGTCGAGGACGGGGAGCGCCATGACTCCGTGACGCTCCATCACCCCCACCGCAGTGGCGGCCAACTCCCCGGACCCGACCGTCTTTGGCGCCCGGGTCATGACCTCCGAGATCGGCAGCGAGAGGAACTGTTCGGTCTTTTCCATCAACCGGGTCAGGTCGCCTGCGGTGACCACGCCGAGGATCCCCCCCTCCTCGTCGACCACCGCCACCGTGCCTCGCTTTTCGGCCAGCAGTACCACGCACTCTCGCATGGTACTTCCGGGCCTGGCGCGGGGAACCGCGTCACCGGTGACCATCACGTCGGTCACCCGGAGGAGGAGCCGCCTGCCGAGGGCCCCACCGGGGTGGAGCCGGGCAAAGTCGTCCTGGTCGAACCCCCTCTCCTTGAGCAGGGCCACCGCCAGGGCGTCCCCCAGGGCCAGGGCAGCGGTGGTCGACGAGGTGGGGGCCAGATCCAAGGGACACGCCTCCTCGTCCACCGAGCAGTCGAGCACTACCTCGGCGTGCCGGGCCAGGGTAGAGCCGGGGCGGCCGGTGAGGGCGATGAGGCGCACGCCGGCCCGCTTGAGGTATTCGATGAGCCCGTGCAACTCGTCCGACTCCCCGCTCTTGGAGAGGAGGATGGCCACGTCTCCGCGCTCCACCACACCCAGGTCTCCGTGCAGCGCCTCGACCGGGTGGAGGAACGCCGCGGGCGTGCCCGTGGAGGTGAGCGTCGCCGCCAACTTGCGGCCTATGATACCAGACTTGCCCACCCCGGAGACGATCACCCGCCCGGTGGCGGCCAGGACGGCTCGGACGGCTGCGGCGAAGTCGTCGCCCAGGCGGTTCTCCAGAGCGGCCAACGCGCTGGCCTCCATACGGATCACCCGGCGGCCCTCGGCCACCAGGGCATCCGGTCGTGGCTCTAGCGCCACTCCCGCCGCCCGCTTCACGCTTGCTCCCGCGAGCGGAGGTAAGCGTCCACGGTGGTGACCCAGCACCCTCGCGCCTTGAGTAGCGCCTCGGCGAACTCCCGCACCGCCCCTTCCCCGCCTCGCTTCTGCCCCAACCAAAGGGCGCGCGCGCGCACTTCGGGAACCGCGTTGGCCACGGCCGCAGGGAGCCCTACCCGGGCCAGAACCGGCAAGTCGGCCAAGTCATCGGCCAGGCAAGCCACCCCGGACCACTCCAACCCCAGCCGACCCATAACCCCCTCTACCAGCGGTAGTTTGCGGGCTCCCGCGTCCTGGTGGCACTCCGAGATACCCAGCTCCCCGGCGCGGGCACGGACCGCCGCGGATTCGCGTCCGGTTACCACGGCGCACTCCACCCCGGCTTGGCGCAGGAGGTAGACACCGAGCCCGTCGGTGATCTCGAAGCGCTTGAGTTCCACCGCCTCTCCGCCGCCGGTGGCGCCCAGGTAGACGCCCCCGTCGGTCATCACGCCGTCCACGTCCAGGACCAGTAGCCGGATCTGCCCGGCGATCTCAGGCGAAATGTTCACTACACCACCGCCCGCTCGGGGTGGAGAGCGGCCCGCACCGCCAGAGCTTCCTCCAGAAGAGGTTTCAAGCGGTCTAGGGGGAGCATGGTGGCCGCGTCCGAAGGGGCCGACGCTGGGTCGGGGTGAACCTCCAGAAAGAGCCCGTCGGCCCCGGCCGCCACGGCGGCACGTACCAGGGCGGGAGTGTGGGCGGGCTCGCCGCCGCTCGCCGGCAGCCCGTCTTGAAGCGCTGCGCCGGGCCGCTGCACCGAGTGGGTGCCGTCGAAGATCACGGGTACGCCGCAACTCTGGCGCAGGCGGGAAAAGCCGCGCATATCTACCACCAAGTCTCCGTACCCGAAGAAGGTGCCCCGCTCGCTGACCGCTACCCCCGCGGCGCCCGCGCGGCGCACCTTGTCCACCGCGCCTTTCACGCCGTCCGGGCCGAGCCACTGTCCCTTCTTCAAGTTTACCGGCTTGCCGGTGGATCCGGCCCGCTCCAAGAGGTCGGTCTGGCGGCACAGAAAGGCCGGTATCTGAAGCACGTCCACCACCTCGGCAGCGGCGGCGCACTGGTCCGGCTGGTGTACGTCGGTGAGGAGCGGCAGCCCGGTCTCTTGGCGCACCCGCTCCAGCCGGCGCAGGCCCCTTTCCAACCCCGGGCCGCGCGGCGAGCCGGCGGAGGTCCGGTTCGCCTTGTCGAACGACGCCTTGAAGATGACGGGCAGCCCGAGTTCCAGCGAGAGCCCGGCCAGCTTCTCGGCCACCCCCAGGTTGACAGCATCGTCTTCCAGCACGCAGGGCCCGGAAATCAGGAAAAACCGCCCTTCCGGCCGGAAGAGAGAGGGTGTGTCTACGTTCATCTCGCTCCCACCGGGGTACGCGCCCCCGCCCGCGCGGGCTCCCGCCCCCGTTCGGACTGGTCGCGCCGCCGGCAAGCCGCGGCCACGAACGAGGCGAACAGGGGGTGCGCGCGGGTGGGGCGCGATTTGAGCTCGGGGTGGGCCTGGGTGGCCAAGAACCAAGGATGTTCGGGGAGTTCCACCATCTCCACCAAGAGCCCGTCTGGCGAGGTGCCCGAAATTGACATCCCCCCCTCGCGCAGTAGCTCCCGGTACTCATTGTTGACCTCGAAGCGGTGCCGGTGCCGCTCGCTGATCTCGCGCGCGCCGTAGATACCGGCCGCCCTCGACCCCTCCGCCAGCTTGGCCGTGTAGGAACCGAGTCGCATGGTACCGCCCAGGTCGGTGACCTGGCGTTGACTGTCCATCAGGCAGATGACCGGCTCGGCCTCCTCGCCCGCCCATTCGGCCGAATCGGCGCTCTGGAGCCCGCAAACGGTGCGGGCAAACTCTATGATGGCGGCCTGCAGCCCCAGGCAGATACCCAGGAAGGGCAGTTCGTTCTCGCGCGCCCAGCGAACCGCGCGCACCATCCCCTCCACCCCCCGGTCCCCGAACCCGCCGGGAATCAGCAGCCCGTGGTACTCCCCGAGCCGCTCCACCGAGGAGGGGTCGTCGTGAAAATCCTCGGACGAGAGCCACTCCAGCTGAACCTTGACGTCGTGAGCGATGCCGCCGTGAACGAGTGCCTGTTGGATAGACTTGTACGAATCGACCAGGGATACGTACTTGCCCACCACCGCTATCTTCACAGCGCCGCCGCCGGGTGATTTGAGGCGCCGCACCAGCTCTTCCCACACCCGCAAGTCGGGCTGCCCGGTCCCGAGCCCGAGCCGCTCGACCACCAACTGGTCGAGCTTTTGGGCGTGGAACTGGAGGGGGACCTCGTAGATGGTGGCCGCGTCGCGTGCCTGGATCACGGCGCTCGCGTCCACGTTGGCGAAGAGGGCCACCTTGCGCCGTATGTCCTCAGAGAGAGGGTGTTCGGTCCGGCAGATCAGGGCGTCTGGCTGGATGCCGATCTCCATCAGCTCGCGCACCGAGTGCTGGGTGGGCTTGGTCTTGAGCTCGCCCGCGGCCGCGATGTAGGGGATCAGCGTGAGATGGATAAAAAGGGTGTGCTCCCTGCCCACCTCGTGCCGGAACTGGCGGATCGCTTCCAGGAAGGGGAGCGACTCGATATCGCCAACCGTGCCCCCGATCTCGGTGATGACCACGTCCCGGTTGGGAGCGAGCCGCCTGATGGCTCCTTTGATGGCGTCGGTGATGTGGGGGATCACTTGCACGGTGGCCCCTAGGTAATCGCCCCGGCGCTCTTTTTGGATGACTTCTTGGTAGATGCGCCCGGTGGTGATGTTGTTGGCCTGGGAGAGTGATTCATCCACGAAACGCTCGTAGTGGCCCAGATCCAGGTCGGTTTCGGCCCCATCCTCGGTCACGAACACCTCTCCGTGTTGGAACGGAGACATGGTGCCAGGGTCCACGTTGAGGTACGGGTCGAACTTCTGGATGGTGACTCTGAGCCCGCGCTCCTTGAGGAGCCGGCCCAGGGAGGCGGCCGCGATCCCCTTCCCCAGCGACGAGACCACGCCCCCGGTCACAAAGATGTACTTGGTTGGAGTACTCAATCCGCTCATGGTTCGCCTCTGACTTTCCGGGTTAACACAGCTTCCACCCGCCGCGCGTCCGCCGCCGTGTCCACGCCGCCCGGGCCGGGTTCGACCACGGCCACGCCGATACGGAGGCCGGCGGCGAGGGGCCTGAGCTGTTCCAGCCGCTCGATCCGCTCCAGGGCGCCCTCGGGAAGCGTGGCCCAGCGAGAGAGGGCTTCGCGCCGGTAGGCATAGACCCCGAGGTGGCGGAGCCAGGCGCCACCGGCCAACTCCCGCTGGTCGGGCTCAGCGTCCCTCTTGAAGGGGACGGGCGCCCGCGAAAAGTACAGCGCGCCGCCGTCATCTGCCCGAACTACCTTGACCACCGACGGATCTCGCCACTCCCCGGCGCTCTCCAGCGGCGCGGCGGCGGTTGCTACCTCCCACCCCCCGTCCCGCACCAGCTCCAGCACCGCCGCCAGCTGCCCGCTGGCCACCAGCGGTTCGTCCCCCTGCACGTTCACGATGTACTGAAAATCGCGGTACGCTTCACGCTCGGCCACCTCGGCCACCCGGTCGGTGCCCGAGGGGTGGGCGGGCGAGGTCAGCTCGCACGGCGCGCCCGCTGCGCGAGCCACCCGCGCCACCTCTTCGCTGTCGGTGGCCACCACCACCTGATCGAATACACCGCAAGCGGCCACACGGCTCCACGTCCAGACGACCAGGGGGCGTCCGGCCAGCGGGTGAAGGGGCTTTGCGGGGAGACGGGTGGACCCGAGGCGGGCCGGGATCACGGCCAGGGTCCGCACGGTCACGCGAGCGGGGGGCGGAGCGCGTAAGCTTTCAACACGCCCCGAAAGGTAGCCGCTTCCCAGCCATATGTCAAAGCTCCTCCACTGCTCGGGAGAGGCTAGAAAGGAAAGCTCAACCCCACCAAGACGCGGGCCTTCGGGGGGTCCGCGGCGGGGTCCACGTACAGGTCCGCGTAGAGTAGTGAGAAACCGATCCCCGCGCCTACGTTCTGGTCCCAGCCGGGCATCGGTTCTCCCGTTCGCCACGCGCTTCCGGTTACGTGTAGCAGCCGCAGAGTGGGCGGCCCCAAGATGGGCAGCGAAAAGAGCCGGGTGGGAATCTCGTAACGGGTCCTGAGCAGCACCAGCCGGTCGCCCAGGAGCCGCTCCTCTATATCCCGTAGGGGGATGGTAGAAGAGGAGCCCAGGAAGCTCCAGCGCTGTCTGGGCGCGGGCCCCTCGCCGAAGGTGCCGGTGGCGTATCCCCAGAGGAAGAGCTTATGGTCCGAAACCGAGTTGACCTCCCAGTCGGCGCGAGCCGTCCAGTGGGTGAAGCCTCTCCGCAGCTTATCTCTACTAGCCGGCCCGGTCTCTTCGATAACTCCCCACTCCAGGACCAGCTCCGTGTAGAGGGTGCTGGCGCCCCCGAACCAGAAGAGCTCGGCCGACGGTGTCAGCGAGAGCACGCTCCCCCGATCGACAAGCCGGTTGAAGCGGTCCATCTCATCTGCTCCGAAAAGAGACCAGACCGAACCGGTGCGGAGAGAGCGGTCGCGGGAGCCGAGCAAGGTGAGCCTGGGTACCACGCTCACCGCCCCGCCCGGGCTGGTAAACCCGGCGGGATACCAGAGCGAGAGCACGACTCGGTCGGATTCATAGTAGTCGCGCTGGTCCGTTCCCCACACTAGCGCCGCAAAGGAGTTGACCAGGTCGCCTCGGACCCAACGGTCGGGGGTCTCCGTGACCCGTTCTACCCGCGCCTCCGCCCGCAGCGACCCCAGCGGAGATTCGAGCCGGGCTCCGCCGCCGAGAGCGCCGCGCGCGGACTTGTAGCTTATCCACGGACGCACGATGAGGGACTGACCCGAGAGTAGCCGGAGCTCGGGCCCCCACCGGACGGTGAGGCCGTCTACCCGGTCATAGGTGGGTAGCTTGAAGCCGAAGGCGCCGGGGAACCAGATGGCGGACGGGAGTTCGGGTGCTATCACCCGTACCCGGTAGCCCCCAGGTAGGGTATCGATCTCTACCCAGTAACCTATCGGGCCGGGCCTCTCTTCCCCGATCTCGGCGAGGTTGGACGGGAAGAGTCCACCCCCCAGGGCCACCGCCCTTCCCCGGATGCGCGCCGCAGGGCGCACGAACAGGTCTCCGCCGAGCACGGCCACCGAGCCCTGGACCCGGCCCTCCATACGTACTTCGGCGCCCACGATCACCAGGTCACCGTCGAGCGCGAACGACTCGCCCAGCACAGTATCCCGGTCGATCACCCGGTACCCATCCCGGTTCAAGAGCTCCCGGATCATGCCGGCTTCGGCCACCCCCTCGCCGCCCTCCAGCCAAACGGTTTGAGCCGCGGCGGGAAGCGCTAGCCCGCACAGCACGGCGAGGCAAACGGTTGGGCGGATCATCGCAGTCATCAGCGGCTGCTTGCTAGGAAGTTTCGCAACAGTTCGTGCCCTTTCTCGCTGGCGATGGACTCGGGGTGGAACTGCACCCCCCAGACCGGTAGCTCCCGGTGGCGAACCGCCTGAATCTCGTCTTCGAAGCCCGGCTCGTCCGTCCACGCCACCGTTTCCAGTTGGTCGGGGAGCGTCTCGGGGTCGATCACCAGGGAGTGGTAGCGGGTCACGGTGAGCGGCGTGGGGAGCCCCCGGAACACACCCTCACCGGTGTGAGCCACGGGAGAGGTCTTGCCGTGCATGACCCTGCGGGCGCGCACGATACGCCCGCCGAACGCCGCGCCTATGGCCTGATGCCCCAAACAAACGCCGAGGATCGGGAGCGCACCGCCCAGCTGCCGGACCACCTCCACCGAGACCCCGGCCTCGGCCGGGGTACGCGGGCCCGGCGAGATCACTAGCCCCGCAGGCGCCATCTTCTTCACCCCCTCCACGGTAACCTCGTCGTTGCGGCGCACCTCGACCTCGGCCCCCAGCTCGCCCAGGTACTGAACCAGGTTCCAGGTAAAGGAGTCGTAGTTGTCGATGACCAAGATCATGGCTATCCGCGAGGGTGATACTGGCGGTGTACCTCGGCCAGGTACCTTCGGTCCACGTGGGTGTAGATCTGCGTGGTCGAAATGTCGGCGTGGCCCAACATCTCCTGGACCGCCACCAAGTCCGCGCCCCCCTCCAGAAGGTGGGTGGCGAAGGAGTGCCGCAAAGTGTGCGGGGTTACCCGCTTCTCGATCCCGGCGGTGCTAGCGTGCTCCTTGATGATCTTCCACACTCCCTGGCGGGTGAGCGGAGCGCCGCGAGCGTTCAGGAATACCCGCCCGCCCCCCTTGCCCCGGTCCAAGCGAGGACGGGTGTCCCTAAGGTACACCGAAAGAGCGCCCACGGCGCTCTGCCCCAGCGGTACCAGCCGCTCCTTGGCCCCTTTTCCCACCACCCGGGCGAAACCCTCGTCCAACATGAGGTCGCGCAGAGGTAGCCCCGTCAGCTCTGACACCCGCACGCCGCCGGCGTACAAGAACTCGAGCAGGGCCCGGTCGCGCCACGCCAAGGGGTGCGCTAGATCGGGCGCCTCCAGCAGCCGCTCCACCTCCAGCTGGGTCAGCGCCTGCGGGAGCGCCTTCCAACCCTTGGGGGGCTCGATCCGTTCGCTGGGGTCGCTCTCCACCAACTCCTCCTCCAGCAGAAAGCGGAAGTAGGTGCGCACCGCCGAGACACCCCGCGAGATCGACGCCGCGGCCAGCCCAGCGTCCTTGAGGTGCAGCACGAAGTCCCGTAACTCGCGGCTGCTGGCCTCTTGCGGAGTTCGTCGTCCGGAGCCGGATAAAAAGCTAGCCAAGCGGGTGACATCGCGCTGGTAAGCCGAGACCGTCCTCTCCGAGAGCCCGCGCTCGAAACGCAGGTAATCCAAGAAGCGGGCGAGGTTGAAGTCCCGCTCCAGGTCAGACGTCGTCGCCACCGGCAGCCGCCTTTCCCCTCCTCCTGCTCTGCCACCACCAGAGCCCGATCAGTAGCAGTACCGCGAGGGCCGGGATCAGGAGAAGGGAGCCAACCCGGTCGGTGAACTCGACCAGAGCGTCCCAGTTGCGCCCCGCGGTGACCCCCGCGTAGACCAGAAAACCGTACCAGATGACGTCTCCACACGCCAGGGGGATGAGAGTCCGCCAGAACGGGAAACCGCTGACGCCAGCGAACACCGGCACCACCGCCCGCACCGTGGGGAGAAAAGAGGCGAAAAAGATGGCCGGGACCCCCCAGCGCCGGTAGAAGCGGCTCACCTGGCCGAGCTGCCGCTCGTTCAGGAGCCACCGCCCCAGACGGGTGTCGAAGGCACCGGGCCCGTACCTGCGCGCCAGGGAGTAGACGGCCGACACCGACGACAAGCTGCCGGCCAAGCTGAAAACAAAGATCGGCGTGGGCTCCGCGCGGCCGAGGGTGGTCAGGAAGGCGCCGAAGAGCACGAAAGTGTCGGACGGCACCGGAGGAAACCACGGCTCGATGGCGGCGCCCGCCCCGATTATCAGGTAGATTAGTAGGGGCGGCAGGCCGGCTATGGATTCGAGCAGCCGTTCGATGGTGACCTCCGGGTGGTAGCGCTACCCGCCGACCCGGTCCACCAGCGCCACCGCCAGGGCGGCGACCCCCTCCCCCCGGCCGATCCACCCCATGCCCTCGTTGCTGGTCCCCTTGAGAGATACCGAGCCGGGCGAGACCCCCAACACTCCAGCGAGTTTACCGCTCATTTCGACCGCGTGGGGGGCAATCCGGGGGAGCTCGGCGATCACGGTCACGTCCACGTTTACCACCTGGTACCCCTCTCCCTCTACCAGCTCCAGGGCGCGGGCCAGCAGTTCGAGGGAGTCGGCGCCCTGCCAGGCGGGGTCGCCGGGCGGAAAGTGGCGGCCGATGTCACCCGCGCCCGCTGCTCCCAGGATGGCGTCGGTCACCGCGTGGGCAACGGCGTCGGCGTCGGAGTGGCCGGCCAGCCCCACTTGCGAAGGAATCTCCACCCCTCCGAGCACCAGCCGCCGCCCTCGGGCGAAGCGGTGCGAATCGTAGCCGATGCCGACCCTCACGCTTGCCAGCGGCGGATAGCCAGGCAGACGTTGTGACCACCGAAGCCGAACGAGTTGGAGAGGGCAAGCCCGACCTCCCGTTTCACCGCGCCGTCGGTGGCGTAGTCGAGGTCGCAGGCGGGGTCGGGCTCGGAGTAGTTGATGGTGGGCGGGATGACTCCGTGCCTGCAAACCAGGGAACAGATTACCCCCTCGACCCCGCCCGCGGCTCCCAGGGTGTGGCCGGTCATAGACTTGGTGGAGCCGACCACGATCTCTCGCGCCCGCTGGCCTAGCGCCTCCTTGATGGCGGCGGTTTCATTGGAGTCGTTGGCCGGGGTGGAGGTACCATGAGCGTTTACGTAATCCACCTCGGCGGGGCCGGCGCCGGCGTCCTCCAGGGCTAGCTTCATGGCCCGCACCGCCCCCTCCCCACCCGCCGCGGGAGCGGTGATATGGTAGGCGTCGGCGCTCTGGCCGTAACCGGCTAGCTCGGCCAGGACGGTGGCGCCGCGGGCTCGGGCGTGCTCCCACGCCTCTAGTACTAGCACGCCCGCGCCCTCGCCCATCACGAAACCGTCGCGGGTGGCGTCGAAGGGGCGGCTCGCCGTAGCGGGCGAGTCGTTCCGCTCGGAGAGGGCCTTCATGGAGGCGAAACCGGCCACCGCCATCGGAGTCACGCTGGCCTCGGCCCCGCCAGCGATCATCACGTCGGCATCGCCCGAGCGGATCAGGAGCGCCGCGTTACCGACGGCGTGGGCACTGGAGGCGCACGCCGACACGGTGGCGTAGTTGGGACCTTTGGCCCCGTAGCGGATGGAGACCAATCCGGCCGCTATGTCCGAGATGAACATCGGCACGAAGAAGGGGGAGATACGACCGGGCCCCCGCTCGATGAGCTTGCGATGCTGCTCTTCGAAAGTGGAGATGCCCCCAATGCCGCTGGCGATGATGACCCCGAGGCGCTCCGCATCCACCCCGTCCGCGGGCTCCCCGAGCCCGGCCTCGGACATGGCCTGGGCCGAGCCGGCGATAGCGAGTTGGGAGTAGCGGTCGGTCCGCCTCAGCTCCTTCTTGTCGATGAAGCCGGCCGGGTCAAACCCCCTTGCCTCGCACGCGAACCGTACCGGGTACTCCGAGGCGTCGAAGCCCTGGATGGGAGCGGCTCCGCTCTTGCCCTCCACCAGGGCCGTCCAGTTCTCCGCGACGCCGCTCCCGAGGGCGGTGACCAGACCCGTCCCGGTGACGACGACCCGGCGGTTATTCAACTCCTCGCCGCTTGATAAACTCGATGGCATCGCCCACGGTCTGGAGCCGCTCGGCTTCCTCGTCCGGGATCTCGATGCCGAACTCCTCCTCGAACGCCATGACCAACTCCACGGTGTCCAGGGAGTCCGCGCCCAGATCCTCTACGAACGACGCCTCGGAGGTAACCTTCTCCTCCTCGATTCCCAGCTCGCTCACGATGATGTCCTTGACCTTTGCGTCGATGTCCGCCATCTGCTTATCTCCTGTTGAAAGACGTGAACCTACCCAGCCAACGGTACTGCTAGCCCACCTGACCGCCGACTATCACATAACCATCCCGCCGTCCACCACGATCACCTGGCCGGTGATGTACGACCCTCCCGGCCCCGCCAGGAACCGCACCAGCGGCGCCACGTCCCCCGGCTGTCCCAACCGTTCCAGGGGGATCTGGCCTAGCAGGGCGCGACGCGCCGATTCGGGGAGCTCCGCCGTCATATCGGTCTCGATATAGCCCGGCGCTACCGCGTTAGCCAGCACACCGCGCGAAGCCAACTCCTTGGCCACCGACTTGGTGAGCCCGATCACCCCCGCCTTGGAGGCCGCGTAGTTGGCCTGGCCCCGGTTACCGGTGAGGCCGACCACGCTGGACAGGTTGACGATGCGGCCGCTCCGGCGCTTCATCATGCCGCGGGCCACGGCCCGGATGGTGTTGAACGTACCCCTCAGGTTCACCTCCAGCACCGCTGACCAGTCGTCGTCGGTGAGCCGCGCCAACACCTTGTCGCGGGCAACGCCGGCACTGTTGACCAACACCTCCACCGGCCCCAACTCGTCTTCTATGCGGCCAAAGGTATACCGGACGGCGGCCGCGTCCGCAACATCGGCGCCAAACGCCGCGTGCCCCTCTCCGGGCAACTCCCTGGCCGCCTCGCGGGCGCGCTCCGATCCTCTAGCCACCACCGCCACTCTGGCGCCGGCTACGGCCAGTTCGTGGCAGATGGCCAAGCCGATGCCGCGCGAGCCGCCCGTGATCACGGCTACTTTTCCCGTCAGCTCCACGACGCTCCCCCCTGCTCCAAGAACGCCGTTACCTCGTGCGCGGTCCCCAGCGTCTTCACCGAGACCCCTTTGTCGATACGCCTCAGAAGTCCGCTGAGCACACTTCCCGGTCCGATCTCCAGGAAACGGCCAGCCCCGCTTTCGCTCATGGCCAGCATCGAGTCGGACCACCTTACCGGGGCCGTGAGCTGCTCCACCAGCAGCGAGCGTGCCTGGGCCGGATCGGAAACCGGACGAGCGGTGACGTTCGAGACCACCGGGAAGGCCGGGGGATCAAACGCCACGCCATCCAGCCAATCGCTCAGACCAGCGCGCGCTGGCTCCATGAGCGGAGAGTGGAAGGCACCCGACACGTTGAGCGGTATCACCCGCCTGGCCCCCTGCTCTCTGGCCGCTTCTCCCGCCCGCCCGAGGGCGGCCGGGTCGCCCGAAATGACCACTTGGCCGGGGGCGTTGAAGTTGGCGGGAACCGCCACCCCGCCACCCCCCGACGCCTCCCGGCAGATACTCTCTGCCTCGCCCTGGCCGAGCCCGATCAGCGCGGTCATGGTACCCGGCCGCTCTTCCCCCACGCGGAACATCAGCTCGCCTCTGAGCCGAACGGTGCGCACCGCGTCGGCGAAAGTGAGGGAGCCGGCGGCCGCGTAAGCGGTGAACTCACCGAGCGAGTGACCGGCCGCGAGCGACACCTCCCCGAGCGAGTCCGAGACCAGCCGCCACACGGCCAGGGAGTGGACCAGGATGGCGGGCTGGGCGTTCTTGGTGAGCAGTAGTTCGTGCTCGGGGCCCTCCCAACAGAGCCGCGAGAGAGAGAACCCGAGGGTGTCGTCGGCCTCCTCGAAAAACTCCCGCGCCAGCGGGAAGCGCCCGGCCAGATTGGCGCCCATGCCGGTGAACTGGGAGCCCTGGCCGGGAAAAAGAAGGGCTGTTTTCCCGCTCACGTCTCAGAGCCGCACCACGGCAGACCCCCAGGTAAAGCCGGCGCCGAAGGCGACCAGTAGCACCAGCGACCCTCTCTTCGCGGCGCCCGTCTCCAGCGCTTCGTCCAGGGCCACGGGGATAGAGGCGGAACTCATGTTGCCGTAGCGGTCCACGTTTACGTACACCTTGTCCATGGGGACGCCCGCGTACTTGGCGGTGGACTCGATGATGCGGTTGTTGGCCTGGTGGGGGATGAGTAGGTCGATCTCCCCGGCCTCGAGCCCGGCCCTTTCGAGGGCGACGCAGGCGGCCTCGCACATGGAGCGAACCGCCGCCTTGAACACCTCTGGACCGGCCATCTTGACCAGGTGGCTCCGTTCGTCCAAGACGGCGGCGTCCATGGGGATGCGGGTGCCGCCAGCGGGTCGGTAGAGAAGGTCGGCCAAGGTCCCGTCGGCTTTGGCGAAGGTGGAAAGGACGCCCCTGTCGTCGCCCGAGGGGCGGATCACCGCGGCCCCGGCGCCGTCTCCGAAGAGGACGCAGGTCCTCCGGTCGGTCCAGTCTACGATGGCGCTCATCTTCTCGGTACAGACCAGCAGCACGGTCTCGGCCTGTCCGGCCGCGAGGTGGCCCTCGGCCAGCCCCAATCCGTAAGGGAACCCCGAACAGGCGCTGGCGAAGTCGTAAGCGGCCGCGTTGGAGGTCCCGAGCAAAGCCTGGATGTCGCAGGCAGTGGAGGGTAGCAGCCGGTCCGGAGTGGCGGTGGAAACTAGCAGCACATCCACCTCCTCGGGGGTCACCCCGGCGCGCTCCAGGGCGACCCGGGCAGCGGCCGTCCCCATCTCGGCAGCGCCGGTTTCGGAGTCTGCCAGCCGCCGCTCGCGGATACCGGTGCGGGTGCGGATCCATTCTTCCGAGGTGTCCACTAACCCCTCCATCTCCTTGTTGGTCACCACTCGCCCGGGCATGTAGCGGCCGGTGGAGACCAGCGCGGCAAAAGGCCGGCGCGGAGAAATCACGAGCCCACCGGAGCCGCCGCGAAGCGGGCGAGGCGCCCTTCGATGTGCTCGATCATGCGGTGCTCCACCGCGCGGGCGGCCACGGCGATAGCTCCCTTGACGGCTTGCGGGGGAGATCCGCCGTGACAGACGATAGTCACGCCGTCGACCCCCAGTAGGGGCGCGCCGCCAGTCTCGGTATAGTCAAGGACCTCCACGATGGGGCGCAGATCCACGTCCGCATTGGACTTCCCTACCTGTTCCCGGAACATCCCCAGGAGGAAAGCCGCCACCGATTCGTAGAACTTGAGCAGAACGTTGCCCACGAAGCCGTCGCACACCAACACGTCACAGGCGCCGCGCACCAGGTCCCTCCCCTCCACGTTGCCCACGAAGTGGAGGTTTTCGGCCGCCGCCAGGAGCCGGTGCGCCTCCAGCGACCTTTCGTCCCCCTTCTCGGGTTCCTCCCCTATATTGAGCAGGCCTATGCGCGGCTGCTCCACCCCCATCAGATCCTGGGCGTAGATGGCCCCCAGGTGCGCGAACTGCACCAGGTGCTGGCCCCGGGTATCCACGTTGGCCCCGCTGTCGAGGATGAGAGTGCGCCCGTGCGCGGTGGGAACCGCGGTGCCAATGGCGGGGCGGTCAACGCCTGGCAGCGGACGCAGGATGGTGAACGCCCCCGCCATCACCGCGCCGGTGGAACCGGCGCTGATAAAGGCGTCGGCTTCGCCGTTCTTGACCAGGCTGAGCCCCCGCACGATGGATGAGTCACGCTTGCGGCGGACAGCTTGAGCGGGCGGCTCGTCGGTGCCGATGCGCTCCGGGGCGTGAACCACCTCCATGCGGCCGCGCGGGGCTTCGGGATGGCGGTCCAACTCGCGCTCCACCACCTCCCTGTCTCCGACCAGAACCACGGTAAGAGAGTCGTCCCGTTCCAGGGCCCCGGCCGCGCCCTCTACCTCTACGACGGGGGCGCGGTCCGAACCCATGGCGTCCAGCGCGATACGCATAGTAACCTGCGAACGGATGGCTAGAGAGAGGCGACGCGCGCTAAAACTCTTCGGCCTCGACGCGTTGCTCCCCCCGGTAGTAGCCGCAGGTCGGGCAGATGCGGTGCGGCGGTTGCGGGTCCCCGCACTGGGGACACGCCCGGTAGGCGGGCACTTCGGCCTTTACGTGGGTGCGGCGCTTTCGCTGCCGCTGCTTGGAAGTGCGTCTCTTGGGTACGGCCATCTTTGATTACTCCTCAAGGGTCACTTGTTTCAACTTATCCCACGCTCCGCCCTGCGGTTCCGGCTCACAACCGCACTCGCCCCGGTTCAGGTCGGCTCCGCAGCGGGGGCAGAGCCCCTTACACCGCTCGTCGCAGAGGGCAAAGGTGGGAGCGGCCAGGAGCAGGTGCTCCCGGATGGGGCCGGTTAGATCGATCTCGCGGGCGCCCTCGGGAAGCGGAAAGGTGTCGCTCTCCGGCCCGTCCTCCCGCCAGCTCTCTTCATACTCAAAAAAAATATTCAGGTCGTCTTCCAGCTCCACCTCCAAGCCGGCCAGGCAGCGCCGGCACGGAAGCCGGAAGCTGGCCCGGATCTTTCCGCGTACCAGCACCCCCTCTCCTGCCTCCCGCGCCTGCAGCTCCAGCCGCGCGGGAGCGGCGGGCTCCGCTTCCACCCCAGACCAGACGGCGTGGTGGGGTGGTATATCGCCGCTCAAGCGCGCCTCTCCCTCCCGCGCCAACCCGGCCAGGCTCAGAGTCAGCATAAACTTAATATAGTAGCCGAAAATACCCGTTCTGTCAACGATTAAACGCTGTTCGCCACCAGCTCGGCGTGGGCGAAGAAGAAGCCGATCTCGCGAGCCGCGCTCTCCTCGGAGTCCGAGGCGTGGATGGCGTTCCTCCCCTTGGACTCGGCGTAAAGCTTACGGACCGTGCCTTCGGCGGCCTCGGCGGGGTCGGTGGCGCCGATAACTTCTCGCAGCCAGGAGACCGCGTCGTTGCGCTCCAGCGCCAGGGGAAGGCAGGGGCCGGAGCTCATGAACGCCACTAGCTCTTCATAGAAGGGCCTACCCCGGTGGATGGCGTAGAACTCCCCGGCTTGGACCCGGGTGAGGCGGGTTACGCGCAGGGAGAGTACCCGGAACCCCCTGCCCTCCAGCTGGGCGAGGATCTTTCCGGCGTAACCGGAGCCGAAGGCGTCTGGTTTGATGATGGCTAAGGTACGGGACATCGATCCTCTCAGAATGGGCTCTGGTTGCTCGTCTCGGTGCTAGCCGAACAGCTTGCGGATCAGGTCTCCGCGGGTAAGGAAACCGGTCATCTCGCCTTCCTTGACCACGGGGAAGCGCTCCACGTCCTTGTGAATCATCACCGCGGCCGCCTCCTGCAGGGTCTCGTCCTCGGAGACGCACATCACCGAGCGGGA
Source organism: Longimicrobiaceae bacterium (assembly GCA_050732775.1). Classification (GTDB taxonomy): domain Bacteria; phylum Gemmatimonadota; class Gemmatimonadetes; order Longimicrobiales; family Longimicrobiaceae; genus JBOHRN01. Next base: position 106,727 of record JBOHRN010000002.1, on the reverse strand, counting down.
CATAACTTCTCGCACCTGAACTTCGCGCAGGGGCTTGCCCTCCAACTCCTTCTTCTCTCCCCGGCGGAGGCGGGGCAGAAGGTACTCGAGAATGTCCCGGTCGGTGACCAAACCCAGCACTTCGCGCTTTTCCCCCACCACCGGCACGGCGCGCAGACGGTATCTGGTAATGAGGTCCACCAACTCCCTCAGTGTGGTCTCGGGGGTCACCTGATGGACCCGCTGGGTCATGACGTCGCGGACGTAGAGACGGGACTCCAATTCAATCTCCCGCAGCCCGGGTACCGCCAGCACGTCACTGGCCGAGCCGGCCGACTCGAGTAGCTCCACCGTAGCGGCGTCCCTGAGCGCCCGCACCAGGGCGGAGACGAGCTGGAGAAAGGGGTCGGTCTGAGAGCGGGGGGCGACCACCAGGACCACGATCTTTCCCTTCCCCTCTCCCCGGAAGGGGAGCGGGGCCCGGGACACCCCGAGAGCGACGGCGAGCCGGGACACCTGGTCGCCGCGCACCTGTGCCAGGACCGCCCGCTCGGCTACCCGCGTGAGCCGGTCTTCGCGCAAGAGCTCCTCCACCGGCTCCGGGCTGGCCAAAACCCCGGACCCGACCAGGGTTTCGCCCAGTTCGTGGACGGCTTCCTTTACGGTGCCGGCCCGTAGCGGGATAATCACGTTCTCCGCCGCGAGCAGGTCGGTCAAGCCCATACACACTCCCGGTTGGCCGTTCGCCAACAGCCCTCTACAGTACCTCCCGCACCAGCTGCGCCACCTCGGCGGGCCGCCTGGCCACCCCGACGCCGTTCTTCTCGAACGAAGCGATCTTCTCCTCCGCCGTGCCGGCGGAGCCCGAGATGATGGCGCCGGCGTGACCCATGCGGCGGTCCGCGGGGGCGGTTTGGCCCGCTATGAAGCCGATCACCGGTTTGCTCAAGTGCCCCTTCACGTAATCGCCCGCGTCCTGCTCGTCGGTGCCCCCGATCTCCCCGATTACGACCACGGCTTCGGTCTCCGGGTCGTCCTCGAACGCGGCCAGGCAGTCTATGAATGAGAGGCCGTTGATGGGGTCTCCCCCGATACCCACGCAGGTGGTGGTGCCGATACCGGCTCTGTCCAGCTTGTACACCACCTCGTAGGTGAGCGTACCCGAGCGTGAAACCAACCCCACTGGGCCGGGGTGGGTGATGCCTCCGGGGATGATACCCACCTTGCTCTTGCCGGGGGAGATCAATCCGGGGCAGTTGGGACCCAGCAGCCGGGCTCCCTTCTCCTCGACGAACGGCCGCACCCGCGTCATGTCGAGGACCGGGATACCCTCGGTAATGCATACTATGAAGCTTACGCCCGCGTCGGCGGCCTCGAAAATGGCGTCGGTCGCGAACGCCGGGGGCACGTAAATCACCGAAGCGTTGGCGCCGGTCGCGGCCACCGCCTCCTCGACGGTGTCGAAGACGGGCACCGAGTCGTCGAAGCTCTGCCCCCCCTTGCCCGGAGTGACCCCGGCCACTACCCGAGTGCCGTACTCCATCATCTGGCGGGTGTGGAACGAACCGTCGCGGCCCGTGATACCCTGCACCACCAACCGGGTGTCAGCGTCGATGAATATGCTCACGCCGCCTCCTGGGCGATGCGAACGGCTTTTTCAACCGCTCCATCCATGTCGGTCAGGGCGCTAAAGCCCGCTTCTTCCAGGATCTTCACCGCCTGCTCTTCGTTGGTGCCGGTAAGCCGGATCACGATCGGTACCTCCATGCCGGTCTGCCGGGTGGCGGCCACCACGCCGTTGGCGACGTCGTCGCAGCGGGTTATGCCGCCGAAGATGTTGAACAGGATGACTTTCACGGCCAGGTCGGCGGTGATGATGCGGAGCGCAGCCACCACCTTTTCCGGGTTGGAAGAACCCCCGATGTCGAGGAAGTTGGCGGGCTCTCCCCCGTAATACTTGACCAGGTCCATGGTCGCCATGGCCAGCCCGGCTCCGTTTACGCAGCACCCCACGTCGCCGTCCAGTTTGATAAAGGTGAGCCCCGCCTCGCGGGCGCGCACCTCGGAGGGCGGCTCGGCGCCCTCGTCCCGAAGCGCGGCGATAGCCGGTTTGCGGAAGAGCTCGTTGTCGTCGATGTTCATCTTGGCGTCAATGGCCTTGACCTCTCCCGCGGGGGTGGTAACAAGGGGGTTAATCTCGGCCAGGGAGGCGCCCGCGTGCAGAAAGCAGTCGTATAGCCGGCCAAAGATCTTGGCCGCGCTCCGCTGCCGTTTGGCGTCCTGGTACAGATCGGCGGCCAACCAGTACGCCTGGTGCGGCAAGAGTCCGTAGCGGGGGTCCACGACCAGTTTGCGGATGGCGTCCGGGTTGGTGGCCGCCACCTCCTCTATGTCTACCCCGCCTTCGCGGGAGACCATGAAGACCGGCCGCTTGCTGGCCCTGTCCACGATTACTCCCGCGTACGCTTCGCTCTCGATCTCTTCGGCCGGAGTGACCAGGACTTTATCCACGGTGAGCCCCTTGATCTCCATTCCCAGGATAGCAGAGGCGTGACTCTTCGCCTCCGCGGGGGTCCCGGCCAACTTCACGCCGCCCGCCTTGCCGCGTCCGCCCGCGTGAATCTGGGCCTTGACCACCACCGCGGCGGCGTACTTGGCGGCGATCTTCTCCGCCTCTTCCGGGGTGGCGGCCACCTCTCCGGGGGGTACCGGGATGCCGTGCTCCCGGAAGATCTCCTTGGCCTGGTACTCGTGAAGGTTCATTTATCGCCTCTGATTTCCGTACCCGCGCGCCCCGCCACCGCCTCGCGGCCCTGGTCGAGCCGGGCTATAACGGCGCGGCCGCCACCCTTTTCCACGAAGCGCACCGCCGCCTCTACTTTGGGGGCCATGCTGCCGGCTCCCAGTTCGCCCGCCTCGAGCAGGGAGAACGCCTCCCCTGGGGTAAGCCGGCGTAGAGGTCGCTGCTCTGGGGTACCGAAGCGCCGGTACACCGCGTCTACGTCGGTTAGTATCAAGAGCACCTCCGCGCCGATGTCGCGGGCCAGGATGGCCGACGCCCGGTCCTTGTCGATCACCCCGTCGATCCCCTCCAGCCCCAGCTCTGGGTCCCGGTACACGGGGGCGCCTCCCCCGCCCGCCGCGATCACCAGATGCCCTGCGGCCACCAGGGAGCGGATCATCTCACGCTCCACGATCCTGACCGGCCGGGGAGACGGCACCACCCGCCGCCACCCGCCCGCTACCTCGGCTACCCGCCAGCCCAAATCCGCGGTCAGGGAGCGGGCGGCGGCCTGGTCAAGCAGGCGCCCGATGGGCTTATCCGGTTCGCGCACCGAGGGGTCGTCGGGATCGACCAGGACCTGGGTCACTACCGTTACCACCCGCCGCTCCACTCCGGCGCTCTCCAAGGCGTTCTGGAGCGACTGCTGGACCATGTACCCGATCCAGCCACCCGTCGCCGCCACCAGCACCCCGAGCGGAAGCGGCGGCACCCGTTCGCGGGCCATTTCGTTGCGGATCAGGGCGTTCCCTACTTGGGGCCCGTTCCCGTGTACAACCGCGATCCGCCACCCGTCTCGCGCCATGTCCACCACCGCGCCCAAGCTCTCGCGCGTATGCCGGAACTGCTCCTGGATGGTTCCCGCCTCCCCGGCCGGAGAAAGGGCGTTTCCGCCCAGGGCCACCACCACCGTATGGGGAGTCATGGGGGGCGCAATGATAACCGGGGTGCCGAAGTCCGGCAACTAGGGGGCGTCTTCTGCCAAAACGCGGCGCAGCTCGCGCCACACTTCTCCGAACCCCGTCCAGTCGCCCCGCCGCAGCCGGAGTTCGGCCTCTTGGAGCAGCCGGCGAGCCCGCTCCAGGGAGATCTGCGATGAGGGAGAAGGAGCCGCGGGATCATCCGGGGTGGCGGCAACGTCCTCTCCCGGTCCGGCCAGGAGTTGATCCACCGCCTCCGTCAGGGTGGGACGCATCGCCACCCGCCCGCCCCCGACCACGATTACCCGTTCGAGCTGGGGGATGGCGTCCTCCTCGGCCTCCAGGAAGAGGGGTTCTACGTACAGCACGCTCCCTTGAAAGGGGACGGCCACCATATGCCCGCGCAGCACCCGGCTCCCGCCCCGGCTCCAGAGGGCGAGCTGCTCCGAGATCTCGGCAGATTGGTCTATCATTGCCTCCACCTGTTGGGGGCCGGGCACCTGCACGTCCCTCGGCAGTTCGTACAGGGTCTGCTCGCCGTAGCGGGAGGGGTGGTTGCGGGTCACCAGGAGGGCGGTCAGGGTTTGTCGGCCGCTCGGGGTAAAGCCGGTGGAGAGCACGAACGAGGGCTCCGGTTCGCCGGGCAGGGGGATGGTGGCGTGGAAGGGCCGGTACGCTACTTCTCCGCCCTGGTAGATCTCGGTGGGGAGCTCCCATACGTCGCTCTTGTTGTAGAACTCGCGCGCCCCGTCAAGGTGGTATTCGCGCAGCACCAGGGCCTGTAGTTCGAACAGGGAGGTAGGGTAGCGGAGGTGCCGGCGGAGGCCGGCCGGCATCTCCGAGACCGGGCGCACCAACCCCGGAAAGACCCGCTCATAGGAGTCGAGTAACGGGTCGTCGTCCACCACCCGGTAAAAGGCTACCTCTCCACTGACCGCGTCCACCGTCGCCTTGACGCTATTGCGGAGGTAGCGCGCCACCCGGCCCCCAAAGGGAGCGGGCACCGAGAGGGGGAAGTCAGTGGCCACCGTATAGCCGTCGAGCATCCACACCACGCGCTCCTCGAAGATTACCGGCAGAGGCGCGCTACCCTCGGGGAAGTGGAGAAAGGGGGCGGCTCGCGCCGCCCGCTCCGAGAGCTGGCGCTGGTAAAGTATCCGGCTCTCCGGCCGGACCTCATTGGAAAAGAGCAGGTTCACGCTCTGGAACGCCCAACTGAACGCGAGACGCCTCCAGAAGCCGCCCATCCGGGGAGCCGCGACGCCTTGTCCCTCGTCGGCGGCAAGGACGACGTACCCCCGGCTCAGCTCCCCGAAGTGAATGCGAGGGTCGGTCAGGGAGAGCGCGGGCAGCGCCTCGGCAGAAAGACGCGACGGCAAGATGTCTGAGAGCCAGTAGACCGGAGCGCCGTCGCTCCTCATCTCCGCCGCCGGGACCACCACCGCCCCCTCTCCCCGCACGTAGTTCAGGTGGAGGTTCTGCCAGGTGCGGGCGGTGCTGGCGAGCTGGCCGGTGTCTAGTTCTCGTACCGAGATGGCTACTTGCGCCTCCTCTCCCGGCGGGCCGTAACGGTCGTACTGGACGCTCTGAAAGGTGTAGTAGGGAAAGAGGGCCTGCTCCTCATTAAAAACAGTCTCCAAGGGGCGGGAGTCCCACAAGGGAAGTTGCTCCAGCGCGGCCAGCAACCGCTCGGAACTCTCTGGCAGCCGGGACTGGTAGGGGAGCGGCCGGCGCTCCAGGCCGGCGATCCCGTACCCCCTGCGGGTAAACTCCAGGTGGAGGTCGATAAAGCGACTCTCGCGCGCGAACTCGTTCGGCTCCACCCGGAAGCGCTGGACCAGAGCCGGCAGAGCCAACTTGCCCACCACCCCGGCCACCAGGAGCACCCCCACCGCCGCCGCGGGCAGCCGGAGTCGCCCCACCCAGATTCCGTATCCCACCGCCCCCGCCGCGAGCACCGCCAGTAGGGCTATAAACTGGCTGGCCGGGATACCCACGGCGGCGTCGGTGTAGCCCAGCACCCCGCCCACTCCCCCGCCCGAAAACAGCGGCGCGTAGCGGCCCAGCCAGAACCCCCACCCCAAGAGCAGGAAGGCGGCCGCGGCGAATAGCCCCAGGTGGCGCCGCGCCGCGCGGGAGGCCCTGGGTCCCCTGGCGCCCCACTGGATGGCGCCCGCGGCCACGTAAGCCACCGCGGTGAGGAGGGCGGTCCAGAAGACGAGGATCCAGCCCAGGGCGTGGAACCGTTGCAGAAGGGGGTAAAGGTGGACGTAAAAGGATAGGTCGCGTCCGAAAACCGGGTCGGTCTCTCCCCACGCGGGCGCCCGGACGGCAGCCAGGACCTCTACCGGATCTCCCACCCCGACCGAGAGCCACCACCCCGAGAGAAGGGCGGCGGCGGCCACGGCGGCCCGCACGTACGACCTGGGAAGCTGTTCCTCGATCTCCAAGTTGCCGAAGCGGCGGCGCACCCGCACCGGGCCCAGCGACCGGACCGCCACCCCCACGCTCGCGGCGACCACCAGGGCCACCAGCAGGCCAGCGACCGAGCGCACGCCAACACCCGCCCACCAGCGGGTCCAGAACACCCCCTCCAGCCCGAGCGCGCGGTACCAGAAGAGCTCAGTGACTAGGTGCGAAACGGCCCGCCCGACCACCATCACCAGCACGACCCCCGCCACCACTGCGGCGATGGTGATACGTGTCCGCCTGGACATCTAAGCGGTGACCACGCCTTGCTCCTCCAACCACGACTCTACTTCGTCGCGGATCTCCTGCAGCCGCCCGCTAGTCTCCGCCTCGTAGCGAGCCACCAGCACCGGCTCGGTGTTGGAGGCGCGCACCAGGCCCCAGCCGTCCCCGAAGAGAACTCGCGCCCCGTCGACGTCGATCACCTCGCGGTGACGGCCAAAGTGGGCCACCGCCCGCTCCACGATCCCGAACTTGGACTCCTCGGTGGCGGGGTAACGGATTTCAGGGGAGGATAGGTAGCGGGGAAATTCCGAGATTTTCTCCGACAGGGTGCCAGAGAGCTTGGAGACCACCTGCACCAAGAGGCAAGCCGCGTACAGGGCGTCGTCGAAGCCGTAGTAATCATCCGCGAACATGATGTGGCCCGAGAGCTCTCCCGCCAGCAAGGCGCGCTCCCGCTTCATCCGCTCCTTGATGAGCGAGTGCCCGGTCTTGGCCATGACCGCCCGTCCGCCCGCCCGCTCGTAAACCTCGGGCAGCGTTTGGGAGCACTTCACGTCGAAGACGAGCGGTTGCCCCTTGCCCCGTCTCTTCAAGAGGTCCAGTCCGAAGAGGAGCAGCAGGATATCGCCCCGCACGATCCCGCCGCTCTCGTCCACCGCTCCGATGCGGTCGGCGTCGCCGTCGAGGGCCACGCCCAGGTCGGCGCCGGTCTCCTGCACGGTGGTAATCAAGTCAGCGAGGTTCTCGTCGACCACCGGGTCGGGGTGGTGATTGGGAAAGGTTCCGTCCGACTCGCAGTACAAGGGTACCACTTCGACCTCATCCCCCAGGGCGCGCAGGAGATCCACCGCCACCAAGCTGCCGGAACCGTTGCCGCAGTCTACCACCACCTTGACCGGCCGCCCGACCGAGAACCTGCGGGATACCTCGCGCAGATAAATGTCGAGAATCTGGCGCCTCTCGACCCCGCCCTCTCCCGACTCGAAGTCGCCCGCCTCGATCAGGCGCATGATCTCCCGAATCGCGTCCCCGTACAGGGAGCGACCCCCGATGGAGAGTTTGAAGCCGTTGTAGTCGGGTGGGTTGTGGGAGCCGGTCACCTGTAACGCCCCACCCGTCTCCCAGTAGGCGGCGGCGAAGCTGAGGGCGGGTGTGGGCACGGTGCCCACGTCGAGTACCTCTACCCCGGCCGCCCGCGCGCCCGCGGAGACCGCCTCCGCCAGCTGGTCTGACGAGGGGCGGTTGTCCCTACCCAGGGCGACAGAGAGCGCCGCTCCCGCGGTTTGTTCGCGCCGGAGCACGGTGGCGAAGGCCCGCCCCACCGATTGAGCCAGCTCTGGGGTGAGGTCGCGCCCCACCACGCCGCGGATATCGTACTGCCGGAAGATGTGGGGGTTGATAACGGTCATCACTTCACCACGGCGACCGCGTCTATCTCGACCTTGACGTCCTTGGGCAGCCGTGCCGCCTGCACGGTGGAGCGAGCCGGATGATGCCCCGCGAAGTGGCTTGCGTATACCTCGTTCACGGCCGCGAAGTCGTCCATCTCGCGCAAGAAGACCGTGGTCTTGAGCACCGATCCGAGAGACGCCCCGGCTGCTGTTAGAACGGCGGCCAGGTTCCGCAGCACCCGTTCGGTCTGGGCGGCCACGTCGTCGCCCCCGGCCAGCTCTCCGCTCGCGGGGTCCAGGGGGATCTGACCGGCGGTAAATACCAGCTCCCCCCAACGGACGGCTTGGCTATAAGGCCCGATGGCGGCCGGGGCTTCCGGGGTTTGTACGGGTTCGATTTCTTTCATGGAAGTATACTGTTTACTGTAATTTACATGAACTCAGCGAGAATTGTCATCGTGCTCACGCAAGGAGCCGAGAACCTCCTGCGCGGAAACCGTGGCTACTCCTGGCCTGCCCACCTCCACCCCGGCTGCGTGGGTGGCCAGCACGGCCGCCTCCTCTGGGGTGGCGCCGACGGCCAGGGCCAGCCCCACCGTGGCGGTGACCGTGTCCCCCGCCCCGGACACGTCGTACACCTCCCGCGCCACCGCCGGGATACTAACCGTACGCCCGTCGCGGCAGCGCAGGATCATCCCCTCCTCCCCTAAAGTGAGCAAGAGGTGCTGGCACCCGGTCCGCTCGCGCGCCTCTTCCAGCCAACCGTCCGCGAGCGAAACCGCGGGCTGCCCCAGGGCAGCCGCCAGCTCCAACGCGTTGGGCTTGAACACGGTGGCCCCGCCAAAGCAAAAGAAGTGGCGCAGCTTGGGGTCCACCACCGAAGGAACTCCGGCCCCGGCCGCGGCGTCGAGGGCCGTGTGGATCACCTTGGGGGTGAGCACCCCCTTGTCGTAATCCTCCAGGATCAGCACGTCCGCCTCTTCCACCCGCCCCGCCAACTCATCCAGGAGCGCGGTTTCGCACGCCTCGGGCAGGTCGTCCTCGACCTCCCGGTCGAAGCGGACTACCTGCTGGCTGCGGGCCATTACCCGCGTCTTGGTGGTGGTGGGGCGGTCTGGCCACTCCACCAACCGCGGCTCTACACTCCGCGCCAAACCGCTGGCGAGGACCTCGCGCACGCGGCTTCCGGCCGCGTCCGCGCCCACGCACCCCAGCAACTCGCACCGTCCGCCCAGAGCGGCTACGTTAGCGGCCACGTTGGCGGCGCCGCCCGGGGCGTACCTCTCCCCCGAGATCCGCACCACCGGTACCGGCGCTTCGGGAGACACGCGCGAGACCGTGCCGGCCAGGTAGACGTCTAGCATGACGTCGCCCACCACCAGGGCGCGGACGCCCTGCATGGCGCTGAAGATCGCTTCGCTCCGGCCAGCTTCGAGTCGCAAAGTAAAGAACGGTTCAGAGCACGACCGAATGTAGGGCCGAGGGCCACGGTGGGCAAAGGAGAACACGCATGAAGAGAGATTATCGGAAGGTCCGGCTCGGCTTCGAGCGGCTGGCACCGGCAGAGATGTCGCGTCGCGGGGATGAATTTTTGGCTTCTCTACAGAATCGGCGCACGGTGCGTGAGTTTTCCAGCGAGCCGGTCCCCCGCGAGCTACTCGAACAGGCAGTACGAGCCGCTGGCACCGCGCCCTCGGGCGCCCACCAGCAACCGTGGACCTTCGTTATCGTCTCCGACCCCGAGGTAAAGCTGAAGCTGCGTGAAGCGGCCGAAGAAGAGGAGCGCAAGAACTACCAGGGGCGGATGCCACCCGAGTGGTTGGAGGCGCTGGCCCCGCTCGGGACCGACTTCGTGAAGACACACATCACTGACGCCCCCCAGGTGGTGGTCATTTTCCGCCATCTGTACGGAGTGCTGCCAGAGGGGGGCCGCCGGACCCTCTACTACACCCAGGAAAGCTGCGGCATAGCCGCCGGCTTCTTCATAGCCGCCATCCACCGGATGGGTCTCGCCACCCTCACCCACACCCCCAGCCCCATGGGGTTCCTGAACCGGGTCCTGAACCGGCCTCCGAACGAAAAACCTTTCCTCCTCTTGCCGGTTGGCTACCCGGCCGAGGACGCGGCCGTCCCCGATCTCAGCAGAAAGCCCCTCTCCGAGCTAGCGGTGTGGGTGGAGGGTTAGCCACGGCCACCACGCCCCCCGCTTAGCCGCCTACTTGTGACAGCGCCGCCAGCCCTCCGCTCCCCTCGGAGCTACCCTGCACCAGCTGGTGCCGCTCCGGCTTGACCCGGAGCGTCTCGCGGATGGCCGGCTCGATCGCTTCGCCCCGCCGCAGCGGTCCCCGCAGGTCGGTCTGGATCCACCCGAAGAGGCACGGTCTGAGCTGGCCGTCTGCGGTGAGGCGCATACGGTTGCAGCTCTCGCAGTAGTTGTGGCTCATGGGCGTGATCACGCCTACCGTGCCGGGGGCACCGGGGAAAGCGAAGTAGCGGGCCGGCCCGTTCCCCGCCGGCCCCGCCACCGGTGCTAACTCTCCCATCTTACGCACCCCTTCCAAGATCTCGTCCGCGCTCACGAACTCTTCCTTCGACACCCCCAAGTTAGCCCCGGTCGGCATCACCTCTATGAAGCGGACGTGCCACGGACGCTCGCGGGTGAGCGCAGCGAAGTCCTCGACTTCGTCGTGGTTGCGGCCGCGCATCACCACGCAGTTGATCTTGATGGGATCGAAACCCGCCCGCTCGGCCGCCTCCAGCCCCGCGAAGATACGCTCGGCCACCCCGTCGCGCCGGGCGATCTGTTCGATGCGCCCGGCCTGGAGCGAATCCAGGGAGACGTTGAGCCGGGAGATACCCGCGGCCCTCAGTTCATCGGCCAGGGGAGCCAGCAGCACGGCGTTGGTAGACAGGGAGACATCTTTGATGGCGGAGACCTTCCGGATCATGCGGACGAGCGCGGAGAGATCCTTCCGGACCAGCGGCTCGCCGCCGGTGAGGCGCACCTTGCGCAGCCCCATTCCGGCCATCACCCGCACCACCTCCGCGATCTCCTCGTACGAAAGGATGCGGTCGCGCTTCAGCCAGGGGAGCCCCTCCTCCGGCATGCAGTAGACGCAGCGGAGGTTGCACTTATCCGTGACCGAGACGCGCAGGTACTCTATCCGGCGCCCGAAACCGTCGGCCATGAGGCCGGTCGAAGGGGCGTCACGGGCAAGCGACGGCGCCAGGGAGACGAGGGGGAGGGTCACGGCGCGGTGGTTGCGGGAGAGACGCCCGGAACCCACTCTCGGCTGCCGCCTGTGTACCCCTCTTGTTTCCAGACGGGGAGGCGGCTTTTCAGCTCCTCGACCACGTAGCGGCACACCTCGAACGCCTCGGCCCGGTGGGGAGAGCCCGCGGCCACCGCCACGCTCACCTCTCCCACCTCCAGGCGCCCCACCCGGTGGACCGCTGCCACCGCTACAGCCGGCCAGCGCTTCTCCGCTGCGGCCACGATGCGCCCCAGTTCGTGCCCGGCCATCTTCTCGTACAGCTGGTATTCGAGGTAATCCACCGAGCGCCCCCGGTTCGAGTTACGCACCGTGCCGGTGAAGAGAACAGTGGCACCGTTCCCGGGAGCGGCCACCTGCTCCAGGAGGGCGGCCGTATCGATGGGGGCGGAGGCGATCTCGGCCAGCGGCGGCACCTTACCCTCCCGACACCGGTGGTATGAAGGCCACTTCGTCTCCTTCCGAGAGCCGGGTGTGGAGAGGGGCGTACTCGGCGTTGACCGCCACGGCCGGATCGGGGGGGAGGGAGCCGAGCCCGTCGGACCTCAGCCGCGAGACCAGGTCGGCCACGGAAGCGCCGTCGGGGAGCTTGACGGACAGCTCGCCGGCGCCAGCCGCGTCGCGGTAAGAGGCGAAGAAGACCGTCCGGACTAGCATGAGTGTGGGTACCCCCGGCGGCCCGGGCCGTTCTCCCGCCCGCCTTAGCCCGCGCCCGAGACCCCGGGACCGATCACGTTCTGGCGCACCTTCTCGGGGTGGGCCAGGGTGCCGAGGAACTGGGAGAGCTCGTGGTGGAGCCGGGAGGTGGAGCCGCGCACCACAGTTTTTCCGTCGCGCCTCCCGGTACCGATGGAGAGACTCCCCACCTCCACGGCAAACTTTACGTGGCTGTCGCTCTCTGAACTGACAAAGCCTGCGTAAGGGGAAAAGCGGAGCAGAAAGAACTCCTTGGCCCGGCGGATCACCTCCTTCGCGGGCAGCTCGGTCTGGACCTCCTGAATGAGCATTCAGACCCGGGCGGGCTCCTCCACCATCGCCCTCAAATCCTTGGACGGCTTGAACACGGGGACCACGCGCGGGGGCACCTCCACCGGATCGCCGGTGCGGGGATTCCGGGCCAGGCGACTCTTGCGAGCCCGCACCTTGAAGGTTCCGAAGCCACGGATCTCGATGTTTTCGTGATCGGCGAGCGCCTCCTTAACCGAAATCAGGAAGGCGTCCACCACCGCGGCGCACTCTTTCTTGCTCACCGAGGGGCCGATGGAATCCGCTACCCTGGACACGAGTTCTGCTTTGGTCATCGATCTTTTCTGCTGGATTGAACGAAGCTCAGTATGCAATATACTGAAGTTGCGGCACTTGTAACCCCCGCATCCCGGAACCCACCTCGGCAAGCGCCTCGGCGCCTCCCCGGATGAGGAGTTGGAGCAGGGATACGCTGGGCTCGGGGGGACGCACGACTTCGGGGTCTTCGCCCAACCCGGCCATGCGGCCAGCCGCCTCGATCGCCTCGCTGAGGTTGCCCAGCCGGTCCACCAGCCCGAGGGCCCGAGCCTGGCGGCCAGAGAGGACCCTGCCGTCGGCGAGCCGCCGCACTTCGGGCTCGCTCATACCCCGCTCCCGGGCCACGGAAGATACGAACTGGTCGTAGACGTCGAGCACCAGGGCGCGCAGGACTTGTTCTTCTTCCGGGGACATTTCGTCAAAGGGGGAGCCGATGTCCTTGAGCTCCGAACTCTTCACCACCTCCATCGAGACGCCGACCTTGTCGGCCAACTCCTCCACGTTGGGAAATTGCATGATCGCTCCGATGGAGCCGGTGATGGACCCCGGCATGGCAAAAATGCTGTCGGCTCCGAGGGCCACGTAGTACCCACCGCTGGCTCCCACCGAGCCGATCGAGGCGATCACCGGCGTGCCCTCCTCGCGCACTTTGCGGAGTTCCCGGTAGATGCTCTGGGAGGGGGCCACGGCCCCTCCCGGCGAATCGATATCGATCACGATGGCCTTGACCGACTTGTCGTCCAGGAAGCGCCTGAGGTCGCGCAAAAAGTCGTCGTCTCCGAAAATGACCCCCTCCACTTCCAGAACGGCGACGCGGTCTCCGGTAAAGAGGCCGGCGCCGTCACCTCGCAGCGCCAGGAGCATGGTCACCACCAGTCCGGCCGAGAAGAGCAGAAAGAGGACTATCAGGAGTCCAATCAAAACTGGGCGCCGAGCCACGGTAAGCTTGAGAGCTGCTGGTAAATGGATGGGTCGAGATTAACGATACGCCCGCGCCCCTTCGGCGTCAAGCACCCTCCATGCGGGAGATGAAGCTGTCGAAAAGGTAGTGGGAATCTTGGGGGCCGGGCGCGGCCTCGGGGTGGTACTGGACGGCGAACACCGGCTCCTCCCGGTGCTCGACCCCCTCCACCGTGCCGTCGTTCAGGTTCAGGTGGGTCACCCGCAGGGAAGTTGCGCCGGGGACCACTTCCCTGTCGCCCCGGACGGCGAAACCGTGGTTCTGGGCGGTAATCTCGACCGCTCCATCGGTGAGCCGGCGGACCGGATGGTTGCCGCCCCGGTGGCCGTACAAGAGCTTGTAGGTACTGCCACCGTAAGCGCGGGCCAGCAGCTGGTGACCCAGGCAGATGCCGAAGACGGGTACCCCCCTGGCGCCTAGGCGCCGGATGGCCTCGACCGCCGACGACACCGAGGCCGGATCACCCGGGCCGTTGGACACGAAGAGACCGTCCGGGGCCAGCTCCGACACCTCTTCCGCGCGGGTACCGTACGGTAGCACCGTAACTTCGCAGCCGCGCCCCGCCAGAAGCTCGAGGGAGCGGGACTTGACCCCGAGGTCGAAGGCGGCCACCCGGAACCTCTGCTCCCGCTCCGCTGGGACCTGGTAACGGACGCTGGTAGAGGCGGCGTACGCCAAGTCGAGCCCCTCCATACGCGGCTGGGCCAGTATCTTTTCCAGCAGCAGCTCTTTGTCGGCGCCCTCCGGAGCGATCACCCCCCGCATGGCTCCCCGCGAACGGAGGTGGCGGGTGAGGGCGCGGCTGTCCACACCCTGAATCGCCACCACCCCGTGCTCTTGCAGGTAATGCTCCAAGGACGCCCCGGCCCGCCAACTGCTGTAAAGAGCCGGGAGTTCGCGCACCACGAACCCCGCTACCCGCGGGCGGTCAGACTCGTCATCCTCACCGCTGGTGCCGTAGTTCCCGATCAGCGGGTAGGTCATCACCACCAGCTGGCCGGTATACGAGGGGTCGGTGAGGACCTCTTGGTACCCGGTCATCGAGGTGTTGAAGACCACTTCTCCGAAGGCGGTGCCGGAGGTCCCCAGCGGCTTGCCGGGAAAGCCACGGCCGTCTTCGAGCAGGAGTACGGCCGAAGCGGACACAGGCAGCGGATCGAGGAAAGGACGGCTACAGCCGCGAGAAAGGTTCACTCCCCGCCCGGCCGTGTCAAGCTGGGTTGGCGGGACTCCGGCACGAACCCTACCTTGCCGGCATGAGCTCTCCACTGGTGCTGCTCTACGCCGACGAATCGTGCCTCGGCAACCAGTTTAGGGAGCGGGCGCGGCCGGGGGGTTTCGGCGGCGTGGCCGAACTCTTTCATGCCCGCAAAGGGTGGCTGCGCCGTGACTTCTGGGGCAGCGAGCCCGACACCACCAATAACCGCATGGCGATCCGCGGGGCGCTAGCTGCGCTGCGGCATCTCAGTGAGGGCTCGCGCATTGTCTTTACCTCGGACAGCCGCTACCTGGTCGACGGCATGATCTCTTGGGTCCACGCTTGGGCCCAGCGGGGGTGGACGAGAAAGGGGGGAGTGATCGAGAATCTGGAGCAGTGGCGAGAGCTGGTGCGGACGGCCGGGCGCCACCAGATCGAATGGCGCTGGGTCAAGGGCCACGCTCTGCACCCCCAGAACGAATACGCCAACGAACTCGCGGTGCGGGCGGCCAAAGAGCAGTCGGCCAGCGGGGGGCTGATCGCATCGGGCTTCGAGGCGTGGATCGCGGCCGAGCAAGAAAAGAAGGGGCGCTACCTCGACTTTTTCCCCACTCCGCCGGAGGAATCGAGCTTTTCGCCCTCTTCCCTGCCTCCCACAGATTAGCCACGCCAGTTTACCCGTCCATCCACCCACCGGAGCTCTCTCCCGAACAGCTCTCCGAAGCACTCGGCAACCAACTCCTCCACCTCCTCCAGCGGCACCTCTGTTCCCACTTCGGCCGAAATCGAACCCACCCGGTACTGCCGGATTCCGCACGGGACTATGGAATCGAAGAAGGAGAGATCGGTGTTCACGTTGAGGGCGAAGCCGTGGGAGGTGATCCAGCCCGAAGAGACCCGCACGCCGATGGCGGCCAGCTTTTTACCGCCGACCCACACCCCCGTCATCCCCTGGGAGCGGCGCCCCTCGAGTCCGAACCGGGCGGTAGTTCGGATCAGCACCTCTTCCAGGTCGCGTAGGTAGCGGTGGAGGTCCTGGCGGTCGGGCTTGAGGTCGAGGATGGGATAGCCCACCAGTTGGCCCGGCCCGTGGTAGGTGACGTCGCCCCCGCGGCCGGTCTGGTACAGCTCGATCCCCCGCCGGGTTCGCTCACGCTCGTCGTAGAGCACGTGCTCGGGGCGAGAGCCCGATCCCAGGGTGATGACGTGCGGGTGCTCCAGGAGCAGTAGGCTGTCCGGGATCTCGCCCGCCCGGCGCTGCTCAACCAGCCCGGCTTGCAAGCCCAGGGCCCCTCCGTACGGTACCCTGCCGAGACGGCTTACCAAAAGCTGGCGCGAGTTCACCGCGGCATGATAACCGCGCGGGCCGGAATTTGCACCCCGGAAACGGGACGCCAAGGAGAGGCCACGCCATGAAGATAGGTGCCAGAGTTCCCGCGCTCACTCTGCTGTCACTTCCCGACCAGCTTCCCCGCGAGCTACGGCGCGGCACGCGTGAGGCGTACGCCGTGATCCTGCCCCCGCCGTCCGGGTGCGGGGCTTACCTAGAACTGCTCGCTGACTCCGCGGCTAGCTTCCAGCGTTGGGACGGCGTGGCGCTGGTGGCTGGAGAGGGCGACGGTTCGTGGTTCCGTACACGCCTGAAGATGCCCGCAGAGATGGCGGCGTTGGTGGTCGTGGATCGCTACGGCGAGGTCTACGAAGTGGTTGGCGCGGAAGGTTGCAACCGCCTTCCC
Organism: Longimicrobiaceae bacterium; assembly: GCA_050732775.1. Classification (GTDB taxonomy): domain Bacteria; phylum Gemmatimonadota; class Gemmatimonadetes; order Longimicrobiales; family Longimicrobiaceae; genus JBOHRN01. The sequence continues at coordinate 90,510 of JBOHRN010000002.1, read as the reverse complement.
TCCCCCGCCGAAATCGAGGAGTGGTTCAAGTACCTCGCCACCCAGTGCCCCGAGTGCGGAGTGCCAGACGGCCCCGGCAACACCCTCGACGGGCCGGTGTGGTGAGGCCGGGAGCTACGCCCCCGCCTCGGGAAAGTTTTCCAGAATCTCCTTGACTCTGGCCAGGAAGCGGTCGGCGTCCGCTCCGTTGACCAGCCGGTGGTCGTAGCCGAGCGACAGGAACCCGCGCCTCCGCGGCACGATAGCGTCGTTGCCGAACTCGTCGCTGATGACCACCGGTCGCTTCTCCACCGCGCCCACCCCCATGATGGCCACCTGTGGCTGGTTGATGATGGGAAAGCCGATGCGGGTCCCGAAGACGCCCGGGTTGGTGATGGTGAAGGTGCCGTCCTGGACCTCTTCCGGCTTGAGCTTCTTGCTCCGGGCGCGCTCGGCCAGGTCGGCGATGGCTTGGGAAAGCCCCGCCAGCGATAGCTGGTCAGCTTTGCGGACCACCGGCACGATCAACCCCTGCTCCAGTGCCACGGCGACACCCAGGTTCACGTCGCCGCGGTAGATGACCTCGCTCCGAGACAGGGCGGCGTTGAGCTTCGGATGCTCTCTCAGCGCCGTGGCCACGGCCTTGGCGATGAAGCCGGTGTAGGTGACTTTGACCCCCTGCTCTTCCCACACCCTGCGGTTATTGGCCCGCACGCGGTCAACCTGGCTGTAGTCTACCTCGAAGTAGGAGTGGACGTGCGCCGAGGTCCGCCGCGAGAGGATCATGTGGTCGGCTATGAGCGACGTCATGCGGGGAACCGGCTCCACTCGGTCACCCGGACCGGCCGTGACTTCGGGGTGTTCCACGCGGGTGTAGAAAGCGTCCCAGGAGACGCCCCCCGCCGGGGCTGGCCCCCGGCCCGCCGGTACCCCCCGTTCGATGAAGTTGAGGATGTCTCCCTTGGTGACGCGGCCGTGACGCCCCGACCCGTCGATGGCCGAGATGTCAACGTCGTGTTCGGCCGCGATTCTGCGCACCAGCGGTGACGAGCGGCGGCGCAGCCGCTCCTCCAGCGTTTCGGGCCCGCCGCCGTTGCCCGCTCCCGGGGGCACCGTGGCCACGGAGGAGTCGCGCTCGGCCTTGGGCTCTGCCTCTCCCGCCACCGGCGTGGCCGGCTCCTCCTCGGGCGTGCCGGGCTCGGGGGCGGGCGTCCCGGCGGAAGCTTGCCTGGCCGTGACGGAGGTCTCGAGGTAGGCGACGACAGCGCCCACCTCGACGGTGTCTCCCTCCTGAACCACGATCTCCGCTAGGGTGCCAGCCGCCGGCGATGGTATCTCGGCGTCCACCTTGTCGGTCGAGATCTCCATGATCGGCTCGTCCCGCTCGACCTGGTCACCCACCTTCTTCAGCCAGGTGGACACAGTGCCTTCGGCGATAGATTCGCCCATCTGGGGCATGGGAACTTCGACTCTTGCCACGAGTTGCCTGGGCTAAGGGAGCGTTCCGAGGTGAATATAGTAAGCGGCTAATACCCCGCCAAGTGCCGCACCGCCTTGACCACGTCGTCCACCTGCGGCAGAAAGTAGTCCTCCAGGGGGGGAGAGTACGGAACCGGCGCGTCGATGGCGGTCACCCTCAGAACGGGTGCGTCCAACCACTCGAAACAGCGCTCGTTTATCCGCATGGCGATCTCTCCCGCGACACCGCCTGTGCGGGTGTCCTCGTGGACGACCAGGCAGCGGTTGGTCTTCTTCACGCTCTCTACCACGGCGTCTTCGTCTAGCGGGAGGAGCGTGCGCAGGTCCAGAATCTCGACCGAAAGCCCGTCCTCTTTTTCCAGCACCTCGGCCGCCTCTTGTGACTTGTGTACCATGGCAGCGTAAGTGACGATGGTGAGGTCTTTCCCCTCCCGGTGCGCGCGCGCCTTCCCGAGCGGCACGGTGTAATCCTGGTTGGGAAGTACCTCCCGGAGTTGCGGGCGGCGGTAGAGCCACTTGTGCTCGAAGAAAAGGACCGGGTCGTCGTCTCGGATCGCCGCCTTGAGCAGCCCTTTGGCGTCGCGGGCCGTGGCTGGGTAGACGATCTTGAGCCCGGGGGTATGAAAAAAAGCCGCCTCCGGGTTCTGCGAGTGGAACGGCCCGCCGCGCACCCCGCCCCCGCTCGGACCCCGGATCACCAGGGGCAGTCCGCCCGCGCCCCGGTAGCGGGAAGTAGCCACGTAGTTGGTGATGATGTCGTAGGCGCACGAGATGAAGTCTATGAACTGCATCTCCACCACGGGACGCTGCCCCATGTGGGCCGCGCCGGCAGCGGCGCCGGTAAAACCCGTCTCGGAGATCGGGGTGTCTATCACCCGCAACTCTCCAAAGCGCCCCAGCATGCCTTCGGTGACCTTGAAGGCGCCTCCGTACGCGCCGATGTCCTCGCCCATGATAAAGACGCGCTCGTCGCGTTCCAACTCCTCCCAGAGGGCCTCCCGTATGGCCTCCAAAAAGGTTACCGGCTTGCCCTCCTCGGTCAGCCGAACATAAGCGGGTTTTTCGAGGGTGTTCGAGGTCATCGGCGTAGGTACGGGCAGCGGTCAGACGCGCGTCCACGGAGCCGGGATCAGCGTGCCCTGGTAGACATCTTCCAGGGCGCCATCCGGCTCGGGCATGGGTGCCCCCTCGGCCCCCTCCACGGCGAGGTCCAGTTCCTGGTCCACGCCGGCGTCCAGCTCTTCCAACTCGGCTGGCTCTGCCCATCTGTTCTGCAGCAGGGTGGCGGTGTAGCGGTCGAGGGGGTCGTTGCTGGCGGCCCACTGGTCGATTTCTTGTTTCGGCTGGTACGGCTGGGCGTCGTGTTCGGCGTGCCCCTTGCGCCGATAGGTGAGCACTTCGATGAGAGAGACCCCCTCACCGGCTCTGGCCCGGTCCACGGCTTCTTTGGCCGCACCGTACACGGCCAGTACGTCATTTCCGTCTACCTGTTCTCCGGGTACGCCGTAGCCGTCGGCTTTGTCGACGAAGGCCCGGGCGGCGGTCTGCTTGTGGACCGGCGTGGAGTAGGCGTAGCGGTTGTTCTCCACGATTACCACCAGGGGGCAGCGCTGGACCGCGGCCAGGTTGATACCTTCGTGGAAGGCACCGGTCGAGGTGGCGCCGTCGCCGGCGTACACCATCCCCACCCGCCTTTCCCCCCGCTGCCTGAAGGTCATGGTTACCCCCGCCATCACCGGCACCAGGTCGCCGAGCGGCGAGATCTGGCCGATGAAGCCCCGCCGGTAGCAGGCGAAGTGGATGTTGAGCTCCTTGCCGCGTGTGGGGCTGTCCCCCTTGGCCATGTACTGGCGCAGCACCTCGCCCGTGGTGGCGCCCATCGCCAGCATGGAGCCGAGGTTGCGGATCAGGGGCGAGAGCACGTCGCCGGTGCCGTCGGCGCGCCGCTCCAGGGCGTAAGCGCTGGCCACGGATTCGCCCTCCTGGCCCAGGGAGCGGAAGAGGCCACCCACCACCTTGGTCTGGCGGAAGAGGTTGACCAGCCTCTCTTCCAACCCGCGGGTGAGCCGGAGGTAGCGGTAAATGTCCAGGAGTTGGTCGCGGGTCAACCTGTGCGGCGTCTCCGTGGACCGGCGCTCGGCGGCTAGCGGCATGTCACCAATTTGCCGCCCCGCAGCCGAAGCGTCAACCTGGACGGTTCGCCGTAACCCGGAGAAGGGTTACGGCGCGCGGCTGGCGGGCTGCCACGGCCTGCCGCCGAGGATGTGCTCCCAACGGGTGGGTTCCAGATCCAGCGGCACGCCGTGCTCGCGAGAGAGGTAGAAGTTGGCCGCCTTGGTGGCTATGGGCGACACGTCGCTGCCGTGCAGGCCGTGCTCCACGATCACGGCGAAGGCGATCTCGGGGGGCTCTCCGATCGGTCCGGCGAACCCCGTGAACCAGCCGTGATCTCCACCGTGGGGGTTCTGTGAAGTACCCGTTTTGCCGTACACCTCCCAATTGGCCAGGTCGGACAAGATCCCGGTTCCCTGCTCCACCACCTTCTCGGCTCCCGACCAGATCGCCGCCAGGTCCTCTTGGGAGATCTCCATCTCGATGGCCCCCGGCCCCGCGCCCGCGCCTTGGCGGTTGGCCACCAGGTGCGGCTCGGGCGCACTCCCGTTGCCGGCGATGGCCGAGTAGAAGTGGGCCATGCGCAGCACCGTCTGGGAGTTGGGCCCCTGGCCGATGGACAAGCTCATCACCTCGGAGGGAGTCGGGGTGTGGCCGAACCTCTCCTGGTACCACTCGATATCCTGGGGAAAGATTCCGGCCATCTCCTCTGGCAGGTCGATGCCCGCCTCGCTGTTGAAGCCGATACGCACGCCCGCCTCGATCAGCCGGGCCAACCCTAGCCGGATGCCCACCTGGTAAAAGTAGACGTTGCAAGAGTTCTGGATGGCCCCGATGAGGTTCAGAGAGCCGTGTCCGGAGGCGCGCCAGCAGCGGGCGTAACGGCCCGCGTACAGCATCCCGCCCGAGCAGGGGATCGGCATCACGCTCTCGGGGGTGATAACACCGGCCTCCAATCCGGCCGCGGCCGTAGCCAGTTTCCAGGTGGAGCCGGGCGGATAGATGGCGTTGATGGCGCGGTTGAGGAGGGGCTTGTCCGGGTCGGTATTGAGGGCGTTCCACACCCCCGGCCGGATGCCCCCCACGAAGTCGTTCGGGTCGTAGCCGGGGTTGCTGTACATGGCCAGCACCTCTCCGGTAGAGGGGATCATGGCCACGATGGCGCCTTTCATGGAGTCGGGGAAAATCTCGGCCACGTACTCCTGGAGCCGGGCGTCGATGGTAAGCCGGAGCCGCCTTCCCGGCTCGGGCGGCAGGGCGCGGACCCCCGGGTCTGGGTCCACCACCCGGCCGTGGGCGTCGACCTCCACGAAGCGGGCTCCGTCTTCTCCTCCCAACAAGAGCTCGTATTGGCGCTCTATCCCGCCCTTACCGATAATCCTCCCCTGCCGATACCCGGCCTGCTCGAAGCGGGGGAGCTCCAGCTCCCGTTCGCTGACCTCGCCCAGGTACCCCATCAGGTGACCGACCGCCTCGCCGCCCGGATAGTACCTCTTGGGCCGCTCGGCGACCACCAGGTTGGGAAAAGCCGCCCGGCGCTCCTCGATAGCCGCCACCTGGGCGTAGCTGGCGTCGCGGGAGATCTCCAACAGGTCATTGGGCCTGGCGTCGCGCTCCTCCATCAGCTCCTCGAGGCGTGGCTGGGCGAGCCCGAGAAACGGAGCCAGATCATTCAGGGTGCGGCGGACAACTTCCACGGAGGAGGGCAGGAGTTGCACCGAGTAACCGGTAACGCTGGTAGCCATCACCTCACCGTGGCGGTCCACGATGGTTCCGCGGGGCGCCGGGATGGTGATGGGACGGAGCCGGTTCTCTTCTGAACGGACGGCGTACTGCTCGCCCCCCACCACCTGTACTTGGAAGAAGGCGACCAGGAGGATGGTGACCGCGCAAGAGAGCGCGAACACCGCGCCGAACATACGACGCTTGCGGGTGTGGGGCTGGAATAGCTTCATCTTTCGTTCACGCTTACCCGGCCGCTCGGTACGGCTCCGAACGCCTCCTCCAGAGAGACGCGGTAAACCTCGCCCTGCGCCTCGCCAGCCGCCTCCAGCACCGCCCGGATACGGCTCCTGGCCACCCCCGCTGGATCGACACCGGCGGCCAGCAGGGCCTGATACACGCCTTCGGCGTGGATGCGCCCCCAGCCGTAAATGTCTGGGTAAATAACCAGGTCGCCGTCCTCGACCACCACCGGCTGGTAGCGGATGCGGAGCCGGACCGGGGCCTTAAAGCGGGCGTGGCGGGTGAGCGCGGGGCGGTCCAGTATGGCGTCGATCTCCCCCGGCCCCACCGTGGCGTCGGCGCGCTCGTGCAGCAAACGGGCGAGCTCGATCACGTCTTCGTCCAACATGCGCACGCACCCGTGCGAAGCGGGCGTGCCGATGCTGCCGTGCTCGGGAGTGCCGTGGATAAAGTAGAGCGGCAAGAAGAAGAGCTTGACCCGCCCCATGGGGTTGTTCGGCCCCGGTGGCGTCACCTCTTCTTCCCGGGCCCACTCCCGGTGGGTGGGCGGGTGCCACCACGGATTCCACTCGGCGCGCGTGATCTCGAAGCTACCCGAAGGGGTGGAAAAGTCGGGTAGCCCCACCGAGATCGGGTAGGCCCGCAGCAACCGCTCACCCTGCCATACGGTGAGCCGCAGAGCCGGTATGTTGATCTCTAGCCAGAACTCGTCACCCCCCCGCTCCCCGCCCGCCGACAGCGGAGCGGAGGCGAGCAAGACGAGAGAGGTGAGGAAAGTGGTGGCGAAGGAGCGCATCTCTTGGGCCGGGTGCCGAAAGTACGGGGCGCAAGCGCCGTGCCCCGCCGTTTTGTAGTGTACACCGTAAGCCGGACAAGGTCCCACTGGCGGTGTCACCGGTTCGAGCCGATATTAGCACTGGTCGCACCAGTGAGCTCCCTTACCTACAGCCGTGAAAATGACAGAGAAGAAGTGCTGGTCGTGCCAGGAAGGGGTGGAGCCGGGGACGGTGGTGTGTCCCCGCTGCGGCGCTACCAGCCCGGGTGGTAAGCCACCCGGGTACCGGCGCGGAGCGGCTGAACTGGCCAGGCCCCTGGTGAGCCGTTTAGGGCACGCCGCCACCGCCGGATTCGGGCTGCTAGCGGCGGCCGCGCTGGTGCTAACTCTCTGTTCGACGGTGTAAGCGCCCCACGCACGGCGGGGGCTGGGGCTGTAGGATGGTCGATGTAGGACTCGAACCTACGACCTCTCGGATGTGAACCGAGCGCTCTGACCAGCTGAGCTAATCGACCTATCGCGGGCCGGAGGGTATCCGCACCCGCGCCGGAAGGTGGGCTGCTGCCTGCACGGCCCTGACCCGTTATCTTCCGGAAAGTAAAGCTTTGCGCGCTGGGCTGGCTACGCCCAACCGAGAGTACCCCGTAGGGGAATCGATCACCAGCGCGTACCTTGCGCTCCCGGTTGATGGTCCCAACCGAGAGTACCCCGTAGGGGAATCGAACCCCTGTTTCCGCCGTGAGAGGGCGGCGTCCTGGGCCGCTAGACGAACGGGGCCGCAACCGCTATAAAACCGGGCCGCAATCTACCCTTTACGCTCCACTGCGTCAACCCCTTCCGGGTCCGCTCCCTCGGTCTCGATGTCCACCCCGGCGGACAGGGTCCGGTGGACGGGGCACTTGTCGGCGATCTCCAAGAGCCGCTCCCTCTGCTCCCGGTCGAGGTCGCCCGCCAGCACGACTTTCCGCTGTACCTTGTCCATGCGCGCGTCCTCCCCCTCCTCCGCCTTGGGCTCGTCCAGGGCGTGCACCTTTTCGTGGCGGAGCCGCACCGTAACCTCTTCCAACGGCCAACCTTTACGGTCGGCGTACATCCTGAGCGTGATACCGGTACAAGCGCCGAGCCCAGCGAGGAGGTAGTCGTAAGGGGTAGGGCCAGCGTCTTCTCCGCCCACGGCCTCGGGTTCGTCGGCCACCGCACCGTGCCGCCCGGCGCGTATCTCCGTGCGGTACTTGGTCTTGCCGGTGCGGGTCACGACATCCTCCGAGGCCACGATCTCGTCCAGCTCCCGCGGCTCGGAGCGCGACACGTAGCGGGCCGCCCACGCCGCTATCACCCGCGCCGCGTAGGCGGAGTCGGCCGGATTGGTGAGCAGGTGGTCGGCGTCGTCCAGGGAGATGAAGCTCTTGGGGTGCTGCGCGGCGGTATAGATTTGCGCGGCGTTATCGATGCCCACCACCTCGTCGAGGGGAGAGTGGAGCACGAGCAGAGCCCGGCCGAGTTGGTGCAGGGCGTCTCCCAGTTTGGTCTGGCGCAAGTCTTCCAGGAGCTCGCGCCGCACCCGGAACGGACGTCCGCCGATCTGTACCCGCGCTTCGCCCTTTGCCCGGATCTCGTGATGAGATTCGGCAAAGAGTTCGGTGGCGTGCCAGGGGTCGAAGGGCGCGCCGATGGTGACCACCGCCCGGCTCGAGCGAACCCGCCGGGCGGCGCGTATCACCGCGGCCCCGCCCAGGGAGTGGCCGATGAGTATTTCGGGTGGTATATGCTCTTGCGCCATGAAGCGGGCCGCGGCCACTAGGTCTTCCACGTTAGAGGAGAGATCGGTGTCGGAGAACTCACCCTGGCTCTCGCCGTGCCCGGTGAAGTCGAAGCGGAAGACCGAGATCCCCTCGCGGGTGAGGGCACGGCTCACGTTGACCACGGCGCTCAAGTCCTTGGAGCAGGTAAAGCAGTGGGCGAACAGGGCGTTGGCCACCGGCTTGCCGTCCGCCGGAAGGTCGAGCCGGCCGGAGAGTTCGCCGCCCCCGGGGTTGCGGAAGGTGAGGACGCGAGAAGTGCGTGAATCGGTAGTCACTGGTGGTGCGGTTTCGGTTGAGGGGCGGGCGCGTCTTTCTGACCGGCTCGAGTTCCGGCAACTTTCCGGCCGGGAACCCGAAAACCGGCTCGCGCATTCCCTTGGCGGCCGGCAATTGACCCCGAAGCGGGAGATAACTCCTTTGCGGCGGATACTCAAATGGGTGGTGGTACTGGCCGCGGTCTCGGCGGTGCTGGTCCTGGCGCGCCGCTACGCGGGGGCGTACGTGACCGGCTTCACCGGGTGGGTGGACGGACTGGGCGCGTGGGCGCCGGTCGCTTTCATCACCGGCTACGCGCTCGCCACGGTGGCCTTCATACCAGGTGTTCTGCTCACCCTGGCGGCAGGGGTCATCTTCGGACTTCTGTGGGGGGCGGCGTACGTGTTAGCGGGCGCGATCATCGGCTCCACGGCGGCGTTCCTGATCGCCCGCCACCTGGCCCGCGAGCCGGTGGAGAGGCGCGTACGGGAAGACCGCCGCTTCGACGCCATCGACAGGGCGGTGGGGCGCGAGGGGCTCAAAATCATGCTCCTGCTGCGGCTCTCCCCCGTGGTCCCTTACAACTTGCTCAACTACGCCCTGGGCGTCACCCGGGTGCGGCTCCGCGACTACCTCGTCGCGGACGTGGCGATGATCCCTTCCACCGTGCTGTACGTGTACTCGGGCAAGCTCGCCGGCGACCTGGCGGGTGTGGGAGGGGTGGAGCGGGGTTGGGGGTACTACACGGTTCTCGCCGCCGGGCTCGCGGCCACCGTGGCGGTCACCGTGATGGTGACCCGCGTGGCCCGGAAAGAGCTAAGCAAAGAAGCGCCAAATACCTTTGAATCAGATGGATAACTCATTTTATCTCGAACCGTTCGATGTCCATAACCAGCGGCTGGCCGGGAACGTTCACCCCGACGGCTGGCGGAACCCGGAACCCCGGGGCCGTTACGACCTGGTGGTCCTGGGCGGGGGGACGGGGGGGTTGGTGAGCGTGGCGATCGCGGCCGCGCTCGGAGCCCGCACGGCGTTGGTTGAAAGGCGGCTCCTGGGGGGTGACTGCCTCAACTTCGGCTGCGTGCCCTCCAAGGCGGTGATGCGGGCGGCGCGGGCGTGGCACGAGGCGAGCCACGCGCGCGAACGCTTCGGCGGCCCGGAGGCGTCCGGAGACGGGGACTTCGGCGCGGTGATGGAGCGCATGCGCCGCCTCCGGGCCGAGATCAGCGAGCACGACTCCGCGGCCCGCTTCCGGGGGCTGGGCGCGGACGTCTTTCTGGGAGACGCCCGCTTCACCGGCGACGACACGGTCGAGGTAGAGGGGGCCGTGCTCCGCTTCCGCCGGGCAGTGATCGCCACCGGCGCCCGCCCCGCCACCCCGCCCATCCCCGGACTGGAAGAAGCGAAACCCCTCACCAACGAGAACGTGTTTTCGCTCACCTCGCTACCCCGGCGCCTCGCCGTGATCGGCGCCGGGCCCGTGGGGTGCGAACTGGCCCAGGCGTTCGCCCGCTTCGGGAGCCGAGTCACCGTGTTCGACGCCGCGGAGCGGATCTTGGACAACGACGACCCCGAAGCCGCCGGCCTGGTGAGCCGGTCGCTGCAGGCCGACGGGGTAGAATTCATCCTCTCCGCCGAGGTGCGGGCTGTGGAACTAAAAGGTGGCCTGCGCCGCCTCCGCTGGGCGGTAAAGGGAGAAGAGCACTCGCTCGAGGCGGAGGAGGTCCTGGTGGCCACCGGTAGGGTTCCCAACGTGGAGGGGATGGGTCTCGAGGACGCCGGCGTGGAGTACAGCCGCGAGACGGGGGTAAAGACGGACGACCGTCTGCAGACTTCGAACCGGCGGGTGTACGCGGTGGGCGATGTGTCTTCGCGGCTCCAGTTCACCCACGCCGCCGACGCCCAAGCACGCCTCGCCGTCCCCAACGCCCTCTTCTTCGGGCGCGGCAAGGCGAGCGACCTGGTGATCCCTTGGTGCACCTATACTTCGCCCGAGTTGGCCCACGCCGGAATCCGGCCGTGGCGAGACGGGGAAAAGGGTAGCGACGCGCTCACGGTACCGCTCAGCGAGATTGACCGCGCCCGCCTAGACGGAGAGGAGGAGGGCTTCCTGCGGGTTTACCTGAAGAAGGGGTCGGACCAGGTCTTGGGCGCCACCTTGGTGGCGGAACACGCCGGGGAGGTCATCCCCCAGCTGGTCACGGCGATGACCGCCGGAGTCGGGCTGGAGTCGTTGGGGAAGACCGTCTTCCCCTATCCCACGCAAGCCGAAGCGGTGCGCAAGGCGGCCGACGTCCTGAAACGCCGCAAGCTCACGCCGCTGGCCAAAAAGGCGCTCGGACTCGCGCTCAAGCTGCCTCGTTAGCAAGAGGCGCCGCCCGGATTCGAACCGGGGGTGAAGGATTTGCAGTCCTCTGCCTTACCACTTGGCCACGGCGCCGTGAACCATTGAAACTACACCAAAGCCGGGGATGTCTCAACCCCGTTGACACGCCGGATACGGATGGCTAGCGTGCGCGCTTCCCGAATACGACTCCCCGGCATGTCAAAACTCTCTAGGTTCCTTCTTCTTCCGGCGGCAGTGGTTGGCTTTACCCCCTCCTTCCTCTCGGCCCAGGGTGAAGACTCTCGGGTCACGCCGCCGGGGATGGTACGGCTGCGGGTGGAGGGGGTCTTTTCGGCCTACGACCAGCGCTTTGGTTCTCCTTTCTCCGGCGGTGACGACGGCGAGCAGCTCTCCGCGCCCTTCCAAAGCCGGCTCACCAGCAGCTCGTACCTTCCGCTCCAAACCCTGGAGAGCGGCTTGAACGGTTTTTTCGTCGCCACCGACACGACCGGGAGCCCATTCCAGGCCGGACCCGGAAACCTTTTTTGGGACACCGGCCGCGTAGCCGCTTCGGCCGCCGACCGGGTTGTACCGGTCGCCTTGGAGGTGGGAGTCCTACCGCGGGTGAGCGCGGGCGGGAGCATCACCTTCACGCGGCACGAACTCTCGGCGCTGGAGTTGGGGATTTCAGGGGGCACGGTGGGGATCAACCCGGACCCCGTGTACAACGACTCCCTTCTCACCCTGGTGGGAGATGGTTTCGGAGCACTGGGCCGGAGTCCGATCCTCCCGCTGGCCGGTTCTCCGGCCGGAGACGCTCTCAGGGAGCAGGTATTAGACGCCACCGGGGCCGAGCTCCGCCTCCCGGCTTCACTGGCTACCGGAGTGGTCGTGGAGGGGGTCTCGCTGGCGGGCTTCGCCGAGGCGCTGGAGGTGAACTCGGGGCCCGCGGGGTGGCGGGTGGCAAATGCAAGCGCCACGACCAAACTCCAACTCCTGGACGAGCTGGACCGGGACGGGCTCGGAGTACGGGCCGCCGTGCGAGCCACGCTGCGATTTCCGCTGGGGCCACCACCATCGCCGGAGTACTACCTCCACCCCGAGCCCAGGACGAGCTTTGGCGGCGCCGGTGCTGAAGTAATCGCTGAGCTAGCTCTCTCCCGCTTGCTGCTGAACGGTTCGGCAGCTTGGTGGTGGCACCGAGAGCGCGAGGTACGGGTGGGGGCGTGGCAAGCCGCCACAGATACCTTTCCCCCAGTCTACCAGCTAGCGGTCGTGCGGGTGGCGCCGGGCACGGAGTGGAAAGCCGCGTTCTCACCGGGCTACCAGCTCACCAGACAGATTTGGCTGGGCGCGGGGTGGAGGTACCAGCGTCGCGGCCCCGACCTCTACGGCTGGGGGCAGGAACCCCTCTTCCCGGCCCAAACCGGTACCCGGAGTTCCCATCACTTGACCGTCGGGGCCCGCTACTCCACCCTCTCGCGCTACCTGGAAGGGGGGGGTGTCTGGCCGCTGGAGGCGTGGCTAGGGTACCGGCGGGCCGTGGCCGGGGGCGGGGGCGCACCCGACAGCGGGGCCGTGGAGGTAGTGGGGAAGGTTTACGTACGGCTCTGGAGTACTAACCCGTAACCCCCGCCAGCAGCTCCCGGGCGTGGTCCCGGGAGACGGTGCTCCCGGCGTCTCCCCCTAACATGCGGGCGAGCTCCTCCACCCGTTCTTCGCCGCCCAGTTCACGCACGCTGGCCGAGGCGACGCCGCGCGAGTCGTCCTTGCTCACCAGCAGGTGCCGGTGCGCCCTGGCCGCGATCTGGGCCAGGTGAGTCACGGCGAAGACCTGGTGTCCCTCCGCCACCCGGCGCAGGGTCTCTCCCACCCTGAGTGCCACCCGCCCCCCGATGCCCGCGTCGACCTCGTCGAAGATCAAGGTGGGCACCCGGTCCTGGCGGGCGAGTACGGTCTTGAGGGCGAGCATCACGCGCGCTAGCTCTCCACCCGAGGCCGCGCTGGCCACCGGCTTCGGCTCGAAGCCGCGGTTGAGCGCCACCCGGAACTCGACCTCCTCGGCGCCGCGGGCGCCGGTCTCTGGCAAGGGTAGCAAGACAGCTTCGTACCGGCCTCCCGGCATCCCCAGGTCGGGGAGGAGCAGGTTGACCTGACCGGCGAGCCGCTCGAGGGCCGAGCCGCGGCTCTGCGACAGCTCACCGGCGAGGTCTGCTAGCCGCCCGGCTAGCCCGGCCTCCCGGCTGCGCAACCGTTGTATCTCCGCGCCCCCGCCCCCAGCCACCTCCAGTTCGGCCTTAGCCCGTTCCAGCGCGGCGAACACGTCGTCGAGCTCGGGACCGTACTTGGACTTGAGCCGGAAGAGGAGGTCCCGGCGGCTACGGATCTCCTCCAGTCGGCCCGGGTCGTGCTCGACCGACCCGGCGTACCCCTCCATACGCGCGGCCAGCTCCTGGAGGGCATAGAAGGCGGTGTCGAGCAGCTCCAGCGACCCCTGCTCGGCCGGGTCGATGGCGGCCAGCCGCTCCACCTCTCGCCGCAACGCTCCCGCCCGGTCGGCGAGGGCACTGTCTCCCCCACCCAACTCCTGGTGGATGGTACCTGCCAGCCGGGCCAGCTCTTCGGAGTGCTCGAGCCGCCGGGCCTCTCCGGCCAACTTTTCATCCTCGCCCGGCAGGGGTGCGGATCTTTCGATCTCGTCAACCTGGAAACGGAGAAAGTCTGCCTTTTCCGCCAGTTCACTCCGGCGCCGTTCCAGCTCCGAGAGTTCTCTTTTCACGCTGGCCAGTTCAGCGTGTGTCTCGCGGACCGATCGTACCAGCTCTTGGTGGCCAGCGAAGGCGTCCAAGATGGCGCGCTGCTCGTCGCGCCGGAGTAGGGTTTGATGTTGGTGCTGGCCGTGCAGGTCCACCAGCCGGCGGCCGAGTTTGCCCACTGACCTGGCGGTGGCGGGAGAGCCGTTCACCCACGCCCGGTTTCTCCCCTCAGCGGCCACTTCTCGCCGCAGGATGACCAGCCCATCTTCTGATTCGAAGCCGTTTTCGTCCAGGACGTTTCCGATTCCGGGCACGCCGCTGACCTCGAAGACGCCCTCTACCCGGGCCCGGCCGGCCCCCGTACGGACTACCTCGGAGGAGGCCCGCTCCCCCAGCAGCAGGGAGAGGGCGTCTACCAGGATGGATTTGCCCGCTCCGGTCTCACCGGTGAGCACGTTGAGTCCCGGCCCCAGCCCCAGCGATGCTTCCTCGATTACGGCGAAGTCCCGGACGCGCAGGTCGGTGAGCATAGAGTTCAGCCGGACAGAAGCCGCTCCAAAACCTCCTCCTGAACGCTCCACATGGGGGAGTCGGTGCGTCCGGCGTCCTCGGGGTGGTCGTGGCCGAGCAGGTGCAGAGTGCCGTGAATCACCAGCCGCAGGTACTCCTCGCGCGAGGAAACGCCGTGCTCCTTCGCCTGGCGCTCGGCCTGGTCCGTCCCCACGTACACGTCCCCCAGCGGCGGCTCTCCGTCCTCGTGCAGCGCGAAGGCGAGCACGTCGGTGGGCCGGTCGCGGTGGAGGTAGCGCCGGTTGAGGTCGGCGATGGCCGCGTCGTCCAGGAAGGTGACCGACACCTCGCCCGACTGGTGCCCCTCTGAGCGGAACACCTCGCGCACCGCTCCACTCACCTCGTCCGCGGCCAGCGGCGGGGCGGGATCCCCCCCTTGCACCGACACCCGCACGTCTGGTTCGCTCCCTTCTTCGCTCCCGGGCTCCAGCTCTTGGCCGGGATAGTCGATGCGGTGGTGGTACATTCCCGAAAGGACGCGCAGGAGTGACTGCTTGACGCGGGAGACCTCTCCCAGGGTGATGGGGGCCTCCTCGAGCTGGCCCGCCTCCACCTTAGCGGCCACGATGCGATCCACCAACTCGCGCAGCCGGGCCGAGGTGGGGTCGCGCAGCGCCCGCGCCGCCGACTCCACCGAGTCGGCGAGCATGACCACCGCGGTTTCCCTGGAGCGCGGCTTGGGTCCGGGGTAGATAAACTCTTCCTCGTCGAGCTCGGCGTCGGGGTCTTCTTCGCGGGCCTGGTCGTGAAAGAAGGAGATCTTCTGGGTGCCGTGGTGTTCGAGGATGAAGTCCTTGATTACCTGGGGGAGCCGGTCCTCTTCGGCCATCCTTATCCCCTCGGTCACGTGGGCGCGGACCACGGTCGCGCTGGCGGCCGGCTTGAGACGGTCGTGCGGGTTACGCCCGCGGGGCTGGTTCTCGATAAAAAACTGCGGCCTGACCAGCTTGCCGATGTCGTGGTAGTAGACTCCCACCCGGGCCAGGAGCCCGTTGGCCCCGATGGCGTTGCACGCCGCCTCGGCCAGGTTGGCCACGTTCACGGTGTGCGCGTAAGTGCCCGGCGCCTCCAGGGAGAGCCGCTTGAGCCGGGGCCGTGTCTGGTCGGCCAGTTCGAGCAGGGTTTGGTCGGTGGTGATGCGGACGAACCCTTCGAAGAGGGGGATGAAACCGATGGCCAGCAGGGATGAGAGCACCGCGTTGAGGACCCCCCGGCTAGCCGTCCAGGTGACGTCCATCGGCTCCCACCCGCGCAGCAGACCCAGGGTGATGGCGGTGAGGACGTACGCCGCCGAGATGATGGCCACGAAGAGCCAGGTGCGGGACCTGCGTTGGGCCGCCCGCACGCTGAAGGCCGCCGCTGCCCCCCCGACAGCGACGGTAAAGGGGACCACAAGCCCCACGAACGGCCCCTGCCCCGCCAGCAGCAGCGCTAGTACCAGCGCGACCACCAACCCCAGCCGACCATCCCACAACACCGACACCGAGAGGGCGGCGAAGGTAACCGGGATAAGCTCCGGGGGTAGCTCGAAGCCGTCGATGAGGGACGCCGCTAGCATCACCACCGAGGTCAGGCCGGCGAGCAGGAGAAGGGCCCGGAAATCATGGTACAGAGGGCGCCGGAAGAACCAGAAAAGGGCACCCAGCAGCGAGAGTACCACCAGGTTGTAAATAATGGCCCCGGCCACCGCCCAGGTGGCCCGTCCCACCCGCGTGCTCACCCCCTCCCTCTCGGCCAGGGCGTTTTCATAGGCGTGCAAACGGGCGGCTTCGCGCTCGCCGATCTGCTCGGCCGCTCCCACTACCCTTTCGCCCTGGAGCACGGTGGCTCGGATGGGATCGACCGCGGCGCGGGCGCGGGCGCGGGTGGCTTCGGTATCCCGTTCGTTGTAGGCCAAGCTGGGCTCGAAGAAGCGGATCAGGACCAGCCGCTGGAGCTCGGCCGCCACCGCGTCATAGCGCTCTGGGAGCCGCTCCCTGGCCAGCCGGTAGAACTCCTCCGGGGTGAGCAGCGAATCTGCCGCTACGAAGCGCTCTCCTTCCCCGATCCCCCGCACCCGCACTGGCGCGAAGCCGTCCCGCAGCTGCGGCGACGAGACCACCCCCAAGGGGTAGAGCTGACGCACCGCGGTTTCGATCGAGCGGTGCAGCTCCCTCCGGACCGCCCCATCCAGCAGCAGGGGGACCCCTCCGGGTGGGGGGGCGACGCGGTTATTTTCCAGGTACTCCCGCACGGCACCCGCCTCGTCTCCCCGGGGGGCCAACCGTAGTACGGAGTCGAGCCCGGCAAAGAAACTCCCCACCCGCGCTGTAACACTGTCTTCCCGCGCGGACTGGTACTCGAACAGCGGGGGCACGCCGCTCGCCGCCTCGGCGCGTTCCCGGAGCAGCTCGTCTTCTGACTTGGGGACGCGGAAGGTGAACTCGGCGATGACGTCGTAGGGGGCCACTACCCCTTCTTCCAGCCCGGCAAAGTCGGAGCCGCGCGCCACCGGGAAGAGGAGGTAGGTAAAGAGGGCCACCCCCACCAGCAGGAGGGCCCGGAAGCCGTGATAGATGGTACGGGCCAAGAGAGAGGCGCCGGGCCGCTCCTCCAGCGCCACGGCGGCCCGCTGAAACACGGGCATCGCCCGCCTCCGGAAGCCGCGCCCGCCCATCACCCGCTCCGGCCAGCTTCGGCGGCCTCGTACGCCCGCAAGATCTCCTTGACCAGCCGGTGCCGGATCACGTCCTCGGGTTGCAGGTATACGAAGCCGATCCCCTCCACCCCCTTGAGCACCCGCTCCACGTCGAGGAGTCCGGATTCTTCGCGCGGGACCAGGTCGATTTGGGTTTTATCGCCGGTGATGACCGCTTTGGAGTTAACCCCCAGCCGGGTGAGGAACATCTTCATCTGCAAGGCAGTGGCGTTTTGCGCTTCGTCCAGGATCACGAAGGCGTCCTGGAGGGTGCGCCCACGCATGTACGCCAGGGGCGCGATCTCGAGGATGCGGCCCTCGAGGGCCCGCCGCATGCGCTCGGCGGGCAGCACGTCCTCCAAGGAGTCGTACAGGGGCCTGAGGTACGGATCCACCTTCTCGCGCAGGTCACCGGGCAGAAAGCCGAGGTTCTCTCCCGCCTCTACCGCGGGGCGGGCCAGCACGATGCGCCGCACCCGTTTGCGGTGCAGCGCGTCCACGGCCGCCGCCACCGCCAAGTAGGTCTTGCCAGTCCCGGCCGGGCCGATGCTCACCACTATATCGTGCCGCTCAATAGCCTCCAGGTAAGCCCGCTGCCCCTCTGATTTGGGGGAGATGACCCGCCGGGTACCCGGAAAGCTGAGCCGGACCTCATCCGCGGGAGCGAGCGGCGGAGCGCCCGTGGCCGCGGCCGAGTCGGCGAAGCGGCCGATGTCGTCGGCCGAAAACTCGTCCCCCATGCGGGCCAACTCGATCAGGTGCCTGGCCACCGGCAGAATACGCTCTACCTTGGCGGAGTCTCCCGAGACCAGGAGCTGATCTTGCCGCAGCACCACCCGGCACCCGCACAACCGCGCCAACTCCTGCAGGTGGGCGTCGTTTACGCCGGCCAGCAGTAGAGGGTCGGCGCCTTCGGTCGAGAGGCGTTCCTGCAGAACCGTTTCAGGCATCCGTTACAGTACCTAGGTGCAACTCCGCCAACTCCTCTTCCGGCACCCTCGCCGGAGCTCCTTCGAAGACAGCGCGGGCGGCGGTACTCTTGGGAAAAGCAATCACTTCGCGCAAACTCCGCGCCCCGGCCAGGAGCATGACCATGCGGTCAAAACCGAACGCGAAACCGGCGTGCGGTGGCGTGCCGTGCCGGAGGGCGTCCAAGAGAAAGCCGAATCTGGCCTGCGCCTCGCGCGGGGCTACGCCCAGCAGTGTGAACACGGCTCTCTGCAGGGCCGCGTCGTGAATCCGTACCGAACCGCTGGCAAGCTCATGCCCGTTGTACACCGCGTCGTACGCCCGGGATCGGACAGCCGCTCCCGCCAGCCGCCTGGCTTTCCCGGAGCCGGGGGCGTTACCCTCCCTGGCCGCGGCCAAGAGCCGTTCTGAGTCGTCGGGGTGGGGGGCGGTAAAGGGGTGGTGGAGGGCGCCCAGGCGGCTCTTTTCACTCTGCCACTCGAACATGGGGAAGCCGGTAACCCAGAGCCACTCGTGCCGGCCGCTCTCGACCAGCTTCAGACGCCCCGCCAGGTGCTGTCGCAGCGCGTCGAGGGCGGGCTCCATCCCCACCTCCCCGCCCTCGCCGGCGCACGCCCCAACCGTGGCCACGAACAGGTCTCCCGGCTCCATCCAGGTAGCGCTCCGCAAGAGCTCGCCCACCCCGCCGGTCAGCGCCTTGGCGAAGGTCCCGGAGAAGCCGTGCTCGCCTAGTTTGACCCAAAGGGCGCCCGCCACCCCGGCCCGGCGCGCCACCTCTTGGAGCCCGTCCAACTCCTTGCGGGAAAGCTTGGCCCCTCCGGGCACCCGGATCCCCCGGATACGCTCGCCCGTGTTCCGAGTCCGCTGGAAGAGCAGGAAGTCCGCCTCTCGCAGCGTCTCGGTCAGGTCCACGATCTCTAGTCCGTAGCGGAGGTCGGGCTTATCGGTCCCGTAGCGGCCGAGCGCCTCGGCGTAACTCAGCCGGGGAAAGGGGAGCTCCAGCGTGACCCCGAGGAGCTCCCGCCACACGGCAGAGATCATCGTCTCGGCAGCCCGGAAGACGTCCTCCTCGTCCACGAAAGACATCTCGGCGTCTATCTGGGTAAACTCGGGCTGGCGGTCGGCGCGCAAGTCCTCGTCGCGCAAGCAGCGGGCCATTTGAAAGTAGCGGTCGAAGCCGCTTACCATCAGGAGCTGCTTATAGAGCTGGGGAGACTGGGGGAGGGCGTAGAACTCGCCCGGGTGAACCCGGCTGGGGACTAGGTAGTCGCGCGCACCCTCTGGCGTGGGCCGGGTGAGGAGGGGGGTTTCGATCTCCAGAAACCCTTGCTCCGACAAACTTCGGCGGACTATACGGGCGGCCTGGTGGCGGAGCACCAGGTTGCGCTGCATTTCTGGCCGGCGCAAGTCCAGGTGCCGGTACTGGAGCTGCAGCTCCTCGGAGGGTGGCTCTTCGTCCGGGGCGCGGTATACCGGGATGGGTGGGGGCTCGGCGCGGGAGAGGAGCCGCAAGGAAGTAACGCGGACCTCGACCGCGCCGGTCGCTAGTTCAGGGTTGGGTTCGGGGCGCTTCTCCACCCTTCCCTCCACCAACACCACGTCTTCGGCGCCCAACTCACGGGCGCCGGCCGCCACCTCCTCGCCCGCCCGCGCCGGGTCAAAGGAAAGCTGCACCAGCCCGGTCCGGTCGCGCAGATCCAGAAACACCAGCTTGCCTAGGTCGCGGCTCCGGTGTACCCACCCGGCCAGCCGAACGCTACGGCCGGCGTCGGCGGGCCGTAGCAGTCCGGCGTAGTGGCTCCTAAAGGCGGTGGCGGCGTCAGTCATCTCGCTTCCGTTCAAAGCGGCCGACTACCCGGTTACGCAGGAATACCCCGCAGAGGACTCCTAGCACATCCGTGATCCAGTCGCCGAACTCCACTGTTCGGCCGGACCACGCCTGCACCAAAAACTCGTCGGAAGCAGCGAAAAGTGCGCCGGCCAGCACCGCCCACCAAGGCGAAAGGCTTTCTCGCATCTGGCCGCGGGCCAAGAGTAACCCCAACAGTGCGTACGCGGTGAAGTGGGCCACCTTGTCCCACCCTCCGCCCAGACCCACGGGTAGAGTGGAGCGGGAGCTGAGAAAGAAAAGAGCGGCCGCCCACAGAGTGGCCGGCCCCCAGTCGCGAAGCCGGCCCTTCAACTGGCTTCCGCCTCGGCAATGACGGCGTGGAACTCATCCGGCGACGACGCCTGGGCGAGCCGGTCACGAAGGGAGTCGCGGCGGAGAAGGCGGGATACGCGGCTCAGGGCGCGCACGTGCGGGCCGGGGGCCGACTCCGGACCCACCAGCAGAAAGAAGAGCCGCACCGGCTCGCCGTCCAGGGCGTCGAAATCGATCGGCTCCCGCGCCACCCCGGCCGCCAGCAGCAACGAAGATACACCGGGGCACTTGCCGTGCGGCACGGCCACTCCGTTGCCGATACCGGTACTCAGCACCTCCTCCCGGTCGCGCACCGCACGCACCAGCCGGGCTACATCCTGAACCAGGCCGCCCCCGGCGGCGAGCCGGACCAGCTCTTCCAGAACCCCGTCCTTGTCGCTGGCCTCGAGCGGCACCTTGATCCGCTCGGGGGTCAAAAGTTCTGTCAAGTTCAAGATCGGAGTGCCGGGCCGTGGCTTGGATGACCGGTCAAGCTAACCGCCCCCCTCCACTCCATCAAGGAGTGGCAAGGAGTGGCGACAAAGGAACAATACCCGCCGCCGGGAGAATCAACAACCGCCATGACCCTGATCACGCCCGCCGGCCGGCCCGACCTGGTGGGGCTCGAGCCGGAGCCGATGGCTGAGCTCCTCTCTGCCCACTTCGCCGCCCGTGGCCAAGCCAGCTTCCGAACCGCCCAAGTCGCGGGGTGGATCTTCGGGCGCGACGCCGGTGGCTTTCACGAGATGACCGACCTCCCCCTCTCCGAGCGTAAAGCTCTGGAAGGTGCGTTCGGCTTTACCGCTCCCGCCAGCGAGAGGGTCTCCCGCTCTTCGGACGGTACCGTCAAGCAGCTTTGGAAGCTGGCCAAGGGAGAGCTCATCGAGTCGGTGCTGATCCCCGCCCGAGACCGGCTCACGCTCTGTCTTTCGTCCCAAGCCGGATGCGCCCTGGCGTGTACCTTCTGCGCTACCGGCTGGCTGGGGTACCAGCGCCAGCTCACCGCCGGGGAGATTGTGGCCCAGTACCGCGGCGCGCGTCGCTGGGCCAGGGAGCACGGTTACGGCGAGATCAGCCACCTGGTATTCATGGGCATGGGTGAGCCGTTGGTGAACCGCAAGGCGGTCATGCCCGCACTCTCGATTCTGAACCGCGGTCATTCCCTGGGAGCGCGTAGGATCACCGTGTCTACGGTGGGGATCGTGCCCGGCATCCTGGAGCTGGCCGGGCGGCCCGAGCAGTATCGGCTGGCCGTTTCCTTACACGCCCCCAACCACGAGCTGCGGCAAGAACTCATCCCGGTGGAGAAGAAGTACCCCCTCCCCGAGTTGCTGGAGGCGCTGCGCGTCTTCGAGCGGGCGGGAGGGCGGCGCGTAACCTTCGAGTACGTGATGATTTCCGGGGTGAACGACGCTCCGGAGCTGGCGGACGAGCTGGCACTGCTGGTGGCGGAGTTTCGGGCGCACGTGAACCTGATACCGTACAACCCCATCCCGGGGCGGAGTTGGAGTGCGTCGCCGCCCGAACGGCTGCGTGACTTTAGGATTCGGCTGGAGGAGAGGGGGGTTCCCGCGTCGGTGCGCCGGCCGCGCGGCAGAGACATCTCGGCCGCGTGCGGCCAGCTCAAGGCCGAATACGAGGCCAAACCTCACTCCCCGCTGGGCTGGGGAGACCAGTCCGCACCCAGGATCACCGTCACCTCCAGGTAAAGGTCTGCGTCCGGTTCGGAGCTGACCTCTCCGCCGCCCAAGGCGCGGGCCACGGCGCGCGCGAACTGCGGCCGCCCCACTCTGTCGATCACCTGCGTACGCTCCCGCCCGAACCCGGCGGCGTTGCCGAAGTACACTACGTCGAAACCCGCGTCCCGGAGCCGGTGGGTGGCGCTCCTGGCCAACCCCTCGACCCCGGCGCCGTTGAGGACTTCTACCCGTACGCTCTCCGTTGGGATGGTGACGTGCTCGCTGCCCGCGTCCGGGCTTGCGGGCGGCTCCGGCCGCGGGCCGGCCCCACCCCGCAACCCGGTCACTAGAGAGCCAGCCAGTACCGCCACCGCTGCCAGGGTGAGCAAGAGCCCGGCCAACTCCAGCCGCCTCATTGCTTTGCTGCCAGGGAGTTCCAAAACGCCACCGTCTCGGGGGCCAGGGGCCGGCGTTCCTCCAGCAGGCGGCCAATCTGCCTGGAGAGGACCACCGGCAGGGCGTCTTCTGCGCCGCGGGGCAGGCTCGCCCGCAAGGCGCCGTGCTCCCCTTTCGGGTCGGGACGGCCGGGATCTAGGGAGTCGGCCAGGTGCAGCGCCCGGCCCAAGCGGCCGAGTTCGGGCGAACCTAGGGTGTGGTGCCGAATGGCGTCACACACCTCGGCGTCTAGCTCACCCGAGAGGCGCCCGGCCGCGGCCGGGCCGTGCAGGAACTTGCCGGGTACCTTCGAGTAGCGCCCGGGCAGCTCTGCCCGTAGCACTTCGGGATCTGCGTCTCGCAGGGAGTCGTGCAGCCACCCCGCCACCCGCCAGCGGAGCCGGTCCCTCTGGGAGAGTCCGAGCCCGGCCGCCCACTCCTCCATCAGGCCAGCCACCCGGGCCATGTGGGCTCGCCTCCGTTCACCCGCCTGGGCCCACGCCGGCAGCTCTCCGGCGGCGTAAGCGCTCAAGTAATCATTTCCGCTCACGGTGGCCTCAGTCATACCCCTTTCGTGCGTACGGCTCCAGAATGGCCCGGTTACGGACCGAGGTGTGGGAAATATAGTTCCACCCCTTGAGTTCTACCCCGCTCCCGATCCACGAATCGATGATCCGGCACCCCGGGCCGATCACGCTCTCGTCTCCGATCACCGTCTGCCCCTCCAGGCAGACCCCCGGATAGACCACGGTGTCGCGTCCCACCTTCACGTCCACGTCGACCAAGACGGTGTCGGGGAGCAGGAAGGTGGCACCGCGCTCCATCAGACGGCGGACCAGCCGGTCCCGGAGAACAGTGGTGACCCGCCCCAAGTCGGCGCGGGTGCGAACCCGGAAGGCAGGGGCTGGGTCGGGCAGCGCGGGCAGCCGGGGGAGGTGATCGGAGAGCTGCTCCAACTGATCGAACTTGTCCGGGGCTTCTTCGGCCGGGAGCCAGAGGGCGAGCGGCAGGTCTCCGTTCGCGGCCGGAAAGAGACGGGCCGGACCGGCCACCAGCGGGTGGAGAGAGACGGACGCCAGGGTGGGTGCGGCCGCGTCAACCACCAGAACAAAGCCGTTGTCTCCCGGCTGCCGCCACTTTTCGCCCGGTCCCACCACGGTCACTTCGATAGGCAGGTCTCCGTAAAGGTCGGGGTTGACGTCCGCGCCACCCACGATGACCAGCCGGGCGGGCGGGGGGTTGAGGGAGGAAACAGCGCGCAGGGTGTGCCAGCAGAGAGGCCGTCCGGCCACCGGGTGGAGGTAGGCGGGAAAGCGGGAGCGCATCGCGCCCCCCTCTCTGTCGGAGAGGGCGAGGGCGACCGCCGTCCAGGACATCCCAGTCAGGAAGTTTCGGCCCGCAGCTGGCCAGGCACGACCCGGTTGTTCTCGTCCACGAACACGAAGACGGGCCGGTGCCGGGCCGCCTCGGCGGCGTCGTACTGAGCGTAGCTAATGACGATCACCCGGTCGCCGGGGTGAACCAGCCGGGCGGCGGCCCCGTTCACGCAAACCTCTCCCGAGCCGCGTTCGCCCGGGATCACGTACGTCTCCAGCCGGGCTCCGTTGTCCACGTCCACCACCTGCACCCGCTCGTACTCTAACAGGTCGGCGTGCTCCATGAGCACGGGGTCCAGCGTGATGGAGCCGATGTAGTTGACGTCGGCCCCGGTCACGGTGGGCCGGTGAAGCTTGGACTTACACAGCGTGCGCAACATCTTTCGCGTTAGCTAAGATAGTGTTGTCGATCAACCGGGTACCCCCGACGCGCGCGGCCACGGCGCACACGGCGCCGTCTGCGCCGACCTCGTCCAGCGGTTCGAGAGTACGGGGGTGCGCGACCTCGGCGTACTCGAGCTCCACCCCGGGGCGGGCGAGCACTTCCCGCATCGCCGACGAGACAGCCGCCGCGCTGCGTTCCCCCTGCCGGTACAGCTGCTCGCACCGTTCGAGCGCCTGGTACAACGCCAGCGCGCGGCCACGTTCCTCGCCGGACAGGTACCGGTTCCGGGAGCTCATCGCCAGTCCGTCCGGCTCGCGTGCCACCGGAACTGTCTCGACGCGCACCGGCAGGTCCAGGTCGCGTACCATCCACCGGATCAGCAGCTGTTGCTGGTAATCCTTCTGTCCAAAAACCGCCAAGTCCGGTTGAACGATCCCGAACAGCTTGGCCACCACCGTGAGCACTCCCCGGAAGTGCCCGGGCCGGGACCGGCCGCAGAGCCGGTCTTCCCCGCGCTCCGGCACCACCGCCACCCGCAGCTCCCCGAAGGGGTACAACTCGCTGGTCGAAGGTGCGAAAAGGAGGTCCACGCCCCGCGCCCCGGCCATCCCCCGGTCCCGTTCCAGGTCCCTGGGGTAACTCTCCAGGTCTTCATCGGCCCCGAATTGGAGCGGGTTCACGAAGACCGACAGTACTACCCGGCCGGCGAGTTCACGCGCCCGGTCCACCAGAGAGAGGTGCCCTTCGTGCAGGTATCCCATGGTGGGCACGAAGCCGATGGTCTCACCGCTCCGCCGCCACCCAGCTACCCGCTCCCGCAGCTCGCGCCGGGTCGTAACCAACTTCATGAATACCCCTTTGCCGAAAATGCGATCCGGCCTTCATTCAAAGGTGTGTTCGGCCGCCGGATAACCCCGCCCGCGAACCGCCTCGGCGTAAGCTCTCACCCCTTCGGATACGGCCTCTCCCACCCGCGCGAAGCGGCGCAGGAACTTGGGTGCGAAATCGGGGTTGAGCCCCAGCATGTCGGGAAGCACCAGAACCTGGCCGTCGCACCCCGGGCCGGCGCCGATGCCGATGGTGGGGATCGACACCGCCAAGGTGGCCTCGGCCGCCACCGGGCCTGGTACCAACTCCAGAACCACGGAGAAGCAGCCCGCCTCCTCCAGCCGGCGGGCCCCTTCTACCACCCGCCGGGCTTGCTCCCCCTTCCCTTGTACCCGGTAGCCGCCCAGGGCGTGAACCGATTGGGGGGTAAAGCCCACGTGTCCCATCACCGGGATGCCCACCCGCACCAGGTCGGCGACGGCGGCGGCCGTAGCTTCGTCTCCCCCCTCCACCTTGACCGCCTCGGCCCCGGTCTCTTTGAGCACGCGCCCCGCGTTTCTCAACGCTTGCCGGCGCGAGACCTGGTACGAGAGGAAGGGCATATCCACCACCATGAGGGCGTGCTCCACTCCCCGGCGCACGGCGCGTGCGTGGTGGATCATCTGTGCGAGCGTGACGGGGAGGGTGGTGTCGAGCCCGAGGACCACCTGGCCGAGGGAGTCTCCCACCAGGATTACGTCTACCCCGGCCTGATCGACCAGCTTAGCGAAAAGGTAGTCGTAAGCGGTTAGCGCCACGATGGGCGTATCTTCCCGCTTCAGCTCCTGCAGCCGGTGAATGGTGACCGTTTTGGAGGCGTCTCTTGGGGCCGGCATTTCGGCGCGAAGCTTACCGATACCGGAAGGGAGTGTCAAACGCCTCGGTTGGCTCCTGCTTGACCGCTGCGGCCAATTCGGACACGAAGCGGCGCGCCTCTTCCACCCCGCCCGAGCCCAGCCGCTCCACCACGGCGCTCCCCACCACCACCCCGTCGGCGGCACGCGCCGCCGCGCGCGCTTGCTCGGGGGTGGCGATACCGAAACCCACCGCTACCGGCGCGGGAGAAGCTTCCCGCAGCCGGTTGACCTCGGCCGCGAGCCGGACAGACAGCTCGGTGGGGGCGCCGGTCACGCCGGTGCGGGCTAGGTAGTAGAGGAAGCCGCGGGTCGCGGCCGCTATCATCCGGGCCCGCTCTGGCGGCGTGGTGGGTGCCACCAGCCGGATCAGGTCGAGCCCATGCCCGGCGAAGCTTTCTTCCAAGCCAGGGTCGGCGCCCAGCGGAAGGTCGGTGACCAGTACTCCGTCCGCGCCCGCGGTCGCCGCCTGCTCCAAAAAGCGGCTGGCTTGGTACCTAAGGATGGGGTTCAGATAGGTGAAGAGTACCACCGGGGTCTCTCGCCGCTCCCGGAAGCGGGCCAAAGTTTCCAGCACCCACGCCGGGGTGGCGCCCTGCTGGATCGCCTGAAACGACGATTTCTGGATCACCGGTCCGTCGGCCAAAGGGTCGCTGAACGGTACCCCCAACTCGATCACGTCCGCCCCGCTCTCGGCCAGCGCCTCGAGAACCTCCGGCGTGACTTCCGGCGAAGGATGGCCCGCAGTCAGGTAGATAACCAGCGCCGCGCGGCCTTCGCCGGCGCACTTTTCGAAGGCGCGGGAGAGACGGCTCACGTGAAGTATGAGCCCACGTCGATCCCGTACCGCTCGGGGTCGGTGGTCTTGACTATGGTGCGGCGAGGCACTCCCGTGGCTGGATCAGTCTCGGAGAGGTCCACGGGAAAGGGGTCGTCCACGGGCATACCGAGCCCGTCGAACACCAGCCGCGCCATGGGCTGGTGGAACCTCTCGGGGTCGGGATTGGGGGCGGTTACCACCGCCATCTCGAAGGTGTCGAGGATAACCAGGCTCCCCACCGGGTACACCCCGGTCATGCTGACGAAGGCTTTGACCAGCAGAGGGTCGAAGCCGCGCTGCTGGTTGTCGCGCATCTCTTTCAGTACCCGGTCGGGGGTCCACGGCTCGGACTGGTAGCTACGCTTGCTGGTGGCGGCGTCGAAGCCGTCGGCCACGCCCACGATCTTGGGGAAAAGGGTGGGGGTGCGGGGGCGGTGGAAGGAAGGGTAGCCAGTGCCGTCCTGCTTCATGTGGTGCTCGTAGATCGTCAACATGGCCCGCAGCGGAAGCTCGGAGAGCCCCTCCATGCCGAAGGCGTGCAGCATGCCCTGGGAAGGGTGATCCCGCATGCGCCTCCACTCCTCTTCGCTCAGCGGCCCCGGCTTGGTGATCATCTCGATGGGCAGCTCCACTTTGCCCAGGTCGTGCAGGAGCGCCCCCATGCCCAGATCGTAAAGCTGCTGCCGGTCCAGCCCGATCTTCTTTCCCAGGGCAACGCTGAAGATGCACACGTTGACCGAGTGGGTGAAGAGGTACTCGTCGTAGTCGCGCAGCGTGGTCATCCCCAGGATGGAGCTCTCGTTGTTCAGGACCTGGTCTACCACCGACTGGACAGCCCGCTTGACCTTGCGCAAGCTCACCCCCTTGCCCATACGAACGCCGTTCATGACCTCCCGGGCCACGTCCACGCCGCGGGAGTAGGTCCGCTTGGCAGCGGTCCGGGCCTGCTCGTTCCCTTCTCCCGGTACGCCGCCCCGCTTTTCCGGCTCGAACTCGATAGCGCGCGCGGGTGATCCCGCCAGCCGCTTGGAGAAGTCCTCGAAGGCGTCCTCCCGGCTCCCGTCCCGCAGGAGCAGGGAGAGGACGGCGGTCCAGTCTTGCGTCCCGGCCTCGGGGGCCACCCGCATCTCGCCAGCCCCGTGGCGGCGGAAGGCGCGCCGCACCGTGTCGAAGGAGGCGTAGCTGGAGAGATCGGCCCGCATGCGGGCGTCGTTTACGAAGAAGACCTCGCCCACCGAGCGGAGTTGCATCTCGCCTTCGCGCTCCAGGATACGGCTGGCCGCCTGCTGCACCTCGGCCAGGGCCGACTGGACGGCCTTGTTATCCAGAGGGTACAGCTTGAGCGCCCGCAGCGCCGCGTGCAGGGCCAAGACCAAACGCTTTCCCGCCTGCTGGAGGTCTCGGTCGGAGGAGACGGTAGGGGGAGGGGTACGGGTCACTCCTCCCCCCGCATGGCCCGGCTTACCGCGCTGCGCACCACCGGTTCGGGATCAAGAGCGGCCGCGCTCAGGGCGGTTGCCCCCCCCGCCCCCGCGACCTTGCCCAGGGCGAGCGCCGCGCAGGCCCTGGTCTCCGGGTCTTCGCGGCGCCCCAGCCAGCTCTTTCCGTTAAGAACCCGTTCCAACTTGCGCACCCCCTTGTCGTCTGCGACCGCTCCGAACGCCTCGAAAAATGCGATACGTTCGGTCAGGTCGGCGTCGCGCAGCCGCTTGGACGAGACCATGGTGGCGAGCTGCTCACGGCCGGGGCGGTAGCGCAGGACGGCGAGGGCGCGCGCCGCGGCCACCCGGACCTCCCGGTCGCGGTCCGAGGCAGCCCGGACCAGGGCGCCTCCCGCCTCGGAGGTGCGCGTATCCCGCAGTGTCTCTACCGCCGCTAGCCGGACTAGCGGTTCGGGTCGCTCCAGGAGGGAGCTCGCGGCCCCAACCGCGCCGGGTATGCGCAGCCGGCCCGCGTAGCGGCACGCAGCGGCGGCCAGCGTGGGGTCGGGATCGGAGGAAAAGGAGAGAACTTGCCCAGGAAAGCGGCGGGCGAGCGAGAGGCACGACTCGGCCAGGACTTCGCGCGTGGCCGCGACCGGGGTTCTCTGCTCGGCCACCAGCAGGGCCGGCAACGCCTCGGGCGGAAGCAAGCCCACGAACTCCGCCAGCTCTTCGCGGGCCACGGCGCGGGGTGCTTCCTCCAGCATATCGGCCAGCTCGCGGACCATCTCGGGCCGCGCCAATCCGGCGTGGATCTCGCGCAGTCCCTCGACCACCCCGGGAGACAGCCGCCCCTGGGGGGTGGCGATCTGGCCCATTTCGCGCAGCAGCAAGGCGGCCTCCCGGAAGCGGGCTCCGGTCAGGAGCAAGGGGAGTATTTCCCCCAACACCTTGAGAATACGCACGCGCCGCTCCGCGGAGCCGTCCTCGAAGCGGTCGAAGAGGGCGTTGAGAACGTCCCGCCAGAGCGGGCGTTCATGCTCTTTGCGCACCTCTTCCAGGAGGCGTGACATCTCCGCCTGGTCCAAAAAATAAAGAGACTCCTTGAAGTCCTCGGGCCGGAGCGACGAGACGACAGCCGCACCGGCGCCGGCCTCGCTCTGAACCTCCGCGCTGTCGATGGCACCGGGCGGTTCGGAGGAGGGTGCGGCAAGCTTTCCCTGCTCGGCCAAAAGGTCCACGTAGCGGTAGCGGAGATGCGAGAAATCGTGGTTCCAGAGCAGAGTGATGAGGTCGTCCTCCTCGGCCTTTACCCTGAGCACCCCGGCGAGGATGTCCAGGAAGCGGTCGATCTCTTCGTCCTCGAAGCCGGGGTAGATGGTGACTTCACGCAAGCCATCCCGGAACAGTAGGAAGGAGAGGTCGTTCCTGCCCTCGTCCTGGTATACCGGCTCTCCTTCCCAGGAGATGGCGCGTTCATCCACCTTTAGGGGTAGCGAAGAGAAGGAGGACCAGAGCCCGCGCAAGCGGGCCCGCAGACTGTCCAGGAAACGGACCAGGGTGGGGTTGCTCGGCTCGTAAAGCTGAACCGCGCGCAACGCCTTGGAGAGGGCGGAGAGCAGGTCGGAGACCTGTTCCGCCCACTCCCGGTCGGGGGCGGCCAGCGGTGCTACCGGTTCTGCGGTCACGTTTTCAACCGCTCCGCCACCTCGGCCACGTCTTTGTCACCCCGGCCGCTCAGACAAATCACCACCGGGCCCCGCGAGCCGTAGCGCTCTCCTTCCCGGAGAAGGTAGGCTACCGCGTGGGCGCTCTCCAGAGCCGGGATGATACCCTCTAGCCGCGAGAGGGCGCCAAAGGCGTCGAGGGCCTCGCGGTCGGTCACGCTGGCGTACCCGGCCCGGCCAGAGTCCCTGAGCGCCGCGTGCTCCGGCCCCACGCCGGGGTAGTCGAGGCCGGCTGAGATCGAGTGCGCGGGCGCTACCTGCCCGGCCGCGTCTTGCAAGAGGTAGGAAAAGGAGCCGTGTAGCACGCCCGGTTGCCCGGCCGCGAGGGAAGCGGAGTGGCGGCCGCTGCCGATCCCCTCCCCCGCCGCCTCGACCCCCACCAGTTCGACTTCCTCGTCGTCCACGAAGGGGTGAAAGATACCCATGGCGTTGGAGCCCCCGCCCACGCACGCCACCACCGCGGCCGGGAGCCCTTCCCCACGCTCCTGGAGCTGTGCCCGCACCTCCCGGCCGATCACCGACTGAAAGTCGCGCACCATGCGCGGATACGGGTCCGGCCCCACCACCGAGCCGATGATGTAGTGGGTGCTTTCCACGCTCTCCACCCAGTCCCGGATCGCTTCGTTGGTGGCGTCCTTGAGAGTCCGGCTACCGCTCGAGACGCCGCGCACCTCCGCTCCCAGGAGTTCCATGCGAAAAGCGTTGAGGCGCTGCCGCCGTAGATCATCCTCGCCCATATAGACCACGCACTCGAGCCCGAACAGGGCACACACCGTAGCCGTGGCGACACCGTGTTGGCCCGCGCCGGTCTCGGCGATGACGCGCCGCTTGTCCATACGGCGAGCCAGCAGAACCTGGCCCAAGGTGTTGTTGATCTTGTGGGCGCCGGTGTGGTTCAAATCTTCCCGCTTGAGAAAGACGCGCGCCCCACCGGAGGCGTCACCGAGTCGTTCGGCTAGGTACAGAGGGGTGGGGCGCCCTACGTAGTCGCGCGAGAGAGTATCCAACTCCGCCCGGAAGCCGGGCTCCCGGCACGCCTCGTCGTACACCGTGGCCAGCTCCTCCAACGCCGGGATCAGGGTCTCGGGTACGTAGCGGCCTCCATACGGACCGAAGCGGGTCACGCCCGCTCCATCCTCTCCTCCATCCTCTGCTCCATCCTCTCGACCTCTCTCCGCACGGCGTTCACGAATCTGCCCATCCGGTTATCGTCCTTGAACCCTTCGATGCCCGTTTCTACCCCCGAGCTGACGTCCACCACGTCGGGGCGGAGCACCCGCACGCACTGCCCCACGTTCCTCGACTTCAGCCCCCCTGCCACTATGAACTTCACGCCGGGCGGCACCTCGTCCCGGTACTTCTTGATCTTGCCCCAGGGAAAGCGGGCGCCGACCCCACCCTGGCCGGACGGGCTCCACCCCTCCACCAAGATACCGTCGGCAACGGGTGCGTAACTCTCGATCCCCGACCGAAAGTCGTTCACACTCCTGATACGGATCGCCTTCCACACTTCCCACCCGCCCGTCTCCTTCAGCTCCCGGACCTCCTCCGGAGACTCCTCTCCGTGCAGCTGGACCACCGCTAGCTGCCCCCGCTCACACCTATACCTGATTTTGGGGAGGGAACAGTCCACGAACACCCCCACCCGTTTGAGCGAGCTGCCCATGAACACGCGCGGAACATACTCTATGTCTACCCACCGAGGGCTACCCTTGCTGAGGATGACCCCGCCGTAGGTGGCTCCCAGCTCCCCGGCCGCCCTGGCGTCTCCCGGGCGATTGAAGCCGCAGAACTTGATCGCGGGCGTCTTGATTTTCACCTTTTCTCCTTTTTAACCCCTACCAGAAGGGCGGCGGCGGCGCGCGCATCGGGCTGTCTCAGGAGAGACTCTCCTACCAGCACCGCGTCGAACCCGGCCCGCCCCAGGCGCTGTACGTAATCCCGGGTCGAAACGCCGCTCTCGGCTACGGCCGTGACCCCCGCCCGAAGCTTTGATACCAGCTCTGGACAGCGCTCCAGGTCGGTCTCCAAGGTGGCCAAGTCGCGGTTGTTGACGCCCACCAGAGACGCACCAGCCGAGTGCGCCCGTTCGATCTCCGCTTCGTCGTGGGTCTCGACTAGTGCGGCCATGCCCAGCTCCCGGGCCAGAGAAACGAGCTCCGCGAGCAGGTGACTGTCCAACAGCCGCACGATCAGGAGTACGGCGTCGGCCCCCGCGGCTCGCGCCTCCCATAGCTGCAGCTGGTCGAGCACGAAGTCCTTGCGGAGCACCGGTAGGCGCACCCTCGCCCGGACCGTCCGCAGCGCGTCCAGGGAGCCGCCGAAGAAGCGGCGGTCCGTGAGCACCGAGAGGGCGGCCGCTCCCCCGGCCTCATACCGAGCCGCCACCCCCGCCGCGTCCGCCCCCGGACGGATCTCGCCGCCCGAGGGAGAGCGCGTCTTGATCTCGGCCACTAGCGCCACCTCGCCCCGCCGCCGCAGCGCCCCGGCGAAGTCGCGGGGTGCCGCGGCGGCTTCGGCCCCGGCCCGGAGCCGGTCGCGCCGGGGCCGGAGCGCGGCAACTTCCCGTCGCTTCTCGGCTACGACGGCGTCGAGGATGGTGGCTTCTCCTAGGAGGCGCACTTGTGCTTCGGTTTACGTTCGGTTATACTACCTTCGCACTTTATTCGGGAACCCGCAACCCTGGAGACCGGCGTGGCGCTGACAAAACGGCAGCGGGAGATTCTGGACTACCTCGGCGGATTCATCGACGACCACGGGTATTCGCCCAGCTACGACGAGATCGCCCGCCACTTCCGGCTCCGATCCCTGGCTACGGTCCACGAGCACCTCACCAATCTGGCTCGCAAGGGCTACTTGCGAAAGGAGTACAACCGGAGCCGGTCGCTAGAACCCACTCCGCCGGCCCGGACCACGGCCGGACCGGTGCGGCTCCCCTTGCTGGGGTTGGTGGCCGCGGGAGCGCCCATCGAAGCCGTGGTAGACCGGGAAACGGTGTCGATCCCCGCCGACATGATCCGCCGCGGCCACAACTACGTACTCCGGGTGCAGGGAGACTCCATGATCGACGAGCAGATCCGCGACGGCGACCTCCTAGTGGTCAATACTCGCGAGAGCGCCGAAAACGGGGAGGTGGTAATCGCCCTGGTGGGCGGCGACTCGGCCACGGTCAAGAAGTTTTTCCGGGAGGGGCACAGGATCCGGCTCCAGCCCGCCAACGAGCGGCTCGCACCCATGTACTTCGACGAGCGGGAGGTGCAGGTACAGGGGGTGGTGGTGGGTGTGATTAGGCGCTACTGACAGGCGGCTCGTGGGCAGTGCGGGAACTTTCTTCGCGTAACCGCTCCAGCGCCTGCTGCCCCCCGCCCCGTTCCAGCGTCTCCTCCGCCAGGGCCACCGCTTCAGCCAGGGTCGGCGCCAGCTCCGCCAGGTAGATGGCGGCGGCCGCGTTTAGCGCCACGGCGGCACGGGCTGCTCCCTTCACCTTGCCCCCTAGCACTCCGGTCACGATAGCGGCGTTCTCGGCGGGTTCTCCGCCGGCCAAGTCGCTGGCGTGGTAGGTGGGCCACCCCAACTCCGAATCTGGCTCGAAAGTCCACTCCGACACCTCTCCCCCCCGCAACTCCAGCACCCGGGTGGCAGCGAGGGGGCTGAGCTCGTCCAGCCCGGGCTCGCCGTGGACCACCAGGGCCCGTTCGTGACCCAGTTCGCGGAGTCCGTCCGCCACCAGCTGCTGGTGGGCGGCGTCTGCCACTCCGACTACTTGGCGGCGCGTTCCCGCCGGGTTGGCGAGCGGACCGAGCAGGTTGAAGATCGTGGCTAGACCCAACTCTCGCCGCACCGGAGCCGCGTGGCGCATGGCCGGGTGGTGGAGAGGGGCGAACATGAACACTATCCCCGCCCGGTCCAAGATCTCGGCCAGCCGCTCGGGGGGGTGCTCCAGCACCACCCCGAGGGCCTCTAGCACGTCCGCGCTTCCGCTCCGGGAGGTAAAGCTCCGGTTGCCGTGCTTGGCTATCCTCACCCCGGAAGCGGCGGCGAGCAGGGCCGCGGCGGTCGAGATGTTGAAGGTGGGTACGGATCCGCCCCCCGTGCCACAGGTGTCGACCACGGGCAGGCCGTCCGCCACCGGTACCGGGATCATGACGGCGCGCAGCGCGCGCACGCCGCCCGCCAACTCGGCTGGGGTAGCGCCCCGCACCCTGAGCGCCATCAGCAGGGCGGCTAGTTGGACCGGCGTGGCCAGTCCTTCCATCACCCCGGTGAAGGCCCGCTCGGCTTCATGCGCGGAAAGAGGGCGGTCGGCTGCTATCCGCACCAGTTCGGCCAGCTCTTCGGCTCCCGCTCCGCTCAAGGCGCCGCCGACTCTACGGCGAAGAGCCGCTCGCTCAGCCGGGCGTGATCCACCACCAGAGCCACGCACAGAGATACCAGCCGAAGCTGCTCCAGTTCGGCGTCGTCGAAGGTGCCTCTCTCGAAGTTGGTGAGGTTGAGAACCCCCTGAAAACGGCCGTGGCAGGAGAGCGGAAAGGAGGCGAAGGCAGCGCCCTGATACGCCTCGTCAGCGACCAGCGGGTACTGCCCGGCCTCTTCGGAGTCGCGCACCACCACCGGACTCAGGGTGCGGGCCACCCAGCCGGAAATACCCGCTCCCGGGCGAACCCGGATGGAGGCGGGGTCTAGCGCCGGGGGAAGGCCCAGCGCTGCGGCCACCCGCAGGTCTCCGGCGCGGCCGGCCAAGGGGTCGAGCAGAAGGAGGGAACAGCGGCTGCCGTAAAACGCCTCCGAGACCAGATTGACCAGGTCGGCGGCCAGCTCGCGGGGCGGGAGCCCCTCCAGGTGTTTGGCCAGAAAGCGGCGCAAGAGAAAGAGGAGCCGGGTCTGGCGCTTGAGCCGCTCGCTCCTGCGGTCCAGCTCCACGTGAGCTTCGGCCAGGAGCTCCGTGGCCCGGCCGGCCGCCAACTCCAGGGCGTCCAAGCGCGGCCCGGCGGCCACCTCAGTGGAGGAGCTCGGCTCCTTAGCCACCCCCTTCAGTTCGCGGAAACGCTGCTCGGACTTGCGTAACAGCGCCTCCAGAGCTTGGCGGTGC
Source organism: Longimicrobiaceae bacterium (assembly GCA_050732775.1). GTDB lineage: Bacteria > Gemmatimonadota > Gemmatimonadetes > Longimicrobiales > Longimicrobiaceae > JBOHRN01. The sequence continues at coordinate 56,010 of JBOHRN010000002.1, read as the reverse complement.
TCGCGCCGGTCCTCTTCGATCCTGCTCAACAGGGTTGTCCGGGAAACGGCCAGCTCGACCCGGTCACCCTGCGCCTCCAACTCTCTCTTGCGAGCCCTGCCCAGCCAGCCGCGCGGCTCCAGCACTAGCAGCACGCCGATCCACTCTCCCTCACTCGACACCGCCCGCGCCCACAACCGCGAGCGGCGCGGACGTCCGCCGGGGAAGAGGTCATCCACCGCCCAGCGGGCAGCGTCCTCGGCCGGGCGGAAGGGCCGGCTCCGCTGGGCGTCATCTCCCAGCAAGGGGTGCAGCCGCGCGGGCTCTAGATTCACCTCTCCCCGCTCGACCCCTTTCCCGTCGCTAGTCCAGCGGCTCCGGAGCCGCTCTTGTCCGGTGTGGTAGCGGCAGAAAGCCACCCGGCGGCCCCGCACGCCAGCGGCCACGGCGGGGAGCAACTCGGAGAGCAGGGCGTCGAGACCGGCGTGGTCGTGCGGCCGGGGGGCGGGTTTCACGAAGAGCTTGAGTTCGCGGGAAAAGTGCCTGGCAAAGTAGCTCGCACCCGGGCCGCGTGTCAATTCGGCTGTTTCCTTGACAGAGAGATGACTTGGCGTAGCTTTCCAGCACTTGAACGACAGCTCCGTCCACGGCCGCTTTCGGCTCACACTTCACTACGACGGCGCCCGTTTCCACGGGTGGCAGCTTCAGCCGGAGCGACGTACCGTACAGGGAGAACTCGAGCGTATACTCTCGCAGCTATTCGACCAACCGACCCGGGTTACCGGTTCGGGCCGGACCGACGCCGGGGTCCACGCCAGCGGGCAAGTAGCGGCGGCGGACGCGCCGCCCGGGTGGAGCGCGTCCAAGTTGAGACGGGCGTTGAATGCGCTCCTGCCGGAGGATCTTTGGGTGGCCGGGGTGTCTCGGGCGACGCCGGACTTCCACCCCCGCTACCACGCCGTGTCGCGGGAGTACCGTTACCGCATCGGCGTGGCCGCGGAGGCCCGTTCCCCCTTCCACGCCCCCTGGTGCTGGCCGTTGTGCCGACCGCTCGAGCTCGGGTCGCTGCAAGAGGTGACCGAGCCCCTCCTGGGTGAGCACCCTTTCGGAGCCTTCGCCAAGCAGGGCCGGGGGGAGCGGGGCGACCGCTGCCGGGTAACCGCCGCGGAGTGGGCGAGGTGGTCTCTGGGCGTGCAGCTGCACATCTCGGCCGACCGCTTCCTCCACCACACCGTTCGCTACTTGGTGGGAACAGTGGTGGCGGTGGTCCTCGGGAAGCGCCCGGCGGAAGACGTTTTGCGGCTGCTGGCTAAAGAAGAGGGGGTGATCACCTCGCCCCCGGCTCCGGCGGGGGGGCTGTTCTTGAGGCGGGTCACATACCCCGGCGACGACGACACGGCATGACAAACTCCGACAGCTACTCCAACCCCCTCACCGACCGCTACGGCTCGGCCGAGATGGCGCGCATTTTTTCGCCCGCCTTCAAGTTCGGCAGCTGGCGGCGGCTTTGGCTCGCCCTCGCGGAGGCCGAACGAGAACTCGGGCTACCCATATCGGAAGAGGCGGTAGGGGCGCTCCGTGCCCACCTCGACGACACGGATCTCGAGCGCGCCGCCGAACTGGAGAAAGAGCTTAGGCACGACGTCATGGCCCACGTCCACCACCTAGGCGAACAGGCGCCCGAGGCGAAGGGGATTATCCACCTGGGCGCGACCAGCGCCTTCGTGGGCGACAACACCGACTTGATCCAACACCGCGAGGCGCTCCGGCTGATACGCCAACGGCTGGTCCGCTGTATTTCTGCTCTGTCCTCGTTCGCGCGCGAGCATCGGGCGCTGCCCACCCTCGGCTTCACCCACTTCCAGCCCGCCCAGCCCACCACCGTGGGCAAACGGGCCACGCTTTGGCTACAGGATTTACTCCTGGACTTGGAAGAGGTCGAGTTCCGGCTCTCTAGCCTTCGTTTTCGAGGCGCGCGCGGCACCACCGGGACCGAGGCGTCGTTTCTCGAATTATTCGATGGAGATAGCGCTAAAGTGCGGCGGTTAAATGAAATAATAGCAAAGAAGTTCTCCTTCGATGAAGTCTACGGGGTCACCGGCCAGACCTACCCCCGCAAGGTGGACGCGGCGTTGCTGGCCACCCTCGCCGGGGTGGCCCAGTCGGCTTCCAAGTTGGGCCACGACCTCCGGCTCCTGGCCCACCTGCGCGAGGTCGAGGAACCAGCCGGAGAGCGGCAAGTCGGCTCGTCGGCCATGCCGTACAAACGGAACCCCATGCGGGCCGAGCGCATCTGCGCTCTGGCCCGCCACGCTATCATCCTGGCGCTCGACCCTGCCTTCACCGCGGCCACCCAGTGGCTGGAGAGAACTCTGGACGACTCGGCCAACAAGCGCATCGCGATCCCCGAGGCGTACCTTACCGTGGACGCGATACTACTACTGGTCCACAACGTGGCGTCGGGGCTCGAGGTCCACCCGGCGGTGATGCGGCGGCGGCTGGCCGCCGAGCTCCCCTTCTTGGCCACCGAAAACCTGATCATGCGGGTAGCCAAGAAGGGGGGCGATAGGCAGCTACTACACGAGCGGGTGCGGATCCACGCGCTGGCCGCGGCCGGGCGTGTCAAGGACGGCGACGGAGAGAACGACCTGCTGGACCGCGTTGCCGATGACCAGACGTTCGGGGTGACCCGGGAGGAGTTGGCGGACGGGCTCGAACCGGATAGCTACGTGGGGCGCGCGCCCGCCCAGGTAGACGACTTTCTGCGCGACTGGGTGGAGCCGGTGTTGGAACGTTACCCCGACGACGCGCACGATCGATCCCCCCAGCCCCGGGTTTGAAGCAGAGCGTCACTCCGGTTGTTCCTCGCCCGTCTACAGGTTAGCTTGAAGCGGTGCCCCCTTTGCCAAAAACCGTAGTCGGTACCGAACTACCCCTGCCGCTCTACCGGCGCGGCAAGGTCCGGGACGTGTACGATCTGGGCGACGAGCTCCTGATCGTGGCCAGCGATCGGATAAGCGCCTTCGACGTGGTGATGACCCGGCCGGTACCGGGTAAGGGAGAAGTTCTCACCTTGCTGTCGGCGTGGTGGTTCGAGCGCACCAGCGACCTGGTCCACAACCACCTGATCTCGGTGGACCCGGATGAAATCATGGAGCGCTACCCGACGCTGGGGGAGACACGCGGGCTTTGGAGCCGTCGTTCCACGCTAGTCCGTAAAACCGAGCCGTTACCGGTGGAGTGCGTGGTGCGGGGCTACCTGGCCGGCTCGGCGTGGAAGGAGTACCGGCAAAGCGGCACCCTGGCGGGGGAGCCGCTACCGCGGGGGCTGGAAGAGTCGGGGCCGCTCCCGGAGCCGGTCTTCTCTCCCGCTACCAAGGCCACCAGCGGGGACCACGACGAGAACATCCCCTTTTCCCGCCTGCGTGAAGTGGTCGGAGCCGCTACGGCCGACTTACTGCGGGAGCTGAGTTTGGCGCTCTACCAGCGGGGGCGGGAGGTGTGCGGGGAGCGGGGTCTCTTGCTCGCCGACACCAAGTTCGAGTTCGGCCTAGGCGCGGACAACGAGACCCTACTGATCGACGAGCTCCTCACTCCGGACTCGTCCCGCTTCTGGCCCGCGGACCTTTACCGGCCGGGACGCCCCCAACCCTCCCTGGACAAACAGCCGCTGCGCGACCAGCTGGATCTGATGGCGCGCGCGGGGAGCTGGAACGGGGGCGCCCCCGGCCCCGAGCTACCCGATCCGCTGATCGAAGAAACCTCGCGCCGCTACCGCCGCGTCTTCGAGCGTCTCACGGGCGTCTGGCCGGAGGGCTTTATCTACCCCCGGACTCCGTGAGAAAACCCGCTCCCCGGCTGCGCCGCGGCGTCATCATCCTGCCCAGCGCTTTTACGCTCGGAAACCTCTTTTTCGGCTTCTGGGCGCTGGTGGAGGCGTTGCGGGGCGACTTTGCTACCGCGGCTTGGCTGGTGGTCGGCGCGGGCGTGTGCGACATGCTGGACGGCCGGGTGGCACGCTTCACCCGCACCGGCTCCGAGTTCGGCGAAGAGCTGGACTCCTTGGTAGACGCGGTCAGCTTCGGCGTGGCGCCTGCTCTGATCATTTACTTCCTCTACCTGGGCGATGGCGAGGGGTGGAGTTGGACGGTGGCCTTCCTGTACGTGGCCGCCACGGTCATCCGCTTGGCTCGCTTCAACGTGGAACAGTCGGGGCACGCAAAGGTGGCTTTTCACGGACTACCCTCTCCCGTGGCCGGGACCGCACTGGCCACCTTCTACCCCTTCTCCCAAACCGATTTCTTTCAGAGCTACCTGGCTAACTTCAACTGGAGCCAGGGGACCGCGGGCATGACGCTCGCCTTCTCGCTGCTCATGGTAAGCCACGTCCTATACCCCGCGGCGCCCCGCTTCAACCTGCGCACCCAGGGAGGGATCATTACCCTCGTCGGCGCCGGCGTGGCGGTGGTCGCTCTGTTCACCGTGCCCGCGCTCTTCGTCTTCCCGGCCCTGATCTGCTATATTGGCTACGGTCTCGCGCGCACCGCGGTGCTCGGGCTGCTGGAGCGGCTCCCCGAGCGCGACCCTCTCCTGGACGAGGAGCCGGAAGAAGGTGAGACACGCGAGCTGGAGTATGAAGAGATGGAGCCCCCCCGCCGGGGTTGGCGCAAGAGGGTGATGCCGTTCAGGAGGTGGTCGTGAAGCAGTATCACGTATCCGTGCGGGTGATGCCGGCAAGGGGTATACTCGACCCCCAGGGGAGCGCGGTGGCCGGAGCCCTCGGCGCACTGGGATTCGGCGGCGTGGAGGAGGTGCGGGTGGGCAAGACCATCTACCTGCGCCTCTCGGCCGGTTCCGAAACCGAGGCGCGCGACCGGGTCAGGCAAATGTGCGAGGAACTCCTCGCCAACCCGGTGACCGAAGACTTTGACCTCGAGGTGCAAGAGCGGGAAGTCCAGCCAACCCGTCCCCCAGCTCCTCTAAAGGCGAGTCAAGAGTGAAGATCGGCGTAGTCACCTTCCCCGGCTCCAACTGCGACCACGACTGTTACCTGGCCGCCAAGGAGGTCTCGGGCGCCGAGACGGTGTTTCTCTGGCACAAGTCGCACGATCTGGAGGGAGTAGACGCGGTCATCGTCCCCGGCGGATTCAGCTACGGCGACTACTTGCGCGCCGGAGCCATCGCCCGCACCAGTCCGATAGTGCGCGAGATCCGGGAGTTCGCCGCGCAGGGCGGGCCGGTTCTCGGGGTGTGCAACGGCTTTCAAATCCTCTGCGAGCTCGGCCTTCTGCCCGGCGCCCTGATCCGCAACCGGGGGCTTCGCTTCATCTCGCGGCCGGTGTATCTACGGGTGGAGCGGGCCGAACCGCCGTTCACCTCGGCGTACCGGCAGGGAGACGTGCTGCGCATGCCGGTCGCCCACGGCGAGGGGTGTTACGTGGCGCCGGGCGAGGTGCTGGACGAACTGGAGCGTGAGCAGCGCGTCGTATTCCGCTACGTGGACCGGAGCGGCGAGAGGACACCCGCCTCGAACCCGAACGGTTCGGCCCGCGACGTCGCTGGTATTTTGAACGGGCACGGCAACGTGCTGGGGATGATGCCCCATCCCGAGCGGGCCGCGGAGGAGCTGCTCGGATCGGTCCACGGCGCGGGTTTGTTCAAATCGCTGGCTGCCGCGTGAGCACCGCCCGAGCCATCCCTCTCGCCCCCCAGCCCCGCCCCGGAGACCCCGTCCTGTCCCCGGCGCTGGTGTCCGAACACGGGCTTTCGGACCAGGAGTACGCCGAGCTCCTCGAGATCCTGGGCCGGGAGCCGACCTTCACCGAACTGGGTATCTTCAGCGCCATGTGGTCGGAGCACTGCGGCTACAAGAACTCCAAGCCGCTGCTCAAGACGCTGCCCACCGAGGCCCCCTGGGTGCTGCAGGGGCCGGGCGAGAACGCCGGCGTGATCGAGGTGGGCGACGGGCTGGCGGTGGCGTTCAAGATCGAGTCTCACAACCACCCCTCGGCCGTGGAGCCGTACCAAGGCGCGGCGACCGGCGTGGGCGGCATCTTGCGCGACGTCTTCACCATGGGCGCGCGTCCGGTCGCCGTGCTCAACTCGCTGCGCTTCGGCGAGCTCGAGGGCCAGGGCGCGGCCCGCGTCCGCTACCTCTTCGCCGGAGTGGTGCGGGGCATCGGCGACTACGGGAACTGCGTGGGCGTCCCTACCGTGGGCGGCGAGGTCGTTTTCGACCGGGCGTACGAGGGCAACCCCCTGGTCAACGCTATGTGCGTGGGGGTGATGAAGTCTGCCGGGCTGATCCGGGGCGTGGCCAGCGGTGCCGGCAACCGGCTCATGGCGGTGGGCTCCAAGACCGGCAGGGACGGCATCCACGGCGCCACTTTCGCTTCGGCCGAACTGTCGGACGAACAGCGGGAAAAGCGTCCGCGGGTCCAGGTGGGCGACCCCTTCACCGAGAAACTCCTGCTGGAGGCGTCGCTCGAGCTTATCCGCTCGGGGCACATCGTCGGCATCCAGGACATGGGCGCGGCCGGGTTGGTGTCGTCGTCCACCGAGATGGCGGCGCGCGGGGGGACCGGGGTAGAGATCGAGATCACCCGCGTACCCGTGCGCGAGGCCGGCATGACCCCTTACGAAGTCCTTCTCTCCGAGAGCCAGGAGCGGATGCTGGTGGTGGCCAAGCGGGGCCATGAAGGTCGGGTCCGGGATATCCTGGCCAAGTGGGACCTGGACGCTGCGGAGATCGGCGAGGTGACCGCTACGGGCGTATATACGGTCAAGGAGAACGGCAAGACAATCGCCGCCATCCCGGGTGCCCCCTTGGTGGACGGATGCCCCACTTACACCCGCCGGGGCCGCGAGTCCGAAGAGGCGCGACTGGCACGGGAGACCGACCCCTACGCCGTGGCTCCCCGCCCCGAGGAGAGCGACAGTGCGTGGACGCTGGAACAGCTCCTTTCGTCTACCACCATCTGTTCCAAAGGTTGGGTCTGGGAGCAGTATGACACCACCGTACGTACCGGTACCGTGATAGGCCCGGGCTCGGACGCGGCGGTCATCCGGCTGCGGGGTACCAGGAGGGCCGTAGCGGCCACCGTGGACGGAAACGGCCGCTACGTATTCTTGCATCCGTACCGGGGCGCACTCATCGCCGTGTCCGAAGCCGCCCGCAACCTGGTCTGCTCGGGCGCCCGGCCGCGCGCCGTGACCAACAACCTCAACTTCGGCAACCCGACCAAGCCGGAGGTGTACTACCAACTCGCGGAGGTGGTGCGGGGGATGGGAGACGCTTGCCGTGCCTTCGGGACCCCGGTAACCGGCGGCAACGTCTCGCTTTACAACGAAAACCCGCGGGGAGCCATCTACCCCACTCCGGTGGTCGGGATGGTAGGCGTGCTCGACGAGGTGGCGTACGCCACCCGCCTGGCGTTCCGGAGTGAGGGAGACGCCGTCGTTCTGCTGGGCCGGAACACCGCTGAGCTAGGGGCCAGCGAATACCTCAAGCGGGTCCACGGCGTGACCGCGGGCGACTCTCCCGCAGTGGATTTGGACGCGGAAAAGGCGATCCAGGAGACGGTCCTGGAGCAGATCCAAGGAGGGTGGGTCAGCTCGGCCCACGACTGCTCGGACGGCGGCTTGGCCGTGGCCCTGGCCGAGTGCGCCGTGGCGGACCCGGAGCTGAACTTCGGGGTGGAGGTGGAGCTCGACGACGAACTCGATCCCCGCGCGCTCCTCTTTGGAGAGGCCCAAGGCCGCGTACTCCTCTCTTGCAACCAGAGCCAGGTGGACGAAATCATGAGAATCTCGGAGCGCCGCGGGGTGCCCGCGCGTAAAATCGGCCGGGTGGGCAGGGCTGGCGGCGAGTTCCGTATCGCCTTTCGGGGCGGTGTTCTCAGTGCTCCGGTCCGGCGGCTGGCCGACAGCTACCACCACGCTCTCCCCCGGTTAATGGAAGATCCGCACCTGTTCACACCCACCGGCTGACGAAACGTGTGCGGAATCGTAGGCGTGAGTGGAGTTCCCGACGCCGCCCGGGTTACCTTTCTCGCTCTCTACGCGCTCCAGCATAGGGGCCAGGAGGCAGCTGGGATAGCCGCCATCTCCGGCTCCGAGCCGGGTGACGCCCGGCTGCACAAGGCCACCGGGTTGGTCTATGAGGCCTTCGCTGATAGTGACCTCGCCTCCCTCCCGGGCTCCACCGCCCTCGGCCACCTTCGCTACTCCACCGCGGGCGGTCCCGGGCTCACCAACGCCCAGCCCATCCTGGTTCGCTACAGCGAGGGAGAGCTGGGGCTGGTCCACAACGGCAACCTGACCAACGCCCATGAGCTGCGCGCCCGGTTGGTGGCCGAGGGCGCCCTTTTCCAGGCCACCATCGACACCGAGGCCATCGTCCACCTCATCTCCCGCTCCCGCCGGGAGGGGGCCGACGCCCAGATCGACGACGCCCTTTCGCAGCTCGAAGGAGCTTTCTCGCTGCTCATCACCGTGGGCGACACCCTCTACGCCGCCCGGGACCCGCGCGGCTTTCGCCCCCTGGTGCTGGGACGGTTGGGAGACGGTCACGTGCTGGCCTCCGAGACCTGCGCCCTCGACATAGTGGGAGCCGAGTACTTACGCGAAGTGGCACCCGGAGAGGTACTCCGGGTGCGGGGACGAGAGATCACCCGGCTGCGCCCCCTCCCACCCGAACGGCCCGCGCCGTGCATCTTTGAACTGGTGTATTTCGCCCGGCCCGATTCCCGGCTTTGGGGCGAGTCCGTAGACCGGGCGCGGCGGGCTTTCGGCCGCCAACTCGCGCGCGAGCACCCGGCCGAGGGAGAGTGCGTGATCTCGGTGCCCGATTCGGCCAACTCGTCGGCGCTCGGCTATAGCGAGGAGTCGGGCATCCCTTTCGAGCTGGGACTGATCCGCAACCACTACGTGGGCCGCACCTTCATTGAACCGTCCCAGGCCGGGCGCGACTTCAAGGTGCGCCTCAAGTACAGCGCCGTGCGCGAGGTCTTGGCCGGACAAAGGGTGGTGGTTGTCGACGACTCCCTGGTGCGGGGCACCACTTCGCGGGGGCTGGTCAACATGCTGCGGGAGGCGGGCGCGCGCGAGGTGCACTTGCGCTTGGCCTCTCCCCCGGTGCGCCACCCCTGTTTCTACGGTATCGACATCCCCACCCGCGAGGAGCTTATAGCCGCTGACCGGACCGCCGGTGAAGTCGGGGAGCAGTTGGGCGTAGATTCGCTCGGGTACTTGTCGCTGGAGGGGATGCTGGGGGCGGTGGAAGAGTCTGGCCCTTTTTGCCACGCCTGCTTCTCGGGCGATTACTCGGCCCCGCTGGTAGACCTGGAGCGGGGCTTTGCCACCCCGGAGGTACTGGCCGGGACGGGGTGCTCTTGACCTCATAAGCGATGATCCGATGAAGTACCGTACCTACCCCAACAGCGACGTCACCGTCTCCGAGGTCGGCTTCGGAACCTGGACCGTCTCCGCGGGCTGGTGGGGAAGTTTCAGCGACGACCAGGCGATCCGGCTCCTGCGCGCGGCCAGGGACCTGGGCGTCACCCTCTTCGACGCCGCCGACAGCTACGGCAACGGCCGCGCCGAGGAGCTGGTCGGTCGCGCCTTCCGCGACAACCGGCACCAGGTGGTGCTCGCCACCAAGGTGGGCTACGACTTCTACGCCCACCCCGAGCGGAAGCGCGGCCAACGGGAAATCCCCCAGAACGCCGATCCCGCCTACCTCCGCTCCGCCGTGGAGAAGTCGCTGGAGCGCTTCGGAAGCGACGTGATCGACATCGTCGCTTTTCACAACGCCAAACTGAAGCAGGTAGAAGACGACGCCGTGTGGGAGACTTTCGAGCGGCTCAAGGAGGAGGGTAAAGTCCGCCACTGGGGGGCGGCGCTCGGCCCCTCCAACGGCTACTTGTACGAGGGGCTCGACCTCATCCGCAGGCGCCGGGCCGGCTCGCTCCAGCTCATCAACAACATTCTAGAGCCGTTTCCCGGCCAGCACCTCACCGAGAGTGCCGGGGAGACAGGAGACACCGGAGTCATGGTGCGCGTTACCCACTCCTCCGGCATGCTCGAGGGGTGCTACAGCGAAGACACCACCTTCGACCAGAACGACCACCGCCGGCACCGGCCGCGCTCCTGGCTATTGAACGGCCTCAAGAAGGTCGAGACACTCGGCTTTCTGCACCAGGGGCGCGACCTGACGCTCGGGCAGGCCTCGCTCAAGTGGCTCCTCGCCTCCCCGGCGGTGATGACGACGCTACCGAATATCTACGACCAGGCGCAGCTCGAGGAGTTTGCCGCCGCCCCGGACAAGCCGGACCTCTCGGGCGACGACCTGGCCCGTATCGACGCCCTGCAGGGGGAGAACTTCGGCGTCTACGAAGAGCACATGAAGTACAAGGGAACCATGCACCGCGAGGGAGAGCAGCCGGTCACACCCTGCTACAGCCCGTAATAGCCGCTACGATTGCGGGTCCGTGGTGCTTGCCGTTCTCGATAAAGTTCTTGTTGGCGTCGTAGCCCGCCGCTATCACGCCCGCGACAAACACGCCCGGAACGTTCGTCTCCAGGGTTTCCGCGTCGTGCGCCGGCACGCCGGTCTCCGCGTTGATCTCCACGCCCATCCCGGTCAGTAGGGAGGCGTCGGGAAGGTACCCGATCAGGGCGAGAACCCAGTCGTTCGGAAGTACGGTGGTTTGGCCGGTGACATTAGCCCGGAGCTCGACCTCGGCGGGCCGCACGGTCCCGCACCCACCACCAACAGGTCGGAACGACGGCTCATGACGCACGGGCCAGCTCTGGTAGAGCACACACCACCCCTCGCTCGAACGGTACCGCCACCCGGTGCTCGACCAGGTGGGTCAGCAGGGTGCGGGCAACCGGCTCGCCCACACCAGCGTCTCCAGCCACTTGGGCGGCGTTGGCCCGGCCGCGCCGGGCCAGGGCGTCCCAACACGCCGTCTCCAGCGGTTCGCGGGAGCCAAGCAGGCAGTAGAGATCGGGGGTAACCTCGGCGGCGAGTCGCAGCCCGTGCCTCTCCAGCACTGCCTCGATCGCCTCCTCGTGGTGCGGCTGCAGCCCGCGCGCCAGGAAGTACACCTCGGCCCGGCCCGGCCCGCCGCGGAAACGCAGCAGGAGCTTGGCCACCACTTCGTCGGCGCACGAGAAGTCTAGCACCCGCACCTGCGAAAAGTCTAGGATCGAGATACACGGAGTTCCGTTCGTACCGCCGCCTGAGATCTGCTTCTCCACCCCCACGCGAATGGCACGGCCGGTGGGCCGCGTGACCAGGTTGCTGTACAGCGACGCTAGCGAGCGGCGGTGGAAGCGGGCCAGGTCGATGGAAAGGGGAGATACCCGGTAGCCGGTCACTTACCCTCTCCCTCCCGGGCCGGTAAGACGATCAAGATCTGCGCGCCCGGGAAAGGAGCCAGGCGGGATTCCAACACCCTGCCGTCGTCCCACGGGGGCACGTCGGCGATCTTGGCGCTGCCGCTACGGATGGCCACCTTGCCCCCCCACTTCTTCACCCGGTTGCGGATCTGCTTCAGACCCTGGCCCCGGCCGGGGTCCCGGAAGCGGGTGACACCGTGCAGGAACGCCGCCTCCAGAGCGGCCGCGTCGCTCCAGCTGTCTCCGAACTGGGCCCCTCTGGTTTTGCCTAGGGAGCCCTGAAAGCCCACTCCCAAGTCCATCACCGCGATTACCACCACCAACCGGCCGAGCCGTTTCTTCCAATGATACGTCTGGATGCCCACCCACCCCTCGGTATCCGAGTGCTCGATGATGTTTTGGCACACCTCCGAGAGCATCATGCTGAAGTGGGCGCTCGCCCCGGTGGAGTAGCCGAGTTTCTCGGAGAGGATGACACCGGCCCGGTCCTGCACATGGTCGATGACGCCGTGCACGTCGTCGTGCGAGCGGATGGGGGTAATCTCGAGGAGCACGTTGGAGGCGGCCGCGTCTTCCCGGCGCTGTTCGGGGCCGCCGTGGACTTGGTAGAGGTCGGCGGCGTGACGGAAGAAGTCCATCCTCGCCAGGTAGCTGAGCACCTCGGGCGAAGTGGGGGATTGCAGCGCGGGGCGCTGCCCGCCCTCCGCCAGGGTACGACCCAGAGCCAGGAGGCCGATCATACCGTACGGATCGGTCCAGCGGATGTGCCGGGCGTCCACCAGCACCGTCTCTCCGGCCGCGACCGCGGCGCGCTTCGAGGCCAGAAGCTCAAAGGCGTCGTCGTCCAGTGTAGGCGGCACCTCGATAACGCGCGCCACTAGCGGTCGCCTCTTTGAGAGGGGTTGAGTTCCGCCACGCTGGCCTTCAAGCGACCCTTCCGAAGTGGTGTCGCTTGAACACCGCCACCGCCCCCACCACCCCAGCCGTGCCCGGCAGCGCACCCGAAACTATGCTGCAGCACTCCTCGGCCGCCCGGAAGGCGCGGCGGCGAACCTCGGCCCGGAGCGGCTCGAAGAGGTGGTCCCCGGCTTGGGTCACGCCGCCCGAGATTACCACCATCTCGGGGTTCAGTACATTGACGATGTTGGCCACCCCCGCGCCCAGGAACTTGGCGGTCTCCTTCATGACCTCGGTGGCGTAAACGTCGCCCCGGAGAACTCCCTCGTACACCGCGGCCGCGGTGAGTTTGGAGAGGTCGCCTTGTACCAACTCGGTGAGCACGGTTTTTTCGCCACTCTCGATCCCTTCCAGCGCCCGGGTGGCAATGGCTGGTCCAGAGGCGTACTGCTCCAGGCAGCCGTAATTTCCGCACGGGCACTTACGGCCGTTGGCCTCGATCGTCATGTGGCCGATCTCCCCCGCCACGTCGGAGCAGCCGTGGTAAATCTCGCCCTCGAGCACGATGCCTCCCCCGATGCCGGTACCCAGCGTAAGCCCCACCAGGGTTTCTACCTCCCTGCCCGCCCCCAGCCACCACTCCCCGAAGGTGGCGCAGTTGGCGTCGTTGTCGAGAGTGGCGGGGAGCCGGACACGCTCGGACACCAAGTCCCGCAACGGAAAGTTCCGCCAGCCCAGGTTCGGCGTGGCTACCACCACCCCCGTCTCCCGGTCTAGCGGCCCGGGCGAGCCGATGCCCACGCCGGCTAGGTCGCCGCGGTCGCCGCCAAACTCAGCGAGCACGCCGGAGATCGCTTCTTCGACCATCTCCACCATGCGGTCCACCACCGCGTCCGCGCCCCGCTCCGGCTCGGTAGGCAGCTTCCTCAGAGCATGGACTTCGCCGCCCCGCACTGGCAGCACCCCCACTACCGTGTTGGTGCCCCCGAGGTCTACCCCCACGATCCACTTCTTGTCGTCAACCCGGCTCACGCGACCACCTCACCGCCACGCACCAGCTCACGGGTAAATCCGGGGTCGTGGCCGAGCTGGGAGATGCCGGACGGCGCCCGCACGCTCCCGCTTCGCCGTTGGCTAGCCCGGTTCCGCTTGTTTTTCACGACTGATCCGCAGGTCCGGTACGGCCTGCCGTGGTCCAGGTGGACGCACACCAGCCGGTGGCGGGCCTGTATCCCCCGGAGCCCTAACCGCTCCAGCCGCTCGCCCAGGGCGCGGTCGGCCCCTCCGTAAGTCATCTCGTTGTCCATACCGTTCGCCTCCAAGACGGCTTCACGCCAAGTGGAGGAGTTGTTCAGGTTCCAGCTGGCGCGGGTAGTGGTCATCCGGTCCAGGAGCTTGGGCAGGGGCCCCGCCTCGAGCAGCCGCAAAAAGTGTCTCCCCGGCCACCACCCATGAGCGCCGAGCCACCCGGCCCGCGCGAAGCGGCCGGTGGTGACGTCATCCTTGGAGATCGCGCGGCTGGTCTCGAGCGGGATCATCACCGCTCCACCCGAGAGGAACCTCCCCGGCCGCGCCAACTCCTGGTGCCTAGCCACGAAATCACTCCTGGGGACGCAGTCCCCGTCGGTAAAGATCAGGTACTCTCCCCCCGCCGCCAGCGTGGCCCGGTTGAGGATCACCGAGCGCCGGTACCCCCGGTCCTGGTGGCTGAGGTGCAGCACCTCCAGACCGGTCTCCCCGCACACCCGTTCGATCACCGCGCGAGTCTCCGCGCCCGAGCCGTCGTCGGCCACGATCAGCTCGAATCCCCGCACGCTCTGCACGGCGTAGCCGTAGAGGACCTTTTTCAGCCAGGCGGGCTGGTTATAAGTGGAGACGATGACCGAGGTCTTCATGCCCCCGTCCGTAACACGGCCAGGAACGCCTCCTGGGGTATCTCCACCGCCCCCACCTGCTTCATCCGCTTCTTTCCCTCCTTCTGCTTTTCCAGCAGTTTGCGCTTGCGGGTGATGTCGCCCCCGTAACATTTGGCGGTCACGTTCTTGCGCAGCGCCTTGACCGTCTCCCGTGCGATGATGCGGTTCCCGATGGCGGCCTGGATGGCCACGTCGAAGAGCTGCCGGGGGATGAGTTCGCGCAGCTTCCCGGCCAGGGTCCGGCCGTGCTCGTACGCCTTGTCCCGGTGGATGATGACGCTGAAGGCGTCGACTTCGTCCCCGTTGATCTTCATGTCCAGCTTGACCAGATCGTTGGGCCGCTCTCCCGCCAGTTCGTAGTCGAGAGAGGCGTAGCCGCGGGTGGCCGACTTGAGCCGGTCGTAAAAGTCGAGCACGATCTCGGCCAGGGGCAGGTCGTAGGTAAAGTCTACCCGCGCGGGGTCGGGGTAGTGCATCGCCACGAACTCGCCCCGCCGCTGGTGGCAGAGCTTCTGGACCCCGCCGATATACTCGGCCGGGCACACGATCCTCGCCCGCACGTACGGCTCCTCGACGCGCGCGACGGCGCTCCGGTCGGGGAGTTTGGCGGGGTTTTCGATGGTGGTCTCGGAGCCGTCGGTGAGTACCACACGGTACTTCACGTTGGGTACCGTGGAGATGAGGTCCAGGTCGGACTCCCGCTCCAGCCGTTCGCGCACTATCTCCATGTGCAGCAGCCCCAGAAAGCCGCAGCGGAAACCGAAGCCGAGTGCTTGAGAGGTCTCGGGCTCATAGAAGAGGGAGGCGTCGTTGAGCTTTAGCTTTTCCAGAGCGTCGCGTAGCTCCTCGTACTGGTCGGCGTCGGCGGGGTAGAGTCCGGAAAATACCATCGGCTTTACCTCCTGGTAGCCGGGCAGCGGCTCGCTGGCACGCCTCCCCGCGTCCAGCACGGTGTCGCCCACCTTGGTATCGGCCACCCTCTTGATGGCCGCCGAGAGGTAACCCACCTCGCCGGTCTTCAGCGCCGGCGCGGGCACGTACCCGAGCTGCAGATGGCCCACCTCATCGATCTCGTAGCGTGCCCGGTTGGAGCCGAAGGTGATCGTCATCCCCGGGCGAAATTCGCCGTCCTTTACCCTTACGCTGGGGATGGCTCCCCGGTACTTGTCGTATACCGAGTCGAAGATGAGAGCCCGCGGCGGCGCCTCAGGGTCTCCCTCGGGCGGGGGGATCATCCGGACCACGGCCTCCAGGACTTCGGGAACCCCCCTTCCCTCCTTAGCCGAGCAGAGGAGTATCTCGTCCACGCCCGTGCCCAACAGCTCGGCCAGCTCCTCGCGGCGGCGCTCCGGCTCGGCGCCCGGCAAGTCGATCTTGTTGAGGACCGGAACGATCTCCAACCCCGCCTCCATCGCCAAGAAGAGGTTGGAGAGAGTTTGCGCTTGTACTCCTTGAGAGGCGTCGACCACCAAGATCGCCCCCTCGCACGCGGCCAGGGAGCGCGACACCTCGTAAGTGAAGTCCACGTGGCCCGGCGTGTCTATCAGATTGAGCTGGTAACCCTGGCCGTCCGCGGTCCGGTACCTCATGCGGATGGCGTTCAGCTTGATGGTGATCCCCCGCTCTCGCTCCAGCTCCATGGAGTCCAGCACCTGCGCCTTCATCTCGCGCCCCTGGAGGGTGCCCGTGGTCTCCAGCAGCCGGTCGGCGAGGGTAGACTTGCCGTGATCGATATGGGCGACGATGCAGAAGTTTCGTATGTGGTCGATGCGCACGCCCGCCCCGCTAGGTCTGTCCCGCCTCAGCTTCAGCGAAGGGGGTGCAAGCTACGGCGGCGGGCGCGAAAACGGAAGGTGGAGCGGCCGCGGGGGAGGCGGGTTCAGCCTCCTACAACCCTAGCTCCATCACCTTGGGCTGGTCGCCCGAGTAGTCGTAGAAACCCTTACCGGTTTTGCGGCCGTAGTACCCCAGCGAGACCATCCGCTTGAGAAGCGGGGGCGAGGCGTAGCGCTTTTCCTTGTACTCCTCGAACATGATGTCGCCGATCTTGTCCAAAGTGTCGAGTCCCACGAAGTCGGAGAGGATGAATGGCCCCATGGGGTAGCCGGTGCCGAGCTGCATCCCCTTGTCGATATCCTGGGTGGAGGCGACGCCCTGCTCCACCGCCCGGATGGCGTCCATCATGTACGGCACCAGCAGCAAGTTGACCACGAAGCCGGAGTTATCCTTGCACGCGATCGGCTCCTTGCCCAGCGAGCGGGCGAAGTCGAAGGCGGTCCGGAAGACTTCCTCATCGGTGGCGATGGTGCGCACCACCTCGACCAGCTTCATGACTGGGACGGGGTTGAAGAAGTGGAGCCCGATCATGCGCTCCGGACGCCGGGTGGCGGCCGCCATGTCGGCGATGGTGAGCGAACTGGTGTTAGAGGCGAAGATGGCGTGGGGCGGGCAGAGCTGGTCCAACTCGCGCCACATCTCGTTCTTGACCCCGAGATCTTCGACCACGGCCTCGATCACCAGGTCGCAGTCGGCCAGGGCGCCGAGGTCGGTGGTCCCGCTGGTGCGGGCCAGGATCTCGTCCTTTTGGGCCGCCGTGATCTTTTCTTTGTCCACGGCGCGGGAGAGGGTCTTGTCGATGATATCCATGCCCCGGTTCAGCGACTTCTCGTCTACCTCTCTCACCACGGTTCGGTACCCGGCCGCGGCACAAACCTGGGCGATTCCGCTGCCCATGAGCCCGCATCCGAGGACGCCCACCTTTTTGATCTCCGCCATCTCTTTCTCCTTTGAGGGTTACCTCAATAGTTCGCCGGGCCGGCCTCCTCGCCGCGCGTCTGCCGGAGCGCGGCCAGTATAGCCACGTCGCTGGCACGGTCGGCCGCGTTCCTTCCCACCTGCCGGAAAATGATCACGCCACGCTCGTCCAGCAGGTACGAAGCCGGCAGCACTTCACCCCGGCCGCCCAGTACGTCGTAGCTGGCCAGCGCGGCTGAATCGATCGACACCACGGGGAAGCCGAGCCCCAGTTCGCTCGCGGCCCGGCCGGCGTCCACGGGGAGGTCAAAGGTGAGCGCGGTCACGGCCACGCCGGCCGTTCGGTAAGCCGGCAGGTTCTGCTGGAGCCGCTCCAGGCGCACCCGGCAGAGTCCGCAGTCGTAGGAGCGGTAAAAGACCAGCAGCTGTGGTCCGCCCCCCCGCTCCAGCTCGAAGTTGCTTCCGTCCGGGGAGGTGCCGAAAAGGGCTGGCGCCAACCGGCCGGTTTCGGTGCCTTCGGGGGGCAGCGGCTGGGGCGGCTCGCCGCCCCCGCAAGCGGAGAGGACAAAGCCACCCGCCAGCAGAGAGAGGCCAAAAAAGTTCAACCGCCGTCAGAGCCGAACGCTTCGACCACCACGGCGATCCCCTGCCCTCCGCCGATGCACGCGCTCCCCAGCCCGTAGCTCCCGCCCCGGCGTCGTAGTTCGTGCAGCAGGTGGACCGTTAGGCGCGCGCCCGAGGCCCCGAGCGGGTGGGAGAGTGAGATGGCGCCGCCGTTCACGTTGGTCCGCTCCCGGTCCAGACCGAGCTCCTTCTCCACCGCGCAGTACTGGGACCCGAACGCCTCGTTGATCTCGATCAGGTCCATCCGTTCGAGAGGTAAGCCGGCACTCTGCAGGGCCTGGCGCGAGGCCGGGACGGGGCCGATCCCCATATGCTTCGGGTCGACCCCCGCCACCCCCCACGAGACCAGACGGCCGAGCGGCTCTTTAGCGTTCTCCTTTGCCCACCCAGCCGAGCAGATGACCAAGGCCGCGGCCCCGTCGCCGATGCCCGAGGCGTTTCCGGCGGTGACCGTTCCCCCCTCCTTGAAGTACGGCTTGAGCTTGGCCAGCCCCTCGGCGGTGGTGTCGGGCCGCATGTGCTCGTCGCGGGCAAAGGTCTCCTCCCCCTTGCGGGTCTCGAGCGTGACCGGGGCGATCTCGGCGTCGAAGCGGCCCTGTTCCCAAGCTTGCCGGGCGAGCCGCTGGGAGCGGGCGGCGTACTCGTCGACCTCTTCCCGGGTGAGCTCGTACTTGTCGGCCAAGTTCTCGGCGGTAACCGCCATGGAGCAGCCGGAAAAGGTGTCGGTGAGCGCCTCCCAGAGCAGGTCGTGGTAAAAGGCGCCGGCCGGGCCGAGCCGCTGGTCTCCCCAACGGACACCCCGGATAACGTGGGGGGCTTGGCTCATCGATTCGGTCCCGCCGCACAGGCATACCTCGGCTTGTCCGAGCAGGATCTCCTGGGCGCCGCTGACTACCGCTTGGAAGCCCGAGCCGCACAGCCGGTTGAGGGTGAGGGCGGGCACCTCTACCGGGATGCCAGCCCGCAACCCCACGTGCCGGGCCAGGTAGATGGCGTCGGCCGAGGTCTGCAGGGCGTTTCCGAAAATCACCTGGTCCACGTCGCCCGGCGCCACCCCGGCCCGCTCGAGCGCGGCCCCGGAGGCGAAGACACCCAGATCGGTGGCCGAAAGGTTCCGTAGCGCCCCGCCGAAAGCGCCGAAGCCGGTACGCGCCGCCGAGAGGAAAACGACCTCTGTGTTATGTCCTTGGGTTGGCATGAGTAGTCTAGCGAGGATGTCGGTCAGGGGTCGCAATATGCCTTGTCTTTATTGGGAATGTCAAGCTATGAGCTCCACGGCGCCCGCCTCCAGCCGGGCTGAGAGGCGGTCTCCGGCGACTACCTGGTCGTCCAAGTGGAGGTCGAGACCGCGCCCCCGAACCTCCAGTATCTGGCCGCGTTTAGCAGAAAGTGGTAAGGGTGCGGGATTCCCTTTCAGCACCCCGGCGATAAAAGTGTCAAGGACTCCTCTGCTCCGTTCCGGAACCAACACCAGATCCAGCAGACCGTCACCGGGGTCGGCACCGGGAACCAGCTGCAGGTTGGGCCCAATCGCGCGGATGTTCATCGCCTCCACCATGAGGTAACGGCCGGAGAGGTCGCGGCCGTCCAGTTCCAGCCGGCAGTCAAACGCCGGGTAGCGCGCCAGCACCTTTCTCAAGCATCGGCGCGCGCGCATCAGCTCTTGCCCGGCGTCGTTGCTCCCTTGCTCGAAGAGAGACATCATCTTGGCAAACACGCCGATCCCCACCGCCTCCACGAAGCGGGCTCTGCCGCGCGGGCTTCGTACCCACCCCACGTCGAACTTGCGCGTGCGCCGCGGCTGCCAAGCGGCGATCAGTTGGTCCGGCGGACCGGCAATTCCGAGCGTGTCGGAAACGTTGTTGGCGGTCCCCAGGGGTACCAGGGCGATGCGAACCCCCCGTCCGGCCAGCAGAGCCACTACCTTTCTGACCGTGCCGTCGCCGCCCGCGGCCACCACCAGATCTCCCGGATCTCGCAGCGCCTGCTCCCAGCCACTCTCCTCGGTCGACTGGTAGGCGGCTCGGTATCCGGCCCGGCGCAAGAAGGTGAGCAGGGCTTCCCTGCCGTGCTCCTCGTTCCCGGCGGTGGGGTTGTGTACCAGGGTGACTCTCACGCCCGTCGGGGGGTCGCAAAAAGAGCACCCGGAGGATAGCGACTGGCCTCATTCGTGCAACCCGGATGTTTCCGAGCCACTTAAAATCTCACAGCCGGAGGCGTTGCCATGAAGATGGAAAATCTACGAGACCTGTTCGTCCACGAGCTCAAGGATCTGCACGACGCGGAAAACCAGGTCCTGAACGCCCTTCCCAAGATGATCGAGAAGACTTCCCAGCGCGAGCTGAAGACGGCCTTCGAGGAGCACCTGGACCAAAACCGCACCCACCTGGAGAGGATCGAGCGGGTCCTGGCCGCCATGGGAGAGGACGGAGGCGGTCAAAAGTGCAAGGCGATGGCGGGTATCATGGCCGAGGGCGAATCATTGATGAAGGACGCCGGTAACCCCGACGTGAGGGACGCCGCTCTGATCGCCGCCGCCCAGAAGGTGGAGCACTACGAGATCGCGACCTACGGGTGCTTGAAGACTTACGCCTCCATGATAGACCACCCCGAAGCCAACGAGTTGCTGGAGGTCACCCTAGCGGAAGAGAAGGAGGCCGACCGACGACTCACCGGCATCGCCGAGGGGTTGGTGAACCGCGAAGCCCAGAGGGCCGCGGGCTGACTTTTAGTACCCTCGCGCTAGCGCGCGCTTGGGCGTAGCTTCCGGCGGTCAGCTCTTCGCCGGAGTTACGCCTTTTGTCACTCTACCCCCTTATCCGCCCCCTCCTCTTCCGGCTCCCGGCCGAAGCGGCCCACCGATGGACGCTGCGGGGGACCCGCGCCGCCCTCGCCGCCGCTCCCGTGCGCCGCCACGTGCAAGGCCGGCTCCTGGTGGACGACCCCAGGCTAGAGGTGGAACGGTGGGGGATACACTTTCCCAACCCGGTGGGGCTCGCCGCCGGGTTCGACAAGTCGGGGGCGTGTGTCCGCGCCCTGGCTGGGCTCGGCTTCGGTTTCCTGGAGATCGGTACCGTCACCCGCCACCCCCAGCCAGGCCACCCGCGTCCGCGGCTCTTCCGGCTTCCGGAAGACGGGGCGCTGGTCAACCGCATGGGCTTCAACAACCCTGGCGCCGACGCCGTGGCGGAGCGGCTCGCCGGCAGCCCTACCGAGACCGTCCTCGGTGTCAATTTGGGCAAGAGCGCGGTAACTCCGCTGGAACGAGCCGCCGAAGATTACCTGTACACATTGGAGCGGGTGGCCGCACACGCGAGCTACCTGGTGGTCAACGTGAGCTCACCCAATACGCCCGGGTTGCGCAAACTGCAACACCCCATCCGGTTGGAGGCGTTGTTGCGCGCGGTCATAAGCGGGGCCGGCCGGCTGCCGGTGCTGGTCAAGCTATCCCCCGACCTTAGCGACACCGAGTTGGATGCGCTGGCCGAGCTGGCCGTGGGGGTCGGGGCGGCGGGAATCGTGGCCGTAAACACCACCGTCTCGCGCGCCCGGCTCCGGAGCAAGCGGGTCGCCGCACTCGGAGAGGGAGGCGTCAGTGGCGCCCCGCTACGCGCGCGGGCCCTGGAGGTGGTAAGGCGGATTTACCGGCACACTGGCGGCGCGCTCCCCATCATCGGCGTGGGGGGTGTCTTCAACGCGGGCGACGCCTGGGAGCTGATGCGCGCGGGGGCGTCTCTGGTGCAACTCTACACGGGCTTGGTGTACGGCGGGCCGGGAGTGGTACGCCGCGTCAACCTTGGGCTCCTGGAGAGGGTAAGAAAGGCCGGGCTGCCCTCGCTGGCGGACGCGGTGGGGGGCGGGGTGTGAGCGCGCTGCGCACCCTCCGCTTCATCCACTGCTACCTGGGCCGGGGTGAGAGCGAGGTACAGGAGCGCGAAGTCGTCATCAGGGCGGGCACCCAAGAGGTGGAGGGAAGCTGGTTTCTCCCTTCCGCCGGGCGTCCCTCGGCCCGCTGGGTGGTCCTGCACGGGATCACCGTGCCGGGGAGGCGCCACCCCTCGCTGCTCAGATTCGTGCGCGCCCTGGCGGCGTCGGGCGCCGGCGTGCTGGTGCCCGAGGTACCCGCCTGGCGGAACTTGGACGTGGACCCGGCCCCCACCGTGCCCACCCTGACCGGGGCCCTCGACCGGATCGACGCCGAATTCGGACCTGCCGCTAACGGTGCCGGGGTCATCGGCTTCTCTTTCGGGGCCACCCAAGCGGTACTCGCCGCGGCCCACCCCACCCTGCGTTCACGGCTAGGCGCGGTGGTAGGGTTCGGGGGGTACGCGGAGCTCGGCCGGGTGGCTCGCTTTATGTTCACCGGCGAACACGAATGGCGGGGAAAGGCGTACCGGGCCGAGCCCGACCCTTACGCCCGCTGGATTTTAGCGGGCAACCACCTCACCAGGGTAGAGGGGTGCGGGGAGATGGGACGGGTAGCCGAGCGGGTGCTGCGGCTGGCCACCGAGTCTGGGGAACGGGGCGTTCTGGCCACTCACGCCAGCGTCGAGGAGCTGCGCCGGGAGCTGGATCGGGGGTTGACACCCGAAGAGCGCGAAGTGTGGGAGGTGGTGGCCCCTCCCGCGGGCTCTTCCCCGCCGCGCGCGCGCGCCGAGGCGCTGGCGGACGCCCTCACCGAAGCCGCGCTCGGTGCCCACCCCGGACTCGATCCGCGCGGCCGCCTGGACGGGCTCGGGTCAGCGGTTATCCTAGCCCACGGAACGGGCGACCGGATGATCCCCTTTTCCGAAACCTTGCGGCTCCACCAACTCCTGCCCGCCGCCCTCCGACGCGCACCCCCCACGCTGACGGAGGTGATCGCCCACTCCCGGCGCGAGGGCAGGCCGGGGGCACTGGAGCAGCTTACCTTCGCGCGCTTGCTAGCCCGCTGCTTGCGGGCGGTTTAGCCCTCGGCGTCCAAGGCTTGGATCAGATGCAAGGGGGCGAGCGGAGTGGTGGTTCCGTCCACGCGGATCACGAAGCGGTAGCTCCCCTCGCCGGCGAAGACCACGTTTTCGAGCGGCATCACCAGCCGGGTCTGCGGCGGACCGGTCGCGCCGTCAGGGGCTCCCACGTCGGTGTGTCCGGAGATAGTAAGGGCGGGGCCGCCGGCCGGATCGAGCAGGTCGATGCGGAAGCTCCGCCTACCCTCTTCACCTTTCTCCCACTCCAGCGCCACGGCCAAGGTGAGCCGTTCCTGTTGGGCCGGAAAACCCGGCGCGTAGAGTTGGTGGAAGATACCGCGGACGTCCACCCGGCTGTCGTCACCGGTTTCGGCGTGCTCGCAGATGAGGGCGTAGAGGACTTTCATAGACTCAAGGGTCAAGACGAAAAAACCCCCGCGCCAAACGGACGGCGGGGGATAAGGGGTGAGCGACCGGGATCGAACCGGCGACCTCCAGGGCCACAACCTGGCGCTCTAACCGACTGAGCTACGCCCACCAAACGGCTAAAAGGTAAGTTACCTTGGGCCAGTGCGCCAGGCAGGACTCGAACCTGCGACCTACGGCTTAGAAGGCCGTTGCTCTATCCAGCTGAGCTACTGGCGCAGTCGGGGCGGCCGGATTTGAACCGGCGACCCCCCGCTCCCAAAGCGGGTGCTCTACCGGGCTGAGCCACGCCCCGAACTCTTGAAGGTAGCGCAAAAAGCCCTCAAAATCAACCACGTCCACCCGCTTCCAGAGCCGCGCGCAGCGCCCTGAAGGCGCGGCCGCGGTGGCTGATGGCGTTTTTGCGGGCGGGGGAGAGTTCGGCGGTGGTGGCCCCCTCCGCGGGCACGAAAAAGAGGGGATCGTAACCGAAGCCGCCATCGCCGCGCGGCTCTCGCGTGATGATGCCCTCTAGCCTCCCCTCAAACAGCCGCTCCCGGCCGTCCGGCAGTACCAGAGCCGCCACGCACACGAAGCTGGCCGTTCGGTCCGGGTCTGGAACCCCGGTGAGCAGGCCTAGTAGCGCCTGGTTGTTGGCGAGGCCGAGCTGTTCGCCGGACAGGCCGCCGCGGCTTGAGAAACGCTTGGAGCGCACGCCCGGCTCTCCCCCCAGGGCGTCCACCACCAGCCCGGAGTCGTCGGCAACTGCGGGCAGGCCGGTACGCCCGGCGAAGTAGCGGACTTTGGCCAAGGCGTTTTCCCGGAAGGTTTCGTAACGCTCGAGCTCCTCCTCGGCGGGTTCGTACCCCACGCCGGCCTGGTCCGGATCCACCACCTCTAGGCCGAGGCCGTCCAGGATATCCTTTATCTCCCGGAACTTTCCCCGGTTGCGCGTAGCCGCCAGGAGCTGGGTCATGGTGGAGCGGAGAGCCGCCCGATAAGAGAGCTGGTGGAGGCGCCGGGGACCAAGGGGACGATCACCACCTCTCCCCCGGCCCGCTCTACTTCGTCTGCGCCGGCCACCTCTTGGGGCAAGTAGTCGCCACCCTTGACCAGTACGTCGGGGAGGAGGGCCGCGATCAGCTCGCGCGGCGTGTCCTGGTCGAAGAGAACGACGCCGTCCACGGCCGCCAAGGAGGCGAGGAGCAAGGCCCGCTCCTGCTCCGGCACGAGCGGGCGCCCGGGCCCCTTGAGCCGCCTGACCGAGTGGTCGGAGTTGACCCCCACCACCAGAGCCGCTCCCAAGCCCCGCGCCGCGTGCAGACACTCCACGTGGCCCCAGTGGAGGAGATCAAAGCAACCGTTGGTGAATACCAGCCGGAAGTCGCGGGGGCGGCCGTAGCGGCCGAGGGCGTCTTCCTGCGAGAGAACCTTTTCCCGGGGGTGGCGAGGGCTCAACTCGTCCCCTCCACCACCGGGGCGGACTCCCGGCGGAGCCGCGCCAAGATCCGGTCCGCGCCCCGCTCCAGCAACCGTTCGGCCAGTTCGCGACCCACCCGCTCCGGATCTGCTAACGAGCCCGCCCGGGTGTCGCGGATCAACTCCTTGCCGTCCACGTCCGCGACCAGGGCGTCCAACTCCAGCCCATCTTCCCTCGCCCGCGCCAGTACGCCCACCGGCACCTGGCAGCCCCCCTCGAGCCGCGCCAGGAGCGCCCTTTCGGCACGAACCGCGAGGCGCGAGGGGGGGTGGTCGAGCCCGACCAGCTCGGCCAGCACGTCGGTGTCGTCTTCCCGCGCCACCACCGCCAGGGCTCCCTGGCCCGCGGCCGGGAGCCAACCGTCCTCCAGGTAATCGGTTATCCTGACCTCCAGCCCAAGCCGCCAGAGACCGGCCGCGGCCAGTATCAGGGCGTCGCACTCGCCAGAGTCCAGCTTGCGGAGGCGGCTGTCAACGTTGCCCCTTATCTCGGTTACTTCCAGGTCGGGCCGCAGGCGCAGGAGTTGGGCGCGGCGGCGGAGGGAGCTGGTCCCCACCCGCGTGGCGGGTGGGAGGCCGGCCAGAGTTTCACCCTCCCCCTCCCGAAGCACCAGGACGTCGCGGGGGTCGTCCCGCTCGGTAACGGCGGCGATGACCAGCCCGTCGGGCAAGGTGGTGGGCAGGTCCTTCAGGGAGTGAACGGCGAGGTCGGCCTCTCCACCCAACACGGCTTGGTCCAGTTCGTGGCTAAACAGCCCCTTCTCGCCGACCGGGTAGAGGGCGGTGTCCAGCAACCGGTCTCCGCTGGTGCGGATCACCCTCGTTTCGACCGGGCGGGCTGGGTCGGCGGCGAGAAGCCGCTCCCGCACCAACGCGGCCTGGCAGAGCGCCAGCGCGCTGCCCCGGGTGACTAGAGTAACGGTTTTGCCGTCGCTCACCACTGGGACTGGGCGCCGTCCACTATGCGCACGATCATCTGCTCGATGGCGACCTCCACCGCCCGCTCGACCGACTCCGAAGCCGGCGCGTACGCTCCGCTCGCGGTCAACCCGCTCTGCTTCCAGATGGGTGCGTTCTCGGTGCGGTCGTAGATTTCGGCCTCGAAGGTGATACGCACCTCCCGCTGCACCACCTCCACCCTCCCGCCCGGCTCGGCCGGACGGAACGAGGGCGCGGTCTCCTCGTAGCCGGTGATCTTGCCGCGCACGACGGCGTCGGCCACTGACTCCCCGGCGATACGGACTCCCAAGCTGCGCGGTAGCTCTTGCCGCAGTTCGAGCTGGACCTCGGTGCCGAGTCCCGGCTGGCCGGTTTCGTTGTCGAAAGGAACGATGGCGATGGTCCGAATGTGACCGGGCAGTCCACCACCCGCGAACGAGTACACGCAACTTGCTAGCGAGCCAGCCAGAAAAACGGCGAAGATAACGGTCTTCATGGACTCCAAAGGGAAGGGTCGAACGGCCCGGCGTCAGCGACCTTCTCGAAGGTGAGGGTCAGGTCGCGGTACTCGGCCCAGTTCCGGTAGCGGGCTCGTCCCGGCCCCCCGGCCGGGCCGGCCTCTAGCTGCACCGATTCGGTGACGCTCCCCGACCGGCTGGCGCGGGAGGAGAGGAGCCGGGGGTCACCGGGCCAGTCCCCGATTTCGAAACCGAACGCTTCGTCACCGGGGCGCGAGTACCGGAGCGTGAGAACCGAATCCGCGGACAGGGCGGCCGAGAGTTCGCCGCCCGGCGGCTCCAGTACGCCTAGCGCGGCCCACAAGAGTGAGGGAGACGGTAGTCTGACGCGCCCCTCCAGGGCAGCCGGTATCCGGTACTCTCCGTCTACCAGGGCCGCGGCCAGGTAGGTCTCTCCGCGCGGGCCAAAGAGGTCGATCCGGAGCCGCCGGGGCGCCTGGTAACGGGCAACCCCCCTGCCGTGCAGCCGGGTGCCTTGCTCGTTCAGCTCCCAGCCGAAGTCGGCCCGCCCGGGCCGGTCCGGCAGCAGGGCCGCTGAGGCCGACTGCTCAACCCGGGCGGCATCGTCGACCGGCACCCCCTGGGGCGCCGACAGCGCGGGGGCGCACGCCGCCATCAGCACGACCAGCTGCGGGGCAACCAGGTGGATACGGTTTCTCATCTTCGGGTAAGGTGTGTTTTATCGGCGTACAACCTTGACCGAGCGGATCACCTCTCCCACCGTCACCCGGTCGACCACTTCCATGCCCGCGATCACCCGGCCAAACACGGTGTAACCGCCGTCCAGATGCGGCTGCGGCGAATGGGTCACGAAAAACTGGCTGCCGCCGGTGTCCGGCCCGGCCAGCGCCATGCCCACGCTACCACGCAGGTAACGGGCGCGGTTGATCTCGTCCCGGATGGCATACCCCGGGCCACCCGAAGTGTCCCCCTCGGGGTCTCCGCCCTGGATCACGAAGTTGGGTACCACCCTGGGCCACTCCTGGCCGTCGAAGTAGCCCGCTTCGGCCAGGGAGATGAAGTTGTGTACGGTGAGGGGAGCTCGTGCCGCCAACAGCTCGACCTCGAAGCGGCCCGACCCGGTCTCGACCACGGCTTTCGGCAGCCGCCCCGCCAGGGCCGGTGCCACCAGATCGCGGACGATCCCGCGGTAACCGGCGGCGGTGAGCCGGGTGCCGGCCGGAGCCGGATCTCCCCAACGCCCGGCCGCCTGAGGAAAGAGCTCCGCCACCCTGCGGCGAACTGTAAAGTCGGGGGAACGCGAGAAGCGGGTAAAGAAAGCTCGGGCCGGTGCGGCACCCCGCAGTCCGGCCAAGGCGTCGACGGCCGCCAGGGCCGCGTCGTTCGTACGGTCTCGCTGGGCTCGGCCGTAGGCGTCTAGCAAGAGGGGCAAGAAGGAGGGATCGTCCCACCCGGCCAGCGCCCCGAGGGCAACGGCGCGCACGCCCACGTTGGGGTGGCCGACCGCTTCGACCAAGATCGAGCGGAGGCCGCTAACCCTGGAGCCCTGGGTAGCAGCCCCTAGGGCAGCGGCCGCGACCCGGGGGTCCGGGTCGCGGATCAGCTCGGAGAGCTCGGCGCGAGAAGCTGGCCCCACCAACGCGTACGCCCGCGCCGCTGCCGCCCGTAGCCGCCAACTGTCTAAAACCGCCAGCTCCCCGGCCACTTCTTCGGCCGCGAAGGGCGCGACCGAGCCGAGGGCTTCCGCCGCGGCGGTTCGGACCATCACCGGAAGGGCGGGAGAGCGCGCCAGAGTGGCAAGCTCCGCGGCGGAGGCGCGGGCGGGCGGGCCGATCTGGCCCAGGGACTGCGCCGCCACCGTAGCCAGGTAGCCATCGCCGGCGCCGAGCGCTGCCACCAGCGCCGCCACCGACCTCTCCCCGGCGTAGCCGCCCAGGGTGCGGAGCGCCTGGATACGGACGCCCCGGTCACCGTCCGAGGTACCCGCCAGCAAAGCCGCTAGCGCCCCTTCCCGCGCCCCAGCCGAATCGGTAACAGCGCCGGTGATACCGCGCAAGGCCAGGGCGCGGACGCGGACGTCCCGGTCTCTGGCCAGCTCCAAGAGTAGGGCAACCGCCCCCGGCGAAGGCCGCCGGGCCAAGGCGTGCGCGGCCCTCCAGCGTAGCTCGGGGTCCGGGCTGGCCGTCCACCTCGCGGGCGCGGCGAGCGGGGCCCCGGCCGGGAGCCGCCAAAAGGACAAGAGCGCCGGTGAGATGGCGAGCCGGGCGGCCTCACCCGTGAGAGGGGCGCTCCTCAGGAAGGCGAGGAGCGCGTCGTGGCCGGGCCCGGTACCGATCTTGGCGAGAGCTGCCGCGGCCTCTCCCGCCACCGTGGGGGCTTCTCGCGCCACCTCGTCCGCGAGCAGGGAGCCTAGCGAAGTCACGGCGCCGGTGTCGCCGAGGAGGCCGAGAGAAAACGCCGCGCTGGCCGCCACCGAGGTGTCGGCGTCGGCCAGGAGTTGGACGAGCGTCTCCCTGGCGCCAGCACCTCCGACACGGCCGACGGCGAGGGTGGCGTACCGCCGTACCGGGGCCAGCGGCGACGATAGAGCCGCGGTGACGGCCCCTTGATCGTACACCAGCCGGTCCCCCATCTCTAGCAGCCGGGCCAGGCTGGCCCGGTCCTCCCCGCTCAGAGGCACGGGAGCTGGTCCCGAGAGGAGGGGCGCGCAGCCCGCTAGCGCGGCGCAGAGAGCAACCAGAGCGAGCCGGATAACTCTCATCCCTCTTTTCCCAGCCCCCTGCGCACGGCTTGGGGCAGGCGCA
The DNA here is from genome assembly GCA_050732775.1 of Longimicrobiaceae bacterium. Taxonomy (GTDB): domain Bacteria; phylum Gemmatimonadota; class Gemmatimonadetes; order Longimicrobiales; family Longimicrobiaceae; genus JBOHRN01. The sequence continues at coordinate 27,382 of JBOHRN010000002.1, read as the reverse complement.
CCGGCTTGCCGTCACGGTCGATCGCCACCAGGGCGGTACGCGCCGTGGCGAGTACTTCCCCGTCCGAACCACGAACTACCCGGTAGGTAAAGGATACCGAGCGCGAACGGACGCCCTCTACCGAGGTCTCGACGCGCACCGGCTCGTCGTAACGGGCCGGGCGGTGGTAGCGCACCCACACCTCGGCCACGGCGAGAGCCACACCGCGCCCCTCCAGCTCGGCGTAAGAGATCCCCAGCCGATCGCGGATCAGTTCGGTGCGTCCGATCTCACACCAGTGCAGGTACACCGGGTGGTGAACCACGCCCATGCGGTCGGTCTCGCCGTAACGGACGCGCAACTCCGTGGTGTGGGGATGGCTCATGGTGACAAAGCTACCCGGCCCCCCGAAGCCGGTCAACGTGGCGTTGTGACGTCTCCGGCCAAGGCGTACCTTGGTAGCATGGAAAAGCCGTGGCTGGTCATTTCCGACGCTCATCTGGGCGCGGTACCGTCCCAGACCGAACGGGAGTTGCGCCGCTTCATCAGCACGGTGCCGGAGCGGGCGGGCGGGCTCCTTTTGGCCGGAGACCTCTTCGACTTCTGGTTCGAGTACCGCTCGGTGATCCCGCGCCAGTACTACCGGGTGGTAGCCGCGCTCGCCGAAGTGACCGAGCGGGGCGTGCCCATCCTCTTCGTGGGCGGCAACCACGACGCTTGGGCCGGCTCATTCCTGCGCGACGAGGTGGGGTTGGAGTTGATCGCTGGCCCCACCGTGCTGGAGCTGGCCGGCAGGCGCACGCTGGTCGTCCACGGAGACGGCGTGGGCGGGGGAGATTTAGGGTATCGTCTGCTCAAGTCGGTCATCCGCAGCCGCTGGGCCGAGTGGGGTTTCCGGCAGCTACACCCTGACTGGGGTTGGAGGATCGCCCGGGCGGTCTCTTCCACCGAGGGGAGAGAAGAGAACCCGGCCGGCTTGGCCCAGCGGGGCGACCGCCTCGAGGGGTGGGCGGCCGAACAGCTGCGTGCCGACCCCGCCCTCGAGCTGGTAATCGCGGGCCACGCCCACACGCCACTTGTGCGCGAGCTTTTTCCAGGCCGCTTTTACGCCAACGCGGGCGACTGGATCCACCACTTCTCCTACCTGGTGATCCCGGCCGGCCGGGAGGCGCCGCCGGTGTTGAAGTACTGGAACGCTCACTCCAGCAGCGCCACCGATTTGACGCGGGCGTAAACCTCTAGACCGGGGGTGATCCCGAGCCGTTCGCACGACTTGCGCGTGATGCGCGCGAGCAGGAAGGGCCCGCCGTCGCTCCTCCCCAGCCGCACCAGGACCTCCCCGGCCGGAGCTTCTCGAAGCTCCAATACTCGCACGGCGAACTGGTTCAGGATACTGCTCTCGCATGCGGGAGAGAGGGCCAAGCTGACATCGCCCGCCGCGACGCTTATACGGGCTGATTCACCGGCGCGACGCTCTTGGCGCCGCGTCCACATAGCCCCCCACGGTCCCTCCAGAAGGGTGAGGTGATACGCGTCGTCGTGACGGCGCACGACGGCGGAAACTACCACCGCCGCCTCGTCGCCACGCCAGCGCGCGAAATCGATCTTAGAGGTCACCTCTGAGGGAGAGCCCATCCCCTTTACCCGCCCCTCCACCAACCATACCATCCAACCAGCGAGGCGGGAGACCTCCAGCAGGGAATGGCTCACGTAGATGACGGGTATCGAGAGCCAGTCCGGCGGAGTCTCCAAAATCCGGGAGATCTCACGCCGACTCACTTCGTCGAGCGCCGAGAGGGGCTCGTCCATGAGCAGCAGGCGCGGGCTCCTCAGCAGCGCGCGGGCGATGGCCACCCGCTGGCGCTCTCCCCCGGAAAGACCGGCAGGAGCACGCTCGAGCAAGGAACCGACTCCCAACCAGTCCACTATCTGGTCCCAACCGGCGTCGCGCACCGGCGCCCGGTCGTAGCCGAAGCGGAGGTTGCCGCGCACGCTCAGATGGGAAAAGAGGCCGGCTTCCTGGGGTACGTACCCCACCGAGCGCCGGTGCGGCGGCACGAATACGCCGCGGCCGTCATCCTGCCAGACCTCGCCGTCCACCATCAAGAAACCCTCGCTGGCCCGCTCTAGCCCGGCCAGACAGCGGAGCACGGTGGTCTTGCCCGCTCCCGAAGGGCCGAATAGCCCAGTCACCCCGGCGGCCGGCGCGTGCCACTCCGCGTCCAGGTCGAAGCCGCCCCTGCTCAGAGAGAGGTGCGCCTCGATGCCGCTCACAGCCGCGGAGTCTCGAAGCGCTTACCGAAGGCGTACACCATCAGCAGCACACAAAAGGAGAACAGCAGGAGCCCGGCGGCGAGCCGGTGCGCCGCGCCGTACTCCAACGCCTCCACGTGGTCGTAGATGGCGATCGACACCACCCTGGTACTGCCGGGGATACTGCCCCCGATCATGAGCACCACCCCGAACTCGCCCACGGTATGGGCAAAAGTCAGGATTCCTGCGGTCAGGTAGCCCGGCCGGGCGAGGGGCAAGACCACCGAGAAGAAACGGTCCACGGGCGAAGCGCCGAGCGTGGCCGCCACTTCGAGTGGGCGCCGACCGATGGCGGTGAAGCTATTCTGGAGCGGCTGCACCGCGAAGGGGAGAGAGTAGAGGATGGAGCCGATCACCAGCCCCGGAAAGGAAAACACCAGCCGGCTTCCCCCCGCCCCTTCCCAGGGCGCGCCGACGGGACCGGCCGGGCCGAGGAGCACCAGCAGGTAGAAGCCGAGTACGGTGGGGGGAAGTACCAACGGCAGCGCGGTAAGCGCCTCGATGGGCGGCTTGAGCCGTGAGCTGGTGCGGGAGAGCCACCACGCCAGCGGGGTGGCCAGCAGTAGCAGGATCAGCGTGGTGGTGGCGGCCAGCTTTATGGTCACCACCACCGCGCGGCCGTCGATTCCAGAGAGGAGCTCCATCTAGGGGGCAACCTCGTAACCGTACGCTGCGATGATCCGCCTTGCCCGCACCCCGCGTAGAAAAGCAAGGTACGCCCTGGCCGCGGGCTCACCGGCCCCCGGTTCGAGCAGGACCGCCTGCTGGAGTAGCGGAGAGTGTAAAGCTTCCGGTAGGGTCCAGTAACTACTCTCCGGTTCCCCGACCACCTGGGATAGTGCCACCAATCCGAGCTCGGCCGCGCCCGACCTCACGAACTGGTATGTCTGTCCGACACTTTCTCCCCACACGGTTCGGAGAGCAACCTGCTCTGCCAGCTCCAAGCGCGCCAGCGCCTGCCGGGCGGCGGCTCCGTAGGGAGCGGTCTTCGGGTTGGCCACGGCGAGCCGGGTAAAGCGCCCGGCCCCCAGGTCCGCGCCGTCGGCCCGGACCGAGTCTAACCCCGGACCGTAGAGGACCAGCCGGCCCCGCGCGTAGGTGAAGCGGCTGCCTGGGACGGCGCTCCCGCGCCGCTCCAGTAGCCGGGGTCGGCGCCGGTCGGCGGCGAGAAGTAGGTCAAAAGGGGCTCCGTTCACGATCTGGGCGTAAAGCTGGCCCGTGGAACCTACGCTGGTACGGACCTGGTAGCCCGTAGCCTTGGTGAAGCTCCTGGCTAATTCTTGTTGGGCCGCCGCGAAGTTGGCCGCCACCGCCACTTGCACGGCAGCTTCGTCCTGGTCGGCGGCGGAGCCGCAAGCGGTGGCAAGTAGCGCGGCCGCCGCCAGCAGCGCTACTGCCAGCGGAACCAACGCAGCGCCAGGAAGAAAGTGATGGCCATCCACGCACTGATGAGCAAGAGTTCGGTGCTCACCGCCGAGAGCGGCAGTCCATCGTTGTACACGGCTCGCAAGGCGTCGTTGAGGGCGGTGAGCGGCAAGGCCCGGATCAGCGGCTGGGCCGCGTCCGGGAAACGGCTCGCCGAAAAGAAAACGCCCGACAGCACCAGCATGGGCATCATGATGATATTGACTATCCCCCCCACCCCCTCGGTGGTGCGGGCCCGGGATGAGGCTAGTAGACCCAGCCCGGCGAAGCAAGCAGCTCCCAGGAGGGCGATCGCGGAGAGGGCGAAGAGGTCGCCCATCACCCGGACGTCGAACGCCAGCCAGGCGAAGAGCACGATTAGCGGGATCTCGAAGAGCAGAAAGATTAGCCGGGCCAGTATCTGTGCGAGCAGGAAATCGCCGCGGCGCATGGGGGTGGCAATGAGCCGTTTGAGCTGGCGGTTCTGGCGGGTCTGTACCACGTAGAAGCCGATCCCCCAGAGCCCCGTGCTCATCAAGTTGAAGCCCACCAAACCAGGAATTAGCCAGTCGATGTAGCGGGAGCCGGGCTGGCGCATCTCATCGATCCGCACGGGCACCGGGCGGGTGGCCCCAGCCGCGCTTTGGAGCACCCGGTCGACCACCAGCCGCGCGCTACGCCCCTCGGGGCGGCTGGGGTCGTAGCGGAGCACCAGCCCGTTTCCGGCGGCGACAACCAGGGAGACCTCGCCACGGCGTAGCGCGTCCCTCGCTCCAACTTCGCTCATGAGGACCGGCTCCACCTCGGGAGACGACTCGAGCGCGGCCAGGAACCGCCCGGCTGCCGGACCCCGCTCCAAAGCCACCGGCACCGGCTCGGCGGGGGGGTCCCGAAAGGCGATACCCAGCCCCAGAGCTAGCAGGATCGGAAAGCCGAAGACCCAGAAGAGGACCTCCGGCTCGCGCAGCATTACCCGCACCCGGGTCAGCGTCAGCTCCCGCAGCGCGGGCAGATTAGTCATCCCGCAGGCCGCGGCCCGTCCGGGCCAAGAAAACGTCGTCCAGAGTAGCCCGGTGGGTGTGCAGGGAGGCCAGATCGCCCCCCTTCCGGCCGAGCAATGCGAGTAGCGCGGGAACGGTCCGGTGCAACTCGTTCACCGTGAGGAGGCGGGCCGAGTCCCTTTCGTCCACCCGTCTCACTCCCGGGAGCGTTTGCAGCTCGGCCAATTCCAGCGGCACCGTGGCTTTGAACTCTATCACCTGTGCGCCGCCCAAGGTGTCGATCAGCTCGCGCGGGGTTCCCTGTACCAGGAACTTCCCATGGTCCATGATGGCCACCCGGTCGGCGAGCTTTTCGGCCTCGTCCATGAAGTGAGTGGTGAGGAGGATGGTCCCACCCTGGTGCCTAAACTCTTCGCACACGTCCCACAGACCGCGGCGGGACTGGGGGTCGAGCCCGGTCGTCGGTTCGTCCAGGAAAAGGATGTCTGGGTTCCCGGCCAGGGCACAAGCCACCGAGAGGCGCTGCCTCTGTCCCCCAGAGAGCTCTTTCACGTAGGTGCGCCGCTTCTCGCCGAGTTGAACCAAATTAATCAGCTCGTCCACGCTGGGGCCGTCCCGGTAGAAGGAGCGGAAGAGGCGGACCGCCTCCTCGACCCTCTGCTTTTCGGTGAGCCGGGTTTCCTGCAGCTGAACGCCGAGCCGGGGGCGGATGCGGACGGCGTCCTGTTCCCATCTCATGCCGAGGATTTCGACCCGGCCCGCGTCTGGAATCGTGAGTCCCTCCAGGATCTCGATGGTGGTGGTCTTACCGGCTCCGTTAGGCCCGAGCAGGCCGAAGCACTCTCCCCGGCGGATCTCCAGGTCGAGCTTCTCGACCGCGACCACGCTTCCGTACACTTTGCGCAACCCCTGGCAAAGTACCGCCGGGGTCAAACCGCCACCTTCCCCACCTCCACTCGCTCACCCAGGAGCTCGCGGACGGCTCTCGCGGCCCGCTCCGGGTCCCCGGTAACCAGCACTTCGATGCCCCCCTCCCCGGCTTCGGCCAAGTCGCCGCGCTGGAGCAAAATAGCTCGCGTCTGGCGGGCAACCGCCCCACCGGTCTCGATCAGGACTACCCCCTCTCCCATCACCCGGCCGATCGCCCCCAGCAGAAACGGGTAGTGGGTGCAGCCGAGCACCACCGTGTCGACACCCGCCCGTTTGAGCGGTTCGAGTGTCTCCCGCAGCCAGACGTCGGTCCCCTCTCCCCCCACTTCCCCGGCTTCTACCAACTCCACCAAGCCGGGGCACGGTTGCGACACCACCTGGACCCCTGCGGCGTACTCGCGCATGAGCCGGGCGAAGCGGTCCGAGCCGATGGTGGCCTCGGTGGCCATTACCCCTACCCGGCCGTTCCGGGTAGCGGCGGCGGCCGGCTTGACCGCGGGCTCCATGCCGACCACCGGCACTGTCAGTTTGACCCGCAACTGCTCCAGGGAGGCCCCCGAGGCGGCGTTGCAAGCCACCACCACCAGTTTGGCCCCCCGGCTGACCAGATAGCGCGAAATGGCCAGGGAGCGGGCCAGTATCTCAGCGGCGGGGCGGCCGCCGTACGGACAGTGGGCGGTGTCTCCCACGTACAGCAGCCGCTCTGCGGGCAGGAGCCGCTGCGCCTCGCGGGCCACACTGAGCCCGCCCAGCCCAGAATCGAACAAGCCGATAGGCGCCCGCTTCACGGACCCGGAGCTCCCACCGGCACACTCAGCCGCAGCCCGGCTCCACCGGGGCCGTCGGGCAAGACACCCACGTTTTCGTCGAAGTCGGCCAGATATGCGGCTACCAGGGCGTCGGCCGCCGCTAGAAAGAAGGTGAAGATGGAGAGCGCCGCCCAGTCTTCCAGCTGCTGTTCGCGCGATTCGGTGAGCTCGCTCACCTCGGACGGTCCCAGCAGCCCCAGCTGACGCGAGCGCTCGTCGCGGCGGCGCTGTTCGCCCAGCCGGGAGTGCGACTTGTACACCATCCATAAGCTCCCCGCCTCGAGGGCGAAGTACGCTACTCCCCGGCCAGTTGCGCCCACCGACGCCTGCCCCCACCCCGGTATCACCAAGGAGCGGAGGAACGCCGTGCGGGGAGAGACGGCTCGGAGCGCCAGGGCGGTATCCGCATTGGTCGGCTCCGTGGCGGCGTCCGGGATCGGGGGCACCGCCGCGGGAGCGGTTAACACTGTGTCGGAGACGATCCACGGCGCACTGTCCAGGGGGGCGGGGACGAGGGGGGGGATGGTGTCTTGGGCCGCTAGTGGAGCCGCGCGCGCCACCAGGACGACGGCCAAAACCACCGCCCCCACACTCCCGTGACCGATCCGTGACCGCTCTGGCATGGTTCTCCCTTCCTTTTCCGGCTATCTTACAACCTCCGGCCGCCGGATGTGTACTCCGCCGCGTGCCTCGGGTTCGATTTCACTCCACGGCTCCGCCATGAAACACTTTATCACGCTAACCTCAGCCGCCGTTTGGGCCGCCGGCTGCGCGCTTTCACCTCCTTCTCCAGCCCCGCCCCAGGCGGCGGCGGGCACCTTGGTGGTGATGGGAACCACAGACGTACACGGCCGGCTCCTACCCCACGACTACTACACCGGCGAACCGACCGGGTACGGGCTCTCGCCGCTGGCGCCGGTGATCGACAGTGTACGGGCCGCGAACCCGGGCCGCACCCTGCTCCTCGATTCGGGCGACCTCCTCCAGGGCAACCCCCTCGCCTTTGTACACTCCGAACTGGCCCCGGGGGAACGACACCCGGTGGTGGAGGCGATGAATTACCTCGGCTACGACGCCTCGGCGATCGGCAATCATGAGTTCAACTTCGGTATCGGTCACCTGAACCGCTCCATTGCCAGCGCCGAATTCCCCTTTCTGGCCGCCAACATCTTTATCCACGGCAGCGACCGGCCCGCCTATCCCACCCACGCTCTGTTGGAAAGGGAAATCGGGGGACGGCCGCTCCGCGTCGGGATCACGGCGGTGACCCCGCCCGGCGTGGCCGTGTGGGACAAGGACCATGTGCAAGGGCGGCTGGAGTTCCGCGACCCGGTCGAGAGCGTGAGCGGGGCCGCGCGCGAGCTAGCGGCGCTGGGGGCCGACGTGATCTTGGTGGCAAGCCACGGCGGCTTCGGGGGCACCAGCTACGACACCGCGGCCACCGGGCTGCCAGCCGAGAACGCGGCCGCCGGGATAGCGCGAGAAGTAGCGGGCATCGACGCCATCTTCATGGGCCACACCCACCGGGAGGTGGCCGACACCACCATCAACGGCGTGCTCCTGGTGCAAGCCGGTGCCTGGGCCAGTTCGTTGGCCGTGGCCGAACTGGAACTGGCGTATACGGAGGGCGGGTGGCGGGTAACCTCGAAGCGCGGACTACTACTCGAGCCACACCCAGAGCGCTCCGACGCCGGGTTCGAAGCCGCGCTCGCCGGCGCCCACCGCCGCGCCCTAGCGTACGTGAGGCGTCCCCTCGGCCGCTCGACCGCCCTCATGAGCGCCGACAGCTCGCGGGTGGCCGACACTCCGATCATCGACTTCGTCAATCAGGTTCAGAGCCGGGTCTCGGGGGCCGAACTCTCATCCGCCGCCGCCTTCAACCTCGAGGCCGAGATCCCCGCAGGCGACGTGACTGTGGCCGATATCGCCCGGCTCTACATCTACGACAACAACCTCCTCAAGGCGGTACGTATCTCGGGAAGGGAGCTGCGGGCGTATCTGGAGAAGAGCGCCGAGTATTATCACCCCTGCCCCGCTTTGGCGTGCCAGCGGGTTACCAACCCGGAAGTACCCGGCTACAACTTCGATATCGTCTCGGGTGTCGACTACGCCCTGGATCTGCGTAGGCCGGTGGGCCAACGCGTGGTCCGTCTAGAGTACCGGGGCGAACCGGTGGCGGCGGCGGATTCGTTCACCCTAGCGCTCAACAGCTACCGCCAAGGCGGGGGGGGCGGCTTCCCGGCCGTATCCCGCGCCCCCCTGGTCTACGACGGGCAAGAGTCTATCCGAGACCTCCTGGTCCGCGAGATCGAGCGTCGCGGCACCATCTCGCCTGACGACTACTTTACCCGAAATTGGGAGCTGATACCCCCCGAACTGGGCGCAAGGGCTTACCGGGAGCAGAACCAAGACCGCCGCGCGGGGAGCGGTCCCCGGCTGCGGGTGCTCGGTTTCAACGACTTCCACGGCGCCCTGGAAAGCACCACCCCCGACTGGGCTGGCGGCCGCGCCGTGGGCGGGGCGGCGGTGCTGGCGGCGTACCTTGAACGGTACCGCGCCGGCAGCGCACCGACGGTGATACTCGACGCGGGAGACGTGATGCAGGGCACCCCGCTGTCCAACCTCACCGACGGCGCCGTGGTGATCGAAGTCCACAACCGCATCGGAGTCGACGCGGCGGCGGCTGGTAATCACGAGTTTGACTGGGGGGTCAGTGTGTTCCAAGAGCGCATCGCCCAGTCGGCCTTCCCCTGGTTAGCGGCCAACGTTTACGTGGCCGGGAGTGACACCCTGCCCTCCTGGCTGGAGCCGATGGTTCTACTCAGGCGCGGCTGTACGCCGTCGGCGCAGTGCGACTCGGTCACGGTGGCGGTGGTCGGCCTCGCCGACCAGGAGACCCCGACCCGAACTCGCCCTTCCCACGTGGCCGGACTCCGCTTCGGTGACCCGGCCGAGGCCTTGAACCGTTGGGTACCCCGCGCGCGAGCCGCGGGCGCCGACTTCGTGGTGGTGACCGCTCACGAAGGCGGCCGCTGCGACCAGGGCGGCTGCGAGGGCGACATCATCGAGATCACCCGCCGGCTGCTCCACCGGCCCGACCTGATCGTGTCCGGCGACTCGCACACCCACCTCGACACCCGCGTAAACGGCGTGGTCGTGGTACAGGCCAACTCCGGCGGTACCCGCTTCTCCGTGGTAGACCTGGAACGTATCTCCCGGGACAGCGTGGCGGTGCGCGTAACCGCCCAACCCACCACCTTCGCCGACCGGGTGGAGCCAGACCGGGCGATAGGCGCCCTGGTGGACGAAGCCGCGGAACGGATCGCCCCGCTGGTGGGGCGAGAGATCACCACCCTTGCCCACCCTCTCGAACGGGAAGGGGGAGAGTACGCCCTCGGCAACCTGATCGCGGACGCCCAGCGAGCTGCCACCGGCACGCAAGCCGCCCTCATGAACAACGGAGGCATCCGGATAGACCTGCCGGCCGGCCCGGTCACCTACGGCGACTTGTACCGGCTGCAGCCGTTCCAGAACACTCTGGTGACCGTCGAACTCTCGGGAGGGGAGCTGCTCGAAGCGGTGGAGCACGCTCTGGCTGGCGGGGAGCCGGGAGCCCACGTGAGCGGACTCCTGGTGGAGTACGACCCCGGGGCACCGGCCGGAGAGCGCGTGACCTCGCTGGTACTCGAGACCGGCGCCTCGGTTTCGGCTAGCCAGCGCTACACGGTGACGGTGAACGATTTCATGGCTGAAGGCGGTAGCGGCTACGACATGTTCGGCCCAGCCGGGGAACAGACCCTCACTGGAATCGTCGATCTGGACGCCCTCTTGGAGTATCTGGAACTCCTCCCCTCCCCCCTACCCGTCCCCGCTAGCGGCCGCTTTACTCCCAGCCCGGGCGCCGAACCGCTCCTACGGCCTCGCTTTTGAAGAGGTAGAGGGCCACCGCCACGACACCACTCCTCTCGAACGGAGAGCACGGCATGATCCCCATCAAAGACGAGAACCCCACCGAAATCGTCCCTTACGTCAACTACCTGTTCATCGGGTTGAACGTGGCGGCGTGGTTCCTCCTACAGGGCGCGGGCGACCCCAACGCCCTGCAAGCGTCGGTGTTTGAGTACGGCTCGGTGCCGTGCGAGGTCACCGGCCGGTGCGAAGTCGAGGGGCTGAGCTATCTGGCGCTCGTTACCTCCATGTTCATGCACGGCGGCTGGGCACACCTGATCGGCAACATGCTCTTTCTGTGGGTCTTCGGGAACAACATCGAGGACTCCATGGGCCATCTCCGCTACATCGCCTTCTACCTGGTCTCGGGGCTGGCGGCGGCCGCGGTCCACATCTTCACCGACCCCTCGGGGCAGGTGCCGATGGTCGGCGCCAGCGGAGCCATCAGCGGGGTAATGGGCGCGTACGTGCTCCTGTACCCAAAAGTACGGGTGCGCTACTGGTTCCCGCCCCTGTGGATCTTCGAGCTGCGCGCCATCGTGGCCCTCGGCTACTGGTTCTTGATCCAGCTCGCCAGCGGGGTGGTCTCTCTCGGGCCGGAGGCGCCCGGCGGCGGGGGCGTGGCGTTCTGGGCGCACGTGGGCGGTTTCGTGGCCGGGCTGGCGCTCATCAAGCTGTTCGAGAAGAAGGAGCTGAGCGGGGCCAAGCGGAGCAAGCGCAAACTCACCCGCTCGGAGGTGGCGCGGTTGGAGTGGTGACGGTATCATGGGCGCTCCCCCGGACCTCCCTGCCGGTGTCCGGAGTCTATCCGAGCTAGCCGAGCGCCCATGCCGAAGCCGCCCCACGCCCTGCCTATCCTCTGGCTGCTAGCCGGAGTTCTGCTGGTAACCGGCTTCACCGTTTCCGGTCAGGACACCGTCCCCCCCGCGCTCGATACCGTCGTGGTCCCGGGAGATCCGGACACCACCCCGTCCCAGCTGCTGCCCGTGCCGGACGACGGCCTCCCCAGTGCGGCCGAACGAGCCCGGCGCGCCCAAGCCGAGGCGCGCGGCGGCACCGTGGCGGAGCGGCTCACCAGCTTCCTCGGGCTGGCGGTGTTTATACTCTTGGGGTGGTTTTTTAGCACCGACCGGAGCGCTATCCAGTGGCGGGTGGTCTGGTGGGGGGTAACCCTCCAGTTCTTGTTCGCCACCATCATCCTACTTAGCGGGCCGGGCCGGGCCTTCTTCGACGCCCTCAACGATCTGTTCGTGATCCTGATCGGCTACACCGAGGAGGGAGCCCGCTTTATTTTCGGCAACCTGGTCATGAACAATGTACCCGTGGGTACGGCAGAGGGACCCATGGCGCCGATACCCGAGGTGCGGGCGTGGGCCAACACGGGCGGGTACTTCGCCTTCAACGTGCTCCCCACCATCATCTTCTTCTCCTCCCTGATGACGCTGCTATACTACCTGGGCGTCATGCAAAAGGTGGTGAGGGCGTTCGCTTGGGTGATGGTGCGCACTATGAAGACCTCGGGCTCGGAGAGCTTGAGCGCGGCCGGTAACATCTTCGTGGGCCAGACCGAGGCCCCGCTGCTGGTCAAGCCGTTTATCCAAACCATGACCAATAGCGAGCTGCACGCGGTCATGACCGGCGGCTTCGCCACCGTGGCGGGGGGGGTAATGGCGGCCTACGTGGGTATGTTGGTCGCCTTTTTCCCGGATATCGCCGGCCATCTGATCGCCGCCTCGGTCATGTCGGCACCCGCCGCCTTGGCGATGGCCAAGCTCATGTACCCGGAGACCGAAGAGTCGGTGACGCGGGGCGAGATCAAGATCGAGCTGGAAAACCCCGACGCCAACCTGATCGACGCCGCCGCGCGCGGGGCCAGCGAGGGGCTCTTTCTGGCCCTCAACGTGGCCGCCATGCTACTGGCTTTTATCGCCCTACTGGCGTTAGGAAACGGCATTCTGGGGGGGGTAGGGGGGTGGATCGGCTTTCCTGAGCTTAGCATCCAGCTGCTCTTGGGCTGGATCGGGGCGCCCTTCGCCTGGCTCATGGGAACACCCTGGCAAGACGCCCTGGCCGTGGGCGTGCTCCTGGGCGAGAAGATGGCCCTCAACGAATTCGTGGCCTACCTGCACCTGGCCGAGCTGCTGGGAGCCGGAGCCGAGTTATCTCCCCGCTCGGTGGTGATCGCCACCTACGCCCTCTGCGGCTTCGCCAACTTCAGCAGCATCGCCATCCAGATCGGTGGCATCAGCGGGCTGGCTCCAGAGCGCCGGGGAGACCTGAGCCGAGTGGGGTTGCGCGCCATGTTCGCGGGCACCCTGGCCGCCTTCATGACCGCCGCAATGGTGGGTGTGCTACTCTAATTCAGCCGTCTCTATGCACGTTACCCGCGACCTTCTCCGTAAGCTCCCCAAGGCCGAGCTGCATGTCCACCTGGACGGCTCGTTGCGGCCCGAAACCATGCTCGAGCTAGCCCGCGAGTACGGCGAGGCCATGCCAGCGGAAGACGCCGAAGGGTTGCGCGCATACATGCGGGTTAAGGACGCCGCCAACCTGACCGACTACTTGGCCCGCTTCGCCACCACCCTCTCGGTCATGCAGACGGCCGATGCGCTCGAGCGCATCGCCTACGAGCTGGCAGAAGACGCGGCCCGCGAGAACGTCCGCTACCTGGAGGTCCGCTACTGCCCGGCTCTCCACACCGAAGCAGGACTTCCGCTGGCAGAAACCGTGGACGCACCGTTGCGGGGGCTCGGGCGCGCGGAGGCCGATCTAGGCGTCAAGACGGGCTTGATCGTGTGCGGGCTGCGCCACTTGCCCCCCGCCTCGGCCGCGGAGATGGGTGAACTGGCCGCCGCCTACAAAGGCCGGGGCGTCGTCGCCTACGACCTGGCCGGCGGCGAGCAGGGAAATCCGCCGGGGAACTTTCTGGACGGCTTCCACCCCGCCATGGAGGCCGACCTGCCCATAACCGTCCACGCGGGTGAGGCAGCCGGGGCCGAATCCATCCGGGAGGCGCTGGGAGTCTGCCGGGCCAACCGTATCGGCCACGGCACCCGGCTAGGCGAGGACGAGTCGCTACTCGCCTACGTCCGCGACCAGCGCGTTCCTCTCGAGGTCTGCCTCACCTCTAACGTACAGACCCGCGCGGCGACCGACTTCGCGAGCCACCCCCTGCGCCGCTACTTCGACCAAGGGTTGCAGCTCTCCGTCAACACGGACAACCGGCTAATGAGCGCCACCACCGTGAGCGAGGAGTTGTGGCGCGCGCACCAGCACCTCGGTTTCGACTGGGACGAGTTGGTGGAGCTCACCGTGATGAGCTTCGAGAGCGCGTTTCTACCCTGGCAGGAGAAGCAGGAGCTAGTGCTAGCGGTGGTCGACGAAATCGAGCGACTCGAGCAAGACGCCCCGGCCGACTGAGTCTGCTAGCTCGCTCAAAAAAAGCGGGGCGGCCAGAGGCCGCCCCGCCGTGACCCACCACTTCTCGCTGGGTCAGAAAGTGTAGCGTAGCCCCAACTGCGCCTGGAACTGGAGTTGCGCCGCGCCCAGCGGCACCCGCTGCCCAAAGCGGTTGTCCACGGAGTAAATCACTTCATTTGTGGTCGGATCGAACCCTTCGGCCCGGAACAGACCCCTCCGCTTGAAAACGAGCTCGCCGGCCTCGAGCCCAAAGGCGTCGAGCAGGTTGAAAAGGTCGAGCACCACCTCCAACTTCTGGCCCCCGAAGGTACTGAACCCCTTACTGGCCTTGACGTTCAAGCTGTGCCACCAGGGGTTACGGCAGACGTTGCGGCCGATGATGCGGCCCACGTTCTCGCGCAGGCAGTCGTTCTGGGCCACGAGCTGGCGGTACTCCTCCAGCTCTGCTGGGTTTTCGAAACGCAAGGCGATGGGGATATCGGGGTCTGGAATGAACGGCCGGTCGTTGCCATCGTTGCCGTCGGCGTTGATATCGCCGCTAACCGTGGGCGTGAACGGATTTCCTGACTGCGCCCGGTAGATCACGCCGAGGTTGAAGTCTGCCGGCAGCGCCCAGATAGCGTTGCCCACGATGACGTGGCGGCGCTCGAAATCGGACGGCGCCCAGGTTCCCGCCACATCGTCTCCCTCTTCTCCGAGGAAGTTCGGATCACCCGCGGTGGGGGTGTCAAAAAGCCCGGCGTTGGCGGTGCAACAGATGAAAGAAGAGTTGTCGGAAGCCCGGTTGTAGGTGTAGTTGGCGCCTATCCGCAGGTTTTCCAGCGGGCGGCTCTCCAGGTCTAACTTCAGGTTAAAGCCACGCGCCAGACCGTGATCGGTCTGGTGGTAGACTCGCCGTACCTCCGAAGTCACACCGTAATCTCTCTCGCTGGCCGCGTCGTCGGGCTCGAAGCCAGCCGCTTCGGTATGGACGGGGCGGCCGTCGGCGGTAAAGAAAACTGGCTCTTGGAGGTTGAGATCCATGACGTGGTAGTTATCCCGCGTCTGGGAGTAGATCGCCTGCACCCCCGCCTGGAGGCGGGGTGAGAACTGGTGTTCGTACCCCAAGTTAAACTTAGCCGTGGCCGGAAACCCGAGCTCCGGATCCCAGGTCGCGATCTCCGGCGCGCCCACGATGCCGATCCCAAACGGATCGCCCTGGAACCCCCTGAAGCGGCAGTCGCTGGGGATGTTGTCCGGATCCTGCCACTCTTCGTAACGGAACTCCGGCGTCGCGGCGGCTATGCAAACGATCGCCAGCAGAGGGTTGGGCGTGCTGCTCAGCACGTTGCCGTGCAGCACCGCCGGCACCCGGCCGTAGAAAAGCCCGCCTCCGCCGCGCAGTACGCTGGTTTGGTTGCCCGAGAAGTCGTAGCTGAAAGATACCCGGGGGCCAAAGTTATTGACATCGTTGGGAGTATCGGCAGTCGAGACCCCGAACTCATCGTCCAGAATTGTCCTAAACTCCGGATTGCTCAGCGGCTCTCCATCGTCGGGGAAGGCCATGTAATCGTAGCGCAACCCGAGCATGAGCAGAAGCCGGTCGGTCGCTCGCCATTCATCTTGGAGGTAGAAAGCGTGCTCCCGGGTGTCGAAGTCGGCGATCGGTGCGGTCGGGTTCGGGTCGGGCTCGCCGCTGCCGGGCGCGGCCGGCACGAAGCGGAGTGAGAACCCGGGAGTCCGGTCGCGGAAGTCGTCGAGACTTCCAAAGGTGAAAAACCCGTTCCCGTTCAACCAGAACTCATTGAAGGTGTTGGCGAAGATGTTGTCCGTGCCGACCTTTAGGGTGTGGTTTCCGACCTCCCAGGTGAGGTTGTCGGTGAGCTGAAACTTCGACTCCTCCAAGTTGTTGGCGAATAGGATACCGAAGAAGTTACCGCCGTAGCCCAAGCTCCCGTCGTCCAGATCTACCGTGACTGAAGGCAGGGAGCTGTTCGCGGGTCGTGGCCGCTTTTCGTCGGAGTAGTGGAGCCGGAGGGTGTTGTATACGGTAGCCCGCTGGTTCAAGGTGGAGTTCAGTTCGCCGACCAGCGAGAGAGTTTGATCCTCGAAGGTCCCTCCCATTGATCTGGCCTCGTCGCCTCCGGCGCTGATGCGGTCGTTCTGGTTGCGGAAGTTGGTGTAGTTGGCCCGCACGGTGAGCCGATGGCTCGGGTTGATGGCGTAATCAATACGCCCGAAAACGGCTTCCTGGTCGTCGGTCTCTTCAAAGACTCCGGACTGGTCGGAGACGTCGAAACCGTATTCGTTCGCCAGGATGTCCAGAAACTCGTTGATCTCCGCGGCCGGAAGACCGGAGCGGTTGGCGTCCAGGGCGAAGACGGGCTGGTCGCGGCGCTGGAAGTCGCCGGAGACGAAGTAGTGGAGTTGGTCCTCGATGATGGGACCCGAGACTGTACCGCCGAACTGGTAAGAGTTGAATTCCTGCGGGGCGGAGCCGTCGAAGTTGTCACCCGTGAGAGCGGCGTCGCGACCGTAGAGGAAGAAGTTGCCCTCGACTTCATTGGTGCCCCCTTTGGTGACGGCGTTTATCACCCCACCGCTGAACTTGCCGTACTCGACGTCGTAGCCGTTGGTGATGACCTGGAGCTCCTGGATCGATTCTAGCGAGAAGGCAAACGGAATCCGGGACGACCCTCGGTTCTCCCCGAAGAAGGCGTTGTTGGCGTCGGCACCGTCGATCTGCACGTTGGTCCCGGTGGTACGAGCCCCACCGATGGAGAACTGCCCGCCCGTGCTGATCTCCGGCTGGGGGCTGATGAGCCCGGAAAGACTGATGAAGTCCGTGAAATCCCGGCCCGCCGTGGGGAGGTTATCCAGCTGCTCCTCCGAAATGAACTCGGCCACGCCGGTCTGGCTGGCGTCGATCTGTAGCTCTCGCCCGGCGACCACGGTGACGCCTTCGATCTCGATCGCTTCCTGCCTGAGCGCGAAGTCGGTGCTGGTCGCTTCGCCCAGCCGGACTCGAACCCGCTCGGCCCGTCCTTCGGCGTAGCCGATCCTTTGAACCACCACTGTATAACTGCCCGGAGGGAGCAGGCGCAGGGTAAAGCGTCCTTGACTGTCGGCCAGGACTCCTCGGGTCACACCCGTCTCCTCGTTGATAGCGGTCACCTGAGCGCCCTCCAAGGTGGCTCCGTCGGCGGTAGTCACTTCGCCGCGGATGGTGCCCGTGGTTACCTGGGCCGCGGCGTCCGTAACGAGCAGCCCAAAACCGAATCCGGCGAGGGCGGCGAGGGTCGCTAAGAGGGGCGATCGTTTCATGCGTAAGTTCTCCGGAGTTGTGAGGGTTTCTGCTTTAGAAACGGAATGGTACGGGTAACTCTTCCGCGCGCGAGCACGGTCGGGTCACGGGAATGTAACCAGAGATCGGGCGGTGGCAACCCTCCGCCGGGTGGCGCGGTTCGAGAAGAGCCCTAGGGGAGGAACCCCATCTCGCGCATCCACTCGTCGTCAAAGAGTTTGGACAGGTAACGCTCGCCCGTGTCGCAGAGCACGAAGACGACGCAGGCATCCGCGTGGTCTACTTCGCGCGCTACTTCCAGAGCGGCGTGGGCGATGAGCCCCGACGATCCGCCCACGAACAGACCCTCCTCCCGGGCAAGCAGCCGCGCCAGGCGAAAGGCGCTGGCGTCGTCGACGGAGCGCCACTCGTCCACAACCGGCATGTCCAAGGTGCCGGGAACCTTGTCCTGACCCACCCCTTCCACCTGGTAGACCTCCCTCTCTCCGTGGCACCCGGTCTCGGCTTGCTCCTTGAGGATGGAGCCGACCGGGTCGGCCGCGATAACCCGGACGGCCGGGTTCTTCTCCTTGAGGAAGCGACCAGCGCCGGTGATGGTACCGCCGGTGCCGGCGCTCGCCACCAAGTGGGTGATACCTCCGCCGGTCTGCTCCCAGAGTTCGGGTCCGGTGCTCCGGTAGTGGGCTTCGGGGTTGGCGCTGTTGTAGAACTGGTCGGCCAGGACGGCGTTGGGGGTCTCCTTGGCGATCCGCTTAGCTCGCATCAGGTAGTGCTCGGGGTCGTCCGGCGGCACGTCGCTGGGCGTTATGACCACCTCGGCTCCGAAGGCGCGCAGGAGCTTGACCTTTTCCCGGCTCATCTTGTCGGGGATGGTAAAAACGCACCGGTACCCCTTGACCGCGGCGGTCATGGCGAGCGTCACGCCGGTGTTGCCGCTGGTCGCCTCTACCACGGTGCCGCCGGGGCGGAGCCGCCCCTCCCGCTCGGCTCGCTCGATGATGGCCGGACCTATGCGGTCCTTGACCGAACCGCCCGGGTTCATGAACTCGGCTTTGGCGTACACCGGCGTGCGCACACCCGCGACAACCCTCTGGAGCCGGATGAGGGGGGTGTCGCCCACGGCCTCCAGGACCGTGGCACAGACCCGTTTCACTGCCCTTCCCCGCCGCCCTCGTCTTCGGCCGGCGCGGAACCGTCCGCCGGCGCCTCCCCCCCTTCCAGATTGAACTGAACCGGCAGCAGAACCCACACCCCGACCGGCTGCTCCCCCCGGCGCGCGGGCTCGAAGGCAAGCCGCCCGGCGCCCTGGACGGCGGCCGAATCGAAAGCGGGGTAGCCGCTCGACTCCTCCACCCGGGTTGAATCCACCCGGCCCTGCTCGTTTATGAATACCCGCAGCGAGGTCTCCCCCTCCACCCCCGCGTCCCACAGCTCCTCGGGGTACTGAAAGGTAGAGGGAGAGGTCTGCCGGGGCGGCACCTCGGGGGGCGGCTCGCCCCCACAGCCGGCTTGGAGGAGCGCTAAAAAAATGGCTAAGTTGAGTTTCATGCGAGTGGTGTATTCAGCGACGGTACTCCACCGAACCCGCCAGCTCGGCCAGTAGATTGAGCGCCTCCAATGGGGTCATCAGCTCCGGGTCAACCCCGCGCAGCCGCGTCAGCACCGGATGGTCCAACGGGGTATCGAACAGGGGTAGCTGGTCCGGGTCGGCGGGGGGGCGGGTGAGAGCGGCCGCGCCCTCGCCGCGCTCCAGCTCGGACAGGACCTCCCGGGCGCGGGCCACCACCCCGGCGGGGAGCCCGGCCAGCCGGGCCACCTCTACCCCGTACGAACGGTCGGCGCCGCCGGCTACCAGCCGGTGCAAAAAGATAACCTCGTCTCCCTCTTCGCGTACCGCCACCGACAAGTTGACGACACCGGGGAGCCGCTCGGCCAACCGGGTCAGCTCGTGAAAGTGGGTGGCGAAGATGGTTTTGGCGCCGATCCTCTGGTGCAGGTCCTCGGTCGCGGCCACCGCCACGCTGAGACCGTCCCAGGTCGAGGTACCCCGCCCCACCTCGTCCAGCAGCACCAGGGAGCGTTCGGTGGCGCCGTTCAAGATGGCGGCGGTCTCGCTCATCTCGACCATGAAGGTGGACTGGCCCAGGGCCAGGTTGTCGGAGGCGCCCACGCGGGTAAAGAGGCGGTCGACCACGCCGACACGGGCGGCGCGGGCGGGCACGAAGGAGCCAGTCTGGGCCAGCAGCACGATGAGCCCCACCTGCCTGAGCACCGTTGACTTGCCGGCCATGTTGGGGCCGGTCAGAATCACTACCCGGTGGTCCTGGTCCAGGGAGATGCCGTTGGGGATGAAGCTCTCGCGCGGCATTACCGTCTCGACCACCGGGTGGCGCCCAGCTTCGATCTCCAAGTCGAAGCCGTGCTGGATCTCGGGGCGGGCGTAGCCGTTACGTACGGCCACCTCGGCGAAGCACGCGAGCACGTCGAGGACGGCCACCTGCGCGGCGGTCTCCTGCAAGCGCCCGGCCTCTGCCGCCACCTTCTCCCGCACCTGGGCGAAGAGCCGGGCTTCGGTGGCGGCTATCTCCTCCTCCGCACCCACGACCTTCGCTTCCCACTCCTTCAACTCCGGGGTCACGAAGCGCTCCGCGCCGCTGAGGGTCTGGCGCCGCTGGTAGTCGTCCGGGACGCGCTCCAGGTTAGCGCGGGTGACCTCCAAGTAGTAGCCGAACACCCGGTTGAAGCCAACCTTGAGCGAGCCGATGCCGGTCCGTTCCCGCTCCCGCTGCTGGAGCTGGGCGATCCAGCCGCGCGCGCCGTCGCGCAAGGAGCGCAGCTCGTCCAGGTCGTGGTCGTACCCGGCGCGGATAACCCCGCCGTCAGCCAGCGAGGGGGGAGCGTCGGGGTCGATGGCCCCTTCGATCACCTCGCGGACGTCCCCCAGCGGGTCGATCCCGTCCCGGTGGCGAACCAGTAACCCGCAACCGGCGTTCGAGAGCAGATCCGCCAGGACCGGCAGACGCTCCAGGGAACCTCCCGTGGCCAGAAGGTCGCGCGGGCTCGCCCGCCGCGCCGAGATCTTTACCGCCAGCCGCTCCAGGTCGCGCACCCCGGCCAGGGCGCCCCGGAGGGCGCGCCGTAGGTCCGCTTGAGCGAGCTCCTCCACCGCGTCGTGCCTGGCTCGTATCTTCTCTACGTCCAAGAGGGGGGAGAGGAGCCAGCGCCGCAGCAGACGGGCCCCCATCGGCGTCTCGGCCCTGTCCAGCACGCCCAGCAGGGTTGCCTTGCTGCCGGTGCCGCGCAGCGGTTCTACGAGCTCCAGGTTGCGGCAGGTCATCTGGTCGAGAAACAGCGTCTCTCCGCCCCGCTCCACCCTGGGCGGCCGCAGCCGGCTCCGGTGCATCGGTTGAATCTCACCCAAGTAGGCGACCAGGGCGCCACACGCGGCCAGCAACGGTTCATCTCCACCGCCCAGCCCGAAACCGGAGAGGTCGAGCACACCGTAGCCGCGCAGGAGCTCCTCTTCGGCGGTGGCGGGATCAAACATCCAGTCGGGACGAAAGGTGCGCGGTAGGTCCGCTGCCCCGCTAAGGAAACTCCCCTCCCAGCCACGTGGGAGTAGAAGTTCGGAGGGCTCGACCAGCGCCAGCAGATCGGCGATCCCGGCGGGAGAGGCGGGGTAGAGGATGACCTCGCCGGTGGTAAGGTCGGCGGCGGCCAACCCTAACTTTCCTCCCTCTCGGTCTCCGGCCACGGCGGCCAGAAAGTTGTTGCGCCGGGCGTCTAACAGCCGCTCGGAGAAGACCGCGCCCGGGGTCACCAGCTCGGTTACCTCGCGCCGCACCAGCCCCTTGGCCAGTGCCGCCTCTTCGATCTGGTCGCAAATGGCCACCCGCCTGCCCAACCCCACCAGCCGTTCCAAGTAGCCGTCCAGAGCCACGGCCGGGACCCCGGCCAGCGGCGCGCGCGAGCTACCGTTGTTGCGGGAGGTGAGGGTGAGGTCCAGGAGCCGCGCCCCTGCTATCGCGTCCTCGTAGAACATCTCGTAGAAGTCGCCCACCCGGAAGAAGACGAGGGCGTCGGGGTGGCGGGACTTGATCTCCCGCCACTGGAGCATGAGGGGGGTTTCGTCCCTGGCGGGCACTTCTAATCGACGATCCGGACCACCAGCGCCCCGTACCCCAACTCCTGGAGCCGGGCCGCCGCCCGCAAGGCCGTGTCACGGTCGGAAAAGCCACCCACCCGCACCCGGGTCAGCGAGCTACCTTCCACGCGCGCCAGGAAGGCGTCCTCTCCGACCTCTCGTAGCTCTTCCCGCAGCATCTCGGCCCGCTCCAGCGAGGCGAGGGCCGCCACCTGCACGGTAAACAGCGCCTCCCCTTCTTCCCCGTCCACCTCCTCCGCCGGCGGTGAGTCGTCCGGCTCGGGAGGGGATCCCCCGTCCCCGGAGGGCAAGAGCTCCGCCGCTTCCGGGCCGAGGGCCTGGACACTTCCGCACCCCGCCACCCAGCTCTCGGCGGCGGCCTGGCGCAGCTCCTGGTTTTCTCCCGCCTGGTACGCGGCGAGCACAAGGTCACAGCCGTCGGACTCCTCGCCCGCGGCGAGCCGGACCCGGCCGAGCCAGAGTGAGCCAAGAGGCCGGATGGGGCTGTTCGGATAGTCCCGGTAGAGCCGGTTCAAAAAGAAACCGGCTTCCGCGCTCTCGCCCCGGGCTAGGTGGTACTGGCCCACCCGCAGGAGCGCCACGTCGGCGTAGGGCGAGAAGGGATGCTCCACCGCCAGCCGCAGGTAGTCGTGCTCGGCTTCCTCGGCCGACTCGGCCAGCAGGGCGCGCAGATAGACCCCCCGCGCCTTGACGTTACCGACCACCTTGATCGCGTCTTCTTGCCACCAGAGAGAGAGCGTATCCCGGGCCGCGGCGAGGTCTTCGGTCTGGATGAGTAGGTCGACCCGGTCGAGCCGCGCCTCCGAACCGTCCTGGGCCCGGCACTGGGAGGGTTGCGTGACGATAAACCCCGCCGAGAGAGCCGCCAGCGCCGCGCACACGGACGCCGCCCTCACGCCGCCCTCCGCCGCCCCGGGCTGGTGTCCGCCTGCAGGCGGAGGAGGAGTTCGTCCAGCACCTGCAGGTCCGACAAGGGGGCCGACTTGAGCAGCCGGTCTGCGCGCAGGAGACCGGCGAGCGCCCGCTCGAGCTCCTCCGGCGACCACTCCCGCGTCTGGGGTAGCAGGCGCCCGGCCAGCCAGCGTTGATACGCCGGGAGTGCGCGCTCCAGCGCTCCCCGGCCGCCCGCCAGGGCCAAGCCCACACGCAAGAGATGCGTGCCCAGACCGGCTACCACCCCCACACCGTTCTCCCCGGAACCGAGTAAGGCGGGCAGGGCTCGGCGGGCTTCGCGGAAGCGCCGGGACCCCACCAAGTCGAACCATTCCCACCTGTCCTGGGCGGGCAGCGACACCCCGGCCGCGCGCACGTCGTCCGCGCCGATCTCCTTACCTTCACCCACGTAGCCAGCGAGCTTGTCGAGCTCCAGCGACAGGGTGCCCAAGTCGCTGCCCGCGCCCGCCACCAGGAGCCGGGCTGTCTCGGGAGCCATCAGCTTGCCGTGCCTTTCGCGGGCCTGCTCTACCAACCACCCGGGCGCGTCGGCCACCGACATGCGGGAAAACTCCGAGCTCGCCGCGCGCTTCTCCAACTGCTGGTAAAAACGCGCCTTGGATTTCGGGGGGATGGTGGCCGAGACGACCAAGACCAGGCCCCCGGGGGGATCTGCCAGCGCGGAGAGGAGTACCTCGCGGGCCGCGGGCGAGAGCGCCTGGGCCTCGCGCACCACCACCGCCCGCCATGGCGACATCATCGGCGGCGTGGCCAGGATGGAGGCGAGCGCGTCGGCGGGGGCATCGGCACCCCGCAGCTGGTCCAGGTTAAAGTCCCTGACGGCCTGCTCGAGGTGGGCGTCCACCACCCTTTTCACCATCTCCTCCCGCAGGTACTCCTCCTCGCCGTGTAGGAAGAAGACACCCCCGGGGGGAGTTGACGAGAGGAGTCGGGAGAGGGCTGAAGGGGAGGTCTTGGGCACGGTGCCAAGATGGAGGAAGCCGGTCCCCGCTGTCAATCCGACGCCAAACGGGCGGATGGGCGTAGCAGCGGAGAGTACTCTTGGAGTAGTGTAGAACGAGTCGTCGCCGTGCCGGTTTGGGACGGAACCAGGATCGGCCCGGCGCGGAATAGAGAGGGCACCTCGGCCGGGGCCGGCGGGTAGAGTGCGGCCACAGGCGGGAGCTCGAACAGTGCCCGCCCGCCCGCTTCGGGCTGGAGCAGGGGTAGGGCCGCGAAAATCGACACCGCAACCGCCACCCCGGCCGCCAAGGGCGTAACCACACCCGGGATGGACCCGCGGCGGCGGTTCTCCTCAAGGTGAAAGATACGGTGCTGGAGCCGGGGGAAGAAGTCGCGGGAGACCCGGATTCGATTGAGGCCGCGGACCAAGTGACCGCCCCGCACAACCACCTCATCGTAACGGCGGCACGAGGGGCACACGTTCAGGTGCCAGATGAACTCGCCGCCCTCCTGGTCCAACCGCTGATCCCGAAAGTCCGAGTACCTGGCGAGGAACTCCGAGCAGTCCATGTGGCTTTGCTCAGCTTGAGTGGAGCGCGGCGTAGCGCGCGCGTATCGACACTCCTTCTACGCGCCCGGCCCGTCCAGTGTTCCCAAGAGACGACGCGGCCCGCCCTCTGACGAGGACGGGCCGCTGCTTGAGCCAGCTAGCTGGGGTAGGTTTTTTTGTGCTGCCCGGGGTGTTAGTCCAAGAGCGGCGCGATAATCTGGGCAAAGTTGTTCCTGGCCCGGTTCAGCCGGCTCTTGACCGTACCCAGGTTGCAGTCGGTGATCTCAGAGATCTCCTCGTACGTCTTACCCTCCATCTCCCTCAACACGAACACGGCCCGGTGATGGTCGGGGAGCCGCTCGACCGCCTGCTCCACCAGCGACCTGAGGTGGCGCTTCCGGAACAGGTCGTCCGGCCGGTAGCTGTTGTCCTCCCACTCCAGGGGGCGCTGGTCGGCCTCCCAGTTCTTCTTGATGGCTTGGAAGAGGATGAGCGGGTTGCGGGAGCGGTTGCGCAGCTCGTTCTTGCCCAGGTTCGAGGCGATGGTATAGATCCAGGTCGAGAACTTCTTGCTGGTGTCGAACCTACGCAGGTGACGGTACACCCGGATGAAGGTCTCCTGGACCAGATCTTCGGCGCGCTGCCGGTCGCCGGTAGAGCGGTAGACGAAGTTCAGGAGCCGGTTGTGGTAACGCTCCACCAGTTCGTCGAAGGCCCGCTGCTCTCCAGCTAGGAAGCGGACCACCAGGTCGTTGTCTTCGGCACCCTTCAGCTGCTGGCGGCGCACCTCGGGATCGGCGCCGCGCACGATATCGTGGGCGAAAGTCGGCATGGCTGTACCCCTGGGTTAGGGAAAGGGACCACCCGCGAGACGCGAAGGGGGCAGTTTCCATACCATCCGCCGTGAGGGGCGGACCGGAGCCGGTAACCGTTTACACTCCAAAGAACTAGGCTGGTGGAGACCCAGTCGGAGGGAGGAGCAAATCCGTCCTCTAAGGAGGACGCTCGCACCCCCGCCGGGGGACAGGTTACCTCTACGACTCGAAAAAGGCGACCGGGATCACGAAACTCTCCCTTAGAATATGGCGCCAGCGGGTTTCCAAGTCGTCCGAGATGGGGCTGGTGCGGGTAGGCGAGCTGTGGAAGTCGGGTTCGAGCCGCATACAAAGGACTTTGAGCCGGAGCATGTGAAAGGGGTCGCTCACCAGGATGGCGGAATCGATCCCCAGCCGCTCCATCATCTTCACCACCGTGCGCATCGACTGCACGGTGCGGAGTCCGCTGGTCTCTGTGAACACGGCGTCGGCTGAGACCCCCTGCTCCACCGCGTACCGTTTGGCCACCGTGGCTTCGCTCACGGTGTCGCGCGCGCCCACCCCGCCAGTAGTGATAATGACCGGCGCGACACCCTCCCGGTGCAAACCGATGGCGTGGTCCATCCGCGCCTTGAGCACGGGAGACGGGCGCCCGTTCCACTGCGCCGCGCCGAGCACCACGATAGCGCCCGCGGGACGGGCCTCATCGCGGGCCCCGTACAGATAGATGGCGGCCACCAGCGCCACCCAGAAGAGGACGGGGAGCAGGGCCAGGGCAAAAAGCCAGCGCATCAGCTGTTCTCAGCGGCCTTCTCGCGCTGCTACGTCGCGCATCTCCTCGACTAGCTGCTTCATCTCGGTCTCTATCTTGGTCAGCTCCCCGAAGGCGTCGCGCACGGTCAGCTTGCCCTCCTCGGCGGCCACTGCCACGGCGTTCATGCGGCGCACAGAATCCAGCATCCGGGTGGTGGCTGCGCGCAGCTGGTGGTACTGGCGGGGGCGCTCGTGCTCGGGGTTGCCCTCGACCTGCCGGGCCAGGCCGGGTATTAGTCCCCCCGCGGCGTAGCCAGCCGTAGTCGCGGAAACCAGCGCGGCCGCAAGCCGCAGTCCCGCGTCAGGGATCAACCACACCGCCGCCACAAAACCGGCGGCTGCGGTGGCGGCGAGGGTCCAGCGGAGAAGATCAGAAGCGTTCATTTCGATGCTCCGAAGCGAAACCGCGAGCGGTCATGCCCGGGGCGGGACTCGAACCCGCATACCTCTCGGCGGGGGATTTTAAGTCCCCTGTGTTTACCGGTTTCACCACCCGGGCGTAGGCAAAAGATAACACTACCACCCCGAACCGGAACAGGTTACCCCGCGGCTGCCGCTCTTAAACGCCGCAGATTAGCGGCCACGTCCTCTTTGCTACCAAAAATCGCTGATCCGGCCACCAGCACGCCGGCTCCGGCGCGGGCCGCTTCCGCGGCCGTGTCCGGCCCGATCCCCCCGTCCACGTGGATGGGGGCGGACGAACCGTGCCGCCGCAAAAGTTCGCGCAGCCGTGCGATCTTGCCGGTGCTCTCCGGAAGGTACCGCTGGCCGCCGAAGCCGGGGTTCACCGACATGAGGACCACCAGGTCGCAGAGGGGGATCACCTCGGCGAGCGCCTCCACCGGCGTGTGGGGGTTGATCGCCACGCCGCACTCCGCCCCGAGCTCTCTTATCCGTTGAAGGGTGCGGTGCAGGTGCGGACACGCCTCCAGGTGGACCGAGACGGTGTCGGCCCCAGCGCTGATGAAGTCCTCCAGGAAGCGGTCCGGTTCCGAGATCATCAGGTGAACGTCCAGGGGGAGCCTGGTCACCCGCCGCGCCGCGGCCGAGACCAGTGGACCGAAGGTGATATTGGGGACGAAGTGGCCGTCCATCACGTCGAGGTGGAGGCGGTCGGCACCCGCCTCCCCGGCGGCGCGGATCTCGTCTCCCAGCCGGGTGAAGTCGGCCGAGATGATAGACGGAGCGATCAGTGGCTGGCTCACCTCTGTTCCCAACGGACGCCGTCGGGACCGGCCACGGCCACGGCGTCGGCCATACCGATGAAGAGCCCGCTCTCGATGACGCCCGGGCACGCGGCGAGCTCTTGTTCGAGCCGTTTCGGATCATCGATCCCGCCTGGAAAGCGGCAGTGATAGATGTAGTGCCCCCCGTCGGTAAGGAACGGCTTTCCGTCTTCGTTCAAGCGTAGCGACGGCTCGGCGCCTAGCTGGCGCAGAAAGGGCGCCTGCGAGAGCGCTCCGAAGGGGTCCACCTCGACCGGGAGGGGGGCCAGCGTGCCCAGTTTATCAACTCTCTTGCTCTGGTCGGCCACTATCACCAACGCGCGCGCCGCGCGCGCCACCACTTTTTCACGCAGCAGGGCACCGCCGAGCCCCTTGATGAGGTTCAGGGAAGGGTCTACTTCGTCGGCTCCGTCGATGGCCAGATCCAAGCTGGGATGGAGGTCCAGGGTGGTGAGTGGGATAGCGAGCGCCCCAGCGCGGCGGCGGGTCTCTTCCGAGGTAGGGACCCCAGCGATCCCGGGCCACTCCCCGGCGGCACGGCGGCGCGCGATCTCGTCCAAGAGGTGGCGCACGGTAGAGCCAGTCCCCAAGCCGAGGACCATGCCGTCCCGGATCTCCCCGGCGGCCCGGAGCGCCGCCGCCCGCTTCCAGGAGTCTCGTTCTGTCACGCTACCGTAGCCAGTTCAGAGGCGCGCCCATTGTAGCACGCCTGGTCACAAAGTGAAACCGGGGGGCGTCTGGCGACGCCCCCCGGCTACTCCCTAGCGGCTAGCTACGCCTAGCCGCGGATGTCCAGTTCGACCTCGCGCTGGTAGGGCTGGAACTCGCAG
>JBOHRN010000001.1:0-2410 GCA_050732775.1 Longimicrobiaceae bacterium | reverse complement strand
GAGCGGGCGCACGAGATCCGGACGGTGGTGCTCGACAAAACGGGGACGATCACCGAGGGGAAGCCGGCGCTCACCGATGTGGCCCTGGCCCCCGACACCGGCGTCGGGGAAGACGAGATGCTCCGCCTGGTTGCGTCGCTGGAACGCGCCTCCGAGCACCCGCTCGGCGCGGCGATCGTCCGGGGGGCGGAGGCGCGGGGGCTCACGCCCTCCGATGCCTCCGGCTTCGAGGCGATCACCGGGCGCGGCGCGCGTGCCACCGTGGAGGGCCGGGAGGTGCGGATCGGGAACGCGAAGCTGATGCGCGAGTCGGGGATCGGAGCCGGTGCCTTCGATGAGGAGGCCGCGCGCCTCGCGGAGGAAGGAAAGACACCCATGTTCGTGGCCGTGGATGGCGTGCTCGCGGGGATCCTCGCCGTCGCCGACCCGATCAAGGAGACCTCCACGGAGGCGATCCGGCGGCTGCACGAACTGGGGCTCGAGGTCGTCATGCTCACCGGCGACAACCGCCGCACCGCCGAGGCGATCGCGCGGCAGGTGGGGATCGACCGCGTGCTGGCCGAGGTTCTCCCCGCCGACAAGTCGCGCGAGGTGAAGCGGCTGCAGCAGGAGGGCAAGGTCGTTGCGATGGTGGGGGATGGGATCAACGATGCGCCCGCCCTCGCGCAGGCGGACGTAGGCATCGCCATCGGCACCGGGACGGATGTGGCCCTGGAGGCGAGCGACATCACCCTGATCCGCGGGGATCTGCACGGCGTGGTGACCGCGATCGCGCTCTCGCGCAAGACGATGGGCATCATCCGGCAGAACCTGTTTTGGGCCTTCGGATACAACGTGCTGGGAATCCCCATCGCCGCGGGGCTGCTCTACCCGTTCTTCGGGATCCTGCTGAGCCCGATCCTCGCCAGCGCGGCGATGGCGTTCAGCTCGATCAGCGTGGTGCTCAACAGCCTGCGGCTGCGGGCCTTCAACCCCGCGCAGGCGTAGTGCGATCGAGGCGTAGAATCGACCGGCAGTGGTGGGTAGTCGGCGGCGTAGTACCGCTCCTGGCTGGTCTTGTCGGGGCGGGCTGGCTGGCTAGCTCGCGACCGGTTTCTTCCGGTCGAGGTGGGGACGCGGGCTCCCGATTTCGTCGCCCGGGATCTGGACGGGAACCAGGTGTCCCTGAACGATTTGCGGGGCCAGGTGATGCTGCTCAACATCTGGGCGACCTGGTGCCCGCCCTGCCGGGAGGAGATGCCGTCCATGCAGCGGCTGCACGAACGACTGGGTCCGGATGGGCTGCGGATCGTGGCCGTGAGTATCGACGCGGCGCGCGGTAGCGTGGACTCCGCCGGACGTTCCGGCGGCGATGTGCGCGCCTTTGTGGAGGAGTATGGGCTCACCTTCGATATCTGGCACGACCCCTCGGGCGAGATCCAGCGGATCTACCGCACCACCGGGATTCCCGAGTCATTCGTGATCGACCGGGAGGGCGTGATCGTGAAGAAGGTGATCGGAGCGACGGAATGGGATTCGGAAGCCAACGTGGAGATGATCCGCCGTCTGCTGGAGGAACAGCCGTGAACCCGACCTCCCTGCTAGCCGCCCTCCTCGCGATCGGGGGGAAAGCAAAATGAGTTGCTGCCAGTGCCAGGGGATCCGGACGCTATTCGGGGAGCAGGCCGCACGGAACGACCTGAAGCGGTACCGCAAGAAGGGCCCCCTCAAAACCACGCGCATTCTGCTTGACGCGATTCGCGCCGAAGGTGTTGAGGGCGCCACGCTGCTGGATATCGGGGGTGGCGTCGGGGCCGTCTCGAACGGGCTCTTGGACGCGGGGGTAAAGCACGCCACCGTGGTCGACGCCTCGCCGGCCTACCTGGCGGCGGCACAGGACGAAGCGGAACGGCAGGGGTACCGGGACCGGGTCACGTACCACTTCGGCGACTTCGTGGAGGTCGCTCCGCGGGTCGCCTCTGCCGACATTGTCACGCTGGACCGGGTGATCTGCTGTTACGATGACATGGAGGCGTTGGTCGCGGCTTCGGCGGAGCGGGCGGGGCGGCTCTGCGGCGTGGTTTACCCGCGGGACACCTGGTGGGACCGACTTGGGGTTTCGATCCTGAACTTCACCTGCCGGGTGCGCCGAAACCCGTTCCGCGTGTTCGTCCACTCTCCGGAGGCCGTGGAGCGGGTGATCCAGGGCAAGGGGTTCATGCGGCGATTCCGCCGCACGACGCCGCTTTGGCAAGTGATCGTCTACGGGCGATCGCATTCGGAACCGTTACATGGGAAAAGGAGTTTGATGACAACCGAGACCAAATCCATCGAACAGCGCGGCTACGCGCACCCCGAGGCGCTGGTGACCACCGACTGGGTGGCCGAGCACCTCGACGACCCGAAGGTGATGTGTTGGGTTGCGCTCGAC